>CAZLLE010000082.1:0-16152 GCA_964560425.1 uncultured Campylobacterales bacterium
AAAGATTGCTAATGATTTTGGATGTGAAGACTCTGCAATATTTTCATCTGGCTATCTGGCTTGTATGTGTATGAAAAATTATTTTTTAACTAAGGTAGAAGATAATAATAAAGATCTATTTTATAGTTCAAATTATCATCCAAGTTGGATAGATAAAAGAATGAAAAATATTAAATATATACCAGATAATAGTGATCAAATATTTATCTCCAATAGTCTAAACTCCTTTTATGGTACAAAAGAGAGTTATATGAAATATCTTGATAAATTTAGTAAAATATCTATTGATGTTAGTCATACAGCATATATTTGGGATCACAAGAGAGAGGCTAATAAAAAAATTATGTTTTTTGGTTCATTGAATAAAGCACCATCATTTCCTGCTGGTTTTATAGCTGGTTCAAGTAAAGATATAAAAGAGATTAAAAAATTTGCCGAATATACAACAGCTACACCTCCTTCTGTAGCATTTGCAAAAGTTTTTCTTAAAATGAGTGATATTAGAGAACAACAACTAAAAAAACTAAAAATTAATATGAAAATAATGGATAAATTTTTAAAAATAGATAGAAGTAGTCCATTTCCTATATATAATATAGCTATAAATAATGAAAAATTATATAAAAAATTTGTAAATAGTAAATTTGATATATCATATATGCCTTATCCCTTTGAATATAGTGATAAATATTTAAGGATCGTGTTAAACTCCGAGACAACTTATTTTGATTTGATGAGATTAATTAGGTTTCTTAAGGTTAATTTAAAGTATGTTTTTATAACTTAGTCTAAATGTAATAGTAAATATGACAGAAGGTGATAGTATAATGTGCTCAAAAAATTAAACTAATAAAACCAGATTTTCTATTCTAAAATGTTAGAATAAAAACATGAAAATAACAATTAAGTCTATACTTCTTATCATCACTCTTTTTTTAATTGGTTGCCAAAGTGCATCTAATTATCTTCATAAAACTATTTTGCATACAAATGATAATAGAAAAAAACTAAATCAAAAATTATCTTCTTGTGATTTGCAAGTATCAATTACTATTGTGGCTCAAAATAGAAGTGAATTTTTGAAAATGGTAGAATTGGCTCTGTTGGAGTTTTATCAGTTTAATTATAAAGAATCTCAAAAATATTTTCAAAAAGCTATTAATATTTATCAATTTAATGAGACTAAACCTCAAATTGCTCTCTCTAATATTGTTGTTTCTGATTATGTTGGTGAGGGTTATGATAAGGTTTTGTTGCATAATTATAATGCTTTAAATTATTTGATGAGAGGTGATCTTGATGGGGCCAAGGTTGAGACTAAAAACTCTAATTTTATTCAAAAGAAGGAGAGAGATAGGTTTTATTTGGAGATAGAGAAGTATAAAAATGGAGAAAATAGATATAGCTTGGTTTTGAATAGATATGAGAAGCTTTTTGATAATGTAAATTCTCTTCATACCCCTTATCAAAATCCATTTGCTTATTATATCTCTGCTCTGTTGTATGAGGAGGATAATCAATGTAGTGAAGCTCGGATTGATATTATAAATGCTTTAAAATATTATAGGGATTCTCCTATTTTAAAAGATAAATTAAAGCTGTATAAATCTAGTAAGTTGAATAGCTCTGATAAAAGGGTAGAGATTTTTTTTGATATAGGAAAAAGCCCTCTTAAAAAGCAGGTAAAAATTCCTGTGAAAATAGATGAAAATAGAAAAAAAATGCTCTATCTACCAACATTTGAATTATATATATCTGATATTGATAAAATTATTATTACAGATTCTCATGATAGAGTTATTGCTAAATCTTCTACTTTATCGGATATTAATGCTATTAAGATAAATGAGTTTAAAGCAAAACTACCATCTTTGATTAGTAAGGTAATTTTGGAATCTGGAAAAGAGGTTTTATCAGAAGCTTTGGGTAAAAACTCTTTATCGGCTTCTGCTATATATAAAACTCTTAATGTAGTTTATAGTCAAAATAATTTATTGACATGGTCTGTTTTACCACAGAGAATAGATGTACTTTCATTTCTACTTTTGGAATCTGAAAAATATAGATTAAAAGTTATAGATAAAAATGGTAAAATTTTGGATAATAAAAGATTGAATTTAAAATGTTTAAAAAAACAGAAAAATTGTTATCAATATTATCTATTGAGGGACAATAAATTTTGTAATATTATTGGAAAGTAGGGTAAATGAAGATTATTTTAAAGTGTGCTTTTTGGTTTTTGGTCCTATTTCTTACTAGTTGTTCAAAGCCTCAATCTAATAGAAACATAACAGAGCTAAATAGTATAATAGTTAATACTCTTAGTTCTTCCAAAAATATAAAGAGTAGTTCTATATCTAAGAGGTTTGTGAATGATCTTTTGGAAGCTCATGTGAAAGTAGAAAATTTTTCACACAATAGATATAATGATATTGAGTATTGTTTTAAATGGTATGATAGATTTGGTTATGAGGTTAGCGAAGATTTATCTATTTGGAAAACTCTTTTTTTGGATGAACTTGATGTTCGAAATATTAGAGGTTTAGCTCCTATTCCAAAAGTAGAAAAATTTAGATTTTATTTGCGTGAAAAAAAAGAGTCTAGTATAGTTCAAGTCAATCCAAAAAGTATACAAGATACAGATTTATATTATGGTGTTGAAGAGCTTTATGCTTTTACTGAAGGGATGGCTACAGGTATGTTACAAAGTGAAATTTTTGATGGGACTAAAGTTATAGATATAAGAGAGATTGAAAATAGAACAGATGAACATATTGATACAAAATCAATTGGTGATAGTATTAGAGTTGCTATTAGTAAGAGTGGAAGAGCCAAATTTATTGATTATCAAAATTATAAAAAATATATAAAAAAAATAAGTGGAAGCACACTCTCTCCAGATTATATTTTAAATGGATCAATAATCTCAGTTCAAAAAAGAGATAATCATTTTTATAGAATAACTTTAAATCTTTATAATTTAAAGAATGGACTTATTTCATGGACTGATGAAAAAGATATAAGAAAAAGATCTCTTCAATGAAGAGTTTATTGATCTATTTCTTGCTTGGATATATTCAACTTTATGCAAATGGTAGATATTTTGATTCAAAAACAGTTCATTGGAGTGAAAGTAATTTTAATAAAATATCTCAAGAGATAGTATCCTCTATTTTAAGCTCAACTACTATAGATTTTTCAAAAAAAAATATCTGCTCCTTTAAAAAAATTAAAAATTCTACCTATGATCATATTGATATGCAAAATTTTAAAAATATTATTATCAAAAGATTACAAAAAAGTGGTCGTTTTGGTTTTGAAAATAGTGCAGATAAGATATTTTATGGTGAACTTAGTTCTTCATATCAGACAAATTTTACTAAAAAAGATATGTTTTTTAAATTTGTACTAAATTTATTAGATATACAAAGTGGTGAAATTATCTGGAGTGATACAGTAGAAATACGAAAAATACATCAAAAAAAGTTATTTGGTTGGTAAATATGGGCAAGAAAATATTTTTAAGTTATAGTAGAGATGATTCAAAATTTGTTTTAAAATTAGTAGAAGATCTAAAGAGAAATAATTTTGATATATGGATTGATCAAATTGATATGTCTAGTGGTAAATATTGGGATAATAGTATAGAGCAAACAATAGGAAATTCCTGTGCTTTGATCTTGATCATGTCTCCGTCTTCTGCTAAATCAGAGAATGTAAAAGATGAAGTATCATATGCAAAAGGTCAAAAAGTAGATATTATTCCTATACTATATAAAGAGATAAAAGATAATCAAATGCCATTTCGATGGCATAGGTTGCATTTTATAGTCATGAATGAAAAAAACTATGATGAACAGATTTTTTCGTTGATTAAAAATATTAAAGGTTTTGAAAAATGTGGTTTTGTTGATGATGATATTGATATAGATCCTCCTAAAAAAAGATATTTTAAATCAATAATAATAGGTTTTGGATTATTAGGAATTGTCTCTGTTTTATATTTTTTCCCAAGCTATAAAACTCATGAAAAAGTTGAACAAAATATTACAAAAGTTATTGATGAGGTAAATATCTCAAAAAAGCAAATAGAAATACCACCCATTACAGTAGTACCAAGTATTGAATACAAAAAAGAGATAAAAAAAGAGGAAAAAGTTGAAAAAAAAATAGAACCTCCAAAAAAGAAAGAACATGAAAGAGAAAAACCAAAACCAATTATAAACTTTCCTAAACCCATAAAAAAATATTATAAACCACAACCAACTGTTACTCCTGTAAATATTATAGACAAGAAACAAGATGAAAAGATAGATGATATAGTATGTCTTGGTCAGTATCAAAATTTATGTAACAAACTAAAACAAGATAGATCTTTAAAACTAATAATGACAAATCATATTGATGAAACTCAATCAGAAGATGAGGCTATGAAAGAATTGGATAATATAAATTATGCTCTAAGAGATAGAGGGATCCCTAGATCAAGAATAGAGAATAAAATTGAAAAAGATGGTAGTAGTGGAATAAGGTTTGAGTTTGTGAGGTAAGCCTTGTGAAAATATTTTATATGTTACATTTATTCTGATTTATATATAAAAAGTTATCTTTTCATTTTTTTTGGTAAAATACATGCCAACTTTAGTAAGAGAAAATTATATAATTAACGCAGGTTGTAAATTATATGAGGAAAATTATATGGGCTATTTCAAAAAATTTTTCATTATTATTAGTATGTTTATATGTTTTTACTTCTCCCTGCATCTTAATGCAAAAACTATAAATGTTATAAAACTAGAACAAAATGAGACGATAGTTTCTCCTAAAATACATGATGTAAAATTTATTATTGAATCTACTATTAACAGTGCAATGTGGAATCCTAGTGAAACTACTATCTCTGAAACTAATCAAAAGCTTCTTGAATATGATACTGAAGGACTTAAGCTTTATTCTATCAAAGGTAAAATTAATATATTTGATACTGATGTTTTAAATATAGAAAAGTATGCTACCTTTCAAAAAGGAAAGAATCAGAAAGAGTTACTAAAACTAAAAAAATATAATAGCAATTCTGCAGTAGAAGGTTTAAATATTTCATTACAAGCTTTTATCTTATTTAAATATTTTTATATGTATGAATATAATTTTTTAGATGATATAGAATATCAGTATAATTACTACAATTTTTATGCTAAAGCAGTCAATAATATAGATTCTATTTATTGGTGGGGAGATAAGTTTTATGGGTTATCTTTAAAAGATTATATAAAATTACCCAAAGATAGCTTTATAGAGTTAACCACAGAGTTTAATGAACATAGATTATATATCTTGGATTTTAAAAAAATTATTAGAGATTTTTATTTTGACTCTTTTAAGTTAGGACTTTTTTCTTCTTATTGGGCTAAACAATCTTTTGTTGGAATAATTGCTGAAAATGGTCATGTACCTATTATTCAAGATGTATTATTTGAATCTAAAGGTGTTAGTTTTAAATTGAAACATAAAATAGAGAATTTAAATTTAAATTTAAGGTATAACTATGGTTTGGATAGTTATATTGTAGTTTCTGGTGGTTATTCTAATATAGATTATAGAAGCATGGATTTTTTTATAGATTATGAGCATGATATATATAATAATTCTAAATATATTATTTTTACAAAAATAAATCTTTTATACTCTTTAAAATGGCTAGATAATTCTAAATATAGGTTGGATAGTGAAGAAATTTTTTCTGTTGGTTTAAGTTTGGGGCTTGTGTTTTAATATGAAAAATATTATTTTAATTGTCTTTGTGTGTATACTAGTTGGTTGTGGTTCTCCTAGTAATTTTACATCTACATCCTCTGTATATTTGGCTGATGAACAAAATGTAGAAGAGTTAGAATATCAATCAAAAGCTAAGCAATATAGAATATTGTCAGAAGGATTTGATCGTGATAATGATGGTATAATTGACAAAATGACATCATATACTTATGATGCTCATGGTAATGCTTTAACACAAACTATTGATAATGATGGATATGGTTCAGGTGGTGCTGTTGATGAATATCATCATTATTATTATGTATATAATAAGGATGGTAGCGTGTTTTCTGTAATGGAAGATAATGATGAGTGGACAACAGTTTATATGTATGATAGTATGGGGCGCAAAATAAGAGAAACTGAAAAATATATTGAATATATTTATACCTATGATAATAAAAATAATGTTATTTCTGTGAAAATAGATTTGGATCATGATGGTATTGTTAATATAGTACATTCATATACATATGATAAATATTGTAATATTTTAATTGATTCATTTGTTGATATTGAAGATAGTAGTATAAAAATTATTAGTTATTCATATATTTATAATATAGACGGCATAATGAAAAGTAAGAAAATAACAAGTGATTCTGGATTTTCTGAGACTGAATATTTTATCTATGATAATAATAAAAATGTAATTTTAAAAACAATAGATTCTGGTAGTGATGGAACAATTGATTCTAGATATAAGTATGCTTGGATTGAAATTTAATATTTCATAATATAGCCTTTTATCTAATAAAATTTTGTTAGTTTTAGAGTAAGTAAAATAGATTTTATAGTTTAAAATTTAAACTTAGCTTAAATTAAGCAAAGAATAAGTTTTATTCTACTATTATCTCATTTCTATTAAAAACATAAGGGTTTTTTCAATGAAATTGACAAAAATGATAAAAGCAAATGAGGTCGAGAGAGACTGGGTTGTTATTGATGCTGCGGGTAAGAGATTTGGTCGTGTATTGACTGAAGTAGCTATACTTTTAAGAGGTAAACATAAACCTTCTTATACTCCAAATGTTGATTGTGGTGATTATGTGGTAATTATCAATGCTGATAAGATTGAGGTTACAGGAACAAAATTGGATACTAAATTGTATCATACACATTCTGGTTATTTTGGTAGTACAAAGAGTGAAAAATTTGGTAATATGTTGGCTAATAATCCATCAAAATTGTTTAAATTGGGTGCTAGAGGTATGCTTCCAAAGACAAATCTTGGTAAAGTAATGCTTAAAAAATTAAAAGTTTATGCAGGTAGTGAGCATCCTCATACTGCACAAGTAAGTAAATCAGAAGGTAGTAAATAATGTCATCAAAAATATACGCAACAGGTAAAAGAAAAACTGCAATAGCAAAAGTTTGGATCAAACCAGGTTCAGGAAAAATGGCAATCAATGGTCAAAGTCTTGATGAGTGGTTGGGTGGTCTTGATATGGTTAAAAAGAGAGTAATGCAACCATTGGTTCTTACTAGACAAGATCAAAATATTGATGTAATTGCTACTACTTTTGGTGGTGGTTTTTCAGCTCAAGCAGATGCACTTCGTCATGGTATTACAAAAGCGTTAGTTGCTTATGATAGTGAATTTAGAGCAATCTTGAAACCAGAAGGTCTATTGACTAGAGATTCAAGAGTTGTTGAGAGAAAAAAATACGGAAGAAGAAAAGCGAGAAGAAGTCCTCAGTTCTCAAAAAGATAATTTTTTATTTTATCTATATTTGGAAGTGGTATTCAAATCACCACTTTCAAAATAATGCTTCATAAGGGTACTCTTCATGAATCTTTCTAAAAAACTTATAATTTCAATTTTTTTACTTATTACTTCAATATCACTACTTATATATGTAGGTTTCTATTCATATCAAAATTCAAATAATCTTATAGATGTGAGTAAAGAGATATCTATTCAAAAAAGTACAGATGAGATAGTATCTTCTAGTATTGATAAAATTTTGGAGAAGATATCATTTGGTACATATGATAACTATTCTCAACTGCAAGAAGTCCAAAAAGTATTGGAGGCAAAGGCTGAATCTTATTATCAAGATAGTTTGAAATATATCTACTATTTTTTTGCTATTACTGCTTTTTTTATATTGATCTTCTATTTTTGGGATAGAGAAATTTTGACTCTTTTTATTGCTCTTAGTGCAATAGTGAGTTTGGTTTTTGCTCTCATATCTCCTCTTTTGATGGTTATGATGCACAAAGATTTGCCATTGGTTGGGGATGTAACTCTATCTTTTGAGTCTAAAACAATTTTGACTACTATTGAAAAACTCTATCATGAAGATAATCTACTCTTAGCAGGGGTGATTTTGTTGTTTAGTATTTTGATTCCTCTATTTAAAAGTTTGGTTATTTTAATGTATGGATTTTTAAAAGAGAGTGGACTAAATAAAAAAGCTACATCTCTTATTGATAAGATGGGAAAGTGGTCTATGGCAGATGTCTTTATTGTATCTGTATTGGTTGTCTTTTTCTCTACAAAACAGGATATTCATAGTAGCCTAAAGATTCAAGTTGGACTATATTTCTTTTTGGGATATGTACTCCTATCAATGTTAGGCTCTTCTATGATTGGTAAAGGTAGAGAATAGGTACTACCTCTCTTTAGAATACAAATCTAAAACCAAAATATGCCGCACTATTAAACTCTATATCATCTTCACTCTTTTTATAGTTTGTATCTATCCCTCTATATCCTACATATATCTCTACATTGTCAATTGCCTGAATATCTGCTTCTATTCTATATTCCATATAGCTTGAGGCATCGCTAAATGATAGTGGATCGGGTGCGTAAGAGAATTTTACTTTGACATGACTTTGTGGTAGACCTCCGATAAACATTCTTGCTCTTGCAAATATAGTTATTGGTACAGCAATATAAGCATCATCTTTGTCTATTTCTGCAAATATGGATCTAAGTCCAATACCAAACTTGAGGTGAGAATATCCTATTGGTGAATTTTCTACATATACACCAAACCCATAGAGTGTATTACTCATACTACTAATAAAATTGGCATCTAAGAAAAAGTTTCTATATCTTAAATTTCTTGTTCTTGTAGCTAATGATATTTTTCCTTCAACTTCTAAATCATCACCATTTACATTTAGACCAAATGCAGCTCTTTCACCGTTTGATGGTTGTGCAAAGATGTTTGTTGCTAAAAATAGGGTAATAAAGATAAATTTTTTTAACATGTTGTTCCTTTTTTTGAATCTACTATTTTAAGACAATCTTGATTATAATTTAAGACATGAAAGAGATTATTATTTTATTTTTATTTTGTGTTAATGTTTTTGCTTCAACTTTGCATCTATCTATCGCCTCAAATCCTAGTAAATTAAATCCATTAATTGCTACTGATTCATCTAGTCATGAGATTACAAATTGGATCTTTAGCTCTCTTTTGACTTATGATAAAGATGGCAAGATTAAGTGTGAATTGGCTGATAGTTATGAGTTTAAAGATGATATAACACTTCTATTTACTCTTAAAAAAGGTATTACATGGAGTGATGGAGAGCCTTTTAGTAGTGAAGATGTTATTTTTACTTATGATTTGATTACCTCCCCAAAAATTTATACACCTTATGCAGATCAATTTCGTTATGTCAAGAGTGTAAAGGCTTTGGATAAGTATCGTGTGGAGGTGAAGTACAAGGAACCATATTTTAAAGCTCTTGAAGTTTGGATGAGTTCTATTGTGCCAAAACATATTTTGGAGAGTGAAAAAGAGATCATGACAAGTAAATTTAATCAGCATCCAATAGGTACTGGTAAATATACTCTTAATGGTTTTGAGATTTCAAAAGATATAGAACTTTTTGCAAATGAGCGCTATTTTGAACATAAACCAAACATTGATAAATTGGTTTATCACTTTATTCCCGATCCCTCGACAACTTTTTTGATGCTAAAGTCTCAAAAGTTAGATTTGGGAGGATTAGATCCTTTGCAGATAGAGAGGCAGATTGATCAAGATTTTAGAGATCATTTTAGTATATATGAAGAGCCATCTATGAGTTATACATACATGGGATTTAATCTTAAAAATCCAAAATTTCAAAATCCAAAAGTTAGAGAAGCTATAAGTTTGGCAATTGATAGAAAAGAGATGGTTGATATTCTATTTTTTGGACATGGTGAGATTTGTCATGGACCTTTTATGCCAAAAACATTTGCTTTTAATGAAAAAATTAAGGCTCCAATACAGAATCTTAAAAAAGCTAAAAAATTGCTTAAAGAGGCTGGATATAATGAAAAAAATCCACTCTCTTTTGAAATTACGACAAATTCAAACAACAAGACAAGAGTTTATGCTACACAAATTATTCAACATCAATTGGCAAAAGTGGGTATAAAAGTAACTATTCGTGCGATGGAGTGGCAAGCCTTTTTAAATACAGTTGTTACGCCTAGAAACTTTGAAGTGGTTGTTCTTGGTTGGGGACTTGGTTTGATGCCTGATGCTTATAGTATTTGGCATAGTGAAGGAATCAAGAAGGGTGGATTTAACTTTGTGGGTTATAAAAATGATAAAGTAGATGCTCTAATAAAAAAGGGTGAAAAAACGGTTGATAGAGAAAAATTAGGTGTGATTTATCGAGAAATTTTTAAGTTAATTGTCCATGATAACCCCTATATATTTCTATATATTCCAAATAGTATAACTGTAGTAAATAAAAATATAAAAAATGTCTCTCCTTCTATCATTGGAGTGACACATAATCTTATTGATTGGATAAAGCCTTGAAAAAAACTGTAATACTTTTTGATTTAGATGGAACTCTTTTGGACTCAACAGATGCGATTTTAAAGTGTTTTGATGACTCTTTTGGCGATTGCAATATACCAACTCCTCCAAAAGAGGATATTAAAGCTCTTATTGGACACCCTTTGGATTATATGTATTTACATTTAGGGATAGAAGAGGAAAAAGTTTGGGATATGGTAGATATTTATAAGTCATATTATAGAAAACGCTCAAAATCTATGACCTATTGGCTCCCTCATGCAAAAGAGGCAATTATTGAAGCTTCAAAGTTTGCACGACTTGGTGTGGTTACTACAAAAACAGGAAGTTATTCTATGGAGTTATTAGAGCATATGGGGGTGATGAAATATTTTGAAGTCTTAATTGGTAGAGAAAATGTGATACATCCAAAGCCCCATCCTGAACCAATACTAAAAGCGTTAAACAAGATGAAAATTAAAGATAAAAGTTGTGTTTGGATGATTGGTGATACATGTATGGATATGGTAAGTGCAAAAGATGCAGGTATAGGCTCTATTGGAGTACTGTGTGGATACGCAACAGAGGAACAATTATCTAAGTGTAGCCAATATTTACACCAAAATGTATTAGATAGTGTTAGAGTAATAAAAAAGATTAAAAAAAGCTTATGTTAAGAGATTATAATATAAAATAGCTTTACAAAATTGTTAGAAAGCAAGGAGTATTCATGGTTGAAATCAGATGGCATAGTCGAGCTGGACAAGGAGCTGTTACGGCGGCTAAAGGTCTAGGAGATGTAATTTCTACAACGGGGAAAGAGGTTCAGGCATTTGCTTTGTATGGATCTGCTAAAAGGGGTGCTGCCATGACAGCCTATAATAGAATTGATGATAAACAGATTATCAATCATGCTAAATATATGAATCCACAATATGTGCTAGTTCTTGATCCTGCACTCGCATATACTGCAGATATCACAGAAAATGAGAGGGAAGATACAAAGTATATTATTACTACTCACTTATCAACAGATGAGTTAGTCGCAGCTATACCAAAACTTCAAGGTAAAGAGGTCTACACTTTAGATGCTTTTAAAATCTCTCAAGATACTATTGGAAGATCTATTCCAAATACGCCAATGCTTGGAGCACTTGTAAAAGTTTCGGGTATGTTTGAACTAGATTATTTTAAAGAAAAAATGCTCAAAGTTTTAGCCAAGTTTCCACAAAGAATTATAGATGCAAATATGGAAGCAATTACCATAGCATACAATAGTGTAAAGGGGAACAAATGATACAGAGTGAAAATCCAAAATTTTTAGGTAGTGAAGATCTACTAGGATGGGATGAAGTTAGTCAGGGTACATTATTAAACTCTTTTAATGGTAAAGTTGGCAATGTATCTTTTTTGAAACAAGAGGAGAGGGATTATGCTGAGACTAATTCCAAGACAGCTAGTGTTGCAGATTGGAGAGTTATAAAACCAATCTACAATAGAGATATCTGTATTGATTGTCAAAATTGTTGGATATTTTGTCCAGATACTTCTATTATTTCAAGAGACAAAAAAATGATTGGTATTGATTTTGATCACTGTAAAGGGTGTGGAATTTGTGTGGAAGTATGTCCTACAAATCCAAAATCATTATTGATGTATAATGAACAACAAGATATTGATGAGGCTCTAACACAGTGGCCTGAAAAAAAGAAAAAGGGTGAGGAATAATCATGGCAGAAAAGTGGGATATTCAAGAAGTAGAAGTATGGGATGGTAACTTTGCTGCAGCACAAGCAATGAGACAAGCACAAATTGATGTTGTTGCTGCTTATCCAATTACTCCATCAACGCCAATTGTTGAAGGATATGCAAAGTTTTTATCAGATGGTTATGTTGATGGTGAATTTGTTATGGTTGAAAGCGAGCATGCTGCAATGAGTGGTTGTGTTGGTGCTGCAGCTGCTGGTGGTCGTGTTGCTACTGCTACAAGTTCTCAAGGTTTTGCTTTGATGGTTGAGGTTCTTTATCAAGCGTCAGGGATGAGACTTCCTATTGTTTTAAATGTTGTAAATAGAGCATTGGCATCTCCTTTGAATGTTCGTGGAGATCATAGCGATATGTATCTTGGTCGTGATTCAGGATGGATTCAAATGGATGCATTTAACGCTCAAGAAGCTTATGACTTAAATCTTATAGCATTTAAAGTTGGTGAAGATACATCAGTAAGACTTCCTGTAATGGTACATCAAGATGGTTTTATCACTTCTCATACAGCACAAAATATTTATCCTTTGAGTGATGCTGAAGCGTATGCATTTATAGGTGATTATCAACCAATTGATGAGATGTTAGATTTTACAAAACCAGTAACTTATGGTGCTCAAACAGAAGAAGATTGGCATTATGAGCATAAAGCAAAACAACATAAAGCTATCCTAGATTCTCGTCCTGTAATTGATAAAGTTTTTGAAGAATTTGAGAAAAAAACAGGTAGAAAATATAATAGAGTTGAAAATTATATGATGGACGATGCTGAAGTTGCTGTCGTTGCTCTTGGTACAAGTGTAGAGACTGCAAGAATTGTTGCCCAAGAGATGAGAGCAGAAGGTATTAAAGCTGGAGTTGTAGCTCCTAGAGTTATTAGACCGTTCCCATTTGATAATATTAGAGAATCTTTATCTGGTATGAAAGCAATTGCATGTATGGATAGAAGTTCACCTGGTGGTGCATTGGGTGCTCTTTATAATGAAGTTACAGCAGCTTTATATGCTGGTGGAAGTAAAGCTATTATGACAAACTATATCTATGGTTTAGGTGGTAGAGACTTGACACTTGATTCTCTTAGAGATATTTATAGAGAGTTAGATGCTAATGCAAAATCTGGTAAAAGAACTGGTAAAATTCAACAGTTTGTGGGCTTAAGAGGTCCTAAGTTAGAGTATTTTGAGTAGGATGAGGGAAAAAATATGAGTACGATTAAAAAAATTAAGAACCTAAAAGAGTTATCAACATCAAATGACAGATTTGAAGGTGCTCACCTTCTTTGTCCTGGTTGTGCACACTCTATTATTGTTAGAGAGTTGATGAACTGTACAGATGATAATCTTGTTATCTCTTCAAATACAGGTTGTTTGGAAGTTTCTACAGCAGTTTATCCATATACTTCATGGGATACTTCATGGATACATATTGGTTTTGAAAATGCAGCTACAGCTGTTGCTGGTGCTGAAGCAATGTACAAAGCTAGAAAAAGAAAAGGTACACTAAAAGATCCTGATGCTCCTGTAAAATTTGTAGCATTTGGTGGAGATGGTTCTACTTATGATATTGGTTTCCAATGGATAAGTGGTGCAGTAGAGAGAGGTCATGATTTTACATATATCTGTCTTGATAATGAAGTATATGCAAATACTGGTGGACAAAGAAGTTCTTCAACTCCAATAGGTGCATCAGCTACAACTTCACCAGCAGGTCGTGTGAGCTATGGTGAAAAGATGATGAAAAAAGATCTTGTTGGAATTATGGCAGCTCATGGAGCTCCTTATGTTGCTCAAATGGCTCCAAATAAATGGAAAGATATGATCAAGAAAATGCAAAGAGCATTGGCAACAGAAGGTCCAGTATATTTAAATGCAATCTCAGCATGTACAACTGAGTGGAAATTTGATCCAAAAGATACAATCTCTATCACAGATCTTGCAACAGATTCATTAGTATTCCCTCTTTATGAAATTATTGATGGAAGAGAGTTAAATATTACATATAGACCAAAAAATATTATCCCAGTAAAAGATTATTTGGGAGCTCAAGGAAGATTTAAACATCTGTTTAAACCTCAATGGAAACATATCCTAGATGAGTGGCAAGTGAATGTAGATAAACAATGGGAATATCTACAAAGAAGAGAAGAAGCTAAAGTTTAGTTTTTTTATCATGACAGAGAGATTTTTTTCTCTTTGTCACTTCTATTTATCACTCTACAAACAACCCCTCAATAACTTTATTATATAATCCCCCCTTTAAATAGCACTACTATGTTAAATTTTCCAAAAAGCTTTTAATTTGATGGTAGTGTTTTCATATGGGAGTATTAAATGGTATTAAAATTAGGGATTCCAAAAGGAAGTTTGCAAGAGTCTACTATCAAGATATTTAAAGAGGCTGGTTATGATATAAAGGTCAAAGAGAGAAATTATTACCCTTCTGTTGATGATCCTGAATTATCATGTATGCTTATACGAGCTCAGGAGATGGCTCGATATGTTGAGGGTGAGCAGATTGATTGTGGTTTGACTGGTTTGGATTGGATCAAAGAGAATCGTGCAGATGTGATTGAAGTAGCAGAGCTTACTTATGCGAAGCAGAGTTTTAAACCTATTCGTTGGGTGTTGGCAGTCAAAGAGGACTCTCCTTATACTTGTGCCAAAGATTTGGAAGGTAAGACTATTGCTACTGAGGTTGTAAATCTTACTACTGATTATTTTAGCTCTCATGGAGTAAAGGCAAATGTAGAGTTTAGTTGGGGGACTACTGAAGTAAAAGTTCCTGAACTTGCAGATGCTATTGTTGAGATTACAGAGACTGGTTCATCTTTGAGAGCGAACAATCTCAAGATTATTGATACAGTATTAGAGACTACTACTAGATTTATTGCAAATAAAAAGGCTTATGAAGATCCACAAAAAAGAGCAAAAATTGATAGAGTCGTGATGATGCTTCAATCTGTGATTAGTGCCGTTCCAAAATCTTGTCTTATGCTAAATGCTCCAGAGAGTGAATTAGATGCAATTTTGAATATTTTACCAAATGAGAATCCTACCGTATCACAATTAGCAAAAGGTGAATGGGTGGATGTCATGGCTGTAGTAGATAAGAGAACGCTTCGTGATATTATCCCTAAACTTAAAGAGAGAGGGGCAAAATCAATCGTTGAACTTCCTGTGAGTAAGATTGTAGATTAGAGAATGAAAAAGACAATTGCATATCAGGGGGTAGAGGGAGCTTACTCTGAACAAGCTTGTAAAAATGCCTATCCAGATATGAAACCTATTGCTTGTGAAACTTTTCAAGATGCTATGTGGATGGTAGAGCAGGGGGATGCTGATTTGGCGATGATTCCTCTTGAAAACTCTACTGCTGGTAGAGTTGAGGAGATTTATAGGCTTATTCCCAAAATGGCTCTTCATGTAATAGCTGAACATTTTGAACCTGTAGTGCATTGTCTTCTTGGATTGAAGGGTTCAAAGATTGAAAATATCAAATGTGTAGCTTCTCATCCACAAGCCCTAGCTCAATGTCATGAACATATTTTACAATTGGGTATTACATGTTTTGCTAAATTAGATACAGCTGGTTCTGCAAAAGAGCTTAGTACTTTTAGTGATAAAAGTAAGGCTGCTATTGCTTCAAAATTGGCTGGTAAAATATATGGCTTAGAGATTTTACAAGATCATTTTGAAGATATCAAAGGCAATACAACTAGATTTTTTATACTCTCTCGTGAAAATATTGTTCCAAAATATGATAAGTCCAAAACATACATTACATCACTTATTTTTCAAGTGAGAAATATACCTGC
>CAZLLE010000083.1:0-122099 GCA_964560425.1 uncultured Campylobacterales bacterium
TTAAAGATAATCGACTATATCTATCAAAAGTAGGCTTGTTAAAAATGAAAGGCTTTAGGGAATTTGAGGGCAAATTAATATCAGCGTCTGTCTCTTTTGAAGCAAATCAATATCATGCATCACTACTTTTTAATGACAAAACAGACCACCCTGTGCCTAAACATAATGGTAAAAGTATAGGAGTAGATGTCGGAGTAAATCTTTTTGCAACTTTAAGTAATGGAGAAATGATTAAGCCCCTTATTCTTGATAAAGAAATTGAGCAAATGAAAAAAGCTCAAAAATCTGTATCAAGAAAGAAAAAGGGGTCAAACAGCAGAAACAAGGCAAAAGTGAAACTTCAAAAAGCTCACTTGAATATATCTAACAAAAGAAAAAACTTTTTACATCAAATTTCTAACAAAATAACTAACGAAAACCAAGTAATAGTTATAGAAGATTTGAAAATTAAGAATATGACTAAATCAGCAGTAGGAACGATCAAAGAGCCTAAAAAATCAAGTGGAAAAAGAGGATTAAATCGGGTAATCACTCAACAATCTTGGGGCTTATTTTTCACAATGCTAGAATACAAAGCAATACGAAAAGGTGGAGAGGTCATTAAAATAGATCCAAAATTCACCTCTCAAAAGTGTTCTTGTTGTGGTCATATATCAAAAGAGAATCGAAAAAGTCAAAGTAGGTTTAAATGTGTGAAATGCACATTTGAAATGAATGCTGATTTGAATGCTTCGATTAATATAGCTGGGGCAGGATATGCCCTTAAAGCTTCTTAAATATCTGGCATTAGTCAGAGTTCAGAAGAATCCACCTTTTAAGGGGTGGAGTATCAACTAGTTTGTTATTAATAAGATGTACATTAAATATCTATAATAATAATATATTAATGTAATAAATATATATTGTGCCGTATAAATATAAATTTAACTTATAGTTTAAGAGAATTTTTAGGTTATCAGTGATATAATTTTTTTTTATAAAACATTACATAAGGAGAATAGATGAGAAGAATTCTATTAGCAACAAGTTTAACAGCAGCATTGGTTACAACGGCATCAGCCGATTTTAGTTTTGGTGATATGTTTACTGATATGAAAGACGCTGTTACGGGTGTTAGTAAAGACATGAAAGACAGTGTTATTGAGACTGGCAGAAGTGCTGAGCGAACTGTAAGTAATGTGAGTGAGGATCAGAAAGATAGTATTACAAGTGTATCTAAGGATGTAAGAGATAGTACAGTTGAGATTGCTGAGGATACAAAAGATACAGCAACAAATACTTCAAGAGATTTTAAAGATAGTACTACTTTTGCAGCTAGAGAGTTTAAGGAAAGTGCAGTAGAAGTGTCTCATGATGCTACAGATAGTGTTGCTACTGTAAGTAATGATACTAGAGATAGTGTACAGACTGTAAGTAACGATACAAGAGATAGTACAAAAACGATTTCAAATGATAGTAGAGATAGTGTAAAAACTGTGAGTAATGACACAAGAGATAGTACAAAAACGATTTCAAATGATAGTAGAGATAGTGTAAAAACTGTAAGTAACGATTCAAGAGATAGTGTACAGACTGTAAGTAATGACACAAGAGATAGTACAAAAACGATTTCAAATGATAGTAGAGATAGTGTAAAAACTGTAAGTAACGATTCAAGAGATAGTGTACAAACTATAAGTAATGATACAAGAGATAGTACAAAAACAATCTCAAATGATGTTTCTGATAGTACAAAAACAATCAGTAATGATAGCAGAGATAGTGTACAAACTGTTAGTAATGATGCTGCTGATAGTACAAAAACAATTTCTAATGATGCTGCTGATAGTACAAAAACGATCTCTAATGATGCTAAAGATAGTACTGTGGAAGTTTCACATGATGCAAAAGATAGCTCAGTAGAAGTTTCTAAAGACAACAAAATTAAAGTAGAAGCTAAATAGTAATATTTCTCTTCTTCTCCTTTTTACCTTTTCTAGTAGAAACTAGAAAAGGTGATTATATTTTTCCTTCCTACATTTATATTTTTTATCATTTTTTTGTATTTAAGTTGCTATTTAGTAGAATCTAAGTTAAATCAAAATTTTTCCATGAAGTAGTAGTTCCTTTTGTTGAGAAGTGTCATTTTAAACGATAGTTTTGTACATTAATTAATAGTATTGTTTGAAATTATACTTCTTCTGTTTTTTATATGCAGACTAGTTGCTAGAGGGAAAAATTTTGATTAAAAATTAGGAGTTTTTCATTGAAAAAAATTATTTTTTTTATAGGATTGTTTTCAATAGCATTTTTACATGCTAATCAAACAAAAGTACATGAAAATTTACCTCTTTCTAAGGCTATAGAGATTCTTAAGAAGCAAAATTTAGAGATAGATATCTCTTCATTTGATCAGAGAGTATCTTCTTTAGAAGTGAAAATAGCCAATGGGTATAATTTTGGTAAACTTGATGCTACTTTGATGGGTATGAGAAGTAATGATGCTGGTAATGTATTTGGTTTTAAGTTGCAAAGCAGAGAGGCAAATTTTAACGATTTTGGTTTTGATCAGTTTTTAAGTTCATTTGGTGGAGCGATGATGACTCCCGAAGGTACACTTGGTGATTTTACAAATTTTGCACAAAATTTAGCAAATCCAGCTGCTCAAGATGCTCTTTTAAAAATTGAGCCAAAAAATTTAAATTTTCCAAAAGAGAGAGATCATTTTGATACAAAAATTAGTTATATGATCCCTCTATTCACAGGTTTTAAACTCAAAAATTATAAAGAGATAGCCAAAAAAATGGTAAAGATGAGTATGCTTAATAATCATCAAGTTATATCAGAAAAGCTTTATGAACTTAAAAAGGTCTATTATGATATCTCTTTATTAGATGATTTTTTGAGAAACTTAACTACAATTGAGAGTAATATCAAAAAATTAGAGGCTACAACTAAGGAGATGAGAAAAGAGGGATATGCAAAAAAGACTGATCTTTTAGAAGTTCAATCTAAATTAGCAAATATTCAACGAATGATCACTCAAACAAAAACGAATGAGGAACTCTCTTATCAATTTTTGAGTTTTTTACTAAATGAAGAGGTTAAATCTATCAAGATAGTCTCTTTAGGTGCTCCTGAGATGTTTTGTACTATAGATGAACTTGTCAAAAGAAATTTAGATATCAATAAAGCTCAAACTGGTTTAGAGATTCAATCTAAAATGGTATCAGTTGCTTCTTCCTCTTATTACCCTGAAATTGGTGCTTTTGCAGAGTATGGTAGTAGTGATAATACTTTATTTAATAAATTTGCAGATCATGATAGGTATACTGTAGGAGTGCAGTTAAAATGGAATCTTTTTAATGGTGGAATAGACCGTGCTAAAATAGAGAGTGAAAAGTTAAAAGCTTTAAAAGTTGCTGCTCAAGTTGAGTTAGCAAAAAAAGGTATCGCTCTTAAATTTAAAAAAATTAAAAGTGAGATCAAAAATTATAATGCACAAATAGAGAGTTTGCAAAAAGAGATAGATTTAACTAATGAGATTTTCTTGGGTTATCAAGAGCGTTATAAAGAGGGATTGGCATCTATCAATGATGTAATTATTAAACAGTCTCTTCAAATAGAGAAGCTTTTAAAATTACAGGAAATACAGAATAAGAGGAATGAAAGGGCACTTTCACTAGCAAAATTATTTTATAGAGGTACAAAATGAAAAAAATTATATTATTACTACTTTTATCAACCGTAATCTATGCCGCAAAACTTGAGTTATCTGGTACAGTAGTTTCGGATAATAGAAAGATGCTTACAAGTAGATATATGGGATTTATAAAGAGTGTTAATGTTGGTGAGGGTGATCGTGTTTTAAAAGGTCAGCTCTTATATGAGATTGATTCTAAAGAGATTGATAGTGCAAAGGCACAAGTTGAGCTTGGAATTCAACAAGCAAGATTAGCTTTACAAATGTATAGAAATCAACATACAAACTTGATGTTGAACTTAGCAAGAAACAAAAGACTATTTGCCAAAGATATGGTTTCAAAATATCAACTAGAGAGTTTGGAACTTGCTGATAAGAATTTGGTAGATATGATTAAAGTTGCAAAAAAACAGGTTCAACAAGCAGAAGCAAAACTACAAGAGGTGGAGAATCAATACAATTACTTAAAGATCAAAGCACCAAATGATGGTGTTATTGTACAAAAAAATATTAATGTTGGAGAGATGGCTTTACCTGGTATGCCTGCACTTGTATTAACTGATTTGAGTAAATTAAAAATTATGACAGAAGTTGCTGAGACAAACTTAAGATATATGAAGATTGGTAGAAAGGTAAAAGTAGAGATTCCATCTGCCTCTTTGAGCACAGTTGGTGTTATAAGTTCTATTATACCAAGTTCTAATCCAATGACACATACTTTTAAAATCAAAATTGATTTTGATAGAGGTGGTCAAATTGTCTATCCTGGTTTGTATAGTAAATTAACATTTGAATAAAAATAAGGGAGAATTATGAGCAACGAGGATAAGATTAAAGATATTCCTGTCACCGATTATGCAGGAAGATTAGCTAAATCATTTATTTATAACCCTTTAACGCCAATATTAGCAGTTTTTTTACTTGCTATGGGATATCTTGCATTGGTTATTACACCAAGAGAAGAGGATCCTCAAATTGCAATTAGTGGTGGTACTGTGATGGTTGTAATACCTGGTACAAGTCCAAAAGAGATTGAGAATGTTGTAGTCAAGCCATTGGAGCGAAAACTTCGTGAGATTTCAGGATTGGAACATATTTATGGCATGGCTGTTGATAATGTAGGAATTATTAATGTCATGTATAAAATTGGTGAAAATAGAGAAGATTCAAATCTAAAGCTTTATGATAAAGTGATGCAAAATATGAGGTTAATGCCAAAAGGGGCTATGCAACCTATGATTACCCCTTTTGATATTGATATTGATGTTCCTATTATTACAGTAGGATTTTATCCTAAAGAGTCAAGTAAAATCTCACAAACAGAGTTATATAAAGTAGTAAGAGATCTTCAACAAGATGTAAATCATATTGATAATGTGTCCAAAACAACACTTAAGGGTGAACATAAAGAGCAATATAATATTAAAGTTGATCTTTATAAGCTTTCTGGTTATCATCTCTCTTTGGGACAGCTAATGAAAGCACTTCAAGCATTGGCAGTAAATGTTCCTGAAGTAAAGAATAGAACAGAAGATAATAAGATTGTAATGTTTGGTGTTAAAAATGCTATAGGAAATGTGGCAGATGTAAGAAATGTTATTGTTGCATCTTACATGGGTGCACCTATATATCTTAGAGATGTGGCAGAGGTTGAAATTGGTTATGATATACAAAATTTTAAATCGGCACAAATTGCCCTAAGAGAGGGTGAAGATAATAAAATGAGTGAATTAAGAGAGCAAATTACACTCTCTGTCTCTAAATTAAAAGGTACAAATGCTGTTTTTGTGGCAGAAGATGTTTTGGATAAATTAGAATCATATAAAGAGGAGTTAAATTCTCTTGGTGTTAGTTATCATATTACAAGAAACTATGGTGTAAGAGCTGATGAGGCAGTTAATGAGTTGATGCATCATCTAATTATCACTATTCTGATTATTGCCATTGTTTTATGGCTTGCTCTTGGTTGGAGAGAGTCTTTGATTGTTACTTTTACAGTACCTGCTATTTTGGCAATTACACTTTTTATCGCCTATATTACAGGTCAAACTATTAATAGGATTACGCTATTTGCGTTTTTACTCAGTTTGGGATTGCTTGTGGATGCGGCAATTATTGTAATTGAGAATATTCATAGGCACATGCATGGACACGATGTGTATGAGAGAGAGAAAGATGAAATTATGATTACTGCTACAGATGAGATTGGAGCACCTACAAATATTGCTACTTTGGCAATTATTATGACAATGGTTCCTATGGCATTTGTTGGTGGTATGATGGGTGAGTTTATGAAGCCTATTCCTTATAATGTTCCTGTGGCTCTTTTTGCTTCATTGGTTGTAGCTTATATTTTTACACCATATTTATCAAATATTTTGTTACAAAAGCCAAAAGATAATCATAAAACACATCATCATCACCATAATCATACTCATGGTGATAATAAAGAAGGAGCTAAAGAGTGAAGTGGTTAGAAAATTTAATTTATAATATTAATGGTAGTCGCTTCAAGAGATATATGGTTATTATACTTACATTGATGGCTTTGGGAGCTACTATTATGATGCTACCTACAGAGTTAGTTTTAGCAAGAATGCTACCGGGCAAGAGTACAAATACATTCTCTATTTATGTAGATGCACCCTCTGGTAGTTCTATTGAAGAGACCAAAAAAATTACAAATTGTGTTGTAGATATTCTTAAACGAGAAGATGAAGTTTTAAATACAGAAGTATTTTTGGGTATGGGTTCACCTCTTGATTATGCAGGATTGGTAAAAGGTTCTACTTTGAAACAGTCTGAAAATGTTGCTGAGATAGTTATAAATCTTACAGATAAGCATCATCGTGAAGAGCCATCATTTTTAATGGTACAAAGACTGCGTCCAATTATGCAGTCTCATTGTGAAATACTTAAAAATGGGACAAGTATAAAGATGATTGAACAGCCTGCTGGTCCTCCAACTATGGCATCAATTGTTGTGGAGGTTTTTACACAAGATCTTGAGAGATTACGAAGAGTATCTGGAGAAGTTGCTGATATCCTAAAAAAGACAGATGGTTTAGTAGATGTAGATATTATGCAAGATGAGCTATTTAAAAAATATGAGTTGATTGCTGATACCGAGAAAATTAGTCGTTCGGGTATATCTATAGAACAATTGAATAATATTTTATATTTAGCTTTTGAAGGTATGAATATTGCTGTGAAAAATTCACAACACTCTCCTGACCAAATTCCACTCTTTTTAGTTTTGAGTGAAAAAACAAAGAGGCTAGAGAGTGTTTCATTAGACTCCTTGGAAGCAAAAATATCATCTTTGCGTTTGATGAATCAGATGGGTATGCTTGTACCTGTTAGTGAATTGGTTACTATCAAAGAGGTAGATAATAGTCCTATGATTTTTTCAAAAGATTTAAGAAGAATGACAAATGTCATAGCTGAAACAGATATGGTTTCTCAAGTTTATCCTCTTCTTGATGCAAGAGAGATGATGATGGAACACTTTTCTAAAGAGTATGTAGTCGAGAAAGAGCCAGGTATGACTACATATATGTTTGATTTACACTTGATTGATAAAAAAACAGGAGAGAAGGTTTTACTTCGTTGGGATGGAGAGATGAAAGTTACTCTTGATACTTTTAGAGATCTTGGTGGAGCATTTATTAGTGCTTTGATCCTGATTTTTCTACTTCTTGTAATTTATTATAAAAGTTTTGCAATTAGTGGAATTATTTTGGGAGGAAGCTTCTTATCTCTTACTGGTGTAATTCTTGGGCATTGGGTGGCTGATATGGTAACTACTGAGACATTCTTTTTGACAGCAACCTCCTTGATTGGTTTTATTGCTTTGATGGGTGTTAGCTCTAGAAACTCTCTTCTTCTAGTTGATTTTGCAAAATCTCTTATTTCTCATGATGGAATGGAAAAGCGAAGAGCTATTGCAGTAGCAACGGCAACAAGGGCAAAACCAATTTTCCTAACGGCAGTAGCTATTATCTTAGGTAGTGCCTTGTTGGCTACTGATCCTATCTTTGGTGGCTTGGGTGTAGCATTGATTAGTGGTACGGTAGCGGCAGTTATTGTTTCATTGATTTTTGTACCTGTATTGATGTTTAATACAAAAGCTATCTAAATATATAAAGTGATACAATCTTTAACTTTTTAGACTTGTATCACTTTTTTTTATAATTCTTTTCCAAATTTAATTTTTAATTATAACTTTTTATGATACTATTTTCTTATCTATTATAAGATTTTATTATTTTAAGGAGTTTTTATGAAAAGAGTTGTTTTACTATCGTTGCTTACATCGTCGGTACTTTTTGCTACAAATGGGGATAATATGATCTCCCTAGGACCAGAATCAAGGGCAATGGGTGGTACAGGTATTGCCTATGGAATGGGTGCAGATTCTGTATTTAGGAATCCCGCATGGCTCTCTGATGTAAAAGGTACAAGTGGGCTTTTTGGTGCAACTATATTTATGCCAACTGTTAGTGCTAAAAATGGTGCTCCTGGTATGGGAAGTGGTGTGAGTGCAGAGAGTAAATCAGATCTATCCCTAATTCCTGAAATTGCAGTAACTTCTCATATTAATTCTGATCTATCTTATGGTTTTGGTATGTTTGGTGTTTCTGGTATGGGTGTTGATTATCGAAATGAAGATATGACAAAGGGATTATCAAATATGCGTACAAACTTTCAGTATATGCGGTTTGTACCATCTTTGAGTTATAAAATTGATGATCTTAGAATTGGTGGTGGGATAAGTGTCGCTTATGGCTCTTTAAATATGGCTGCTATGATGACTAGTGTAACTGATCCAACTAATCTTGCAACGATGGCTCAAAGAAGTGGCGGTAGTAGTGAAGATATAGCATTTGGTATGCAGGTTGGTCTTGGTTATTATGTTATGCCGGGAGTAACACTTGGTGCATATTATCAATCTCAAATTGATACAACTTACGAAGATGTATTTGATTTTAATACAGATGGTGTTTATGATGACTTGGATCTTTCTCAGCCTGCTGAATATGGATTTGGTATAGGTTATAAGGGAAGGGCTTACTCTGTTACATTTGATTATCGTCGTATTGCATGGTCTGATGCTGATGGATATGATAATTTTGGTTGGGAAGATCAAGATGTTTTTGCATTAGGTATTGCTTATGAACTTGATATACTCACTTTACGAGCAGGATATAATTATTCTGAATCACCTTTGCGAAATATTAGTTCTACCACAATGACTCCAGCCAATTTTCAAAATGCCTATTTTAATATGATGGGATTTCCTGCATTTAGTGAATCACACTATACATTTGGTTTGGGTTATCAAATAGGTGAAAATGTTGGATTAGATTTAGCATATGTATATGCTCCAGATGTTACTGAAAAAGTATTTGGTATTGAAGCATCAAATGAGCAAAGTTCTGTAAGTGTGGCAATTAGTTATAATTTTTAAGAAAAAAGTGCGATTTTAATCGCACTTTCTAGTTTTCTTATATTATTTATTACATCCAGAGAAAGCTATGTCTTTACTCTCCTGTTTTCCACCCTCTTTACCATCTGCACCCATAGAGATAATATCAATAGATCCGCTATCTTCATCTTTGATATAGATATAAGGATTTTTCCAAGGATCAAGTGGTTCTTTACCATCTAAAAATCCACCTTCTGGGTAGCTTTTGTATTTTTCTGGATCAGGATTAGATACAAGAGCCTTAAGTCCCTCTTCCGTACTTGGATACATACTATTTTGTAGTTTGAAATTTTTGAGAGCATCATTTATACTTTGCATTTGAATACAAACTATCTTTTTCTTCGCCTCTTCCCCTTGTCCTAAAAGATTCGGTAAAACAAGACCAGCCAAAAGTCCTAAGATAATAATTACGATCATTATCTCAATAAGTGAAAAACCTTTTTTCATTAAACAATTCCTTAAGTATTTATTTTATATTATATAAGAGTTAAGTAGTAACAACAGTTACTGCTTAGTACTTATTAATATTTTACATGAAAGTTACTTTAAATTAAATTATGAAAAAAGCAATTGTCTTACTTATGACCTTAGGGTTTATATCAATAATATCAGCACTTGTGCTTTGGTCTCTAAATATCTCCAAAGATAGGTTTGATAAAATTGTCTATATTGATGCTGAGAATCAGTTTGGTATTGTTTTTAAGGACTTTGTGAAAATTATTAACCAAAATACAAAAGAGATTAATAGTACTGATGACTTGGATAATTTTTTGTCAATTGGAATGCCAGCTATTGCAGAAGCCAAAACACAAGTTGGCTTGGGTTTTATAGTTGAATCCAAAATGGATAAACTTAATATCAATTATATTTTGAGTACATTAGTAGCTCATGAGGCAAATGATACAAGAAATGAGGATGATGACTATTTACTTAGACCATTAGTAAGATATTTTAGAGATAAACATGAGTTATCAAATCCTGATTTGATGTTTGATTTTCTTCTTGATAGTGTTGATAAAGATGACATGGAGAGAGGAAGTGAAACGGAGATTGCAAATGAGGATATTGATTTTGAACAGGGTAAAATTTATAGTTTTAACCACCTAAAAAAGATATTTAATAAATATTACCAAGAGAGTAGAGATAAAAGAGTTTTTAATATCAGTCGAAGTGAATTTGAAGAATATTTCTATTTTGGAGATATAAAGCAAGGGATGTTTGATAGTGGTAGGTGTGGTGAAGGTTGTTCTGATTGTAAGGCTATGGAACTCTTAGTTGAAGATGGAGATACAATAGAGCCACAAAATGAAGAATGTAGTGAAATATTTAAAGATAGAAAAAAAGATGATCAACCAATGGAAGAAACATTAAAAGAAATTAAAAAAATATATAATATTTCACAATTTAATAATAAAAGTAAATATTTGGTAAAATGTATAGTTACTTTTGATACTTCAGAGTATCGAAGGGACATCTCATTTGACTATGATATTGGCAGTGCAGGAGTAGAGAATATTGATAAAAATTTTCAAGAAGAAGAGTAAAATACTCTTTTTAACGAAGTCTGATGAGATTAAAGGTAACGATTTTGTAAGTGTTATTCTATCACCCCAATATTATTGGGTAAAAAAGGCTGATTTACCCGTCAAGAAAGAGAGAGAAGCACTTCGTCTTGCTCCCTCTGTTTTTGATGGTATCTTGCCAAGTGGTGATTTCTCTTATGAAGTAGAGAAAAAAGATGATTCATTTGTATTGATTGCTTATGATAAAAATTTAATTTCAAAAGCGATATCAGAACAGTTTAAAAGACATAAAGGTGGTATAGAAGGCATATACTTTGCTCAACATGAATTCTCTTTTTTAAAAGAGTGCAGATTGGTAAATGAGCAATCTTCTTTAGTTGCAATTGATGGAGTTGTAATACAAGTACCCAAAAGATGTAGTGATAGTAAACTCTTAGAAGATATTTTTGATGATGTCAACCTTTCTAATAAAAAAGCAAAATTAAGTTCATTTGATAATGAGGTAATTAGTCATAAAGACTCTATCTTGATAGGTATAGTATCATTTTTGCTCTTGAGTGCATTTGCTATAGAGTATTTTAATTATAAGAGTGAACTTTCACTATTGGATGAGAAACAAGATAAAATTAGTAGCGAATATAATCTTCCAAGAACTTCAATTCAACTTAAAAGTGTTAAAAAATCATTAATTAAGAAGTTTAATACACAAAAAAGTTTTAGAGATCTTTTTTATAAAGTTAGTAAGATCAAATTGGCTCGTGGAGAGTATATTCAAAGTTTTGAAGAGTCTAAAGGTGAAATTCGTTTTGAAATTAAGATGAGTAATCCTAATAGAGAGGCGGTATTAAAGAGAGATTTGTCTAAAAATCTAAAAATAATATCAAGTAGACTAAAAGATAATATCTTAAAATTAAAGGTTTCACTATGAGTAAAAGAAATCTATTGATATTTTTATTTTTAATAATATTACTAATAGTTTTGCTTTTTTCTATGGTTCAAAGTGTAAAATCTGAGTTTTATGAGAAAAAGAGTGAAATTGCAGTTTTTAGTAAAGAGGCAAAAGAGTTTGCTCAATTAAAGAAAAAATATAAAAATAAAAAAGATATAAAAAGGATAATTATAAGTTTAAATAGAATATCTAGAGCTACAAAAGATTTTACGAAATCTGATCAAAGAGTTCTTTTGTTTGATAAGCTTAATAAATCCTCACTGAATAAATTGGTGAAAAAAATCATGAATTCTTCACTAGAATTGAAAAAAATTATAATTAATAGAGGTGAAGATGGTAGTGCGATGTTGAGAGTGGAGATAAAAAAATGAAAAAAATATTAATTTTTATTTTGGTGTTTTTTGGCAGTATTATTGTTTTTATGCCAAAAATTAATCTCTACAACACATTAGAGAAGTTTTTAAAAGATGAAAGAATTTTAATAAAAGAACAAAAAATTTCAGATAATTTTATATCTTTAGATATTGAAGGTGCAACACTCTTTTATGATGGTATAAAATCCCTAGAAATTGGTAGCTTAAATGTAAAACCATGGTTAATTACTAATGAAATTATTCTAACAGATATTAAGCCATCAGCTGTTATAAAGAAGCAGTTGGATGTAAAAGCTGATAATATTAAGATAAGTTACTCCTTGTGGGATCATGAAAATGTAAAGATCTTTGCAGAGGGTGATTTTGGTGAAATTAATGGTAATTTTGAGGTTTTGAGTGGGAAATTGCATTTAGTATTGGATGCGAGTAAAAAATTTGTAAATAACAGTTTTGTGAGACAAAATTTTAAAAAGAGTGAAGAGGGATTAGTATATGAGCAAATCATCAAATAATATTATTCGTTTTATTGTTTTATATATTTTTTTACCAATTGCTCTTGTAAAGTTATTATGGAGTGTCTCTCTCTTTTTTTTGGAAAAAGGTAGTATTGATGAGCAAAAAAAGGTGGATTATATCTATCATTATAATGTTAATTTTGCCAAACAGATGCTCCCCTCTTCTGAGGTTAAACCAAAGCCAAAACCAGTTAAAGTTGAGGAACCTGCCGCAAAGTTAAATAGTATTAAGCTTAAAGCCACTTATGTAAATGGAGCTGCTAGTTTTATGGTCGTTTTGAATGGTAAGGAGATTGAGTTCGTATATTTAGGTGAAAAGCACAAAGGTTATGAGGTAAAAAAAGTAGAACATAATCGTGTAGTTTTAGAGAAGAAGGGTGAAATATTTTATATTTTGATTGATGATGAAGAGGATAAGAAAAAATCTTCCACCCGTAAAAAGCCTTCACATAAGAGAGTAGCTGGATTAGTTGATGCTAAATCTCCTGCTAGTCATACTAAGAGCAGTGATGCCTCTACTGTCCCAGACGAGCCAACAAGCATTACTAGAAAAGAGATAGGTGGTTATCTTAAAAATCCAAATAAAATTTGGAGAAGTATTAGAATACAAGAGATACGAAAAAGTGGGCAAATTGATGGTTTTCGTATAAATTATGTAAAAAAAGGTTCATTTTTCGCAAAGGGTGGCTTAAGAGCAGGTGATGTTATTAAAAGTATTGATGGTAAGGAGATTAAGAGTTTGTCTGATGTTATGAAGTATTACTCCAACATCGATACGCTTGAAGGTTTATCCCTTGGTGTAAAAAGAGGTCAAGATGAAATTGATCTTGAGTTTAGTATAAGTGAATAATAAGAAGAATAAAAAAGGTAGAATGAATAGATGAAGAAGATAGCATTAAGTTTATTATTAATAAGTGTGTTAAGCTCCATCTCTCTTATCGCTGAAGAAGAGCGTTTTAAAGAAGTAAATAGAGATGAGATTCAGATTAATTTTAAAGGTCTGGAAATTGTAGATTTTGTGAAAATGGTAGCGAAAATTACTGGTAAAAATATATTAATTTCACAAAAAATAAGTGGTACAGTTGATTATGTATCTGTAAAACCAATTAAAAAAAGAAATCTTTATAGTCTGTTGGTAAATGTTTTATCCGCAAAAGGTTTTACGCTTAGAGATTCGCAAAATGGTTTTTTAAATGTCATTAAGAGTGCAGATGCTGCCAAAAGTGCTCCACCAATGTATGGTAGTAGCTCTGTTCAAGAGGTACAGACAACTATTATTGCTGTACAAAATTTAAATGTAAGAACAATTTTAAGACAGATTAATTTTCTATTAAGTAGATATGGTAAGATTACTTTATCTTATGAAAGCAACTCTGTAGTAGTGACAGATTTTCCTGAAAATATTGAGAGTATTAGAAATATTATTCATAGATTAGATAAGAGTCCTAATACAAAAGTAAGATTTGTTATGCTCAAAAATGCATCAGCCAAAGTTGTCTTTAGTAAAGCAAAACAGATTGCAAACTCTCTTTTTGATAATAAAATTTCAACACAAAAAGTGGATGTCTTTTCAGATGATGCTTCAAACGCTGTTATTTTGGTGGGTAATAGAGCCAATATCCGTGCTTTGGTTCCTTATATTAAGAAGTTAGATAAAGCAAATGAGACAGTTGATAAGCGTATGGAGATTATTCATATTAAAAATGCTGATGCTGTTGAGATTGTTAAAACATTGCAAAAACTTCTTTCAGATAAAAGTTTTGCAAAACAGACTACTAAACAGAGTGTAAAAAAGAGTGTTACAACGCAAGTTTCTGTACCTCAAAAAATACCTGGTGCCAAAAATGCCCCTCCTGCTGTAACTAAAACTGTGGAAGAACAACCAAGTATTATCTCGACGGATAAAGATAAAGCAACTGTGACAGTTGATGTAGAGTTAAATGCTGTTGTTGTTTATGCTACTGAGAGAGAGATTAAAGAGATTCAACATGTTATCTCCAAACTTGATATTGAGAGAGAACAAGTTTATGTGAAAGCAAAAGTTATTGAGATTAGTAATAATAAAGCCAAAGAATTAGGTGCTAAGTATGAAATTCTTGCTGGTGGTGTTAGTGGAGCTGGTTTATACGGTATTAGTGCTAAAATGGGTGGTTCTTTGAGTCCTGCAGGGAGTTTACTTAGTGGTGATTTTAAAGGAAAAGGTATAGATATCCCCGCTTTAACTAAAGTTTTAGCTATGGGTGTTACATTATCTATTTTTGAAAATAATAATGCAGCTAATGTACTCTCTGAACCATCTATTTTATGTCTTAATAATAAAGAATCATCTATCTATGTTGGTCAGACTGAATCTATATTGTCTCAAACTTCGGTTGGTAGTGATATAAATGCTATTGCTAGACAAAATTATACTAGAGAAGATATTGGTTTAACATTAACCGTAAAACCTAGAATTTCAGCAGACAATAAAGTTTCCTTAACGGTAAAAGCTATTTTGGAAGATGTTGTACCAGGCTCAACAAGAGGGCAACCTACTACTACAAAAAGGGAAGTAAGTACAGCAGCTATTGTATCTAATGGAGAGACTGTTATTATTGGTGGACTTATTAAAAATAAAGAGGGTAAAGGTGTCGTAAAAATTCCTTTTTTAGGAGATATTCCTATTTTGGGTAACCTTTTTAGGCATACAACCAAAGCTCATGATAAAACAAGTTTAGTCATTATGCTTACACCATATATTGTGAAGAGAAGTGAAGATCTTGGACACTTAAGAGATACATTGGGTAAGCTTGATCTTTTAGAACAAAATCTTGCACTTGAATTTGAGAAAAATTATGAAAAAAATCAAGAATTTTTCAAAAAACCAATAATTTCAGATGTTACACCTCTTCCTAGAAAAATAGAAGTAGTAGCACCTGTTCAAGAGATGATTACTCAAGTTCCTGTTGTGCAAGAGCATATTATTCCAATGAAAGAGAGTGTTGTAGTTCAGACTCCTTCTTCTTCAGTGGAGAGTTTAGGAGAAAATGGAGTTATTGTTAATACTCCAACAGTTATTGAAGAAGTTTTACCAGTGCCACAAGGGGTTTATAATCCTGTTGAGATTCAAATTGATGATGATGGTAGAAAATATGAGGTACATTTTAACGAGAGTGGTCAAGAGATAAGTAGAAAAAGATTAGCTGGTGATTATGATACTGAGGGGGAGGAGTTTTATGAATCTGAATAATATGTCTGAGTTTAAAGATGTAGATCTTAACCCAGAATATATTGATGGTGTAGATGTAGATCTAGCTGTAAAAAACTCTGTACTATTTTCAAAAGTAGAGGATGAGGTTTATATTATCTTAGATAAAGAGAAAATGATTGATGGGTTCAATCTTCTCTCTAAGTTAGATATAGATTTTCCTATTGCTTTTTTGGATTCTGACTCATATCAGAGGCTATATCATAAATTTTTGGAAATTAAGACAGATAAAGATCTCTCCTCTACTATTGATGAGGATAGTGAGAGTGAGCTTATGGAAGATGAAGCTTCTCTTTCTGAATTTCTAAAAAATAGCTCTGATATTCTTACAAGTGAAGAGTCTGCTCCTATTATTAAATTTGTAAACTCTCTCTTTTATCAAGCTGTTAAAAAGGGTGCTTCTGATATTCATATTGAGGTACATGAAAAGAGAGGTGCTGTTCGTTTTAGGGTAGATGGTGTTTTAGTGAAGCATGTTGATTTAGATAAGAATATTATTTCGCTTGTTATTAGTCGTATTAAAGTTATCTCTAATCTTGATATCTCTGAAAAAAGAATTCCTCAAGATGGTAGAACTCAGATTAAAATTGCAGGTAAGGGGCTTGATATTAGGGTCTCGGTTCTTCCTACCTATTATGGTGAGAGAGTTGTTATGCGGATATTAATGGAGAGTGATGATATCCCTACACTTGAACATTTAGGTTTTAGTAAAGATTTGACTTATGATTTTGAGAAATTGCTAGAACATGCTCATGGTATGATTTTGGTTACAGGTCCTACAGGTAGTGGTAAATCTACAACTTTGCATACATTTTTGCAGTTAGTTGCTACTCCTGATAAAAATATTATTACTGTGGAAGATCCTGTGGAGTATAAAGCAGATAATATTAATCAAATTCAAGTAAATACCAAAACTGGTTTGACATTTTCTGCGGGACTTCGCTCTATTTTAAGACAAGATCCAGATATTGTTATGGTTGGAGAGATTAGGGATAAGGAGACAGCAGAGATATCTATTCAAGCTGCACTTACAGGGCACTTGATGCTTTCAACACTGCATACTAACAATACAGCAGCGGCAATTACAAGACTTGTAGATATGGGCGTTGATGATTTTTTGATTAGTTCTTCTTTATTGGGTGTTTTATCTCAGCGATTGGTTAGAAAGTTATGTTCATGTAAAGAGCCAGATAAGCTTCCTCAAGAGATTGTAGATGAGTTTGTACTTGATCCATATACTCCTATTTTTAAACCAAAAGGGTGTAAGGAGTGTAATTTTACTGGTTATACAGGAAGACAAGCGGTTGGTGAACTTCTTTTAATGGATGATGAAGTAAAACATATGTTAAAAGACAAAATGACCGATTTTGAGATTAGAGAATCTATGAGAAAAAAGGGTATGAAACTTATTCATGAGCAATTGCTTGATCTTTTAATCGCTGGTGATACATCACTTAAAGAGGTTATTCGTGTGGGCTTAAAAGATTAGGTAGGTGTTATAAAATGATTTTTAAATATGTAGGCTACGATAGTCATGGTAAAAAAGTTAAGGCACAAATTGAAGCTGAAGATGAAAATCATGCAAAAAGAAAATTAAAATCTAGTGGTATTATATATGAGAGTTTAAGTCAAACTGATGGTTCGTGGTGGAGTAAAATTAATTTTCAAAGAACTCATGTTCTTCCTCCCAAGGCTTTAGCTGCTCTGTCCCGTAATATCGCAATCTATCTTCGTTCAGGTATTCCAATCGTAAATGTTATCAAACTTGCAAAATCTCAATATGAAGATGATAGAGCAATGGTTGATTTTTTGAGTTCTTTGGAAACTAGTATGAATGAGGGAAATAGTTTTTATCAAGCTTTGGAAACTCAACATATTATGGAACTTCCTCCGTTTTATAAACAATCTATTCGTGTTGCTGAAGAGAGTGGTAGTATGAGTGAAGTTTTGTTTGAGATGGCTAGATTTGTTGAAGAGCAAGATAAAGTAGCAGGAAGGGTAAAACAGGCTCTAATTTATCCTATGTTTATTGTGATTATCTCTATTTTAATGGTAGCATTTATGTTGACTACTGTTGTACCAAAAATTACATCAATGTTTGATCAGCTCAAACAAGAGCTTCCTACTATTACAAAAGTAGTAATTTCTATGGGAGATTTTTTGGGAGCCTATTGGTTGCATATTGCTATTGGAATTGTAGTTATTGCATCAATTTTTAGTTATTTTCTAAAAACAAGTAAAAGTTTTAAATTCTCTTATCATGTCTTTTTGTTAAAACTTCCTCTATTTGGGAAGATTATTCAAACATTTGAATTGGCAAGATTTTCATATATTACTTCAGTTTTGGTAAACTCTGGTGTAACTTTTGTACATGCAGTAAAACTTTCGAGTGCTATTTTGGATAATTTATCCCTAAGAGCTCAATTTGAAGCAGCTACAAAAGAGGTAGTTGAGGGTAAAAAATTCTCTTCATCTTTGGCAAAACATGGAAAAAATGTAGATAACTCATTTATTCAAGCAATAGCTTTGGGTGAAGAGACAAGTGAAGTTGCATTAGTCATGGAGAACTTAGCAAATTTATATTTTGATGAAAATCGAAATAAAATAGATATATTTTTGGCACTCATGGAGCCAATATTAATTCTTTTTGTTGGTACTATGATTGGTTTTATTGTTGTTGCTATGTTACTCCCAATTTTCTCAATGAATATGGGAAATATGTAAAAGGAAAAAATAATATATGTTAGTAGCCCCTAGTATTTTATCGGCAGATTTTGGTAGATTGGCTCAAGAAGTTGAAGCAATTTGTAAAGCAGGATGTGATTTAGTTCATGTTGATGTTATGGATGGTCATTTTGTACCAAATTTGACAATTGGTCCAGTAGTTGTCTCTGCTGTGGCAAAAGCTGCGACAAAGCCTTTGGATATTCATCTAATGGTGGAGAATAATAGTTTTTTTGTAGATCTTTTTGCTCCTTTAAAACCAAAATATATCTCCTTTCATATGGAAGAGGAGAAACATCCTCATCGTCTAATTCAAAAAATAAGATCACTTGGTATCTCTCCCGCTGTAGTTCTTAATCCTCATACTCCTATAGATGTATTAGAATATATTATTAATGATCTTGATATGGTACTTTTGATGAGTGTAAATCCAGGTTTTGGTGGTCAAAAGTTTATTCCCTCAGTGGTGGAAAAAGCACAGAAGCTTAAAGAGTTAATTATTCGTAAAAATGCAAATTGTCTTATTGAAGTAGATGGTGGTTTAAATAATAAAAATATATCTATTTTAAAAGAGGCTGGTGTTGATATAGTTGTTGCTGGAAGTTATGTCTATAATAGCGATGATTATAAAAAAGCGATAGAGAGTCTTCAGATTTAATGAGAGTTAAAATTTGTGGTATTACAAATCTAGAAGATGCACTATGGGCTATTGAGTATGGAGCAGATGCTCTTGGCTTCGTATTTTATGAAAAATCTCCTCGTTATATTAGTGTTGATAAAGCTCGTGAGATTGTTGATATATTACCACCTTTTATTGAGAGGGTAGGGTTGTTTGTAAATTGTGATAGTTCACATGTAAATAGAGTATGCTTTGATACTCAAATGAGTTTGGCTCAGATACATTTTGAACCTGAAGTTAATTTTTTTGAGGAACTTAAATATAAATACATGAGAGTTATTAGAGCGGATTCTAAAGAAAAGATATCTAATTTTGCTGATGGTTATAGAATAGTTGATGCTTTTGTAGATAGTTATGGTGGAGAGGGTAAAAGAGTTGATTTGAGTTGGTTTGATAATCAGGACTGTTCTAATATTATACTTGCTGGTGGATTAGATAGCCAAAATTTAGAAGAAGTTATAAAATACAATTTCTATGGCGTAGATGTTAGTAGTGGAGTTGAAGCCTTCAAAGGGAAAAAGGATAGATTAAAAATGAAAAATTTTATAGAGATGGTGAAAAATGGTTAAATTTGAGTCATTAATAGAAAAATTAGAGGGTGGTAAGATAGAGAGAGAAGAGTTTGATTCATGTTTGGGGAGAATATCCAAAAACTTTGATATTCAAGTTGATCTTGAACTTTTACGCTTTTATGGACTACCTATTGTGGTTGATAAAGAGTATGCCTTTTTTGAGACAACTAAAACACCTTATAAAGATGAAATCTATTGTGTTGTTGATATAGAGACAAATGGCAATAGTCCAATTAAAAATCAGATTATAGAACTAGGTGCAATTAAATATCAAAATGGAAATGTTATCGAAAAATTTGACTCTTTTATCTATGCTGAGAGTGTCCCCCCTTCTATCTCTAAACTAACCAATATCTATCCTAATGATCTCAAAGATGCACCATCTTTAAAAAAGGTTCTTTATGATTTTAAACTATTTTTGGGTAGCTCTATTTTTGTAGCACATAATGTAAATTTTGATTATGGTTTTATCTCAAAATCACTAAAAACTGTTGATATAGATGAGTTGTTGAATCGTAAGCTATGTACTGTTGAACTTGCTAAAAAGACAATTAAAGCTCCTCGTCATGGTCTGGGTTTTTTAAGAGAGATGTTAAATATTAAAACGGGTGATCATCATCGTGCATACTCTGATGCTTTGAGTGCCGCTAAGGTGCTAGATGAGTGTTTTAAATTTTTACCAGAGGAAGTTATTACAACGGAAGATCTTATAAAATTTTCTCAAACATTAAATAGAAAGAAAAAGAGAAGAAAAGATTATAGAGAGAAGAGTGAATAATGAGGCTTTTAACCTCATTATTGTAGTTTTAGTGGTGACTTTTTAGGATTAAAACAGTCATCTTAATATTTATTGCTACAAATCTTACAATTTGCCAAAGAACGCAAGTTCTAAAGAATTTTTGAGTACCAAGAGGCATCATTGTTCCAAATTGTGGGCTATATGGTTCTATATGTTGTACATGTTTACTGTTTTTGTGATCTGGCATATTTTCTCCTTGTTTATTATATTGTGTTTTTAACCCAAACTAGTTGGGTTAAATATTTTATTCTGGAATAATTTTCCAACCTGGTTTAAGTTTAGCTTTCCAAATAAATGCATGGTGAAGTAGAGCTTTTACCCAGTGTGCTGCGAGTCCTAGCTCACCTGTTGTACCATTGATATCTCTACCTGTTCCTGGATATTTTTCAAAATCAGGGATAATTGGATAAACAGTCATAGCCGCAGCAGTTCCTGAAAACATACCATTACCAGCTGAAGCAACACAAGCTGCACCCATCTCTGCCATACAAGCTGTATGAGTAGGCTCTGTAGCCCCATCAACGATCATATCACGGATACTAGAAGCAACTGCTTTACCCATCATTGCTGAAGGCATACCTGTTCTTGGAGGTGTTGGGTTGATTGGTGTTCCGTTTGGTGAACTCATTGGTTTTGAGATAATATGTGGTGGTGCAAATGCGATACCTACTGCAAATATATTTGCATATTTTGGAGATTGAAGTTTTCTTGGCCAATCAGTTGGTTTCCACTCTTCATAAGGTTTTGGTGTATAATCAGCATCTACTTTCATAAATCCATTTGGTGCAAAAAGATCACTTGTAATATCTCCACCAGATTTGTCAAAAGCTGTTATTCCTACACCTGCAAAAGGAGGAATAAGCATTGCAAAGTCAAACTCTTGCTCATCCATTTCACCATCAAGTGTCTCATAACTAATTTTATTTGCTTCTACTTTGTTTACATGTGCTCCAATAATCCAGCTCATGCCTCTCTCTGCGTATAGTGACTCAGCAAATACTTTACTACTTGTTGCATATCCACCCATTTTAAAGTGAAGACCACCCATACCAAAATCACCTAAGAATGATTCATTAGAAACCCAAATAATTTCAGCTTTATCTTTTACGCCCGCTCTCTCTATTTTTTGCTCTACATTGAATATATATTCAAATCCAGCACCTTGACAAGTACACATACCATGTCCAGTACCGATTAAAAATGTTTGGTTCTCACCTTTTTTCATCTTTTCTATACATTTATCCAACTCTTGTGAAGCATGAACTGCATGATCAGCCGTACAAACTGATACTGTGTGTCCATCTGCTAATCCTGGAGTTGCCCCAAAATTAAGTTTAGGTCCTGTAGCATTGATAAGGTAGTCATAAGTTACCTCTTCACTATCACCCTCTTTACCAGCAGCTGTGTATTCGATTGTGATAAATGGTTTATTTTCACTATCGCTACCTTCTGGGTGAATAGATACGGCTTTTGCTTGTTTATAAGTAATACCCGCTTTTTCATAAACTGGAGCTAAATCAAATGTTACTTGCTCTTTTGTCATATCTCCCACACCCACCCAGATGTTTGAAGGAATCCAGTTCCATTTACTATTTGGTGTTACTACTACTACTTCATGTTCTGCTTTATCTAGCCAATCAGCTAAAAATGTAGAAGCTGTGTGTCCAGATACTCCAGCACCCATTACAACTATTCTTGCCATATGCATTCTCCTTGGTATAATATAAATTTATTTTATAATTATAAGGCATTGAAGGTTAAAGAAACATAAGTTTTAGTAATTTTATGAAAAATAAAAAATAAAAGATTAATCTTTTATTTTAATTATTTGATATAGTTATCCTTAAATTTAACATATCTTGATGCTGAAGCATAAAGTTCTTTTATCTCCTCTTCATTAAGAGTGCGAATTAATTTGGCAGGAGAACCCATAATCAAACTTCTTGGTGGAAATTTTTTATTTTTTGTTACAAGTGAACCTGCTCCAACAATAGACTCTTCTCCAATAATTGCACCATCTAAAATAGTTGCACTCATCCCAATAAGGCAAGCCTTTTTTATTGTGCATCCATGTAACATTACACGATGACCTATTGTAACATCATCTTCTATGATAGTAGGATTTCCATCACTTTTATCCTCTTTTTTGTAATGTGTAACATGTACCATACTCAAATCTTGTACACTTACACGATCACCAATTGTAATAGAGTGGACATCTCCTCGTATAACCGTACCAAACCATATTGAACAATCTTCCCCAATAGTTGTATCTCCAATTACATCGGCACTTGGAGCAATCCAACTATTTTTGCCTACCGTTGGCTCTAAATCTTTATATTTATATATCATCTAAATATTTTCCTTTTCTTTATTGTTGTATTTGATGCTCTGTGTTGTTTCTGTTTTTTATAGATCTTATTTATGTAATTTTCCAATGATGATTGTGAATTTATCTCTTTTTCTCCATCTTTTGGTAAGACTCTCTCATAATCTCCATTCTCTTTTAGTTCCCACGCTAGTTTATTATCATTTAGTTGTAAATTTAGTAATTCATTTAGTTTACGCGAAATTTGTTCATCATAAATAGGAATCATTAACTCAAATCTTTTTTCTAAGTTTCTAGGCATCCAATCAGCACTAGATATATATATTTTTGGTGAGCTGTTTTTAAAATAGAAAAGCCTTGCATGTTCCAAATCTTTGCCAATTATTGATATTACACGAATATTTTCACTTATTCCTTTTATTCCTGGTTTTAGACAACAGATTCCTCGAATAATGAGATCAATTTTTACACCTTCACATGAAGCTTTGTATAGAGCTTTAATGATATCTTTATCTACTAGGGCATTCATTTTTGCAATAATTTTTCCATTCTCTTTTTGTGAGGCTTCATTTTTTATCATATCCAAAATGGTCTCTTTGATTTGAAATGGCGACATTTTAAGATTTTTAAGTTTTTTATTTTTGGAAAAACCTGTCAAAATATGAAAAAATGTTATAGAGTCATCTCTTAACTCTTGTCTTGAAGTAAAATAACCAATATCTGTATATATTTTGGCTGTAGATTCATTATAATTACCTGTTGCTAAGTGTTGATAAATTTTAAGTTTTCCGTTTGATCGTCTAATGACTTGTGCTATTTTGGCATGAACTTTAAATCCCGGAATACCGTAAATTACATGTGCACCTGCCTCCTCTAATGCTTTTGCCCAATGTAGATTATTCTCTTCATCAAATCTAGCTTTTAGCTCTACCATAGCTGTCACTTGTTTACCATTGTTTGAAGCTTCTATAAGTGCTTGAACTATTGGTGAATTTTTACCTATGCGATAGAGTGTCATTCTAATAGATATTACTTTTGGATCTCTTGCTGCATCTTGGATCATTTTAACTACAGGATCGAAACTTTCATAAGGTAAAAAAGTCATAACATCTTGTTGATCCAAAACTTTAAAAATTGATTCATTATTATTAAAAGGCTCTAACACTTTAGGAATATTTGTAGGTAGTGTAAGGTGAGAAAAGTGTTTATTTCCTACAATTTCCCACAATCCTCCAAGATTAAGTGGTACAACTGATTCATAAATATCTTTTTCATAAATATCAAGATGAGCATTAAGAAAATCCAAAATATCTTGACTTGCATTTTTATCAATCTCTAATCTTACAAACGCCCCCTTTTTACGAAGTCTAAGTCCCTGTTCTAATATCTCCATAAAGTCATCAGCCTCTTCATCTTCTATCACAATATCAGCGTTTCTAGTAACTCTAAAAGTAGCAGAAGATAAAATTTTATATCCAGGAAATATAGTCTCAATATTCTCTTTGACAAGAGATTCTATAGTAATGTAGTGATTATCAGCAATAGGTACAAATCTCTCTAATAGTCTAGGGATTCTAATCATTGCATATTTTTTCTCTTCACTATCAGCGGAATCTTGTAAGATAATTGCAATAGATAGACTTAGATTGTTAAGAGGTGGAAAAGGGTGTGTTGCGTCAACTGCAATTGGGATAATAACAGGAAAAATATTTTCATAAAAAAACTCATCTGCTACTTTTTTTAGTTTGGAAGATAATTGATCATAAGATTCAATAAATAGATCATTTTTTTCTAACTCTTGAACTATTTTTGTATAATTATCCTCTAGTCGGCTCTTCTCTTTTCTTAAATATCCTCTAATTTGATCAAGCTGTTCTAATGGCATTATCTCATCAGCTCCTGAAGATTGTAATCCTGCGGCATAGAGTTGCTTGAGTCCTGCTACACGAATCATATAAAATTCATCAAGATTAGTAGAATAAATTGCCAAAAATTTGAGCCTCTCCAATAGTGGTGTATCCTCTTTTTCGCTTTGAGCTAATACCCTAGTGTTAAATTGAAGCCATGAAAGTTCTCTGTTTGTATAAAGTTGCGGATTGTTAAGATCGCCCATGCTTTCCTCCTTTTACCTATATTTTATCATAATAACTATTTATACCTTTTTGAGTTGTTCTATTTTATCTCTATATTTTGCTGCAATCTCAAATTCAAGATTTTTTGCTGCTTCTATCATCTTTGCTTTATACTCATTTAATATCTTTTTCTTTTCACTTTGGGGAATTTTATCTTTTTTCCTCTCTTCATAAATATCTCCATACTCCTCCTCTTTTAGAGTATCATCCATGAGCCGTTTGACACTCTTTGGAGTAATATTATGTTTTTTATTATGTTGTATCTGTATTTTTCGTCTATCATTTGTAGTCTCTATAGCAAATTGCATAGATTGAGTGATTTTTTTGGCAAACATAATAACTCTACCATTTATATTTCTAGCCGCTCTTCCCATTGTCTGGATAAGGCTGGTTTTGCTTCTCAAAAATCCCTCTTTATCAGCATCTAAAATAGCTATGAGAGATACTTCAGGAAGATCGAGACCTTCACGAAGTAGATTAATACCTATTAATACATCAAATGTACCATTTCTAAGTCCTCTAATAATCTCTATTCTCTCTATAGTGTCAATATCTGAGTGCATATATTTGACTTTGAGACCAAGCTCTATATAATATTTGGTTAGCTCCTCCGCCATTTTTTTGGTTAATACCGTAACTAATACTCTCTCATTCTTTGCAATAGTTTTTTTGATCTCATCATGAAGCTTTTCTACTTGATATTCACTATCAATAATCTCAACTTTAGGATCAAGTAAACCAGTAGGACGAATGATTTGAAGGGCTATATTATTTTTTGACAACTCTAGTTCTAGATCAGCAGGAGTAGCAGATACAAAGAGAAATTGAGCTTTTTTATTGATATACTCATCAAAAGTCAAAGGGCGATTATCTAATGCACTAGGAAGACGAAAACCATACTCTACCAAAACCTCTTTTCTACTTCTATCACCCGCATACATACCACGAAATTGGGGTAAAGATACATGAGATTCATCTACAATTACCAAAAAATCTTTGTCCATCTCCTCAAAATAGTCAAATAAAGAGTATCCTGTCTCTCCCTCTTTTTTACCAGTAAGATGTCTAGCATAGTTCTCTACTCCCTTGCATGAACCAGTAGCATTTAACATCTCAAGATCAAACTCTACTCTTTGTTTGAGTCTTTGGTGTTCTACTAATTTGCCCTCTTGTTTTAAAAAAGCTAATCTCTTCTCTAGCTCCTCTTCTATCTCTTTGATGGCAATTTTGAGTCTCTCTTGTGTTACTATAAATTGATTGGCTGCATATATAATAATTTTCTTTTTTTCTATAGTTTTTTTGTTTGTAAGTGAGTCAAAATAGTAGAGACTCTCTATCTCATCACCAAAAAACTCTATTCTCACAGCCTCTTCTTGGCTATAGGCAGGATAGATATCAATTACATCCCCATTGACACGAAAATCCCCCCTATCAAAGTAGTTATCATTTCGTTTGTATCCCATATCCACAAGGCGAAGAAGAAGCTCTTTTTGATTAAGTTCACTTCCTACTTCAATAATCTGAACCATCTCTTTATACTCTTTTGGATTACCTAATCCATAGTTTGCAGAGACAGAGGCAATACATATAACATCTGAATAACTAAGCATTGAGGCGGTAGCTGAGAGACGCATTCTCTCTAGTTCTTCATTTATAGAGCTATCCTTTTCTATAAATAGATCACGACGAGGAATATAAGCTTCTGGTTGATAATAGTCATAATAACTAATAAAATATTCTACATGATTGGAAGGAAAAAAGTGTTTAAATTCACTATAAAGTTGAGCTGCTAAAGTTTTATTATGAGTCATAATAAGTGTAGGTTTTTGGTTTTTTGCAATTATTTGAGCCATAGTATAAGTCTTGCCGCTTCCTGTTACACCTATTAGTGTTTGATACTTATTTTTACTCTTAATTGAGGCAGATAGTTTCTCTATTGCCTGCTGTTGATCCCCCGCAGGTTCAAATTCACTTTTGAGTTCAAATCTTGTCATTAGCGTACCCCTTTAGTAAAATTATAACATTTTCGTGTAAAGTTTTTAAATCTTCAGACGATTTAGTCTCAACGACGAAAGCAAAAAGAGTCGAAAAATTTTTCTAAGGAGTTTTTATGAGAAGAAGTGGTTTTACAATGATTGAGTTAATTTTTGTGATTGTTATTTTAGGTATTTTGGCATCGGTGGCGATCCCAAAGTTAGCAGCGACGAGGGATGATGCAAAGATTTCAAAAGCAGCATCAGAAGTTTCAACTATGGTTTCTGATATAGGTGCATATTACACAGGGCATGGTAAATTTTCTAATTTAAGTTCAATGACAAATGTAAAACTAACTGATGCTGCAGATTCTGCCACTTTGGATAGTGATATTACTTTGGCAAATCTACAAGCAGCAGATGGGGCACATTATACAGACACTGCTGGTGCTAAAAGTTGCTTAAAATTTGTTCTTAGTAGTGTTGATGGTAACTTAACAGTTTCTTCTGAAAGTAATGCTACAGCATTTTGTAAGGGTGTAAATCAAGCTGTAAAAGATTTGGTAAAAACTCACCAATTTGGTGGTAGTTCAATCTCTTTTAATTAGTCAAAGAGTAATTCATTTCCATAATTTTTTATGGAAATGAATATAGAAAATAGAGGGTAAATTAGTTTGAAACTAGCATTCACAATGATAGAACTTATTTTTGTAATTGTTTTATTAGGTATTTTATCTTCTATTGCTATTCCAAAGCTTTCTACTACAAGAGATGATGCTGAAGTAGTTAAAGCAGCAGAAGAGATAAGAACTTTAATTGGTGATTTAACAGCTTTTTATACAGGGCATGGAAAATTTGATAAAGTTAATACGATGACAAATATAACTTTAGTAGATAGTAGTTTTAATAAATTTGATTCAAATTTAACAACTAAAGCCTATTATAGTAATAGTGCTAGAACTGAAAAATGTATTGGATTGCAAGTTAGCAATTTTGGTGGAGATTTAAATATTTCATCCGAAGGTACTACTTCAACTCTTTGTAAGAATTTGAATAATCTTTTGCAAGAGAGTATTAAAGTTCATCACTTTGGTGGATCAAGAGTAATATTCAATTAAAAAATATTTAATTTTTTAATAGCTATAGAGGTAATTATTTAAAAGTTAAAAAAGGAAGCTAATAATGCAAAAAAATAGATCAGCATTTACCATGATAGAGATTGTCTTTGTAATTGTAATTTTGGGAATATTAGGAAGTATTGCTATCTCCAAAATGGCAGTTACAAGAGATGATGCACAGATTGTTAAAGGTCGAAGTCAGGTTAGTGCTATACGAAATGCAATTATGCTTACTCGTCAGCAGATGATGTTGCAAGGTCAGGTTGGTTGGTTAAATAAGCTTGATTCAATAGCTTCAGCCTCTGCAACTAGTGGAGCCCTCTTTGATAGTAATGGAACTATTCAGATTTTGGATTATCCAATTTATGCAAAAAATGAGAATGGGCATTGGCAAAAAAGTGCTAGTAATGAGTATATATTTAAAGTTACCAATGTAGATGTAAAATTTACTTATACAAATGGAAATTTTGATTGTAATCATAGTGTTGAAATGTGTAAGCAATTAACAGAGTAATATTTTTACTAGTAAAAAGTAAAATTATTGTATTTTTTTTGCAATTAAATTAAAATAATGATATAATCCAAGCTGAGGTTTATTTTCTCATAGCTTTTATGACAAGTACAAAAAAGAGTCTGCTACCTCTTTTAATTCGTTAACTCCTTGTCACAACTTTTGTTTATGAAGCTTGTCTAAAAGCTATGAGAAAGTAAACCTTTTTTCAAGGAACTTCGCATCTTCTACTATAAAATATACATTATTAATTCACCTCTACCTTTTTTTACTTACCAATCTACTAAAGAGATATTAGTTGGTTCTATTGTTGAAATTACTCTCAGAAAAAGAGATGTAAAAGGTATTGTTTTTACTCAATGTGAAAAACCTACATTTGATTGTGAGGATATTAAAAATCTTACTTCTTTCTATTTTCCTCCTAAATATATCTCTATTATCAAGTTTTTATCTCAGTATTATAGTTGTTCTTTTGGTGAGGGGGCAAATATATTTATTCCTTTTTCTAAGGAGTATATTCAAAAACTTGAAAATGATGATACTTTTAATACAGATATAAAATTATCTGATGAACAAACTTTAGCTTTTAATCAAATTTTGAAACAAGATGTAACACTTCTATTTGGAGATACGGGAAGTGGTAAAAGTGAAGTCTATATGAAGCTTTTTGAAGAGATGATTAATAGTGGTAAAACATCTATTTTTTTGATGCCAGAGATTTCACTTACTCCTCAAATGCAAAAGAGACTGAAAGTTCATTTTGGTTCTCGTGCTGTCATGTGGCACTCAAGGCTTACTAAAAAATCAAAAGAGAAAATTTTAGAGAGAATTTATAGTGGTGAAGTTGATATTGTTGCAGGAGCTAGATCAGCTCTATTTTTGCCACTCAAAAATATTGGTTTGATTGTAGTAGATGAGGAGCATGATGATAGTTATAAAGCAAACAATCGTCCTCGTTATCATGCTAGAGATATGGCTATTTATATGGGAAAAGTGTTAGAGGCAAAGGTGGTTTTAGGAAGTGCAACTCCTTCGCTTACAACTTTTAATAAATTTTTTCATGTTCGGCTCAAAGGTACATATTTTGATAGTAAAAAAGAGTTTTTATTTGATGAGTGCGAAAGTCAAATCAGTGATATTGTAATTTCTCAAATAGAGATGAGTATTGCAAATAGTAGACAAGTTATTGTTTTTTTACCAACAAGAGCAAATTTTAAATATCTCTCATGTTTCTCATGTGGTGCTTTTGTAGAGTGTCCATATTGTAGTGTTGGTATGAGTTTGCATTTTGATAAAAATGCCCTTAAATGTCACTATTGTGGTTATATGGAAGCTATTTTAAAAGTGTGTCCCAAATGTGGTAAAAATGATTTGAGATCAAATCGTATTGGTACTGCTGAGGTTGTGAAGGTTTTGGAGGAGAAGTTTCCTGATAAAATTGTTGGTAAATTTGATCGAGATGAGATTACAACTGAAACAAAATTAAAAAAGGTATTAAAAGATTTTAATGATCAAAAGATTGATATTTTGGTAGGTACTCAGATGTTATCCAAGGGACATGATTATCAAAATGTAGATTTGGCTGTAGTTTTGGGAATTGATACTATTTTGAATCAAGCAGATTTTCGTGCGAGAGAGAGAGCTATGAGTTTGTTGGTTCAGATTGCAGGTCGTAGTGGAAGAGCTGGTAAAGGTAGAGTTTTGATTCAGACAAAAGATAGATCATTTTTTGAGAGGTATTTGGGAGATTATGAACTTTTTTTGAGTGAAGAGTTACCTTTTCGAGAGGAGTTGTATCCACCATTTAAAAAAATAATGCGTATTATGATTAGTCACAAATATAAAAATATTGCTTCTGAAATATTATCTAATGTTAGAGAGTGTCTTGAAAAATATAAAGATATTGAAATTATTGGTTCAGGAGAGGCTCCTATTGCAAAATTATCTGCAAAATTTAGATTTCATATTCTACTTCGCTCAGATTCTCCAAAAGCACTTTTGGAAGCAGTTGCAAAATGTAGAGAAAAAAATTGTGAAATTGATATAGACCCAGTGAATTTTTCATGATATAATCGGGCTATGAAAAATAATAGATACCTTACAAAAAAAATTTATGTTGGAAATGTGGCTGTTGGTGGAGATGCACCTATTAGTGTTCAATCTATGACTTACTCTAAAACGCATGATATAGAGGCTACAAATGAGCAGATCAAGAGATTACACTTTGCAGGAGCGGACATGGTTCGTGTTGCTGTACCTGATTATGAAGATGCTCATGCACTCAAAGAGATCAAAAAGGCTACTTCTCTTCCTTTGATAGCTGATATTCACTTTAATTATCGTTTGGCTCTTATTGCTGCTGAGAGTGTGGATTGTATTCGTATTAATCCTGGAAATATTGGTGATAAAAGTAGAGTTAAAGAGGTAGTAAAAGCTTGTACAGAATATAATATCCCAATTCGTATTGGTGTAAATTGTGGATCTTTAGAGGATCAATTTGAAAAAAAGTATGGACAGAGTGCAAAAGGAATGGTTGAGTCTGCTCTATATAATATTAAATTTTTGGAAGATTTAGGCTTTGATCAGATTAAAGTTTCTCTAAAAGCTAGTGATGTAGAGAGAACTGTGGATGCTTATAGAACACTTAGACCTTTGGTAGATTATCCATTTCATTTAGGTGTTACAGAAGCTGGTACAATATTTCATGCTACTATAAAATCTTCTATCGGTCTTGGCACTCTTTTACTTGATGGTATTGGTGATACAATGAGAGTTTCTATTACAGGTGAGCTTGAAGAGGAGATTCGAGTAGGAAGAGCTATTTTGAAAGATAGTGGGCGAGTCAAAGATGGTGTAAATATTATCTCATGTCCTACATGTGGAAGATTAGAGGCAGATTTGGTAAAAGCTGTTGCTGAAGTAGAGGAGAGGACGAAACATATTAAAACACCTCTAAATATTTCTGTAATGGGTTGTGTTGTAAATGCAATTGGTGAAGCCAAAAGTGCAGATGTAGCAATCGCTTATGGAAAAGGGAGCGGGCTTGTAATGGTAAAAGGTGAAGTTGTAGCTAAGCTTACTGAACAAAATTTGGTAGATAGATTTTTAGAAGAGGTAGAAAAGGCTGCAAAGGAAGAGTAAAAAGGGGTATTATTTGGAGAATAGATTACAAAATTTAAATATTGAAAGGGCAGTTCTTAGCTCTATTATTTTTGAGCCTTCGCTTTATGAGGATATTGTCTCTGCCATTAGGGCAGAAGACTTTTATCTGCCCGATCATCAAGCTATTTTCAAAGCGATGGGTGAATTAGAAGCAAATGATCAACCTATTGATGAAGAGTTTCTCAAAAATAGACTTATAAAAAATGGTAAATTTAATGAAGAGAGTTTTGCTCAAATTCTTTTGGCAAATCCCCTCTCTCATACAAAAGCTTATGTAGAAGAGATCAAAGAAAAATCAATAAAACGGGAATTAATCAAACTTACAAGTGTGATTAAAGATGTTGCATTAGATCAAGATTTACCAAGTGAAGATGTTCTTGATATTGTCCAAAAAACAATTTATGATATCTCTATGGATAGTAATACTAGAGAGTTCAAAGAGTCTACAGATATGGTTAAGTCTACACTTGATCATATTAGAGAGATGAAAGCAAGAGGCAATAATGGCGTAATTGGTGTAGATACTGGGTTTGCTGAGCTTAATGATTTGACAGCTGGATTTGGTGATGGTGATTTGATTATTATTGCAGCTAGACCGGCAATGGGAAAATGTTTGGCAAAGGGTACTAAGGTGCTCATGTATGATGGACAATTGAAAGCTGTTGAAGATATTAAAGTTGATGAATTGCTTATGGGTGATGATTCAACACCTCGAAAAGTTCTCTCTTTAGCTAGAGGTAGAGAAGAGATGTATTGGGTTAAACAAAATAAAGGTATTGATTATCGTGTAAATTCTTCTCATATTTTATCTTTGAAAAGAAGTCGAAATGAAGGTAAACATAAACATGGTGATATTTTAAATATATCTGTCAAAGATTACATCCAAAAATCAAATAAATTTAAAACCAATTATAAGGGTTATAAATTACCTGTTAAGTTTATGCAAAAAGAGTTATTAATTGAACCGTATTTCATAGGTTTATGGCTTGGTGATGGTAGAAAAGATGATGTTAGAATTGTAACAATGGATCAAGAAATTATTCAATATTTAAAAGAGTATGCAAAGGTATTAAATTTAAAATTAGTTAAATCTAAAGATAGTTCTAAATGCCCTATGTATTCTATTACAAATGGAAAACATATAAATGTTAAAAAAGACTTTAGTTTACAAAGAGAGATGAGAAAGCTAAATCTTATAGATAATAAACATATTCCTTTTGAGTATTTAATTAACTCAACACAAAATAGGTTAGAATTATTAGCAGGACTACTTGATAGTGATGGTCATTATGATAAGTCTTGTAATGGATATGAGATTACCCAAAAAGATGAAAATTTATCTATTCAAATAAAATTCTTAGCAGACTCTCTTGGATTTAGGACTTCATTGAAAACTAAAAAAGCTACTATTAAATCAATTGGTTTTGAATGTGATGTTTATCGTGTTCGTATATTTGGTGATGTGGATAAAATACCTGTAAAGATAGAGCGTAAAAAGGCACTTCCATGGTTTGGAAAGAGAAGTTGGAATCAGACTGGTATAAAAGTAGAATTTGATAAAGTAGATGACTATTATGGTTTTGAAATAGATGGAAATAGTCTCTTTTTGCTTGAAGATATGACCGTAACACATAATACGGCGGTCACACTAAACTTTGCTCAAAAAGCCCTAGATGATGGGCGTGGTGTAGCTATGTTCTCTTTGGAAATGCCTGCTGAACAGTTGATGTTGAGACTTCTTAGTGCAAAGACCTCTATTCCTCTTCAGAAGCTTAGAGTAGGGGATTTAAATGATGACGAGTGGACAAATTTGTCTCGTGCTACTGATATAATGGCTACACAGAAACTTTTTGTTGATGATGATAGTGTTATCAATATTCATCAGCTCAAAAGTAAACTTCGTAAAATAAAAGGGCAACATCCTGAAATTGCTCTTTGTATTATTGATTATTTACAGCTTATGAATGGTACGGGCAATAAAGATAGACATCTTGAAGTTAGTGAAATAAGTCGTGGTCTTAAACTTTTGGCAAGGGAGCTTAATATGCCTATTATTGCCCTTTCTCAACTTAATCGTGGAGTTGAGAGTCGAAATGATAAGAGACCAATGTTAAGTGATATTCGTGAGAGTGGTTCTATTGAACAAGATGCAGATATGATTTTATTTGTCTATCGTGATGATGTTTATCGTATGCGAGAAGAGAAAGAGAGAGAAAAAAAGGCAAAGGCAGAGGGTAAAGAGTATAAGAGCGATTTTTTTGAAAAGCCTGAAGAGGATACTGAACTGATTGTTGGTAAAAATAGAAATGGTCCAATTGGTGTAGCTAATATTGTGTTTCAAAAACGATTTACTCGTTTTGTGGATAGAGGAAATGTCCCTGTAGAGATTGTCTATGAGGGAGCTGATATAAATGCACAACACTCTCATCCTGATAATATTGATCTTCCTCCTATTTGAAAGATTTTGAATTAAACCTTTTTAATAGCAAAAAAGAGATTACTATTTTTCTCTTTTTTGCTATATTTATATTTTCTATCTCACTATTTATAAAATATTCTCAATATCAAGAAGTATCAAAAAATAAATTTCTTCATCTTGACGCTACAGTTATAAATCAATATACTAAATTTAGTAAAAAAGGAAAACCATATCATGTGTTAAAACTAAAAAGTGATAATGGGTATCAATTTATTACAACAAATTATGGGGATTTAAAAGATCTAAAAAATCGTTATGTAAGAGTTGGAATTATTACAGATAAGATATCTTCTTTAAATTTTTTAAAAGGTTTTTATGCTCCATCTTATAACCTTGAACTTATGGATTATGAGGAGTCTATAAGAGAAAAAATTTTTGATTTTATCTCCTATCAACATGAAAGTTTTTTGGCAAAAGAGCTATTTTTAGCTATTTTTATGGCAGAACCTATCTCTAAAGAGTTAAGAGAGAAGGTCAGTATGTGGGGTATTTCACATCTTATTGCTATAAGTGGTTATCATCTTAGTTTTCTATTTTTGATTTTATATTTTATCTTTTCAAAAATTTATCTCTTTTTTCAAGATAGATATTTTCCATATAGAAATAGTAAATTTGATCTATCTATATTTATATTTATACTTCTATTAGGATATCTATATCTTTTAGACTTTACCCCCTCTCTTATTCGCTCTTTTGTAATGTTATCTTTTGGTTTTTTACTATTTCATCGTAATATTAAAATTGTCTCATTTGAAGTTCTTTTTGTAAGTGTTGTTTTGATTTTGTCTATTAAACCAGAGTTTCTTTTTTCTATAGGTTTTTGGTTCTCTGTGAGTGGTATCTTTTATATCTATCTTTTTCTTAGATATTTCTCCCACTTACCCTCTTGGGCGATATTTATTTTAATAAATTTTTGGGTCTATCTTTTGATGTTGCCAATTATTCACTATATTTTTCCATCTTTTTCCTTTTATCAACTTTTTTCACCATTTATCTCTATGTTATTTGCTATTTTTTATCCTTTAGAGATAGTTTTGCATTTATTAGGTTTTGGTGGATTGCTTGATAATTTATTAGAGAATTTTTTTGGAATGGAAGGTGAAATTTATATGATTCAAACTCCATTATGGTTTTTGATTATCTATCTCTTTTTGAGTCTCTTTGCGATATTTGAGTATCGCTTTACTTATATTCTCTTCATTATGCTTTTTTTGATGGTAAGATTTGTTTAGTATATAACATAGTTTTACACCATACAAAAATATCACCCATGATATATATATCCAAAGCATAAAAAACATAATAGTACTAAAAGAGCCATAGATAGTTGAATAAGTTATATTATATCCTATGTATGTAATAAATACTTTTTTGGATACAAACCATACAAATGAGGCAACAAAAGATGCAAGCACAGCACTTTTTAGAAAGACTTTTGTATTAGCTGCAAGAAAATAGAGTTCCATAAAGAGTAGCCAAGCTATTAAAAATGAACTAATAGAAAATAGATAAATTGCTATACTAACATGATTGTAACTATGCAGAAGACCAGTAGCATAAATTGAGAGATATAGTGAAATAGCAAGACCAATAGGGGTGAGTATAGTAATAATAAAATAGAGTGACATTGAGTGAAAAAAACTTCTAGGCTGAACATGAAATATATTACTAATCACATATTCAAAATCATCAAAAAACATTAATGAGACATATAAAACAAAAACAACCCCAATATAGCCTAAACTATTTGTATTTTTGAGAAAGTTATCAATATTTTGTGCTATTAACTCTTGATGCACGGGTATAATTGCAGAAAAAATATATCCTTTAATTGATCCTAAATATTGTTCAAACATTGGAAGTTTTGTAAAAATAAAAAAAGAGAGTAGTAAAATAGGTACTAATGCAAGTACAGTATGAAAACTAAGTGATGCAGCATAGTGCATCAACTTATGATCTATAAAGAATGACTTGATTGTTTGTCTATCTTTTTCACTTTTTTTTATCAAAAAAAATCCTTTGAAGTGAAGTATACCAAAAAGTAGAAACGGACTATACCTATTACAGTTATAATCCCATTTTATTTGGATTTAAAATATTATTAGGGTCAAATGCTTTTTTAATATCTTTAAATAGATTCATTTCAGCTTCATTAAAAGCGATATTCATAAATGGTGCTTTGCTAATTCCTATTCCATGTTCACCACTAAGGGTTCCACCCATATTTACTACTAGGGAAAAAATTTCTTCAATTGCTTTATGCCCATCTTCAAGCTGTTTTGGATCAGTTCCATCCACCATGACATTTACATGAATGTTTCCATCTCCTGCATGTCCAAAACATGGGACATTAAAATTATATTTTTTGCCAACTTTATATATCTCATTTAGTGCTAATGGTAGTTTACTTCTTGGTACTGAAATATCTTCATTTAGCTTTTTTGAGCCATAGAGTGTTACACATTGGGATACATTTCTTCTTGCATACCAAATTTTTTCTCGCTCCTCTTTATCTGTTGCTACATCAAATGCACTACAACTATTCTCTTGGAAGGATTTTTTGAGTGTGGAGATTTGAAACTCTACCTCTTGTGGTACATTTCCATCTACATCACCGATTAGTAGGGCTCCTGCATCTTCTGGTAGTTTAACTCCTAATTTCTCTTTTATTGCTTTGAGCGAGAGTGAATCTATAAACTCCATTGCGACAGGATTTGCTCCTGCTGAGAGTGATTTGAATACTGCATTCATGGCATTTTCTACACTTGGAAAGACAGCCATGTATGATGAAGCATATTTTGGTTTTGGGATTAGTTTGAGAGTTATTTCAGTGATAACTGCTAGTGTTCCTTCACTTGCTATAAGAATACCTGCTATGTTATATCCTGCAACATCTTTGATAGTTCGTTTACCCGCACGAATTATATCTCCATTGGTTTTTACTGCACGAAGAGCCATGACATAATCTTTGGTTATTCCATATTTGGCAGCTCTCATTCCTCCTGCATTTTCGCTCACATTTCCACCTAGTGTCGAGTATTGTTCACTTGCTGGATCTGGTGGATAAAATAGTCCAAGCTCTTCTACATGACGCTGTAGATCCATGTTTATTACACCTGGTTGTACCACAGCTACCATATTTTCTATATCTATTTCAAGAATCTTATTCATGTGTTTTTCAAGAGCCAAAATAATGCCACCATTTGAGGGTAAAGCACCGCCTGTAAAACCACTTCCTGCTCCTCTTGGTGTAATAATAATTTGGTTGTCATTACAATATTTTAGGATTTTACTAATATCTTCTTCATCTCTTGGAAAAATAACAGCGTCAGGTTCATATCTCTCTCTAGTTGCATCATAAGAGTAGGCTATCATATGTGCTTTATTATTATATATATTTTCATCACCTACAATTTTTTTAAAGTGATTTATGTGGATAGAATCCATCATTATTTAATTCCTAAAAGTTTTTTGTAATAATTATTATAATCTGTGATACCTTTATCAGCTCCAAAGGCTGAAAATCTACTTTTGATATTATTGATTCTTGTATAGAATGGAAGTTTTATATCTTTTGTTGTTGGCAGTGGAATGGTATCAATCGTTACAAAGCTATTACAATCTATAAAATAACCTGTTTTATCTATATGAAAAAATAGAAGTGCAATGTTTTCTGTACTACATATCTCTTGGAACTCTTTTTTTGTAGGTGCAGGAGTATAATCAATAGAGAGCTTAGCTGCAAAAATATCAGGATGTACCCAAATAATATTATCATAGCTTCTAGTTACCATTTTGTAGCTATTTATATTTGGTACAATAGCTAATGCTCTGTTATATAAGAAATTAAGTATAACTTTATCTCCTATTTGGGGGGTTATGTTGTAGCTTGGTAGAGCATCTTGTTTGACGCCTAGATATTTTGAAAGTTTTAGCATCATTGTATCGTTTATTTTGCTAACTACTTCAACTTTTGCAATTATTGTTTGATGATCTTTATCAAATTGATGTAAGACAATACCCGTTGATCCTACAGCTACATCTCTATTATTTTGAACTGTAATAATATCTTTGTTAACTGTTTTTATTTGAGTTTGGTAATGGCTTGATAGAGTGTCAGATATAAGAAAGGTTTGGCAAAAAATTATAAAAACTATGATTTTTTTTAACATTGGAATATTCCTAGTAATGTGTATTTTTGAAGCCCTACAAGGCTTAATGGTGAATTATACAAAATAATAGTTAAAGTTTTAAAAATTTTAAGTATAATTGAAATTAACCATGTAGTATAAGAGAGGCTATTAATGTTACTTAGGTATTTATTTATTACTTTTTTATTTGTGACTTTTGGGTTGGCTGTAGACTTAAATCATAAAATAGTTGAGGATAGAGTGTGGGAGAGTGGGGCTACTCTTCTTGGTTTTTTAGAAAAAAATTCTTTGCCACTGAAACTATATTATAATTTAGATTCGGATGATGAAAAGTTATCCACAGAGATTAGAGTTGGAACAATTTATCAAGTGCTAAGAGATGATAATGGTAAAATTGAGCAAGCTCTAATTCCTATTAATGATGAGTTGGAACTTCACCTTAATTTAGAGTTTGATGGTCACTATACCCTTTCTCTTATTCCTATTATTTATAAAGAGGAGAAGAAGAAGCTTATTTTGAAATTAGATGATCTACTCTCAAAAGATATTTTAAAAAAGAGTGAAAATTTTGAATTAGCTATTGGAGTGGAACAACTTTTTAAAAATATTATTAATTTTAAAAAGTTAAGACTTGGTGATAGGCTTGTCGTTTTTTATACTGAAAGAAAGAGAAATGGAAGATTTTTTGGCGAACAGAAAATAGATGCAGCCATGATGGAAGTAAGAGGAAAAAAATATTATCAATTTTTAGCAAAAGATGGAAAATATTATGATGAAAATGGAAATACAAATAGTGTTTCATCATTTATTGTGCCATGTAAATATAAACGAATATCATCTAAATTTACAAAGAAGAGATGGCACCCTATTTTGAGAAGATATCGTGCTCACCATGGAATAGACTATGCAACACCAACAGGAACTCCTGTCTATGCTTCCTATAAGGGTAAGGTGATTTTTGCAGGTAGAAAGGGTGGATATGGAAAGGTAATTATCATGAAGCATCCATCTGGCTATAAAAGTTTTTATGCTCACTTGAGTAGATTTAAAAAGGGGATTCTTGGAAAACGGGTAAAAACTGGCAAGTTAATAGGTTATAGTGGTAATACAGGAAGAAGTACGGGACCCCATTTGCATTTTGGTTTAAGTGTAAATAATAGATGGATTAATCCTGCATCAAAGATTATTTTTAAAAATGGCTTGAATGGTTCTAAAAAGAGATCTTTTTTGGTAAATATAAGATCATATAAAAATGAAATTAGAAAAATTTTAAAGACAAATAAGAGTATTAATAGTCGCAGAAGTGTCTCCTTGGATATGATTGAAAATAGTATAGAACAAAATGAGTTATTACCTCTTGGTGAAAATTATGATATAGTAAGTGTTCGTCCATAATAATATTATAATCAAGGGGAATAAATATTATGCCAAAATCTCAAGATATTATAAAATATATTCACCTTCTTGATCAGTTTTTAGCTGATCCTTTACATACAAGGATTTCAAATTTAGAGATTTCAAAAGCACTAAAAAAGATACATAAAGAGGATGAAGAACTTTTTGTATCTTATTTGCAAAAAATTCCAAATGAGTTTTTGGGTGATATTGCATTAGAGTTTCCAGAAAAGTATCTTAAAGAGTTTATTGAACAGTTACCTAAGGGTGATTTGGTTGAAGTTGTAAGTGAACTTGATAGTGATGATGCTGTTGATCTTTTGCAAGATATTGAAGATATTAACCAAGAGACAGCTGATCAAATTTTGGATTCACTAGATAAAAATGATCAAGAAGATATTAAAAAGCTTAAGCTTTATGATGAAAATCAAGCTGGTGCATATATGCAAACCGAGCTTTTTAGTGCTCGTTATGATGAGGTAATTCAAGATTCGATTAATAGATTTAAAGAGTTAAAACTTAATGGAGAACTCGATAATACCCATAATGTTTTTATTATGGACTCATTTGATAGATTGATGTTTACTCTGTCTTTGGAAGATCTGTTAACATTTGATTTTAAAAAAACTTATCGTGAGGAGCTTTTTCATCTTGAAGGAGAAGCTTTTAAAGCTTTGCATGTTAAAGATGATACAGATATTAATGATGTTGTTCATCTATTTGAAGAGCATGAATTATCTGCTTTACCTGTATTAAGTACAAGTGGACATCTTATAGGTAGAATAACGGCAGATGATATTCATACTGTAATACAAGATAGTGCAACTGAGCAGATCTATAATCTTGCAGGTGTTGATGATGAAGCAGAAGATGAAGAGAATTTTTTTGAGGCTGGAAAACAGAGGGGAATTTGGCTGTTTGTAAATCTTTTGACTGCAATATTAGCTTCATCTGTAATTCAAATATTTGATACAACTTTGCAATCCTTTATTGCTCTAGCTATTTTAATGCCTATAGTCGCTTCTATGGGTGGAAATGCAGGTACACAAACACTTACTGTTACGGTGAGAAGATTGGCTCTTGGAGATATTGATCTTGAGAGTTCAAAAGATACAATTATTAAAGAAGTTCTACTCTCTTTGGCTAATGGTCTTATTTTTGCACTTATTTTGGGTCTGATTTCAGTATGGTGGTTCTCTATCCCTATGCTTGGTATTGTAATTGCTTTGTCTATGATTATTAATCTTTTTATGGCAGGTTTTTTTGGTGCGGTTATACCCCTTGTTTTAAAAAGATTAAATGTAGATCCTGCTGTTGGAAGTAGTGTTGTTTTGACAACAGTAACAGATATTGTAGGTTTTTTTAGTTTTTTAGGTCTAGCTCAATTAATATTGGTATAAAAAAATAGTTTTTGTGAAATAATTTTCAGGTTTATGTTAAAAATAAGGTATTTGAATGGTATAATGTAAAACATTCAAATTAGTAAAAGGAAATAAAATGAAAAAAATTATTTTAAATTCAGCTATCGTTATATCAGTGATTGCTTTTGCTGGTTGTTCTCAAAAGAGACCAGCTCAGTGTATAGATCCAGTGCAAGAGGCACCTAAACCTGCTCCAGTAGTTGTAGCACCTAAGCCAGTTCCGGTTCCAGCACCTGCTCCAGCTCCAGTAGTTGTAGAGACACCAGCACCAGCACCTGTTTATGTAGAGCCTATTGTTGATGATAAAACAGCAGCAGTAAGATAACTATTTGCTAGAGGTTTATATGCACTCCGCTGTGCATATAACCTTTGACTCTATTGTTGGTAGGGGTTCTTGAAAATAGTATCCTTGTGAGAAGTCTACGCCTAGTTTTTTAGTTATTTGATAAACTTCTTTGTTGTGTACAAACTCTGCGACTGTTTTTGCATTTAGTTTTTTCGCTAGTGAAACTATAGTTTCAACTATCTTATAACTTTTTTGATCTATGTGGATATTTTTTATAAATTGTCCATCTATTTTGATGATATTTGCTTCAATTGATAGTAATCTGCTAAAGTTTGATGCTTCTGCTCCAAAATCATCAATGGCAATTTGAAATCCCATATCTTTTAATTTTGTTAACTGTTTTAGTGTTCTTTTTGACTCTACAGAGCTGATATTTTCTAATATTTCTAATATAACTCTATTTGGATTGATCTGATATTTTTTGAGTTTTTTAGATAAAAAATCTATTAGATATTCACCATTTAGATCAGTTTCTGTAATATTAATAGAGAATGAATATGGTTCATCTTTAAACATTTTAAAACTTTTTTCAATTACATTTTTTGTAATACTCTCTAACATTCCAGTAGATTTTGCTGCATCTAAGAAAAAGAATGGAGAAATTATTTTTCCATTATCTACTGCTCTTATTAAGGATTCATATTTAGAGATTTCTTGAGTTTCATTATCAATAATTGGCTGATAGTATACTATGAGTTGGTCATTTGCAATAATCTCTTTGATCTTTCTTAGCCAATAGATATTATTTTTTTGATTCTCCTCTCTTTTTTTATCAAATTCAAAAATCTTGTGACTATTTTTACCATATTCTAAAGCCTCTTTTAGTGCTGTTTTTGCTTGAAAGATTATTTTTTCACTATTACCTTTTGCTACTCCAACTGATACTGATATTGGTATAATTACATCCTTATAGTTTATATCTAGTTGTTCAAAAACTATTTTCATTGATTTTATAAAGTATAGCTCTTCATTATTGTATGGATTTTTTATAATAAATGAGAATCTATATGATCCTAAGTGATATAGTTTAATACTTTTTTTCTCTAGAGTTTTTAAAATATTTGATACTTTTATAATAATTTCATCAGAAAATTTATGTCCAAAAACATTAGTCATTGTATTAAAATTATCTATATTTAGATATAGCAGAGATATATTTTTGTCTGCTTTTTGTAGATCCTCATCTAGTGTGAGTTTATTGGGTAAATTTGATAGGGAATCTCTTCTAAGTTGTAAAAATAGTTCCTTATTCTTTCTATTTATCTCTTTTTCTAGCTCTTTTTGCTGTCTAATATCTCTCCATACAACATGAATAATCTCACGATCATTTATAAACATAGGAGTAAGAGTAATGTTTAATTCTACAATTTCATTTTGGGCATTGAGGTGTTGCCACTCAAATTGATGTCCTCCATTTTTTATTGCATAATCTATCATCTTTCTTGCTTTTGTATATGAGGGTTCACTATCTTCTTGAAATTTAGGAGATAGTTTTGATGGTTTGATAGACAAAATCTCTTCCTTGCTCTTATATCCTAGTATTTCAACTGCGGCATCATTAAAATCTATAAAAATACCGTTTTCAATAATAGAGATTGGGTCTTTACTCTTATTAAATAGTGTCTCATAAGCTTTAATATTTTTTAGCTGTTTTTGCAATGAATTGTTTATTTTATTAATACTCTTTTTTGATTTTTCAATATTCTGTTTACTTCTCTCATGTTTTAGTTCTGAAAATGTTAAAAAGATGGAGATTACACCATAAGAAGTTAATGTCATAATTAGCTCTTTAAAGCTCAATGATAGTTCAATATTTGGTAAAAAATGTAAAACTATTAATGTGAAAATAGTTAGTACATATGCTTGTAATCCACTTTTATACCCTTTAATAAGAAATACGGTTGTCAAAAAGATTGCAAACCACTGCATTTTACTTTTATCATGATCTAAAAGAATGGTAATTGCAACAAAACCAATAAAGAGAATAAAAATTGCTATTGTAGAGACTTTGTTAAAATATTTTTTATCTTTTCTTAGATAGCTTAGAAGGGTAAGAAATGTGATTGAAAGTCCTACTTCAAGTAATCCCAATGTAAATGTTTTTGGATTATTTATTCGTATTAACCCTATTGTAAAAAGTATTATGCTTCCTGCTAAAAAAATTGAATTGAGGAGTTGAAACTTATATTTTAATAGCTGTTCATTTTCGTTAAAAGTTTGATTTGATGTTAATATTGTTTTAAAAAAATTTATTTTTTTACTTATCAAAGTTTCCTCTATTCATAGAAATTTTTGTTCATTCTATGAATATCGGTATTATAAAGATAATTTTTATTTTTTTGGGAGTAGGGCTATTTTTAGGACTTCTTCTATTTTTGATACACCTATAATTTCAAGAGCATCAAGAACCTCTTGTGGAATATCGTTTAGATCATTTTTGTAATTTTTTTGTGGTATGAGAATAGTTTTCATTTTGGCAGTATATGCTGCAATGAGCTTCTCTTTTAGTCCTCCAATTGGCAATACCTTACCACTAAGTGTAACTTCTCCTGTCATTGCTACATCTGCACGAATCTTTTGATTTGATAAAATAGAAGCTATGACTGTTGACATGGCAATACCCGCACTTGGTCCATCTTTGGGAGTGGCTCCTTCGGGTACATGAATGTGTAGATCATATCTTTTATATATATCATTTACTGTAAGTTTGACTTTTTTACTCTTCTCTTCATCGCTAATTGGTATATCTTTTATATTAATTTTCAATTTTTTATTATCTATTAATACTTTTACTACACTCAATGCAATTTTTGCAGACTCCTTCATGACCTCACCTAGGCTACCTGTGAGTTGAAGTCCTCCTTTGCCTTTAATCTTTATTGCTTCAATTTTGAGTACATCACCACCAACACTTGTCCATGCCAAACCATTTACGATTCCAATCTGATCGACTTTATCTCTCTCATCAATAGAGAAGATCTCTTTATCTAAAAATTTAGATAAATTTTTATTTGTAATTGAAATTTTATTTATTGAAGAGTCCATTAGAATCTCTTTTGCTGTTTTTCTCAAAAGTTGAGCTATTCTTCGGCGTAAATTTCTTACCCCTGCCTCTCTTGTATAGTTTGAAATTAGTAGCTCTAATGCCCCTTTTGAGAGATTAAATTCACTATTTTTTAGTCCATGTTTTTTGATCTCTTGAGGAATAAGATATTTTTTTGCAATTTGAAATTTCTCTTGAGGAGTGTAAGAGTTTAGATGAATAAACTCCATTCTATCTCTAAGAGGAGTAGGTATATTTCCTAGTTCATTTGCTGTTGCAATAAATATAATACGACTTAAATCAATATTAAAATTTAGATAATAGTCTCTAAACTCGCTATTTTGCTCAGGATCTAATATCTCCAAAAGTACAGCAGTAGGATCACCTCTATAACTTTTGGCAACTTTATCTATCTCATCTAGGACAATAACAGGATCCATCTCTTTTGCTTCAATAAGACCCTGTACAATTCTACCGGGCATTGCTCCAATATATGTTCTTCTATGCCCTCTTAGCTCATTTACATCTTCAAGTCCACCAAGAGCAACACGGATTAGTTTTCTTTTAAGTGCTTTGGCTATAGAGTTTGCAAGTGAAGTTTTACCAACACCGGGAGGTCCTGCAAAACAGATAATCTCTGCTCTTGTTTCTCTATTTTCAATACCTCTAAGTTGCATTAACTCTTTTACTGAAAAGTACTCTTCTATTCTCTCTTTTGGTTTAGTAAGTGAGTAGTGATCACTCTCTAGTTGCTTTTTTACTTGGTGAATATCTAGTTTTTTCTTTGAAAATTTACCAAATGGAATCTCCAAAACCCAATCTAAATAGCTTTGAATGACATTTGCATCAGCAGAGTCTGGATGTATTCTTGCAAATCTATCAATCTGTTTTTTAATCTCTTTGTATGCATCATCTTGAAGGAATGATTTTTTATCTTCTAATTTTTCTAAATACTCCTCTATCTCCTCTTCTCTTTGTGTATCATCTCCAAGCTCTTTTTGTATCTGCTTCATCTGCTCTTTTAGAAAATACTCTTTATTTACCTGTTCTATTTTGGAGTGTACTTTTGATTTGATCTCTTTTTGAAGTTTTGATGCACGAATCTCTTCACTAATATATTCAATCAATAATAGAAGTTTCTCTTCCAAATTTTGTTCAATAAATAGCTTATAGGCATGCTCTTTTTTGAGTTTAATTGTACTAGCTATAAGGTCAGCTAATCTTGTTGGTTCATTATTCTCTTCAATTGTTTTAAGTAGATCAGGATGAAATATATTTGTGATTGTAGAGAGTGTTTTGACTTTTTCTCGTAAAATTTCTAAAGTTGCATTAACTTTTAGTTCATCATAATCATCAATCTCTAATTTATCTACTATTGCAAATAGAGGATCACTCTGAAGCTCTTCTATAATCTGCCCTTTTGCTAATCCTTGAAATAAAATTTTTATTCTACCATCAGGAAGAGAGACTTTTCTCATAATTGTACCAATGACACCTGCTTCATAGATACCATCAAAATCTCTTCGATTATCTATCATATTTTTGGATGATACCACAAGTGCAAGAGAGTTATTATCTAGTGCATAGTTAGCCGCCTTTATATTCTCATCATCATGTATAAAAATAGGAGAGATCATGAAAGGATATAAAAATATATCATCAGTTACAATGATTGGTAAGCTTGTAGGAAAATCACTATAGTTATCTATCTGCATATATAATTCCCTTAGTTTAAGATAGAGCTAAATAGCTCACTTTCTGGTGGAATAACATTTGTATCTCTAAGCCAAGAGTTATTAATTTTATCTTGATATATTTTTGCTGCTTTATCTTTACCCGTCTTTTTATAGAGTTTAATAATATCTCTATTTAGTAGTAATTCACCTAATTGTAACCTTGTCATCATTGTATCTACAAGAGGTAGATATGTGGAGTTTGGAAAACTTTTTTTGTAAGCTATTGCATTATTAATAGTGTCAATAAGAAGTTTTTGGTCTCTATTTGCCTTTTGAAAAGCTTTAAAATTAGACTCTATTTTAAGATATTTTAGATACTCAATATCATTTCTTTTTGCAAATCTCTTTCTATACTCGTCTATGTAGTAGTTACTCATAAGATACTCTTCATTCTCTTTATGTGCTTGTGCTAATATTTGAAGAGCCTCTTTGAGTAGTGGAGATGCTACATGTTCACTAGCAAGAGAGGTATATGCTTCATCAGCTTTATCCAAAGCACCTACTCTAATATTTTTTAGAATATCGTTGTACCAATAGCTTGCCGATTTATTATAGACACCCTCATTTACTGATGTATTTGCACACCCTCCAAAAATTACTATTAATATTGAGGCTAAAATATATTTTTTTAAATTCATGCTTTACCTTTTAACTGTTATATAACAATTTTATCTAACTAATTGTTAAAATATCCGATATTAAAGAGATAGATGTTACTATTCAATTAGTTTGAATTAAATTATTTTAATAAGGTTTTTTTATGAATATAAAAATTATCTCCCCTATTTTAGGTTTTGAGAGTGTTAAAGAGGTTATGTTTTTGGAAATTGATGATTTTTTTTCTTCAATTAGTGGAGAAAACCTATCCTTTACTCTGATTGATCCTACTCGTCTTAGAGATTATTCATTTAAGATACCTTCTTCATATCAATCTCTCTTACAGATAGAGGATAAAGATGATATTAAAATTTATAGTGTTGTAGTTATTAACTCTGAAATTGAAAAATCTACAATTAATTTTATTGCTCCTATTGTAATAAATTTTTCCAAAGCTCTATTGGCTCAGATTACACTTGATAGTTTTAAATATCCAGATTTTCAAATTTTAGATCCGATATCAAATTATCTTTAGGAGGTTATTATAGAACTATTTATTATTGGAAATGGAAAAATGGCGGATGCTATTATTAGTGGAGCTGTAAATGAGTATGGAGTTAAAGTTGTTGCAAGAGATGAAAAGCTCTTAAGTGCTAAAAATGTTGAGACTATTTTATTAGATGATGGGTTTGATATTAGTGGTAAAATTATTCTTCTTGCCATAAAGCCATATGCTCTTGAACTAGTAAGTCCAAAGTTAAAGGGTAGGGCAAAGGCTGTTATATCTGTATTGGCTGGAAGCTCGATTGATAGTATCAAAAAAGAGATAGATTCAGAGTTTTATGTACGAGCAATGCCAAATCTTGCGGCTACTTATCAAAAGTCTATGACAACTTTATGTGGCGATGAAGAGTTTAAAAATGAAGCTATAAAAATAGCTCAAAGTTTTGGAACTGCCTTGTGGTTATCTTCTGAAAAAGAGCTTGATATTGCTACCGCTGTTGCAGGAAGTGGACCAGCATTTTTGGCTCTTATTGCTGAGTCTTTGGCAGATGGTGGAGTAAAAGAGGGATTAAAAAGAGATGATGCCTACACCTTAGTTCGAGGTCTATTTGAGGGATTTAGTCCATTGTTAAATGATAAACATCCTGCAATTATCAAAGATGAAGTAATGAGTCCTGGCGGTACAACGGCCGCTGGTTATAGTGCTTTGGAAGAGGGTGGTACTAGAGATAGTATGATTAAAGCAATTACTAAAGCGTATGAGAGAGCTAAAGGGTGATAAACACCCTTTGTATTTTAAAGAGCAACCTCTTTTTTATATTTTACAATCATTGAGTAAATTTCATCTTTTAGAAGAAGTTTCTCTTTTTTCAACTTTTCAACTTCTAAATCTGTAAAGTGTCCAGTTTTTTCTGCCTCTGAAATTTGCGTATCAAGTGTATTGTGCTTGTCAAATATACGAGCAAAATGTTTGTTCTCTTTCTTTAATTTTGAGATGATTTCTCTCTCTTCATGTAGCATGTGTCAATCCTTAAAAATTTATAGTATAAGTACTTGTAATTCTACCATTTAAGTTCTATAATCTGCATTAATTTTTACATATTCATAGCTTAAATCACAGCCATAACTAACATAATTAAAATTTCCAATGTTTAAATTGCAACTAATTTTATAACTATCCTTTTTCATTACAGAAAAAGCTCTATCTTCTGTCTCTTTATCTAACTCTCTTTTTTGATTACTATAGATCAATACATTATCATAATGAATTGTTAATTTATCTTCGTCACTATCAATTTCACTAGCTCCTATTGTAGAAGCAATTCTTCCCCAATTTGGATCTTCTCCAAAGAGTGCGGTTTTCACTAAAAGAGAGTTGCTAAGAGCTCTACTTGCTTTAATTGCATCTTCTTGAGTGGCCGCTCCCTTAATCTCAAAAGCTACTACTTTGTTTGATCCTTCTCCATCTCTCAAAATCATCATAGATAACTTTTTGGTAATGCGATTGAGGGCAACTCTAAAAGCCTCTTTATCATAAGTATTACTTCTCTTATTTGCCAATAACATGACTGTATCATTTGTTGAGGTATCTCCATCAACACTAATACGATTAAAAGATTGTTCAACACTCTCATTCAATAAGCTATCCATATCATCTTTTGGAATATCTGCGTCAGTAATAATAAAACACAACATTGTTGCCATAGCAGGATTAATCATTCCTGCTCCTTTACATATTGCTGCAATATTAAAAAATTTTCCATTCTTTAATTCAACTCTAAATGCTAACTCTTTTTCAAAACTATCAGTCGTCATGATTGATCTTGTTGTTTTATATGAGTTTTTTGCCTCAAAATCAAACTTATCAAAAGAGCTTGTGATTTTATTAATATCTAATCTGTATCCTATCACCCCTGTTGAACTCATGATTGGATTTGTAGTTTTGATCTTTGTCTCTAGTTCTTTAAATATATTTTCAATATCCTCAATACCCTTTTGACCCGTCATTGCATTTGCATTTTTTGCATTGATTAGTAGGAAATTGGTTTGAAAATTTTTTGGATATTTGAGATAGTGTTTGATTGGTGCTGCTTGAAATCTATTTTTTGTAAATAGTGTACTTACATCGCATAGTACTTCACTTCGTATAAAAGCAACATCTCCATCAATATCACTCTCTCCTGAATTACTAGGATTAGTTCTCATTCCTACATTGACTCCATCACAAAAGAATCCTTGTACATTTGATAGTGAATTTTTTAGTGGTATTAAATTAAACATAATGCATATCCCTTGGTCTATCTTGTTTTCTTGCTATTTTTTTTGCCATTCTGATACTATCTCCACTACCAATAAGTAGTATTTTACTTCCTTGCATTATAAGTGTATCTTGATCTGGCATAGGTGTAAATTTATCTTTATCATTTCTGATTCCTACGATATTTATTTTGGCATATCTTGTAAGCTCTATATCTTTTAATCTTTTATATATCATCCATGAATAAGATGGTATTTTAAGCTCTTCAATATCTAGTGGAGTATCTTTTTTGTATAGAAACTCTTCTAAAATATTTTCCATCTCAGGTCTTTGGCTAATAGCACTTAATCTTTGAGCCATTAGTTTAGTAGGTGAGACAACACTATCAGCTCCTAGCTTTTTTAGCTTTTCGATATCACTTAGAGTGTGTGCATTTGTCATTATAAAGTATGGACGACGACGATGAATCTCTTTTTCATGTAATCTTGCAGAGGCAATAACAGCAATATTATCAGCAATATTATCAGATAGAGTAATTACACCTTTTGCACTTGAAAGATGTGCTTTTGCAAGTGCAATATCAGTATGAGGTTCCTCTTTTATAAAGTAAGCATAATTATGTTTTATTGCCTCTTCTTCCAAGTTTTCACTCTCATCTACAACAACAAAAGGTATATGATTTTGTCTAAACTGTTTTGTTAATTGTACTGTATAGTGATTATGATGGCAAATAACATAGTGGTTTTTTAATCTAGCTACATTATAGAGCATTCTTCTCTCCTTTATAATATTGATTAATTCACCTTTATTTAAAACCTCTACTAGTATACCAACAGAAAAAGAGAATACTCCAAAACCCAAAATAATTAGAGTAATTGTAAAAAGTCTACCAGTATCAGATATTGGGGCAATCTCTCCAAATCCAACGGTTGTAAAAGTGATACCTGTTTGATATATTGCATCAATAAGTGTAAAATCATCAATTATAATATATCCAAGAGAGCCAATAAGCATCATAAGGATGGTTAATATAATAGGTAGTCTAAAAGGTGCTAAGTGTTGATAAAGTTGAGTATTAAGGTCTATTTCTGGTTTAACGGGTGTTTTCCAGTGGAGGAATTTTGTAATCTTTTTGATAAATTGCATTCAAAATCCTCCATTGAATATATGGTTGGGTTTAAGAAATTATGAATTTTTTCTCATAGTTCTAAGTTCTTTTGCTGAAATTCTTACTTTTTTCATTGTCCCATCTTCTTGAGGGATTCTTACTGTTCTAAGATTTGGTAAAAATCTTCTTTTTGTTTTGTTTTGAGCATGACTAACATTGTTGCCAGCCATTGGTCCTTTGCCGCTAATTGCGCACTTTCTTGACATATATATTCCTTTAAGGTTTTTGAAATTTTTGTCGGTAATAATATCTAATCTATTCTTAAAAATCTATTATGGTTTTTATCCAAGAAAGTTAAACTAAAATTTTTATTAAATTAATTTAATAAAATTAGAATATTTTATAGTCTGTTTACAATATTATGCTACAATTGCTCCCTAATTTTTTAAGGATGCAATGACATGGATAAAATAAAGTCTAGTTGGCTCATGGTACTTACATTAGTATTCATGAGCGGATGTGGTGATAGTATTGTTGATGTAAATCACAATGAAGGTGTTTTTTCTCAAGGCATTGTATCTACTAATGGTCGAAAAAGTAGTCGTGCATTTGATTTAGAATCAGTTGATATGGTGAGAAGTAATGGCTTATCTTATCTGAATAGTTTACGATCAAGTGCTGGAATGCTCTCTTTTGGATCAGATTCTTATTTGAATGCTGCTGCACTTTCACATGCTTTATATTTAGTTTCTAGTAATACTTTTGGACATTATGAGAGTAAAAAAACGAGAGGTTTTACAGGGATAACTCCTTGGGAGAGGGCTGTAGCACATGGTTATCCTCATTATCAAGTCTCAGAGAATGTTTCAGGAGGTAATAGTAATGTTAAAGACTCTATAGATGGTCTTTTTTCAGCAATCTATCACCGTTTTGGATTTTTAGATTTTTCGTTTGATGAAGTAGGTATAGGTAAAGCAACTTCAAGTAGGTATGCTTATACAAATGCTTATAATTATGATATGGGTATTGCTGGGATGAGTGAAATTTGTAGTAATAATGATGCCTTAAATAGTTACCACTATTATACGCAAGTTTGTGCAGATTTGACACAAAAAGTTGATGAAGAGGCCTTTTCTATGGTGATGGAGTATAATAAAAATTTAAATCCAAAAGTAGTTGTTTGGCCTTATGATGGACAACAAGACTCCAAAACAGTTTTTTATGAAGAGTCACCAGATCCTCTTCCTGAATGTGGAGTGAGCGGTTATCCTATTAGTATACAGTTTAATGATATAAAAAATGGGTCTATAGATATGGGTTCATTTAAGTTATTTAATGTAACTACAAATCAAGAAGTTACAAATACAAAATTGATGAATAAAAGCAATGACCCCAATCAGAGATTTACAGATAAGCAGTTTGCTCTTTTTCCAATGGAGAGGTTAAATTGGAATACAAATTACCGTGTTGAAATAGAGTATAATGAAAATGGTGTTTATCAAAAACGAAATTGGAGTTTTAAAACGAAATCTTTGCCATATCAATATTTTGTAGTAACGGGAAATAATCAATCTTTTAGCGTTGCAAGAGGAGGTACATATCTATTTTATATGAAACCTGCAAATTGTAATGATGTTTTGCGTGAAGCAACCGCATCTGGCTTGGCTGTTGGTATCGGTTTTTATGATACAAATACGATACAAATTACTATACCTAATCAGAGTGGAAATATTTTTGTAACTCCATCAAATGGAAGAAATTTTACAATTCATGTTAATTAGATAAGAGGATAAAACCTCTTATGTCTAAAGTTTTGATTTTATCAATTTTGTTTTTTTTAGGTTGTTCTGTAAAATATCCGAAAGTAGAAATAGTAAAAACAGATAAATTATTTGTAAAAAAATTAAATCAGGATAAAATCGAAGAGATTCAGCATCTCTATAATCAATTAATAGAATTATCTGAGAATGTATCTATAGATGAAGCTCAAAATTTGGCAAGTTCTATTGTTGTCTACTCAATGTATTTGTCTAATAAATATAAATTAGTTTCACCTCCTAACTTTCAAAACTTTTTAGTGAATATTAAAATAAAAGAGAGAGGTTTATGTTATCAATGGATGTATGATTTGAGCTCTTTTATAGGTAAAAATAGATACGAAACATTTGATTTTTATTATGCTGTGGATAATTTGAATACAATCTTTGAACATAATGTATTTGTAATAACAGCGAAAAAGGAACTTTTTAAGAGTGGTATTGTGATTGATCCTTGGAGAAATTCAGGTGCAATTCATAGTGTCAAAATTGAAGATGATAAGAACTATAAATGGACCAAAAGAGTGAAAGTATTTGACTAAATACTTTCCTCCTTTAATTATCTATTTTGTAATATTGTACTCTTGAGTTACTGATGAGCTTTTTCCATTACTATCTGTAATTGTTAGAGTTGTGATAATTTTTGTTGCAACTTCACATATATGAACAGTGTGTGAGGTTGTATTTTGAATTGAACAATCAATATATGGGTCACCGTCACTATCAAAGCTATGAATTTCCCAGTCACATTGAACAATTTCACTACTATTATTTTCTATTTCACTTGGTTGACTTGAGTTACAGTCAAATGTATATGCTTCTCCCGTTATAATAGGTTTTCCATCATTGAAATTTATTACTGGGATAGGTGTAGAAACTGCAGTTACCTCTAGTTCTGGGCTACTTGTGGCTACAACTTCTTTTATTGTTTGATTTTGTACTTGCGGAATAAGTACAGGCTCATTTAGTGATTTTCCAGAATCACAACAACTATCTTCAGAACTGCCACAACCAATAGATAGTAGGGCAGTTATAGCAATTGAAGTTAATATAAAATATTTCATTTAATCAAACACTCCTAGTTTTAATTTTTAGTAATAAGTGTAACTTGTTACCTTATAAAAAAAGATTAATAAATTATAATCTTCCTTTATAATACCAAAACTAGATAATTTTTATCTTAAATTTAAATTTAAATTTTACTTTAAATTTAAAATTTTACTTAAAATATAAAATAGATTACTTGTTTTTGTAAAAAAGTTAAATACATTGATTTGTTACAAATTGTTGATTTGGATATAAAAATATCTCAACTCTTCTATTTAGTGCCATATTTGATGGTGTTGTATTTGGAACAATAGGTTTATCATAAGAACAACCTTTCTTATATATTGGATTTGAAATACGACTATTATGAATAATATTGGCTACACTTGCTGCTCTTCTTTCTGAAAGATTTTGGTTGTGAGCATGGCTTCCTCTACGATCAGTATGTCCTACTACTTGAATAATTGTTGATGGATAGTTGATTAAAATATTGTTTAAACGACTAACTTTTGATCTTGCAGCTTGAGTTAAAGTAGAGGAGTTTGTAGGGAACATCATAGCTTCTCTAAAAGTAATTTTTACAAAACGATCATTACTTGTCACAATAATGTCTCTATCTCTATTAAATTCTGCTCTTGGAGAGTTATCTACTTGTGTGTCAAGAGCTTTTGCAACCTCTTTTGCTTGTTTATCCATATTATATCCAATCAAACCACCCAATGCCGCTCCAGCTGCTGCTCCAATAGCAGCATTTTTGCCCTTATGTTTTTTTGTTGTTATTGCACCCAAAATTGCTCCAGCTGCTGTTCCAATCATAGCCCCTTTTTGAGTATTGTCTCCTGCCTGTGATGTTTGAGGCATTGTTGAGACACATCCTCCAATTAGTGGAACAAGAATTAATGGTGCAATTGCTTTTTTTAAAATATTTTTTTTCATTAAAATAATCCTTTATTAACTTTTGCCAAAATTATACTATATAAAAGTTAATTGATTATCATGCTTTGAATATCCTCATATAAAAATATTTCAACTTTTTTGTTATCTTTAGATGGGTATCCTTTAGCAAACATTTCATTTTTAATGTGAGAATTATCTATAATTTCGGCTATATTAAATGCTCTATTATTTGCCAAATCAATATTCTCTTCCTCTTTTATTAGATCATTAGAGTATGTATTGATTTGTATAATGATTGTTGGAAATTTTTTGAGTGAGTGTGTGAGCTGATCTAATATTTCTACTTTTACTATTGGTGTTATGATAGAAGAGCATTTTGCAAAAGCATTTTTTGGAAAATTGATTTTAATATATTTATCTGTTTTTACTATTAATGATAAGTTATAATCTAATTGCTTATCTTTTAACTTTAAATTTTGTTTGAAATTGGATAAAAGAGAGGGATTTTCCAAAAGATCCTTTGTTTGAATATTTTTGGTTGTTGTTGCACATCCTACTAGGAGTAGTGTAAGTTGTATTGTGGTTAATATTTTTATTATATTTTTCAAAATTTGTCAACCTTTTTTTACTTTTGTACTATAATATCAGTTTTTATGAAAAAAATCAATATATCAAGAAAAATAAAGAATTGTTTATGTAAAATGTACCACTTTTTTACAAAAGCTTAATCATATCAAATCATAAATAAGGTACTATCGTGTTTGGAGCATTAACAGATTCATTTAAAACAGCTATAAATAAAATGCGTTTCGCAGGTGATGATAAATCACTCAAAAAAGCGTTAGATTCCCTTAAAAAATCTCTTTTAAAGGCTGATGTCCATCATAAAGTAGTAAAAGAACTTATTATGGATATTGATTCAGATGTAAGGGCTAAAGGTATTGGAAAAGATAATTTTCTTCTATCTTTGAAAAATAGACTTACAGAGATCTTGAGTGCACCTGGAAATCAAGGTTTTGTATATGCCTCAAAGCCACCTACAACAGTTTTGATGTGTGGTCTGCAAGGTAGTGGTAAGACAACAACAACTGTTAAATTGGCAAATTATTTGAAGACCAAAAAGAAAAAAGTTTTGGTTGCGGCTTGTGATATGCAAAGATTAGCGGCAGTTGAGCAGTTGAAGCAACTATGTACTCAAAATGAGATAGATCTATTTTCTCAAGAAGATGGGGCAGATGCCGTTGAGATTGCAAAAAATGCGATGAAAAAAGCAAAAAGTGGTCTGTATGATGTTCTTTTAGTAGATACAGCAGGTCGATTAGCTATTGATGAAGAGCTTATGAATGAGCTTGGAGAGATAAAAGATACTGTATCTCCTGATGAAGTTTTTTATGTAGCAGACTCTATGACTGGTCAAGATTCAGTTAGAACAGCAGCAACATTTAATGAAAAGATGAAAATTTCTGGTGTGGTGCTAAGTAAATATGATGGTGATAGCAAAGGTGGAGTTGCTTTAGGTATTGCAAAACAGCTTGGTATTCCTCTTAGATTTATTGGTACTGGTGAGAAAGTTGTAGATTTAGAGATCTTTTTGCCTGATCGTGTTGTTAATAGATTGATGGATGAGGGTGATTTAGAGGGACTAGCTGAGAAAACTGCTGATATTATAGATGAGAAACAAGCTAGAAAACTTACCTCCAAAATCAAAAAGGGTCAGTTTAACTTCAATGACTTTTTAGATCAGTTGGAGAGTATGAAAAAACTTGGTAATCTTAAATCTTTAATAGGTATGATGCCGGGGCTTTCTGGAATGGCTGGAAAACTCAAAGATTTAGATTTGGATAATTCAGCTGAAATAAAAAAAATAAAAGCTATGATAAGTTCTATGACAAAAAAAGAGAGAGAGACCCCATCTTTATTGAATAATAGCCGTAAGAAGAGAATTGCAAATGGTGCAGGATTATCTCAAATGGAAGTAAATAGATTTCTTAAGCAGTTCCAAAATGCTGCTAAAATGGCAAAGAAATTTTCTGGGAAAAAGGGTATGAGAGATTTAGAAAATATGATGTCTCAACAAGGCAAAGGACCAATGTTAGGTCGGTAAACTTTTACAGTTTATCTTTTGTGAAATAGAGTTCACAAAAGATAAGCTGTATACAATAGGTATCTATTTGTAATAAAATTTATATTAACTATGTTTTATTATGAATAGGTACATGAGTTAAGTGCTTAAAAATAAAAATTAATTAAATTAGGGAGTATTAATGGCAACAGTTGTTAGACTTACAAGAATGGGTAGAAATAAAAAACCATTTTATAGAATCGTGGTTACAGATAGTAGAAAAAGAAGAGATAGTGGTTGGATAGAGTCAATTGGTTATTATAATCCAATGGTAGAGCCAGAAGTAATCAAGTTTGATAGTGAGAGATTAGATTATTGGAGAAGCTGTGGTGCAAAACTGAGTGATAGAGTTAAGAGAATTACAGCAAGTAAGTAGTTTTAGGTAATTTAAATCATGATAGATAAATTTATACTAGAGTTTGCAAAGCTTATAGCTGATTACCCTGACAAGATTCGCATTGATCGCGAGGATGTCGATGACAAATTTTCTGAGCTTACGGTTTGGGCAAATAAGGGTGATACAGGGAAGTTAATTGGTAAAAATGGGAAGATGATAAGTTCCTTAAAAACCATTATCTCTGGTTGCAAAGCTAAAGATGGACGCTCTTATAGAGTGAGTATCAAAGCAAATGAAGGATAATGATCTTTTAGCAGTTGCTACTATTGGAAAAGTTGTTGGGCTTAGTGGCGAATTAAAGCTACATAGTCATAGTGACTTTTCTGAGCAATTTGTGGAAGGTGCTAAGTTTACTCTAAATAATGGTAACCAGATTGAGATAGAGTCATATAATCCAAATAGATCACTCGTAAAGTTTTATCACTTTAATGTGCGAGAGGATGCTGCTAAATTAACAAATCAAAAACTTTTTACTACTGTTGATGAGAGTCGTAAAAACTGTGTTTTAGGTGAAAAAGAGTTTTTTTGGTTTGATATTGTTGGTTTGGATATTATAGATGATGGCAAAAATCTTGGTAAGGTAAAAGAGGTTGAGAGAATTGCTAATAGTGATTATCTTCTAATCGAAACTGATAAGCAGTTACTAAAAGATGGATTGCCCAAAAGATTTTATATACCATACATAGATAGATATGTTATAAAAGTTATTTTAGGTAGTGGATTGATTAAAACTATTGATGCTTATGGATTGCTTGAGAGTTCATGAAATTCACATTTTTGACACTTTTTGATACTTTAATCAAAGAGTATTTTGAAGATTCTATACTATCTCGTGCTATCAAAAAAGATCTTATAGAGATTGATTTTATAAATCCTAGAGATTATACTCTCAATAAACATAAAAAAGTTGATGATTATCAGGTTGGCGGTGGAGCAGGGCTTTTGTTGATGGCTCAGCCTCTTGGTGATGCTATAAAATCTATTAAAGATAATGATCCTAACGCATATATTATCTTTCCAACTCCAGCAGGAAAACCATTTAAACAGATTGATGCAAAAAGATTATCCAAAAAATCTCATATAGTATTTGTTAGTGGTCGATATGAGGGGATTGATGAGAGGGTAATTGAGAAGTATGCAGATGAGCTATTTAGTATAGGTGATTTTATTCTTACAGGTGGTGAATTGGCTAGCTTGTGTATGTGTGATGCTATTAGTAGAAATGTATCGGGAGTGCTTGGAAATCAAGACTCTTTGAGTGTTGAAAGCTTTGAAGCAGAGCAGTTAGAAGCACCAGCTTTCACAAAACCAAATCAATTTGATGGCAAGGAAGTTATTAAAGAGTATTTAAAGGGAAATCATAGTAAAATCCACACTTTAAAAAATAGATTAGCCATCTATAAAACACAATTTTTTAGACCAGACTTATATCAAAAAACAAAAATTAATAGTAAATAGAGGAAAAAACAATGAGAAATAAGTACATTGAAGCTTTTGAAGCAAAGCAAATAGAGGGAAAAAATATTCCTGATTTTAGAGCGGGTGATACGCTTAGAGTTGATGTTATAATTAAAGAGGGTGATAAAACAAGAGTTCAAAAATTTGAAGGTGTTTGTATTGCTAGAAGAGGTCAAGGTACAGGTGAGACTTTTATGATTAGAAAAATAGGTGCTAACAATGTTGGTGTTGAGAGAATTTTCCCAATTTTGAGTGATAGCATTGAGAATATTACAGTTCTTAGAAGAGGTAGAGTAAGAAGAGCTAAATTGTTCTATCTTAGAGAGCTTAAAGGTAAAGCAGCAAGAATTAAAGAACTTAAAAGAAAGTAATCTTTTAGATCTTTTAAGGTTCTCTACTCTTTTGAGTAGGGAACCTTTTTTTATGCCTAAAATTTAAATTATAAATGGGATAATCATCTTTGTAGATTTTTTATACTCATGATAAAAATCACTATTTATATGCCACAACTTCTCCTCTTTAAAAGCTTTTATTAATACTGCAAGAGTCATAATAATTAGAAAAAGTAAATTTATCCAATTGAAATGATAAAGGACAATACCTAACATAAATAGTATTAATGAACTATACATAGGGTGTCTTATAAACTTATATGGACCAGTTATAACTAATTTTGCATTATCTTTGATCTCTGGAGTAATATTAAAATTTCCAACCTTGTTGTGTGTAAAAATCCAAAGGGCTGTGATTGAAGATATTATGATTAATATCCACCATAAATTTGTAAGAGTTATGCTTTGTTTTGGATATAAGATAACAAATATGGAAAAGAATTGTACAGATACTAAAAATTTTGAATTCATATTTTAATAATTTTTCATAGCACTTCTAGCATCACGATCTGCTTGTCTCTTTTTGAGTGTCTCTCGTTTATCATGAAGCTTCTTACCTTTGGCAAGTGCAATTTGTACTTTTGCCAAATTTTTGTGGTTAAAATATATACTAATTGGTACAATAGAGAGACCATCTTGTGCTACTTTGCCTATAAGTTTATCTATCTCTTTGCGATGAAGTAGAAGTTTTCTATCTCTTCTCTCATCAGGTTTGTAGAATGAGTGTGTGGTTTCAAAATATGATATATGAGCATTTAGTAAAAATGCCTCATTTTTAATGATCTTTACAAAACTATCTTTTAGATTTACTCGACCAGCTCGAAGGGCTTTTACTTCACTCCCTTTTAATGATAATCCTGCTTCAAATCTCTCTAATATCTCATAATCATGAAAAGCTTTTCTATTTTTTGCTACTGTTATACCCATTTATATATCCTATCTAATTCTAAAAAATGAACTACCACTACCACTAAAAAACCAGCTATCTTTTTGATACTCTTTTAATTTAGGTTCTAAATCAAGACTAGGGGCAAATAGGTCATTTAGTGTAATACTATCATAATTTGCAAGAATATCTCTACTTGAGAGAGGGAGCAACTCTTCTGCCAATTTTGGTTCTATTTGGGATAGATACTCTTTTCTAAATTGCTGATAAACTTTTGTGGTATCACAAGCTATTTTTGGTGTGAAGGTTTCTATATCAATAGACTCTTCTTTGAACTCCTCTACAATCTCACCAATACCGCTTACATTTGCACTATTTGTCTCATAAATAAAAAATGATACATCAGCTCCAATAGAACTACCGATGGATGATAGAGTCTCTTTGTCTAATCCTAAAGATAAAACTTTGTTTGTGAGTAGTAAAAATGAAGCAGCATTTGAACTACCTCCACCAAGTCCTGCAAATTCAGGAATATGTTTATTTACGACTACATCATGAGTTTCAAAAAACTCTTCTATTCTCTTCTCTTTGGTATAATTTAATAGTGCTTTATAGGCTTTGTATATAGTATTGCTTTTGGTCTGACAACTAAAATTACCTATTAGGTTAAAAGTTTTATTGTTTGACTCTTTTTTTTTAAACTCAATTGTGTCAAATAGATTTTTGACAATAACAAACCTAGAGATAAGCTCATGATAATTATTACGAGTTCCCACAATTTTTAAAAATATATTAACTTTTGCATAAGAGATTATTTTCATTAAAAAACCTTATATTATTTTTTTAGTAACTTACTAAAACTTTTAAGTTGTTCGATATTTGGTTTGAGAGAAGCTTTAGTATTTGCCTCTTTGACTTTCTCTTTTAACTCTCCTCTTAAGATAACTATATCTTTTGGGGCAGTTATTCCTATTTTTACCATTCCTTTGGTTATATTTTCGATAGATATTGTGATATCATTTCCTATATGGATCTTTTCTCCATCTTTTCTTCCTAGTATTAACATAATTTAACTCCATTTAATATATATGTTACTTTAGAATCTTCTATTTTAATAATAGAAAGTATAGTTCCTATTTTTAAAAAGTATTCACCTTCCTCTTTTATTTGAAAATTTTCAATATAGACTTTTTTGCCTAGGAGAATATCGTCATGATCTGATAAATAGTAATTTTGTTTTACATTTAAATATTTTATTGGGTCTAATGCTATCTCTTTGTTGTAAAAAAGTTCTCCCTCATGAAGCCTCTCCAATGCACTTAAAGAGCCAAAGGTACCAAGTTTATTGGCTATTATATCTCCCATGCTTCTAATATATCCACCCTCTGAAATTGTTATTTCAAAGGTTAAAAATGGATGATTATAATGAATAAGTTCTATTTTTGATATTGTACTTGTAATCTTTTTTAGATTGATCTCTTCATCATTTCTTGCTAGTTTATATGCTCTTTCACCATTGATTTTTTTTGCTGAATATTTTGGTGGTAGATAGTCTATCTTCCCTTTGAGTGAATTTAGTGTTTGAATAATTTTTTCATGAGGGATATGTGGTATCTCTTTTATTAAATCTACTTTCTCGATATCTAGTGTATCACTATGAGCTCCTAGCCAAAGTGTAGCTCTGTAGCTTTTTGGGCTTTTTTTGAGAAATCTAAAGAGCTTTGTATATTGTCCAAAAGCGATAATAAGTACACCTTTGGCAAATGGGTCTAATGTCCCTGAAAAACCAGCTTTTTTGGGCTGATAAGTTCTTTTTATTTTTGATAGATAACGGTTGGAACTCATAGATGCAGGTTTATATCCTACAAATAGTCTATTAATTGCTATTTTCAAATTTTTTCTACAAATGAAGCTAGAATATCCCTCTGCTTACCACTAAAGTTTATTTTAAGCATATACTCTCTCTTGATTTTATTTACACCCAATACTCTACCAATACCAAATAGTTTATGTTTAACTAGCGTTCCTTTTTTGTAACAGGTTGTTTTTTCTAGTTTTAGTGAACCTTTGACTACTCCCGCTTCTGCTAAAAATCTACTTTGAAGTAGTCCTGCCCTTTTTCCTCTATAAAAACGACTAGCGGAGCTACTAAGGGTGAGTTCATCTTTGGCTCTTGTAAATGCAACATAAGCTAATCTTCTCTCCTCTTCTATATCGTTTCCATCTCCAATTAGTGGGAAAAATCCCTCCTCTAATCCTATGACAAAGATATGTTCAAACTCTAATCCTTTACTAGCATGAATACTCATGAGTGAAACACTTTCATCATCAATTTGGTCTTGATCACTTCTTAGAGATATCTCATTTAGAAAAATATCTAATGAGGCATCATCATTCATCTGCATAAAATCTTTGAATAGAGCATAAAACTCCTCTATGTTTAGAACTCTCTCTAGTGAATTTGGTAAAGATTCATAATATGCTCTAATTTTGAAACTCTCTTCTAATCTATCCATAAGTTCTGAGATTGGCTCATTATCTAAACTCTCTTTTATTTTGAGTATATTTTCACTAAATGATATGAGAGAGGTAAATGCTTTTTTTGTAATTTTATCTTTGATTTCATCTAAGTTGTTTGTAATAAAACTAAATATTGAACAGTTTTTCTCTTTTGCTCCAAAAGATAGTTTATCTATAGTTGCTTTTCCTATCCCTCTTTTTGGTTTATTGATTACTCGCTTGATCGAAAAGTTATCATGTACATTTGAAATTAGGCGAAGATAAGAGATTATATCTTTGATCTCAGCTCTTTCGTAAAATTTTAGACCACCTACCATTTTATAGGGAATACTATTTCTATTAAATGACTCCTCCAATGATCTACTGAGTGCATTTATTCTATATATAATAGCAATCTCTTTTGGATTAACTTTCTTGGTTAAAATAAGTTTTTTTATGTGATTTGCAATAATATGAGCTTCTGCATTTTCATCTTGTGAATGGATAATTGTAATCTCTTTACCATCCTCTTTGGTACCAATAAGCACTTTTCCTAGTCTCGTTCTATTGTGTTCTATAAGGCTATTTGCAACTTTCAGTATATTATTTGTTGATCTATAGTTTTTTTCTAGTTTAATTGTTTTTGTATTTGGAAAGATTTGGTTAAATTCTAAAATATTTTTGATATTTGCACCACGCCAGCCATAAATACTTTGATCATCATCACCTACTACACATAGATTTTTATGAGAAGTAGTAAGTTTTTCTAAAAGTTTAAATTGTAAATCATTTGTATCTTGGTACTCATCTACCATGATATATTGATATTTTTGGCTAATCTCTCTTGCTAAAGTAGGGTTTTGCTCTAATATTTGATAAGGCAGAGCCAATAAATCTTCAAAATCAACCAAGTTATTTTGTTTCAGATAATCATCATACTGTTTATAAATAGCTGCAATTTTCTTGTAATTTGGAAGTTGAGCCCCACTAATTGCTCTTTCGGGGGTCATGAGATTATTTTTAAATCTAGATATTTCACTAGCTATTGTGGGTATTGGTAGATCTACATCAAAACTTTTTATAATTCTTTTTTTATCGTCACTATCAATGATTACAAAACTATTAGATCTATTTAGATGATTTATATGATGTTTTAGAAAAAGTAGCCCAAATTTATGAAATGTACATAAAAGTGGCGTATAAGATATATCTGAATCAATCAGTGAAAGAGCACGATGTCGCATCTCATTGGCTGCTTTATTAGTAAAGGTTAAAGTTAAAATTGAAGATGGATGAATACCATTGGCAATAAGATATGCAACTCTTGATGTGACTGTCTTTGTTTTCCCACTTCCTGCCCCTGCTAAAATAAGCACAGGTCCATCTATTGTCTGTACAGCCTCTATTTGTGGTGCATTAAGTGTGTCAAAAATAGTTGCCATCTTCTCCATTACAGAACTCTTTTTTGTTTTATTTAAATAGATTATATAAAAAAGCTAATAAAAGTTTTATTATTTATTATTTAACAATACTTATAATTGAATTTAATATTATTTTTGGTTATGTTTCATTATAATATATAAATAAAATTGATAGTTAGATAGGAATAAATAATGTTAAAAGATTTTGCAAAATTAGAGACTTTTTTGACAGTTGTGAAAGAGAGAAGTTTTTCAAAAGCGTCAAAAAAACTTGGAATTTCGCAACCAGCTGTGACACAACAAATTAAATGGTTAGAAGATTATTTAGATAATAGAATTGTTGAGAGAAAAAAGAATGGTATTACTCTAACAAAGACAGGAGAAGAGCTTTATAGAGTTGCTTTGCGATTAGATAAGTGTGTCTCTGGAGTGGAAAAAGATATTATTCGTATTATTAATAAAGAGCTTACTTTTGTATTGGGGGCATCTTTTACAATAGGTAATTATGTATTGCCTTATTGTGTTAATGATATAAAAGAGGCAATTAAAAATGAAGTTTTATTGGATATTAACTATTCTGGACATGTATTAGAAAAACTTATATATAAAAAAGTTGATTTGGCTCTTATTGAGTCTCCTATATTTTTAGATGGTTTAATTTATAAAGAGTGGTTAGAAGATGAATTGGTTCTTTTTAGTAACTCTAAGTTGCCTAAAAGTGTAAAAATAGAAGATTTAATGAACTTTAAATGGATATGTAGAGAAGAGGATTCTCATACTCGTAAAATTGTTTCAGATGCTTTTGCTGAAGCTGATATAAACTGTAGAAATTTTAATGTTGTTGGTACATTAACAAGTCAAACAGCAATTAAGCAGACTATTTTAAATGCACCTGTTGATGTTAAGAGTCCAACAGTATCTCTATTATCAAAATTTGTAATTCAAGATGATTTGGATGCAGGAACTCTATACTATTCAACAATTAAAGGTATTAAAATAAAAAGATCATTTTATGTAGTTTATCTCAAAGATAGAAAATATGATGCTTTTATTGCAAAAGTTTCTGATTTTATCATGGGTAGAAGTAGAAAAGCATAAGTACTTGACCAATATTAATTTGAAATTAATAATTGGCTAGGTAATTATTGAATTAGGGAAGTCAACTTGACTTCACCCTTTTTAGTGAAAATTGCTTTTTACAATATTTTTATTTTCTGGATTTGATAAAAAGATATTTGTTGACTTTTTGATTGACTCTTTTTTTGATTCTCTATTTTGAGCTATTGCTAGATTGATAAATATTGGTGTATCATCTACAAGTATTTGTACGATAGAGTTTAGTGGCACAGAGACATAGCTTCCAACATTATCTTTACCGAAACCTGCCTCAAAATATAAATTATCATCATCTATACTAGAACTCTCAAATGTATAATCGGCGATTATAAACAGAGTGATTGGTTTAAGAGAAGAACTAATTTCATTTGGTAATGGTGGATTAAAATATACATTTGTAATATTTGTTAAAATTGAAAAAAATTGACCCTTCTTCATCAGTAATTCAATAATTTCACTTGTGTGCAACTTCATTAAGTTTGAAAACTCTTCGTCATTAATGATTCTATTTGTCATTTCTTTACCCTAATATATAAACTTGGCATTTTTAACCTCATGAAAGCCTATTATAGCGTTCATGATAGCAAAACCAGTATAGTTTTCTACTTCTTTAATTCTAACATTTTTTTCTAAAATTAGTTTATGTTTTAATAAATATTCTCTATAAGTTCCCCTAAAAAGGGGTGTTTTGGGTGTAATCCACACACTTCCATCAAAAAATGCAATATTTGCAATTGAAGTATCGGTAAGTAATTCATTCTTTACCATGATGATATCATGACAAGTTTCTTTTTGCTTAAAAAGTAAATCTATTTCTTTTCTGTTGGTACTTTTATAAGTATATTTTATATTGGTATTAATTAATTTAAAAGATTGAAATTCTCTTTTAACTATAGGATGAAATTCTACTTTTTCTATCTCTTTTGTATATAAGATTTTGCAACGATAATTTCTATTTTTAGATGCAATAGTGATATATTGTGATAAGTTTATATCTGTTGTAATATTAAAATTTTCTAAAATAGTTCTATTTAATCTAGTATTATGTAGATCCAGATTTTGAATAATACCATTTTCAATTTTTAGTGTTTCAAAAAAAAGGGACATAAACTTTCTCACACATCTCTTTATACTCCTCTTTAATATTACTATCTATTGTAATACCTCCACCACTTTTGTAGATCAATTGATCCCCATTGCGTTCAATAAAACGAATCATGACACTACTATCAAGACTATTTCCATCAAAAACACCAAAAATACCGCTAAAAAAACCTCTATTATAATTTTCAATCTCTTTAATAATTTGAGTTGTTCTCTTTTTTGGAGTACCTGTAATAGAGCCTGCTGGAAGTAAAGTTGTAATAATATCACCTAATCTATCTTGCCAACTCTCCTCTAACTCTCCATGAATTTTTGAACTCACTTGCAATAATTCTCTTTCCCCTGCTTTTATCTTTTCGATATAACGAAATTTATCTACACGAACTTTTTTTGAAACCATTGATAGATCATTTCTCAAAAGATCAACAACCATGACATGTTCTGCCATCTCTTTTTGATTATTTAAAATTTTATCTTGTGCATTTGGGATTTTTGCGTCAATTGTCCCTTTCATAGGATATGTATATATTTTGTTATCTTTGATCTCTATAAATCTCTCAGGAGAGAAGCATATAAATTGATCTTTGAAATATAGTTTAAATTTTGCATCTGTGTAGTGGTATAACTCTTTTAATGAGTAGTCTATATTGATATTAGAGGGACATGTTAAATTTGTGAGATAACTATTCCCTTTTTTGATATGTAGTTGCAGTTTATCAAACGCTTTTTTATATTTTTGAAACGCTATTGGTTTAAACGAGTATGCTTTTTTTTTATCTTTTATCTCTATATTTTTTTTATCTATCGAAAATAGAATATCTTGATCTATATCTTTTAGAGGGATAATATCGTAGTTTTTTAGCTCAAAATCAATAACAAAAAAAGATGGTTCTCTCCTTTTGCCATAAAAATTTAATTTATCTTTAATGCTCAATAAGCTTTTCCAAAGTAGCCATTCTTACAAAAAGACCATTTTTGACCTGTTGTAAAACTTTACATCTAGGATCTTCCAACATTTTATCATCAATATCAATATTTCTATTTACAGGTCCAGGGTGAAGTAGTAAAATATCTCTATCTTTCATTATCTCTTTGGTAATACAGTAATCTTGTGCATAATCTTTTAAAGATGCATATATTTGGTTACTATGTCTCTCTGTTTGTGTACGAAGGCTCATAATAATATCTACATTTTCTACTGTTTTGTGCAGATCAAAACTTTTTTTGAGATGTGTAGTATGTGGTAAAAAATGAGGGGGTGCTACAAGTGTGATATCTATACCAAATCTACTGAGGAGTTCAATGTTACTATTTGCAACACGAGAGTTTTTGATATCTCCTACAATTGCTATCTTTTTGCCACTAATATCTTCAAAGTTAAAGTGTTCTTTGATTGTAAAAAGATCAAGTAGTGCTTGTGTAGGGTGTGCATGAGCCCCATCTCCACCATTTAAAATAGGGCAATTTACATAATTTGATAAAATTTTTGGAACACCAGCATCTTTGTGTCTGACTACAATGGCATCTGGTTCCATTGCATCTAAGTTTTGTGCTGTATCAAAAAGTGTTTCACCTTTGGCTGTTGAACTTTTGGAAACATCTAGACTTACTACAGAAGCTCCTAATCTTTTTGCAGCAATTTCAAAACTACTTCTTGTTCTTGTGGAGTTTTCAAAAAATATAGTAATAATTAATTTTCCATCTAAAGTTTTAAGGTGTTTTAATTTTTTTAACTCTTTAGCTCTTGTAAATATCTCTTCGACTTCTTCTATGCTCAAATCATTGGTATTGGTTAAGTGTTTCATATTGTTATTATAGCAGTTAGAACTAAATTAATTTATAACAATTTCACAATTTATTCACAAAAAAAGTTTACAATTAGAATGTAAGTAATAAAATACTTGGGAGGAAAATAGTGAAAAAGCAAATTTTATTAACTTTAATATTTATTTTATCTTTGGGAGCGGAGAGTTTAACATATACAGAATATGTAAGTGTTCAATCTTCAACACCAGAGTATCAGCAGAGTAATAGTCGTGTACCATATCAAGAGTGTTATAATAGAAGGGTTCCTGTGAGCTCTTATAGTAGTCATTCAAATAATTATAATCAACAACAAGCTACATCTTCTGCCATTGTTGGTGGTGCTTTGGGTGGTGTGATTGGTCATCAGTTTGGTAGTGGTAGAGGTAAAGATGCTGCTACAATTGGTGGTGCTATTTTGGGAACTCTTGTAGCTGGAAATGCAGCAAGAGATCAATATAATAGCAATTATAACCCTCAATATGCTCAATCTTCGCAATATCAAACAAAAAGAGAGTGTGTAACTAAATATAGATACCAATCACAACAGAGAGTTTTTGTTGGGTATAAAAATGTTGCTTATTATAAGGGTAGAAAAATTGTTAAGTATAGTGAACGCCGTTTGAGTAGTATTCCTATTCGGGTGACAATAGATTATTAGCAATATTTTCTATATCTTTTTGCACGGTTAATACCCTCTCAAACTTCTCTTGAAAGTAGGGTAAGCTTACTTGGTCAAAAGAGCTATTTTTCTCTTTTAAGTTTACACACCAAGTAAAAGGTATAGCTCTACTCTCTAGTGCTTCTATAGAGAGTAGAGTATTGTTAATACACCCTAGTTTTTCATCAGTGATGAGAAGCGTGGAGGTTACTTTAAAATAGTTGGCTAAATCAATCATATAGTAGTTTTTTTCTATAGGAGTTAAAAGTCCCCCAGCACTCTCAATTAGTAAAATATCACAATGCTTTGATAGTTTATCGAAAGCTTGAGCTATCTTTGAAAACTCTATTTTACTTTTTCCTTTTGATACATAGGGTGCAGCAGGTAATTGATATGTAATGGGTGCGACATCTTTTATGTTTATGTTATTAAAATTTTTATTGTAGATTTGACAATTATCTAAGAGCAGTTGTGCATCATAAGCTATCTCTTGTACTCCTGTTTCAATAGGTTTAAAAACACCAACTTGAAAACCTCTTTTAGATAGCTCTGCTATCAATTTTATTGTCGTGTATGTTTTGCCAATGTCTGTGTTAGTTGCCGTGATAAGTATAGATTTCATCTGAAAATATTACCAAATTACAAGTTAGAGCAAAATTTTTAACAATTAAATATTTCTATTTACCCTTTATATAAAAAATAGAGTATACTTTGTGTAATTAATATGATAAAAAGAAGGGTAGACTATTGGGGTACAAAAATAGTGAAGAAGTCAGTTCTCAGAGCCAAGAAGAGATTTTGAGCTTAAAAAGGTATAAAGTAGTTCTACTAAATGACGATTTTACAAGCATGGACTTTGTAGTTGAAGTTTTGATGGAACTGTTTGACCATACAGTAGATAGTGCCATCAATATTATGCTCCAGATTCATAGATCAGGTAGAGGTGTTTGTGGTGTTTATACCTATGAAATTGCTGAAACTAAAATCTTGCAGGTCGAGAAGCGTGCTAAAAAAAATGAATATCCATTAAAAGCCATTATGGAGGAAGAATAATTATATGTTAAATAAAGAGTTAAATTCAGTACTAAATGAGGCTTTAGAATTTGCTAAGAAGAGTAGGCATGAGTATGTAACTATTGAACATGTTTTCTATTCGTTGTTGACAAATGAACAAGCAATTGCGGTGTTAAAAAAATGTGGTGCTGATACAGCTTTTTTATATGAGAGAATTAAAACACATCTTGATTCTGTATTTAAACCACTCCCAGAAGATAATTATCATGATCCATTTGAGACTGTTGCATTAGCAAGAGTGATTGATAATATGATTACACATATAAAGGGAGCAGATAAAAAACAGGCTAATGTTGGTGATCTATTAGCTGCTCTTTTTGAAGAAGAGAGATCTTATAGTGTCTATCTTCTTAAGCAACAAGGTGTATCAAGATTAAATATCTTAGAGGGTATTACAGAAGAGAAACATAAAGAGGATAGTTTAATTGAGCCTAAAGAGGATGGCGAATTAGCGAACTACACTATTAATCTAAATGAACTTGCAAGAAAAGGTAAAATTGACCCTGTGATTGGTCGAGAAGATGAACTTAGTCGTGTAATGCAAGTTTTGTGTAGAAGAAAGAAAAATAATCCTCTTTTAGTTGGTGAGCCTGGTGTTGGTAAAACAGCAGTTATTGAGGGTTTGGCTCTTAAAATTATTAATGATGAAACACCTGATATTTTAAAAGGTGCAACACTTTTCTCTCTTGATATTGGTGGATTATTATCGGGTACCAAATATAGAGGTGATTTTGAAAAGAGACTCAAGGGTGTATTGAATGAGCTTGAAGAGATAGAAAACTCTGTCTTATTTATTGATGAGATTCATACTATTGTAGGAGCAGGCTCAACAAGTGGTGGTTCTATGGATCTATCAAACCTTCTTAAACCTGCTCTTGCATCGGGAAATATTAAATGTATTGGTGCTACGACATATAGTGAGTATAGAAGTTTTTTTGATAAAGATAAGGCACTAAGTCGTAGATTTGCAAAAGTAGATATTGATGAACCAACAATTGAAGATGCCTTTAAGATTGTTGTTGGTCTTAAAGATAAATATGAATCACATCATAATATTACTTATACAAATAAAGCTCTTAGAAGTTCAGTTGAACTTGCAAAAAAATATATTAATGATAGATTTTTGCCAGATTCAGCAATTGATTTGATTGATGAGGTTGGAGCTTCATTTCATATCCAAACACATGAAAGAAAGAGTGTAACAGTAAGAGATATTGAAGCAATTGTTGCAAAAATGGCAAATATTCCGAGTCGTCAAGTTAATTCTGATGATAGAGATATATTAAAAAATCTTGAAGAAGAGTTAAAATCTAAAGTCTTTGGGCAAGATGAAGCAATTGTACAACTATCAAAAGCTGTAAAAAGAGGTAGAGCAGGGCTTGGTAAGCCAGAGTCTCCTATTGGATCATTTCTTTTTGCTGGACCTACAGGTGTTGGAAAAACTGAAGTTGCAAAGCAGTTATCTACTACACTTGGCATTCATTTTGAGAGATTTGATATGAGTGAATATATGGAGAAACATACAGTTAGTAGACTTATTGGTGCTCCTCCTGGATATGTTGGATATGAAGAGGGTGGTCAGCTTACTGAGTCTGTAAGAAAACATCCTTATACTGTTTTACTTTTGGATGAGATTGAAAAAGCACACCCTGATGTATTGAATATTTTACTTCAAGTAATGGATAATGCTACGCTGACAGATAATAATGGCGTAAAAACTGATTTTAGAAATGTTATTATTATTATGACTTCAAATTTGGGTGTTGCAGCTGCTCCAAAAGTTGGATTCCAAAAAGATGAGACGCATAAAACTGATAGTGCTATTAATGAATTTTTTGCTCCTGAATTTAGAAATAGATTAGATGCTGTCGTTCACTTTAAACCTCTTGGTAGAGATGTTATGATTAATATTGTTGAAAAACAGTTAATTGAACTAGAGATGCTTCTAAAAGATAAAAAAGTTAGAATAGAAGCAACTACAAATGCAAAAGATTATTTTGCACAAAAAGGTTATAGTTCAACACTTGGTGCTAGGGTTATGGCTCGAATTATTCAAGATGAGGTAAAAACTCCATTGACTGATGAGGTTCTATTTGGTAAGTTGAGAAGTGGTGGTGTTGTGAAGCTTGATATGAAAGATGATAATCTTATTATTAGTTATGAGAGTGATAAAGAGATGGCGGTAATGTAGTTTTTGATTCCTCAAATTAATCGTTTTAGTCATGTATTTCCGGATCCAAGCCAAACTTCCAAAGAGGGATTAGTGGCTTGGGGTGGAGATCTAAATCCGAATCGTATTATGGCAGCATACCTAAAGGGTATTTTCCCATGGTACAATGAAAATGATCCTATTCTATGGTGGAGTCCAGATCCACGACTTATTCTCTATCCTCAAGATATTAAAATCTCAAAAAGTTTAAAAAGAAGTATGAAATCTTATGAAATTCGTATCAATACAAATTTTGAAGCTGTAATTAGAAAATGCCAAGAAGTTCGTCTAGGTGAAGATGGTGGCACATGGATTTTAGAAGAGATTATTGAGGCATATATGGAGCTTCATGAGTTAGGATTTGCCAAATCTTTTGAAACTTACTATCAAGGAGAACTTGTTGGTGGTCTTTATGGTATAGATTTGGGGAGTGTTTTTTGTGGTGAATCTATGTTTCAAATAAGAAGTGATGCCTCTAAAGCTGCTTTAGTTCATCTATCAAATTATTGTTTAGAGAATCAATATAACTGTATTGATTGTCAAGTTCCTTCAGATCATCTCAAATCAATGGGAGCAATAGAGATCAATCGGGATGATTTTTTTAAACTTTTACCTTCTCTTTAAATAAAAATTCAATTTTGACGATTTAACCCTATACAATAATAATAGGGATTTTGATGCGATATTTAGTTTTACTACTACTTCTTTTTACTTTTTCTAATGCTTTAAAAGTTGATGTGGAATATTTAAAAAGAGAGATATCTAATAATCCTCAAGAGATTAAATATAGGCTAATTTTGGCTAAATATTTTATTTCGCATGGGAACAGTGTTGAAGCTAAAAAATATCTTCAAGAAGCTTTAGATATTGATTCTTCTAATAGAGATGCTATTAGTTATAAGCGTAGGCTTAATGAAGTTATAAATTTTGAAAATTATCTGTTAACTCATGGTATTAATAATTTAAACCAAAAGAGTAAAATTTTTATTTTGCTTAATACTCTTTTTGATAAAAAAAACTATCAAGAGTATATCTCTGTTTATGAAAATTTAAATAGTATAAATGTTTCACTTAATCAAAAAAGTCATCTGCAAGCCATAAAATCATATTTGTCTATTGGAGATACTCTTCATGTTCGTGCTATTTTAGATAAAAATTTAATAAAAAACTATAGTGATACTCTTTGGGCGGAAGCTAGAATCTGTATATTAGAAGAAAAATATAGTTGTGCTAGGGAATATTATCACAAATTACTTTCTCAAAGTTTAGATGAGAAATATTTTATAGAGCTTTTTGATTTGGCTGAAAAGAGGGTAGATTCTAAAGAGTTAGAGCTTCTTTATAGAGAGGTAAAATTACTATTTCCTAATAGAATGGTATCCAAAAATATAGCTCAAAAGTTTGGTAAATATAGAGATAAGGTGTTGAACTCTCTTCAAAGCAGTTATTATAAAAATAGAACATTAAATTCATTGCGACCTTATGCTTATAAACTACATGAAGTGGGTAAAATTGATGAATCAATAGATGAGATAAAGAAGTTTATAGTTACTAATCCTAACGATAATGGGGCAAAATATCTTTTGGCAAAGATATACTCTTGGAGTGGTTATCCTCAAAAATCTATATCTACACTAACTCCAGTTATAGATGATAATGGTGATAATTATGAGCTATTATCCTTTTTTGTTGATAATCTATATCAGGTGGGGGATTATAAAAGATCTATTTTTTATCTTAATAGAATGTCGAAGTTGACAACAGATAAAGATGAACTCTCTAAAATAGATAAAAAATTATCTTCGCTCTTAAAACTTCGTAAAGAAAAATCTACAATAGAAGCTCAAGATTTTCTCTCCAAAGCTATAAAATATCACGAAGAGAAATCTTATAAATTAGCAATTTCATATTATGAGAAATATTATAATTTTACTAAAGATAAAAAAATAACTAAAGAGATTGCTGAATTATCATTTTTAGTAGGGGATTTAGTAAAAGCTGAAAAATTTTATAGAATCTATCTATTTACTTATCCTGATGATTTTTTTATGAATTTTAGATATGCCACTCTATTAGAAAGTAAAAGAGAGTATCAAAAAACTATACCTCTACTCAAAAGAGTTGTTAGTGCTAGAGATGAAAATTATTATTTAGCTAAGTACCATTTAGCCTTTAATCTAATGCTTCTTGATAATGATAGAAGTTGGCTAGAGTCTAGAAAGATTTTTCATTCATTAAAAGATGAGCTTACTTCTGATGAGAGTTATAAAGGATCAAAAAGTATGCTTCCTTTGATTACTCAAGCTTTGAAAAAGGTTGATAAGGAGCGTCCAAAAGCCTCTTCTTATAAAGATATTATGCTTGGAGCTGGACAAAAGAAGGTGATTGATGATGATATTTTTTATCCTATAAGTATAAAAATGGTTGATTCACTCTCTACATCTTCGCTTCTTGGTGTAGCTGAGAAGTTAAAAAATGATAAGCCTAGAGAAAAAATCACTCTAGAGTATAGATCTATAAATGATGATACTATTTTTAGTACTAATTATGGTATTAGAGGTCGTAATCTAATCACTGTAGCTGGAAGACAATTTGGTGCAAGTGTAAATAAATTTAAGATTCGTACAGATGAAAAAGAGCATGAAGCTACAACTGTTGCTCTGAATATGAACACAAAAAATATTAATGTTTCTATAGGTTTTAATAAATTTGCCGATTTTACAGAAGTAGTACCCAAGATTGAATATTCACAAAAAGTGGCAAACCATAATATAAATGTTGGATTATCTTATCAAAATGGTCTGTTTTCAAATTATCGTCAACAGATGGTTGAATCAAAAGTAAAAAATTTACAGCTTACTTTTTATGATGCGATATTGTTACATAATTTAGAACATTCAGAAGTTTGGGCTCAGGCTAGTATTTATGATAATGATGCTCAAGGTTATAGTTTGGGTTTTAATTATCCTCTATGGAAAATAGCTACTGATAATGCTCAATTACCTTTTCTTGTAAATGGTAATTATGAATACAACACAAATCCAGAGGCTTCTTATAGTCCTTCTGAATTTTATGATTCAAATTTTATTGATGTTCGCCCCAAATTATCTTTAGGTAGAGGTACTTATCTATCAGGTTTGGGTGGTATGGGATATTCACTAGAGAGTAAGGATATGTTATTTCATTATGGTCTTAGTTCTAGTATATTACTTTTTGATGTGGTTGAGTTTTTATTAAATTGTCAGCATATGCAGAGTCAGTATAGTAAGTATGGCTCTGATGAGTGTAGTGCAAATCTGGGATATGTATGGTAAAGGGGAGTGTAATGAAGCAGGAACTCGATCAGGGTAATGTTTTTGTAATTGATGGTGATGAAAATGTTTGTATATTATCACATGTCTTACAACTGCAACATAGATATTTTGCAAATAAGATGTTATTTATATCATCAAAAGAGTCTTCATCTATAAAAGGTAATTTACAATATTTAAAAGATAAATTAGAGAAATTTGATGATATATATGCGAGGTTAAAATTTCTTTTTTTAAAAGAGTCTTGGCAAAATTTAAATGAAAAGTATGGAAACTCTTTTTTTAAAAATGAGTTAAATGATATTATTGGACATGAGGGAGTAGGGACTATCTATTTTCATCATATTGATCTATTTTTTGATAATTTAGCTCCTCATGATATGCATGTTATTGTGAGTGATATTATTGGATTAGTTAAATATCATCATAAAAAAATTATTTTTTCATATAGTTCCAAACTTAGATTAGGATCAGTTTTAGATGATTTAATGCAAGAGTTTGTCGATATCACTTATCATGTAACTAAAAATAGTGAACAAGTCTGTATGAATGAGGTTTTTTTTCATAAAAAGAGTGTTGTAAATCTTCTTCTTTTGACTCAAGATCCTCTTTTGGTAAAGTTTCATAGTTATATTTTTGATTGTCTAGGGCTTGTTAATTTTTTACATCTAGATGAGTTGACTAATGAGAATAAAGATAAATTATATAATGCAGATATTATTGTATATCATTTGGCTGATGAAAAATTAAAAAATATGCTTTTAGAGTGGAATAATCAGAAAAAAGTCAAATCAAAACTTTTTCAACTTAGTTTTGAAAATTTGCATAGAAAACAAGATAAAATTATGGAGCTTCAAAGTGGATTTGACCATATTTTTGAACAAAATTTTGATCTACTAGATTATCTATTTCATATAGAAAATAGTGTCAAAGATAACTTTTATACTAAGAAGATGAAATATCTCCCTGTATTAAAAAATGCTGTTATTTTCGATGAAGGCATTTTTAAAAGGCAAATTGTTGACTTTATAGATAAAGAGATATTCTTCTCTATTGTAGTTATCTATTATGAATCAAGATATAAAATTGAGCTTCCACATTTAGAAGAGCTTATTAGAGAAAATGATTATATCTATTTTGATGCAGGTGAGAGTAGAATAGTTTTTCTAATGTTGAATATGTTACCAACAACAGCGTATATGCTTTTAAAGTCTAGATTAGAAAAATCGCATATTTATATCAAAAAGCATCAGTTACATTGTGTAAATGATCTATATCCTACACTCTCTCATAAAAAAGAGACTGTATATGCTACTTAGAGGAGGGTATAGACATGGTTAGAATATTGTTTCTATTTTTTATATTGCTATTTTTATCTTATACAAGTCTTACACAGCTGAATAATCTCTATCTGTATGGGGATACATTTGTTAAGTATGGAATTATTTTTATCTTAGTTTTCTCTTTGATTGTAATTGCTAGATATTTTATTCTGTTGCTTCTTTCGATGTTAAATCTCTTTAGACATGTTAAATCTAAACAGAAGTATAACTATTATCATCAAAAAAAAGTTACTATTATTGTCCCTTGTTTTAATGAAGATAAGGTAATTAAAGCTTCATTAGAGTCTCTAAAAAAGCAGACATATCAAAATTATGAGATTATTGTTGTAGATGATGGTAGTAGTGATGATACTTTTAAAATTGCAAAACGGATGGAATTTAATGATGGAAAGTGTAGGTTAATTGCTGTTACAAAAGAGAATGGTGGTAAAGCTAATGCTCTTAATCTTGGTATAGAGATGGCAAAGGGTGAGCTATTTTTGGCGGTTGATGCCGATTCTGTCCTCTCAAGAGATGCCTTGGAATTGATGGTTCCATATTTTGATGATCCTCGTGTGGGGGCTGTTGCTGGTTCTGTTTATGTTGTAAATCAAGATAATTTATGGACAAAACTTCAAGCTTTAGAGTATATTCAAGGATTAAATTTAGTAAGAAATGGTCAAGCGTATCTAAAACTTGTCAATATTATTCCCGGTCCCATTGGTATGTTTCGTCGTGATGCTGTATCCTCTTTGGGTGGTTATAGTGATGATACTTATGCAGAAGATTGTGATTTGACTCTTAGATTAATCAATGAAAATTATAAAATTGATTATGAGATTGATGCTGTCTCATATACTGAAGCACCAGAGGAGCTTTTGGATCTACTAAAACAGAGATATCGTTGGACAAGAGGTATTTTGCAATCTATTTTGAAGCATAAAATGAAGCTTGTCAATATCTTTTCAAATTTTTCGATGAGTATGGTTCTATGGTATATGGTATTTGAGGCATTTTTATGGCCATTTGCCTCAATATTTGCAAATGTTTTTATTGTCTATCTAGGGGTTAGTTCTTCTCATAGTGAACTTCTTCTATATTGGTGGGTAATGTTTACAGTATTGGATGTTGTGGCTAGTATCTATTGTGTAAGTGTAACAAAAGAGCGTATGGGGCTTGTTTGGTACTCTCTCTATTATCGTATCTTTTTTATTAATGTGATTAATATAGCAAAGGTATTGGCAACTATTGAAGAGTTGTTTGGAATAGAGATGAGTTGGGGTAAATTAGAGAGAAAAGGAAAAATTTAATCATGGATATTAATATATTAGAAATTTTATCTTATACAGTTGTTACTATTACTGTATTGACAATGATATTTGGTGTTATTGCTTACTCTTTTTATAAAATTAGAGAGAGCAGGAGAAATGCTCAAAAAGATAATGCTCAAAATGAAGATAATGTATTGGAAAAAGATGAGTATCTATTTTTTGATGAGAAGGAGATTTTATGAATGTTGCAATAGATGAAAAAAAAGATTATTATGTTGCAAAATTGGGATTATCTCTAATTTTTTTGTTTGCCATTATGGCATTTATGATGTACAAAATTCAACAAGGATCTGAAAATAGTGAAACTAAACCAAATTTTGCTGTACCAGTTCTTACTAATAACCCTATTTATATTGTAAAATCATACTCCACTGCTTTAACATTTAGTAAAAATGGTTTAAGTAGTGATACTTATATTGAAAAATTGGACTCATTTAAAAAGTTTTTATCAGCAATGGGATATAAATCTTCCTATATTGATGAGGATAAAATTGGTTTATTAGATAAAAAAAGTATACTATTTTTACTTGATGCTGTATCTTTGAGTGATAGTGCTAAAGATGGAATTAAGCTATTTACAAAAAATGGTGGATCACTATTTTTTAACTTTAATACAGGTTTTAGTGATGGTGATGGTAAATATATTGGAGATCAATTTGTAAATGATATTACCTCTTTGAAACTTAGTAAAAAGGGTTTTGTTAAATTTGAAGATGGTATTTTTATGACAAAAAAATTGCTTACCCCTATGTCCTCTTCTTATCAAATGGGTGAACTACTATATCTTGTAATATATGATAATATTCCTATTTATGATAACCCAAATAGATTAAAACCAGATCTTATGGCATTGGCTTATAATCAATCTTCTCCTCCTCGCGGTAAAGATAATATTGAAAAATTGACATTTTCTGAATCTGGAATAGGTTGGAGCGGTTATTATGGATATGGTAGATGGATTTATCTAAATTTCCCTAGTTACTCTTTTTATGAGACAGAAGGTAAAAGTAGTGAATTTGCAAAATTATTAAATGGCATGATCGATTATCTCTCTTCTGATATCATTGTGGAAAAATTTCCTTATATTGATGAAGAGAGTGCTATATTCATATCAGAGGATACAGAGTATAGATTTGAAAATTTTGAAAAATTTTCTGATTTATCTTTAAAGTATCAGATACCTGTAACAGCATTTATTGTAGCTAATTTAGCAGAAAATCCTCAGTATAAAGATTTAATGGCGAAAGTAGCAAAAAATCCATATTTAGAGTTTGCTTCACATAGTACCTCACACAAAAAAATTGTTGGTGAATCAGAGGAATTTATCAAAAATGAGACAGTTGGTTCAAAAAACATAATTGATAGATATGCACCAACTCCTATTGTTGGATTTAGACCTCCTAGAGAAGAGCTAAATGATATGATGAAAAAGTATCTACAAGAGGGTGGTTATAAATTTATTTTACCAAAAACACAACAATATCTTTATCCTAAATTTGATGAAAAGTATAGAAATATCATGATGATTCCTCGCCATGGGACAGATGATTATGGTTATTTGGTAAATTTAGATTGGGATCAAAAGACAATTATAGATCAGATGAAAGAGGAGGCTAACTTTATTACTTATTTGAATGGTATATATACTTTGAGTATGCATACACACCTCTTTGCTTATGATACAAATATCAATATTGTAGATAGGTTTTTTCAATATATCAAAAAAAACCCACAGCTTAAACCTCTTTCTGGGGCTCAAATTTATAATAAAGTTACAGAAGCGATGGGGATAGATATCTCTTCTACTGTTCAATCAAATAGATTAGTTATTAGTGTAAAAAATAGTAATAGTAAAATTGTTAAAAATTTAAGTTTGAGGATTTTCAAAAATCCTTTGGATAAAATAGAAAAATTAGAATCAAATATGGAAAATATTACTCTTAAAATAAATAAACAAAGCGATCAAGAGGTAGATATAAATATCAAAACTTTACAGCCAAATTCAGAGGTTCTACTTTTTGTAAACTATAAAAGAGAGAAAAGATGAAACCTTTAGCCACTGCGGTACTATTAGTTATCGGAGTATTGGGTTCAATTATTTATGATGTGGAGAGGGGAGATATAAATTTCCCCTATCCTTCTCATATTGCTTATACTTATGGTTCTATTTCTCCCACTAGTAATACACAAGAAGAGAAAGATAAGATAGTAAGTGACTATTATGATATATGGAAAAAAAATTATCTTATAAAAGAGACAAATAGTACATTACCCCTCTATAGAATTGCTACAGATATTAATAATATAACAAGAACCGTCTCTGAAGCACAAGGTTACGGCATGATTATTACTGCTATTATGGCAGGATATGATAAAGATGCCAAAGAGATTTTTGATGGTCTGTGGAGATTCTCTCGTCTCTATCCTAGCTCAATATCTTCTGATCTGATGGCATGGGAGATTCCCAAAAAAGTAAAAAACTCAAATAGTGCTTTTGATGGTGATACTGATATGGCTTATGCACTATTAATAGCAGATAAACAATGGGGTTCTTCTGGAGATATTCACTATACAAATGAGGCAAAAAAATTAATAGAAGCAATCTACAAATATACTATAGGAAAAGATAGTAAACTTCCTCTTCTTGGGGATTGGGAAGACCCTTATGGTGAAAAATTTAACCAATTTACCCCTCGAACCTCTGATTTTATGTTGAGAAATTTTAGATCTTTTTATGCTTTTACTAAAGATAACAGGTGGTTAGAAGTTTTGGAAGCTTCACAATTAGCACTTATGAGTTTTCAAAAATATAGTGCACCATATACTGGATTGGTATCTGATTTTATTAAATTTGATTATGAAAAAAATTATTTTGTACCAACTCAACAACATTTTTTGGAGACTCATGATAATGCTTTTTATTATAATGCGTGTAGAGTACCACTTCGTATAGGAATGGATGCTCTTTTGAGTGGAGATGATAGATCAATAGATATTACACAAAATATATCCTCATGGATTATTAATAGTACAAATGGAGATCCTACACTTATAAAAGGTGGATACATGATGGATGGTAAAGTGATTGGCAATTTTTTTACTACAGCTTTTGCCTCTCCTCTAGCCGTAGCTAGCATGCTCTCGCCAAAAGATCAAATATGGCTAAATAAAAATTATGATTTTATAAAAGATAGAGTAGAAAATTATTATGAAGATAGTTTAAATCTACTCTCTCTTTTAGTTTTGAGTGGTAATTTTTGGGACTCTGCTAAAACCCCAAAATAGATATATTTGCATATCTCTCATATGCCCATATCGCAGCAATTATTGCTGTGATAAATGATCCTCCATAAACTACGATATTTCGATAATAGATACTCTCTCTTGCCAAAAATATATATGGTAATATTACTAGAACAATGATTAGTTGACCTATCTCTACGCCTACATTAAATCCAAAAAGCATACCTACTAAAGTTATATCTTCTAATAGTAGCTCTTTTAATACATTGGCAAATCCAAAGCCATGAATTAATCCAAATCCAAATGCTAAAAACCATATTTTTGATTTTATAAAACCAAATAGATTATTTATAGCAGTAAATAAAACTGATAGAGCTATGGCAATCTCTATATATCTTGAATCGATATCAACTATATCAATTACACTTAGTACTAAGGTAATGGAGTGAGCAACACTAAAGGCTGTTACTATCTTTGCTACTTCTATAAAAACTTTTTTGAATGAATTATATGTTTTTAACTCTTTGTTCTCATAATAGTAGATAGCAGGAAGAAGTAGCATGAGTAAGAATAGAATATGATCAAAACCTATCCATATATGCCAAATACCTTCTATTAGAAAGTTTTTAAATGCTCCCAATGTACTTCTTGCTTCCATATCTATTTCATAACTAGTGGATCTTTGGCTTAAAATTATGGGTTTAGTTTGATTGCTCTCATTTACTCTTACAAATGCTTTTTGATTTTTGTCTATAGTGAAAAATAGATCATAATTTATTTTAAGAACTTTTTCTGGTTTAGGACAGAGGAGATGCATATCAAGTTTAATATATGATTGATGGGAACCTCTTTGATGTGCTGTATATTTTTTTATTTTAAATCTACATTGTTGTCCATCAGAATATACTTGAAAGTGTCTAAACACATAAGGTAGTATCTCTTTTTTGTGTGCTTTTAGTTCATTCCATGAGACAACTTTATTTTGATTGTCATCAAGAGAAAACATCTCTTCTAATATAACACTCCCAAAATCTAAACTAATTTTAATTGGATCTGAGTTTAGATTAATATCTATAAAATTCTCTTTTAATACATCTGCATAAGAGATTTGTAACATGACTAAAATAGCAACTATTATCTTTTTCATCTTATTACCCCACTTTCACTCATATTTGCACTGTGAAAAATCACAGTTTTATGTAGCTTTGAAAAATATTTAAGAAGTAGATGTTGTAAAGTCGGTTCAATTGATGGTGTAAACCATGCATTATTGCTCATGGCGATCATAAATTTTGGATTGTTCACAAATAGCTCCTCTCTTGTGGCTTCATAACATATTGCATTTCTAAATATCTCCCCCTTTAATTCTATATCTGTTGGATTTTTGGCGGCTATATAATCATCCGCACCATTATACAATATTCTATTAATTTGCTTTGAGATAAAAGATGGTAATGGAATCTCCTCCCCAAAAGGTACTAATACAACTTTATTAGCAATTTTTACCTCTCCTTTTATGAAATAGTAGGTTGAATTATAGGAGTCTTTGCCATCTGTATATAATCCTCCCGTTACTATATTTATATTTTGTGATAGTTTTCTGAGCTTTATCATAAGGTTTGGTGTCATGTTTAAAAATATAGGAAATGCACTTTCGCTAATGACTACAGTATCATATTTTTTTGCAATTGCTTGATGAATAATATTTAGATTGATATTGATACTTTTATCTCTATACTCATCTTTCCATTTCAACTCTTGTGGAGTATGTAGAGATGATAGATAAATTTTTTGATTTGGAAGTGGAAGTTTATCCTCTGGTATAAAATTTATTGAGGCTATAAGAATTAAAATTGATAAATATCTATAACTATTTTTAATCAGAATAAAGAGTACAATAGCTAGTAAAAATAGGGCAAATTGCCACTTTTCAACTCCAAAAAAACTATCAATTAATGTAAGTTCTGGAACAAACCAATTAAAATTTAGTGGGTGAAAATAGCTTAATAATAGAATCAAAATGGCTCTAATTGCAACATGAAATATGCCAATAAACCAAAATATAATACCATATACAAGTGCTATAAATATCATCATAAAAGGTATGGCATAAGAGGCATCATAATATCTAAAAGAGAAACCAATCCAATAAAACCAAAGTAATCCTATAAATAGACCACTCCAAAAAAGTATCTCTCTTGGTGATTTTAGAACTAGATAGAAACCTAAAATAGCCACAGTAGAGTTAATTATTTTTAAAATAGTTAAATTATTAAGATTGAAAAAATTAAGATATATGAAGAGTGATAAAAGAAAAGCGTTTAAAAAGCCTTTTATTATATATTCGGTGGTAGAATATCTGCCTAAATTTTTTATACTGAAGGATGTATATGCAAGAACAGGCGAGTATTTTAACATCGTTGTTACCACTTATTGTTTTATTTGGAATTTTTTACTTTCTAATTATTAGACCACAACAGAAACAGGCAAAAGAGCACAAAGAGATGGTAAGTAATCTATCAAAAGGTGATAAGATCATTACTAGTGGTGGTCTTATGTGTGAAGTAATAAAAACCGAAGAGGATTTTATCAAAGTGAAACTTAATGATGCTACAGTTGTAAAACTTGCAAAAGATTTTGTTGCGAGTAAGATAGAAGCGTAATTAGATGAACTTTAGATTAATTATTTTTATAGTTGCCATTATATTTGGTATTGGTATGTCTATGCCCTCTATTTTGCAAACAGAGAAGGGCTCAAAGATATCACTAGGACTTGATCTTCAAGGTGGGCTTCATATGTTACTTGGAGTCAAAACTGATGAAGCAATCAAGTCAAAGGTTAAATCCTTAGCATCTAGTATTAAATTTTTTACTAGTGATGAAGAGATTTTAATTGAAGATTTAAGAGTTAATGATAATATTATTACTTACACCGTTCTTGATAGTGATGAACTACCCAAAATGGATGAAATGCTTTCAAAAATTGAAGGTTTGGATATCAAAAAAGATGGTGAAAATTATAGTATTGGATACACAGAAGCTGAAAAGCTTATTATCAAAGAGTTTGCAATTGCTCAAGCTGTAGATACTATTAGAAATAGATTGGATCAATTTGGACTCTCTGAGCCTAGTGTTGCAAAGCAGGGGCAAGATAAGATTGTTGTTGAACTTCCTGGTATTAAAAGTGCAGAAGAAGAGAAGAGAGCAAGGGAGTTGATTTCCAAAGCTGCCTATCTACAGTTGATGGCGGTTGATGAAAAAAGAAGTGATCAAACATACTCTCTCTCTCCCGAAGAGGCAGCTGAATATGGTGATGTAATATTGCCAGATTATCAAGATGAGAAGAGAAAATATCTTTTAAATGAGATTCCTATTCTTGATGGTAGTATGATTACTGATGCAAGAGTTGGTTTTGATCAAAATAATCAAGTTGCAATCCACTATTCACTTAATAGTGAGGGAGCAAAGATTTTTGGTGATTATACTGAAGTTAGTGTTGGAACTCGTATGGCGATTGTTCTTGATAATGAGGTAGTCTCTGCTCCAAATATTCGTGAAAGAATTGGTGGTGGGGCTGTTCAAATTACGGGTAATTTTACTATGCAAGAGGCAAGTGATGTTGCCATTTCTCTAAGAAGTGGGGCACTTTTAGCTCCAGTTGTTTTACTAGAAAAGAGAAGTGTTGGACCATCTTTGGGTGCTGATAGTATTAAAGCTAGTTTGATTGCTCTTCTATTAGGATTTGCTGCTGTTTTTATTTTCATGATTGTCTATTATGGTTATTCAGGGTTTATATCTGATATTGCTTTGGTTGCTAATCTATTTTTGATTGTTGCTATTATGGCAATGTTTGGGGCTACTTTGACCCTTCCTGGTATGGCTGGTATTGTACTTACTGTTGGTATGGCAGTAGATGCAAATGTTATTATCAATGAGAGAATTAGAGAACTGCTGCATAGTGGCTCAAAAGTAAAAAATGCGATAGAGAATGGCTATAATAATGCTATGAGTGCTATTTTGGATGCAAATATTACAACTCTGATTGCAGCAGTAGTATTATATGCGTATGGTACAGGACCAATTAAAGGTTTTGCTATTACAATTAGTATTGGTATTTTAGCTTCAATGTTGACTGCAATTTTAGGTACACATGGTGTATATGACTTTTTAATTGGGCGTATTCAAAAGAGTGGTGATCTCAAAAAATGGTTTGGTATCAAAGAGGAGGGTAAATAGATGGAAATTTTTAAAGGAAATAAGACTTATGATTTCATGAGCAAAAGTAAAATTTTTATCATTATCTCTATGGTACTTATTCTTGGGTCTTGGGGGCTTCTTGCCACTAAGGGGCTAAATTATGGTATTGATTTTGCTGGTGGTACTATTGTACAGGTAAAATACAAAGGTGAAGCACCAATTTCTGATATTCGTCAAAGAGTAACCTCAAATAAAGAGTTTGCTGGTGCCATTGTGACAGAGTTTGGAGCTAAAGAAGAGGTGATTATTCGTATCCCAACAACAACAACATCTGTTGGCAATGATACTGGTGATACTATTAAAACTCTACTTACTGGTAGTGGTGATTTTGAGATTCGTCGTGTGGATATGGTAGGACCAAAAGTTGGTAATGAGCTTCGTGAAAAAGGTCTTATGGCAATGTTACTCTCTATCATTGGGATCTTGATATATATATCACTTAGATTTGAGTGGAGATTTGCTGTTGCTTCTATTTTTGCTTTGGTTCATGATGTATCTATCGCTCTTGGTATGTTGGTACTGTTTGGTGTTGATGTAAATCTTGATATTCTAGCAGCACTTTTGACCATTTTGGGTTATTCTCTAAATGATACAATTATCGTTTTTGATCGTATTCGTGAGGGTATTAAAGATTCTAAAATTTATGATCTTTTTCAAATTATCAATGAATCAGTTACAAATACATTATCTCGTACAACATTAACTTCATTAACCACTTTCTTTGTGGTTGTAACTCTCTACTTTTTTGGAGGAGAGATTATCAATGGATTTAGTTTTACAATGCTTATTGGTGTAGTTGTTGGTACTTATAGTTCTATATTTGTGGCATCTCCATTTTTGAAATGGCTCGGTTTTGATGTTGAAGCATTTAAGAAAAAAGAGGCTCAAAAAGAGAAACTAAGAATAGAAAAAGAGAAAATGCGTGCTCAATATGAGGGCGGTGTAGTATAATTAGAATGGGAGTTTGTCATGGATTGGGGTAAAGTTGTATATATCTTTTTTGCATTGATGAGTCTTACAACTACCGCTGGGTTTTTGTATGATCATAATGTAATTGCACTATTTATTGCTGCGAGTATAAATTTGATATCTACTTTGTTAAAAATTGGTATCAAAAATGTTTTGGCAGCAGAGTTGTTTGCAAGTTCACTTGTGGCAGATTTACATCTAATCCCTGCTTTTTTATATGAGCAACTAGGTGGCAATACAGAAGCTGCTATGGCTATGGCAATAGGTGGGGTTATAGCAAACACCTTTTCTATGATGCTTGTTCTTATAGAGTCTTCTAAGATACGAGAAGATTTTTGATTTTGTGGGTTTGGTAAATCTTACCAAACCTACTTTTTTTTGTTTGCATATTTCGAAATAATTTTTGTGACTATTAATGCCCCCCAAAATATAAGCATAATCACTACCATTTTATAAACTATCTCTGCAATATTTATCTCCATATAACTTCCTCTATCCTATTTTATATTAGAATATCCAAGTAATCCTTAGTACTTATTTCGTCATCTTTATAAGAGGGCTTGTATTTTTGAAATACTATTTTTGTTGTCTATATTTAATGTTCTCAATTTTGCTGCTAGAGACAATAAATTATCTTCTTGGGTGGAAGCTAAGATATTTAGAGTGAGGATATTTATATCAAAGGCATTCTTCTCAATACTCTCAATTATAGTTTTTATATACTCTCGTTGATCATCTTTTTTTCCTACATTTCTTTCTTGAATATGTTGCATATTTTCTACCTCCTTTAAGATAAAATCGACCAAAATATATTTTTTTTGAGTACTTTTTCAAATTTTTAGCACAAATGGGTTAATATGCTCTATTAATTAATGAATAAGGTATTTTTACATGGCAGTTGATCTAAGTTATTATGAAATTTTAGAACTCGAACAAGGTTGTAATGGTAGTGAAATTAAGAAAGCATATAGAAAACTTGCTCTTAAATATCACCCAGATAGAAATCAAGGCGATAAAGGTGCTGAAGAGCAATTTAAATTGGTAAATGAAGCTTATCAGGTATTGAGTGATTCTCAAAAAAGAGAGATTTATGATAGATATGGTAAAGCAGGATTAGAAAATCAAGGTGCTGGTGGATTTGGTGGAGGTATGAACTCTGATGATTTAAGTGCTATTTTTGAATCTGTATTTGGTGGTGGTTTTGGAGGTTTTGGTGGTTCCCGTAGAGGAGCTGCTAGTGAAGGTCAAAAGTATGCTTTGGATATTGAGAGTGAGATTACTTTAGATTTTAATGAGGCTATTTTTGGATGTGAAAAAGAGATTGAGTATAGTTTCAAAAAAGAGTGTCCGACTTGTGATGGTACGGGTGATAAAGATAAAAAGCCTACTACTTGTAGTGCTTGTGGGGGAAAAGGTCAAGTATATTATAGACAAGGCTTTATGACATTTTCTCAAACTTGTGATGTTTGTCATGGAGAGGGTAAACAGGTCAAAAATCCATGTTCTACTTGTAATGCCAAAGGGTATATTACTGAAAAAGCAAAAACTACAGTCAAAATCCCCGCAGGAATAGATCATGGCAATCGTATTAGAGTAGGCGGTAAAGGTAATATAGGTAAAAACGGTAGAGTTGGTGATCTATATCTTCTTATTATGGTTGAAGATGACGAACACTTTATTAGAGATGGAGATACAATCTATATTGAAGTACCAATTTTCTTTACTCAAGCGGCACTTGGTGGAATGATAGAGATACCTACTCTTAGAGAGAAAAAAGAGATTAAGATACCTGTTGGTGTAAAAGATAAAGAGCAGTTTGTCTTAAGAGGTGAAGGTGTTGAGAATGTGCATTCTAAAAGAGCAGGTGATTTGATTGCTCAAATTAAAATTATATATCCTAAGAAGTTAAATGATGAACAAAAAGAGCTTTTGGCAAAACTTCAAGAGTCGTTTGGTTATGAGAGCAAACCTAGTGAAAATAAGTTTGAAGGTGTTATGGATAAAGTTAAAAGCTGGTTCCACTAAAGGTAGATTATATGTTTTTTTTTAGAAATATCATCGCTAAGTTTTTAAAAAAAACATATAGTGAAGATTACCGTTTTTTACTTGTAGTTTTTGTTGTTGCTTCTTTGATTTTTGGTGTTTTTATCTCTTTGTATGAAAACATCTCCTTGATTGATACATACTACTACATCATTACTACAGCAACTACAGTTGGTTATGGTGATATATCACCATCAACTGTGGTAGGCAAAATTATAGCAACAATCTATATGATGCTTAGTATTACAATTCTTGGTATTTTAATGGGAAAAGTTGCTGAACATATTATCTCTATAAATGATAAAATAAGACGAGGGTTATATAAGATGAAAGATGGTGTTGATCTATTGATTATTGGGTATCCCAATGATGATAAGATGCGTGAATTAGTGATAGAACTTAGAGGTGATGATAGGTTTGATGATGAGGTAATACTCAATATTAATAATATCATAGAGTCCAAAAATAGATGGATGGATGATTTGGATGTCTATTTTATAAAAGGTTTAGCATCAAATCAAAAAGTTTTGGAAGATGCAAATATATCAAATGTAAAACAAGTTTTAATTTTGGCAAATGATATAAGTGATATAAACTCAGATGATTTTACAATATCCTCATGTGCTATGATCAAAAAGCTTAATCCTTCCGTTCATGTTATAGTAGAAAAAGTACGCCAAGATGCAACTCTTTTTGAAATTGTAGGAGCAGATATTATTGTAGATTCTGCTAGTTCTTCACTCCTAGCTCAAGAGATTTTGGATCCAGGGGCAATAGAGTTGGGAGATGCAATTTTTTCAAATAGTACAGAGGGAACACAATATAATATTATTTATAATGGTGAAGATATGAGTTGGGAAGATATCGCTATCTCTATTCTAAAATCTGGTGCAATTGCTGAAGGATTTAGAAATAGTGGTGAGAAACGATTTAATCTTTTGCCATCTTTAGATGATATTGTAAAAAAAGGTGCATTAGTAAAATATAGAGCTAATAGTAAATTATCAAAAATATCAGTTTAACTATTTAAAATTAAATTTTTGATTTAATAATAATTTTGGAGGGGTTAAAAAGCTCTCCAGCTCTTTTTACAAAAGGGTCATCTAAGATATCATTTTGGTCTATCTCTTTTGTTTGATTTTCTCCTATAACTTGATTTTCTATACAGCTGTTTGGTTGTCTATTAAATTCAATATCTTCTATCATTGACGCTGTTGTTGTGGGCGGAGACTCCTCTTCTTCTATGATCTTTTTATCACAAGCTTGCATCTCTATTTTTGTCTCTATACCAAATATCTCTTGTACAAAATGTCTGATAATTCCAGAACTATGACGCAAGGTATTTTTGCAATTTTGGGATGCACATGATGTGAGAATAAGTTTTTGATTTTCAAAGTTTACAAAAGATACTTCATTTTTAAAACACTCTCCTAGCTCATAATTTCTATCGTATAGTTTGTCGATAAGTTGATTAAAGCTATTTTGATGGTTTTGTATTTGTGGTTTTGGTATTATTATCTCTTTTTTATCCTCTTTCTCTTCTTCTTTTTGAGTATATATCTGTTTTCTATTTTGTGGACTCTCTTTTGATGTTGGAATAGTTATATCTTTTTCCAAATTCAAAATCATATCATCTATATCTTTGATTTTTAGAGCTTCCATCATCTTAAAAAATATAAGAGATAGTACAAATCCACTATCTGCATTGATAAATAGAAGATTTTTGCTTTCACTTAAAATTCTAAAAAAACGATCACTAACCATTGTAGAAAACTTAGGGTCTCCTGCGAAAAAAGCCTCTTTTATATAGATTGTAAGTTCATCAATAACAACTTCACCTTCATAGTTTTCAAGCTCTTTTATATACTCTATGACCCTATCTTTCTCTCTGTTGAAGATAGCATTTATAATTTTTTCAAGAAATTCAGGGTCTAGTATACCAAGCATAGAGGCTACATTTTTGGTATCTATAAAGTTTTTGGAAAAGATAATAGATTGATCTAGTAGAGTAAGTGTATCTCTTAGTGATCCATGTCCTGCACGAGATAGCATGGCTAATGCCTCTGTCTCATACTCTACATTTTCTAGATTCAATATATTGGAAAGATGTTTAATAATTTCAAGATGTTGTATCTTTTTAAATCTAAAATGTTGAGTACGAGATAAAATAGTAGCTGGTAGTTTCATTGGGTCTGTTGTAGCTAATATGAATTTTACATATTCGGGTGGCTCTTCTAGTGTCTTTAAAAGGGCATTAAATGCCTCTTTTGTGAGCATATGTACTTCATCTATGATAAATATCTTAAATCTTGCACTATTTGGTTTATATTTGGTCTGTTCAATAAGATTACGAATATCATCAATTTTTCTGCTACTAGCACCATCCATCTCTATAATATCGATATGTCTATTTTCATTGGATAATTTACAATGCTCACATACCTCACATGGTGTGGATGTTGGACCTTGTTGGCAAATAAGGGATTTTGAAAATATTCTTGCAGTTGATGTCTTTCCACTTCCCCTTAATCCTGAAAATAGATAGGCATGAGAGAGTCTATTTTGATCTAGGGCATGAGTCAATGTTTGTGTTATTGTATCTTGTCCAATCAACTTATCAAATGAAGCTGGACGATATTTGAGTGCTAATACTTGTGACATTTTAATCCTTAATTGGGATTGGTATAGGGATATTTTACACTAATATAGTACTTAATACCCTAAAGCCATATTTTAGATATTTTTTTTAAGTTATCAGGATTTTCAGAAGCAAACAGTTTTAATCTAGTATCAGGAAACTCCTCTTTTAGATGATAAGTCTCTTCAAGATACTCTACCATAGCCTCTCCTGAGTGTATTAATGTGGCGTTTGGAAAATATCTCTTAATTGCTTTTGAGATAAGAGGAAAATGTGTACAACCTAAAATAATAAAATCAGGCTCTTTAACATTTTGAAAGTAGTGATTAATAACTGTCTCTAATACATTACCTTCAAAAAGTCCCTCTTCAACAATGGGAACAAATAGTGAAGGTGCTAAAGATTCTATATTGTGGTAACCATAGTGGCGTAAAAGTCTCTCATATTTTTGGCTATTTACAGTCGCTCTTGTACCAAGGATCAATATTTTGGAGTTTTTATCACTTGTACGATTTCTGAGTGCTAAGACACCAGGGTCAATTACGCCTGATATTTTAAATGGTGCATTTTCCATTAACTCTTCAATAGCGTAAGCACTTACTGAGTTACAAGCAGCAATCATGATATCAACATCAAAGTTTTTAAAAAACTCTAAAGCCTCAAGGGAGTATCTAATAATAGTATTTTTATCTTTTACTCCATAAGGAACTCTTGCAGTATCACCAAAATATATAATCTCTTCAAAGAGTTTATGTTCTAATAGACTTTTTACAACGGTTAGACCACCTACACCACTATCAAATACACCAGCTTTCATATAATAAGGTTATGCACCATCATTCATGATTGACAAAAACTCGGTATTATTCTTTGTCTTTTTAAGTTTAGAGTATAAAAATTTAAGTGCTTCTATATCTTCCATTTGACTCATTGCTGAACGAAGAGCCCAAACCTTTTGTAGTATTTCAGTATCAAGAAGAAGTTCCTCTTTTCTTGTACCAGATTTGAGGATATTTATTGCTGGATAGATTCGTCTTTCACTTATGTGTCTATCAAGAACGGTTTCACTATTACCTGTACCTTTAAACTCTTCAAAAATTACTTCATCCATTCTACTACCAGTATCAACAAGTGCAGTAGAGATAATAGTTAAACTTCCTCCAAATTCAATATTTCTAGCAGCACCAAAAAATCTTTTTGGCTTATGTAGAGCATTGGCATCTACACCACCACTTAGTACTTTTCCACTTGATGGCGTTACTGTATTGTATGCACGAGCTAATCTAGTGATTGAATCTAGTAAAATAACAACATCTTTGCCCATCTCTACTAATCTTTTTGCTCTCTCAATTACAAGTTCTGCCACTCTTACATGGTTTGATGCAGGAAGATCAAATGTTGAGCTAAATACTTCACCTTGTACAGATCTTTGCATATCTGTAACTTCTTCAGGTCTCTCATCAACCAATAGAACCATCAATGAAACTTCTGGATGATTTTTACTAATACCATGAGCCAACTCTTTTAGCATTTCAGTTTTACCTGTTCTTGGTGGTGCTACAATTAGCCCTCTTTGACCCTTTCCTATTGGTGCAAATAGGTTTAACACTCTACCTGTCAATTTGTTTGGATCATATTCAAGATCTAAGATTTCATTTGGATATAGAGGTGTAAGATTTTCAAATAGTGGACGATTTCTCATCTCTCTAAGAGGTAGATAGTTGATTGCTTCAATTTTTAAAAGAGCATAATATCTCTCTTGATCTTTTGGTGCTCTCACCTGACCTGTCACAATATCACCATTTCTAAGGGCAAATTTACGAATTTGTGTGGCACTTACATAAGCATCATGAGAACTATCACTAAAGTTTACATCAGTTGTTCTCAAAAATCCATATCCATCATTTGCAATCTCTAAAATTCCAGTAAAAAGGATAAATCCACCTTTACTTACTTGTGCTTTTAAAATTTCAAAAATTAGATCTTGTCTCTTTAATTGGTGTGGATTTTCAACTTTAAGTCCATCTGCTATTGATAGAAGATCATTTAGACCTTTTGCTCGTAGTTCTTCTATTTTATGACCCTCTACTGGTACATGGGTTCTTGTCTTGTTTTGTTTTCCTCCATGATTATTGGAGCGGTTATTTTGGGGTTTGTCCATTTTGCCTTCTTTGGAAGTATTTGTATGTAGTGATTTTTTTCTCAATAGTAAGATAAGTTTATTTCATTGCCATGTGGGAAAAAAATATTTAAATCAGAAACGATGGAAAGATTTTAGTAAAATGAACTTTAAGAAATGTTTAATTTACTAAAATAACTCCGTTTTGTTTGTAAAATCAAATATTATGGAAGAATATTCTTCAAAATAAAATCCGCTACCACTCTTTGCCCCTCTCTTGAGAGATGTACATTATACCCATCTTTTTTATACCAGTCATATGATGTCTTCTCTTGAGTTGGCATTAGAGAGTCTATTACATTAATAAGTGGTATATTTAACTCTATGGAAGTTTGGATATAGGCACTTCTTATTATTTGTGTAAAGTCATCATCGTCATATTGTCTATTTGGCATAGTTAGTACAAATATAGTCATTGGTTTATAACTTCTAATTTTATTAATAGCAATTTCTAAATTCATTCCAATTTTATTTTGAGTGTTTGGATTCCATACATCATTAATTCCAAGAGATATATCGACAATGGTATGTTCACCATTATTAGGTATTAGATTTACTGCATCTTTCCAGTTTGGTGTAAAAATATTTCCCGCAAAATCTCTTATTGTATGTCCTGATTTTGCCACAAGGTGAGAAGAAACATTATATTTTTTTAGAGTATCTCTTAGTTGATAATATAAATATTGTCCACCATGTTGTCCATCATCTGCTCTTGTACTATCACCTACACAAATATATGTTACATCTGTAATAATGCCATTTTTTGAATCGTTTATAAGTTCTTTAATATCTTGAAATTCACCCGTAAAAATAGGTCTTTCAATAGTTTCAATATTGCACTCAATAGGTAATCTATCTGTTGAATCATAATTTTTCCCATTTAACTCATTTTGATATATTGTTTCTATCTCTTGTGGAGTTAGAGGACGATCAAATAGTTTTGTTTCATCTAGTATCCCAGAAAAGCCATTATCAAACTCATTCCAAATAGTACCACCTAAAATATTTGTATCCCTAGTTAGAATAGATGTGTCTATACAGCTTTGATCGAGGTGATCTGATGGATTTCCGTTGGTATCATAGGTAGGTTGTTCTATTCCATCTAAATATATTTTTGCCTCTCCACTTTTATGATCATAAGTTGCACTATAATGGTGTAGTCCATCTTGTATAGCATCTGTCCATATTTGTGTATTACAGTTACCATTTAGAAGTTGAAAGCGTATACGATTTTTATCCCCACCTTGCCAAAATGATATAAAATCTCTAGCTTTTCCCTCTTTATCTCTTCCATTTGAAATTTCAATAAAATGTCTATCTTGATAATCTAACTCTCCAAAATCAACCCATGAGGATAGAGTTAATCCGTTTTCAAAACTATTTTTGATTGTAGGTAATTGAATATATCCATCTTCACTAAATTGATTGGCTCTATTTAATATTGAAGTTGTAGAAAATTTTCTATTATGAGGAGTGCCATGAAGTCCATTTTGACTGCTATCTTTTATTTTGCTATTTATAGAACATTCATCAAAACGGTACTCAAATATTAAATCTGGATTAATTTTGTTTGCATATTTTGAGAAACTATTTTCTGAGTGATAAACTTTGGTATTACTATTTTGAGCTGTAGTTGTAGTTATATCTGTAGTTCCTCCACAACCACTAAATATAATAGTAGTAAATAGTATGGATAGATAGGAATTTATAGATAATAGTATTTTATTCATAATAATAGGTTCCTTTTAGATGAGTTGGTTTAAAATTTATATGCAAAAAAAGTGAAATAATCGTGGAGTATCTATTTAAGTTTTTATATTAAAAAATATTTTACCTTTGAATTCTTTATTTAATCTTAAAAAATAAAAAACAAAGTTTTTATAATTTTAATAAAAGTATAATATATTCAAATCTTATAAAGGAATAGTATTTAGATGTCTTTTTCAAAAACTATTAATTGTCCACAATGTGGTGTTTCTTTAAATAATGTTATAAAATATACAGCTTTGATGAAATGTCCTCAATGTGGTAGTGTATTAGTTTATGAAAATGAATCTTTTCGTTCGATGGGTAAAATTGCAACACTTGCAGATGAGCCATCTTTACTTTGTTTAAATCAATCTTTTTCATAACAAGATGTAAAATTTACTCCTATTGGAAAAGTTCGTTATAGATATGATATAGGTTTTTGGGAAGAGTGGTTTGTGATTGACTCAAAAGGAAAAGAGTTTTGGGTGAGTGTTGATGAGGGTGATTTTGCTTTTGAAGTACCTTTTGATATCAAAAAAAAATTTCCAAAAAAGAGTGAACTTAAAGTCTCTGCAACTATATTTTTTGAGGGAATTAGCTGGGTTGTATCAGAGCTTGGCGAGGGTAGTTGTGAAGGATTTGAAGGACAATTGCCAGAGATGATTAGGATTGGTGAGAAGTTTGATTATATTCACTTTACAAGCTTAAAGGGCGAAGATTTTTTGAGTGTTGAGTGTTATAAAGATGGAACGCAAAAAGCATATCGAGGATATTGGGTAGATGCATATGAGATCAAGAGGGTTTCATGAGTAATAATAAAATTAGAGTCATTAACTGTAAAAATTGTGGTGGTTCTATGGAGATGTTTATAGAGAGTAGAAAACTACAAACTTTAACTTGCTCATATTGTGGGAGTGTTCATGATGTGCAACATGAATTTAACATACTCTATAAATATTCAAATAATCTCAAATCAAATAGCCCTATTAAACTTGGAATGAAGGGTAAAATCAAAGATGTAGAGTTTATTGTAATTGGGGAGATTTTTTATAGTGATAAACTATATCCTGAGTCAAAATTAGTAATGAGTGATTATTTGGTTGATTATCAGCTCTACTCACCCACTCATGGTTATGCTACTCTCTCTTATGAAAATGGACACTATATTTTTTCAAGAAGAGTAAGAGATATTGCTCCAAATCTACTTAATGGTATTTTTGTGGGAAATGTAGTTGTATATAGGAATATAGCTTTTAAAGTAGTAGAAATTTATCAAACTTATCTATATCAGGTAAAAGGAGCTTTGAGCTGGAGGGCAAAAAAGGGTGATAAAACAGCCGTAGTTATGGCTAGTTCACCACCATATATGATATCTTATGAGAAGAGTAGAAATGAGATAGAGTACTATTTTGAGGAGTATATTAAACCTGAGATTATTTTTGAAGGGTTTAATATCAAAAATGATCAAGAGGATCATCGTCTTGGAGTTCATAGTGCTCAACTTTTTGATTCACCTATTTTACAAGCACTCTCAAAAGTGAGTTTTATAAGCATGATTTTCTCTATATTTGTGCTTCTATTTCTATTTATATTTGGAAGTGGAAAAGAGATTTTTTTGGATAATTGGAGTGGAACCAATTTGCAAAATGCTATCTCAAAAGAGGTTAATGTGAGTAATGTTTCGCATCTATTAAATCTCCAATTAAAAAGTTCATTTAGTGGAAATAGGTGGAGTGATTATGATATTTCACTTTTACAAAATCAAAAAGTGATCAAAAATTTCTCCAATGAACTAAATATGGCTAGAAAAAAGAGTCCAAAGATAAATATATATTTTAAGCTCCCTTCAATGGGTAAATATAATCTCAAAATTGCTTCAAAAATAACTAAGACTCCATATATTAAAGTCTCTTTGAAGCAGAATGTTTGGACTTTGAAATATTTTTTTATGCTTTTTTTGATTAGCTTTCTCTCTTATATTTTCTATCTTTTCAAAAGATATAGTTTTGAACTAAAGAGAGATTAATATGATTAAAGTTTTTACATTAATATTTCTGTCTCTTACTCTTTTGGCATCATATTTAACCTATAATGATATAGCTGCTCAGGGTGTAAATGTTGAAGAGGAGAAGAGTGTGAGAAGTAGTAGCTACTCTTCGGGTGGTTTTAGTGGTGGCGGGTATAGTTATGGGAAATAAAAACAGGAGATTTTAAAATGGATGAGACAGTAATAATGCAGTTGATATCAACACTTTTATATGGGATAATTGGTTTAGTAATATTTATATTTTCACTTATTGTATTGGAGAAGATAACTCAATTCTCAATCAATAAAAAAATTGTAGAAGAGGGTAATATCGCTTTGGCAATTGTAGTAGGTTCTATTATTATCGCTATTGGTATGATTAGTTCTTCAGCAATTCAATAAGTGAAAGAGGGCAAATATTATAAAGAGAGTGCTCTTCTCTTTTCTACCTTTATTATTGCTATTTGTGGATTAATTTATGAGCTTTTAGCAGGTACTCTATCTAGTTATCTTTTGGGAGACTCTATCTACCAATTTTCCCTAACTATTGGATTTTTTATGAGTGCAATGGGAGTTGGTGCATGGCTTAGTCGTTTTATCAAAGATGATCTTCCAAGGGCTTTTATATATATTCAAATTGCTATTGCTATTTTGGGTGGAGTTAGTGCTGAGGTTCTATTTTTTGCTTTTAGTGTTATTCATAACTACTATTTAATATTTTTTATGGTGATAATATCTCTTGGAGCGATGATTGGTATAGAGATACCTCTTGTTATTAGAATATTAGAGAAGAGTAGTTTGCGAGAGAATCTTTCAAATGTTTTTACTGCTGATTATATCGGAGCTCTATTTGCTGCTTTGATTTTTCCTATAGTTCTATTACCAAAATTGGGCGTAATGCAGACAAGTTTTTTTGTTGGTTTTCTCAATATTTGTGTAGCTCTTTTGGCATGGTTTATATTTGTAGAGTTGAAAAATAGATATAAAATATTATTAGCTATTATTGCTACTAATATATTACTGTTTGTAGGATTTTTTAGTGCAAATAGTGTTATGGATTCTCTTGAGAGTAGATTATATAAGGGTAATATTATCTACACCAAAACTACTAAATATCAGAGATTAACAATTACAAAAAATAGAGATAGAGTCAGATTTTTTATAAATGGTGCATTGCAATTTGATTCAATAGATGAGTATCGCTATCATGAGATGTTGGTGCATCCTGCTATGAATAGGGCTTTAGATCGAGAGAATATACTTATTTTGGGTGGTGGTGATGGACTTGCTTTAAGAGAGATATTGAAATATAAAGATGTAAAAAGTGTAATCATGGTAGATTTAGATCCTGAAGTGACTAAAATTTTTAGATCAAATCTACTTTTGACTTCACTAAATAAAAACTCTCTAAATAGTAAAAAATTGACTATAATAAACAAAGATGCATGGAAATTTTTGCAAGAGAATCAAAATTTATATGACATAATCATAATAGATTTGCCAGATCCAAACAATATAAGTCTTAGTCGTCTATATACGACAACATTTTATAATCTTGTAAAATTAAACCTATCTAAAAATGGTATATTTACAGTTCAATCTACATCACCTCTTTTTGCAAGAGAGGCTTTTTGGTCAATTTACAAGAGTGTCTCTTTTGAAGATAACGAGTTTAAAATATATCCCTATCATGTATATATTCCAAGTTTTGGAGAGTGGGGATTTATCTTGGCAAGTCGTATGAATGTAGATTTTAATCTTTTTGATTCTAAAATAGAGAGAAGATTTATAGATCAAAATGTGATGAAAAGATCACTTCTTTTCTCTTTAGATATGAGTCAAATAGATGTAGAGCCAAATAGATTAAGTAATCATCTTTTGATTAAATATTATAATGATGGATGGGTAAAATGGTATGAGTAAGGGGAATATATGAAAATAGTATTATTACTTTTAATTGGAGTGATATTGAGTGCGGGTAATATAAAAATAGCTGTGGCAGCTAATGTTAGCTATGCAATAGAGGATTTAAAGGCGGAGTTTAATACGCTTTATCCTGATATAAAAGTTCAAGTTACACTTGGAAGTAGTGGAAAATTGACAGCCCAAATCAAAAATGGAGCTCCGTATCAACTATTTATGTCTGCAAATATGAGATATCCAAAATCTCTATATACTGATAAAATAGCCATAACAAAACCAAAAGTTTATGCACAAGGTGGACTTGCTTTTTTGAGTAGTAAAAAAAGAGATTTTTCAAAAGGGATTAATCTCTTAAAAGATAAAAAAATATCTAAAATAGCTATTGCTAATCCAAAAACAGCACCCTATGGAAAAGCAACATTAGAAGCTTTGACAAATGCCAAAATTTATAATGATATAAAATCAAAAATTGTCTATGGTGAATCAATCTCACAAACTCTAACATTTACATTAAGGGCTACAGACATTGGAATTGTTGCAAAATCTCTACTTTTTTCACCTAGAATGGCTAAATTTAAAAAAGGTATAAATTGGAGTGAATTAGATTCTTCTCTTTATACTCCTATTAGTCAAGGGATTGTTATGCTAAAAGATAATAGAGATGTGGAGCTATTTTATAATTTTATATTGAGTCAAAAGGCAAAAAAAATCTTGAAAAATTTTGGGTATATAGTAGAGTGAATAGTTTAATTGCTTTGGTTGTAAAAATTGATAATGTTGATAATCTTAATATTGTTGATTTTAAATTTTTGGATCAGACTCTTAGCATGATGAGCTTGGATTTGAGTGATAATATCAGAGTTGGAAGTAGGGTTGAATTAATGGCAAATCCCTCTCATGTTGCAATAGCCAAAAATTTTAGGGGAGTATTAAGCTACTCAAATCAATTAGAGGCAAAGATAAAATCATTAGAGAATGGTAAACTTTTGAGTAGTATTAAACTCTCTATTGGAAGCTCTATATTAGAATCTATTATTACACTTCGTTCATCTAAAAAGATGAATTTAAAAGTAGGTGATGAAGTTACAGCTCTTATTAAAGCTAGTGAACTCTCTATTTTGAGGGTTTTGTAGTGTTTGAACTATTACAAAATCTTGAATTTACTCCGTTTGTATTATCTTTTAAATTGGCTTCTATTACTACTTTGATTTTGTTTATTGTCTCTCTCCCTTTGGCTTGGTATCTATCTCAAACATCTTCAAAAATCAAACCATTTTTGGAGGCTATTACAGCTTTGCCTATTGTACTTCCTCCATCAGTTTTGGGATTTTATATTTTAGTTGCTCTTTCTCAAAATTCACCAATTGGTACTTTCTTTGATAAATATTTTGATATCAAACTTGTATTTAATTTTACAGGGCTTGTAGTTGCTAGTTGTTTTTACTCTCTTCCTTTTATGCTTCAGCCTCTTCAGAGTGGTTTTGAAAATATAAATAAAAATATGCTTGAAGCCTCTTATCTAGCGGGTAAAAGTAAATTTGTAACTATCTTTAGAGTCGCTCTTCCAAATATAAAACCAGCTCTTTTAACTGCTATCATTATAACTTTTGCACATACTGTTGGTGAGTTTGGAGTTGTTTTGATGGTTGGTGGAAGTATTCCTGAAGAGACAAAAGTGGCTTCAGTTGCAATATATGAGATGGTAGAGATTATGGATTATAGTTCCGCTCATATCTATAGTGCTATTATGGTTATCATGAGTTTTCTTGTATTACTTATTGTATATATTTTTAATGCCAAAGAGAATAAAAAGTTTAGGGTATAAGAGATGTTGAAAATAGAGTTAACTAAGAGGCTTCATGGTAGTAGTGGAGAGATGAATTTGGATATTAATCTTGAAATAGATGAGAATGATTTTGTTGCTCTAAGTGGAAAAAGTGGAAGTGGAAAAACAACATTTTTAAGAATACTTGCAGGGTTGGAAGATGCAAGAGGAGAGATAAAAATAGGTGATAAAATTTGGCTAGATTCCAAGATTAATACTCCGCCTCAAAAAAGAGAGATAGGTTTTGTCTTTCAAGATTATGCACTCTTTTCAAACATGAGTGTAGAAGAGAATCTACTTTTTGTAAATAGAGATAAAACTCTTGCTTCTCGCTTGTTGGATATTACAGAGCTTAGTGAACTAAAAAAGCGTTTCCCAAATACCCTTAGTGGAGGACAAAAACAGCGTGTTAGTTTGTGTAGGGCTTTGATGAATAGACCAAAATTGTTACTTATGGATGAGCCATTATCTGCTCTTGATCCTATGATGCGAACAAAACTTCAAAATGAGATTTTGACACTTCACTCTGAATTTGGAACAACTACTATTATGGTCAGTCATGATAGTAGTGAAATTTATAGATTGAGTAATAGAGTATTGATCTTAAATCAAGGAAAAATTATTGATGATGGTCTTGCAAAAGATGTTTTACTAAAGACAACAGGCTCTCAAAAATTCTCTTTTGAGGGTGAATTGCTAGATATTATCAAAGTAGATGTGATCTATATAGCAATTATATCTATAGCTCAACAGTTAGTTGAAGTTGTAGTTACTTCCAAAGAGGCTCAAAATTTGACTATTGGTGAAGTGGTGAATGTTAGTACAAAAGCTTTTAGTCCGACCATCTCTTCAAAGGGGAAAAGTTTTCCCCCCTTAAAGTGATTTTTTGATTCTATAGTTGATCTGTTTTATTAGAGATTCCCAATTTACAGCTTTTTCTCTATTCATGATAGATGCATGATTGCTTGTGTTCCAGTTTAGATATTTTGCTGGATTTAGCCATTTGTTGAGGTATCTAATCTCATAGTGTAGATGAGCTCCTGTGCTTCTGCCTGTGCTACCTACATAGCCTATTATATTACCTTTATATACATACTCACCCTTTTTGACCTTATATTGACTTAAATGTCCATACGCAGTTTCAAATCCATAAGCATGATTTATAAGTATAAATTTCCCATAGCCACCTTTATTACCTACAAAAGAGATAACTCCATCAGCTGTAGCACGAATTGGTGTACCTTTTTTGGCAACTAAATCTATACCTGCATGAAAACTTTTTTTATGAGTTATTGGATGTGTACGATAACCAAATTTACTAGATACTCTTTTGTATGGGATAGGTCTATCATTTGGAATATTTTTCTCAAGAGTAGTTGTCAAAGCTTTTGATAACTTTTTTTGAATAAATTTTTTCCTATTTTGACTATTTGCTTTTATGTCAGCTGCTTTTATTCTATCACCAAGAGCTGCATCCATATCTGGTTCAAGTCCAATCTTTTTCTCTATCTCTTGTAGATGTTCATTCATTGATTCTAGTTTTTGACTATCATCAGTTATACTTTGTTGTAGTTGTAGATTTTTACTAATTAGTGTATGTTTTACATCTTCTAGCTCTTTTTTTTCTAATAAGAGAGTTTTATGCTCTTTTTTAAGTTGTTGATTTTGATCAATAAGTTGTTGTTGTGAATCTTTTAATTCTTGTGTATATAATGCATAATCATCAACCCTAACAGATAGAGTTTTTAGTAATATTGCACCTATAATAATAATTAGGATTACTCCTAGAAGTACCCATTTTGCAACTACTTTAATGAATTGATTCAGTGTATATTGTCTGATCCCATTTATATCACTTATGGTAATCATGAACTGGTTTTTCATCATTTCTTTCCTTCTATACTTTGCATAAACTATTTTCAGTTAATGCAAAGAGTACCTCTTCTAGGGTATCTCTATATTTCGAGTATTCTACTTGTAGTGTTCCTGCATTAAGATGACCTCCTCCTCCTAGTTTTGATAGGATTTGTGCAATATTAGCATTAGAGTTTTTGTTGATAATAGATTTACCTACTGCAAATACAATATTTTTTTTATCTTTAGCTGGAAATATATGAATTGATGTATTTGCATTTGGAAAAAGTGTATAGATTAAAAAACGATTTCCGGGATAAATTATCTCTTCATCTTTGAGATTGAGTATTATAGTTTTATCTTCTAGGGTTGCACATCTTTTTAGTTGATCTATAAATTGTTGTTGATATTTATTATAAAGTTCAACTCTCTCTTTTACATCAGGAAGTTGCAAAATTTCACTGATTGTATATTTGTTACAATAATCGACTAAATCCATCATAAGAGAGTAGTTAGATATTCTAAAGTTTTTGAACTTTCCAAGATTAGTGCGTGGATCCATTATAAAACTAAGTAGATTCCAACCTGTTGGATTTTTGATTTCATCTATAGTATATTTTGCTTGATTAGCATAATTTAGTGCATCTATCATCTCTTTGAAATATAAAGGAAAATCAGCACCAACTCTTTGATAATAGCTATATATTACCTCTGCTGTTGATGAAGCATCAGTAAATAGTACATGATTTGCATTAATAATAATATTTCCAATTGTATGTGTGTAGTGATGATCAAATGCTTTATTTACACCTTGTGCATATGGTAAATTTGCTGTGATATCATCTAAACTAATTTCGATTTTACCATCTTGCATATCCTTTGGATGTACAAATTTAATATTATCGATGATCTCAAGATATTTGAGTAGAGATGCACATATAATACCATCCATATTACTTCTAGTTAATAATCTATATTTTTTTGTGTTGTTGTTGGCTTGCATATTTTGGATCCTCAATTTTTGATATAAGTACCAAACCATAATAAATATTTTGTTTATTATGGTTTGGTACTTATTACAAATCAGATCGACAAAAAGGGAAAAAAGTGAAGCTTTTTCATGAGTGTTGAATCATGAAAAAACTTGCTATTATTGTGGAATTCTAAGTTTTTGTCCGGGATAAATTAATCTTTTATTTTTTATAAGCTCGGGGTTGGCTTTGATAATTTTTTTATATGCAGATACTGTACCATAAGCTTTTAGAGCAATTTTTGAGAGTGTATCACCACTTTTGACAGTAATAAATTTCATCTCTTTCTCTCTTGTTTTTATCTCTTTTGCAATTGATTGAGTATATTTTGTCTTTTTCTGTTTTTTGAAATCCTCTTTAAAGTCTTTCTCTATCTCATCATTAATTAACATAGACATTCTTGAGAGTGCATCTAGTTCAAGAGTATTCTCTTTTTTTGTTACAACAACTTTGTTAAATCTCTGCATATCTTTCTCTGATAGATTATCACCTGCCTCTTTACTCTGCTCCTCTTTTGTCATCTCTAAATTAGTATCATTTTGTACATTATCTAATCTATCTACTTCTGCTTCAACAAGTGATGATATAAAATCTTTATTATCTGTTTGTGCATCTTTTGTTTTGCTAGAAGCACTATTCATTTGTGCCATAACTGCTTGAACAATCATACTAATATCTTCAGCTTTCAAGTTTCCTGTTTTTATTTGAGGAGCTTGTTGTGTAGTAGGAGTTGAGATATTTTGTGTTTGATTTGATCTTATATTATCCTCTTTAATCATATATTTATATCCAAACATAATTAGATAAGCTGTGATAATAAATAGAACCAAAATAATTAAAATTTGAATTATACTTCCAAAAGGAGTGTTACTCTCTTCTTTATTTTCTTGCGTATCTTTAACATTCAAATTACTATTTGCACCATATTGGTTAAAGTCATTTTCCAAATGCTCAGATTCTTCTCTTTTAAACATCTTCTTTTCCTTTACTTATTAATCTCTTTTTGTACTACTGTTGTCAGTCCTAGAATTTTCCATCCTTGAAAACCATCTCTATAATAGAAAATTTTATCTGTTGGATATCCATATTTTAATAGTCCATTTATTAATCTTCGTGATTGATCGCACCATAGGCCATTATCAAAAATAGTTAATTCTTTTGCTTTTTCAAAATTCCATTTACCATCTTTATCTATGTTCATTCCTAGAAGTGTAAAGATTTTTGCGATTTTACTTTTTTTTGCTCTTTCCATCACGGGATAAGGAATATTAACTGCTGATGGTATAGTTTCAATCTCATGCCATCTTTTTAATCTAGCATCCACTATAACTCCTTGTGCTTTTTCCACCTTGTTTTTGATAAAGCTCATCAACTCTACTTCTCCAACTGTTTTAATATCAGGGTGAACTTTCATAGGATGTATACAAAATGGTGGACACTCTCTTGCTACTTTTACATAATCATCAGTTAAGATATTCTCTGTATCTTGTATTCTTTGTACACGAACTTCATTTCCTAAATGGTATAGGTTGACATAAGGTATATCTTTTGTAATTTTTACATGTATCTGCTCTTTTTGCATATCGACACTATTTTGAGAAAATAGAGAGCTACTAAATAAAACTCCACTTGCTATTGCTACATTTATAACTTTCATTATTTTTCCTTGTTAATAATCTATGCTAAGTTCACTCATGTGAACTGCTTTATTCATCTCTTTTAAGAGGATAGGGTTTAGTTTTATTATATTCGCTAAATCACTACTATTTGGACTCTTTTTTATATATAGTGGTTTGAGCTTTTTCCATAGGGTTTGAACCTTTATAAGCTGTTGTTTAATTGATTTATTACTTACAGGTATAACTTTTATATTTTCATCACCTTTTAAGAGTGCCAAAAGTGAATTTTCAAATAGAGCAATAGTCTCATCTAACTTTTTTTGGTTACTGTTTTGGTTTAAATTTGCTACTGTTAGTAGTTTCTCTTTTGCCATCTTTTGTGTTAACATTCTTTGTCTTCCTGCAACATCAATAACTTGTGTTCGTACGACATCCATGTATCCATCAAAATTCTTATTTTTCTTATATAGTTGCACAAGGGTATTTGAAATTTTTAGTAGATTCTCATTGTGTGAAGCAATAAATATAATATCTTTCGGATCTGTTTTTTGAGTATTACTAATATTTTGAATATGTTTATAAAAAGGTTGCCACTCCTCTTGAATAGTTTTTAGTTGTGTAAGAATATTTTTATCTGTTGTTGGTATTAATTGTAGATCTTTATCGCCATTTATAAAGCCATTTAGTGTTTTGTTGTATAAATTAGAGGCTTTTTTTAGCTCTTTTTTACTATTTTTTACCCCAATGTTTGATGCAATTAGCAGTGAAAGTTTTGACATTTTTTGTGTCAACATTCTCTGCTTTCCTGCTAGATTAATAACATGATTTTTTTCACTTTTTAACTCCATAAAATTACCAACAATAGCTGATAAGTTTTTCATGAGTTTCTCTTTTCTTATTGAGTTTTCATATAGTGAAACAATTTGATTCATCTGTGTACGAAGTGAGTCTAGTTTAATAATACTCTCTTTTAATTTTCCTCTATTTTTTTGAAGTTTCTTATAATCAAGAGATGGTTTAATATCTTCCCAATCTTTTTGAGCAATTTTTAACTCTTTTTTAATTTTGGTTAGTTTAGTTCCCTTTAAATTTAGTGAACTATCTCCATTTTGTAACCCTTTTAATATTTTGTCAAATAGAGATATAGTTGTTTGTAACTCTTTTTTATTCTCTTTTGTATTGATATTATTAGTGATTAGGAGAATCTCTTTTGCTATTTTCTGTGTAAGCATTCTCTGTTTTCCAGCAAGGTTGATATCATTTGTCAAACTTGATTTTAAGTTAGAACTATCTCCCCTTTTGATATACATCTCTACAACTTTATTTATCTCTTTTAAGAGTTGTAAATTTATTTCTGCTATAGAGTGATAACTTTTTTTAGATGATCTGTTATGTAAAATATTTTCAATATCTTTATGAAATTTTTTCCAAATTTTTTCTACGATTTTTAGTCGTTTTTGAATTTTTGAATTTTTAATAGCTACAAGATTTAACTCTTTATCTCCATTGATTAGACCATTAAGTGTCTGCTCAAAAAGTTTAATACTATGATTTAGGTTTTTTATATTTTTCTTTTTATCAATACTAGATTTAATTAAAAATATCTCTTTTGTTATTTTTTGTGATAACATCCTCTGTTTACCTGCCAAATTTATAGTTGTGGCTAACTCTTTATTTGATAAGGCAAATGATAGAGATGGTAGTAGTAGTAATAAAATAAAAATTTTCTTTATATATATCAATTAATTCTCCTACTGTTTTGGTACAATTGTACTTAATCCAAGAAGTTGCCAAAACTGCATACCACCTCTGTAATATGAGATTTTATCTTTTGGATAACCATGTTTGATTAAGTTTCTCATTCCACTAACAGCTTGTTGACACCAAGGTCCATTATCAAATAGAAGTAGTTGCATAGCATCTGAAAAGTTCCAACCTTTTTTACTTTTAGTTGCTCCAAATAGTTTAAATATCTGATCTACATAAGGGTTGTCTTCATCTGCTGAGAGAATAGAAAAAGGTATATTTACAGCCCCCGGTATTGTACCGTTTTGGTGCCATTTTGGCATTCTTGCATCAACTAAAGCACCTCTGTTATTTGATAGCTTTTTTTGAATAAAATCAAGTACATCTAGTTCAGAGATTGCAACAATACCCTCTATTGGCTCAAGTGCTTGAACACAAAATGGTGGACATGGTCTAGATGTTTTTGCATAACTATTATTTAGTTTTTTTTGTGTATCTTGAACTCTTTGAATTTTCATTATTTTGCCCTCAAATTCAACCTCCACAAATGGTAAATCTTTTTTGATATTAACCTCTAAAGCCGATAAATTAGCCGTAAATGAGAGTGCTACCATTATTGTTGTTACTATTTTTGGTAAATATACTCTTTTCATGTTGCTCCTTGTATAACTATTTTAAATTCTCTTAAGCAACTTCTATTCCTATACTCAGGTTATTAATTTATTCTTCTTTTTTCCGATCTTAAGTACATGAAGTAAATATTTATATATTAGAAGGATGGGAGATGGCATTTTTCTCTAGAATGGGCAAAAAAAAAGAGAACAAAAATTTTTATAGTGTTTCTACAATTATCACAGAAGGGACAAGTAGTTTTGGAAATATTGTGGGTAATGATACAATCCATGTAGATGGAAATGTAGAGGGTAATATCAAGGTAAATAATATTGTAATTATCGGTAAAAGTGGTGTAGTAAATGGAAAAATACAAGCACAGCAGGTGATGATCAGTGGTGAAACATCAGGGCAAATTATATGTAACTCTCTTGAAGTTATGGATTCAGCAGTTGTTAGTAGTCATGTAAAAGCAAATAAGGCGTTGGTTAAGGGTGTTATTAAGGCTACAATCCATTGTGATGGTCTTTTTGTAGAGAAAAATGGTGTTATTAGAGGAAAAGTACAAGCCAAAGATTTAGTGGTAAGTGGAATTGTAAATGGTGATGTTGCTTGTAATGTACTTTCAATCAAAAAGAGTGGTTTTGTTCGTGGTAAAATGTTTGTCAATAATATGATAAATGAAGGTGGTAAAGTAGAGGGAGCGATTGGACTTTATAATGATTTATTAACTCCAGAGCAGATGGCTAAACTTAAAAATGGTAAATCTGTTAAACTACTTGAAATGTCAGATTATTATGTAGATGTACCAACAGAGGTTGAAACTGAATCAAAAATTAAAGATATTATAGAGCAAGTTGTCTCATATGAGGGTGAAAAAAATCCAGAACTTGGATTTATTGCTCCAAAAGAGTCAATAGATGAAGATTTTGTTGATGTTGATTTTGAGGCAATACCTTAAAACCATTTTGATAACATGGAGTTTAAAAAAATTATAGTAGGTGATTTTTGAAAATTCCATATATTAGTATATTTTTGTTATTAATAATTGTAGGGGTCTCATTTTTTGGCTCATATTTTTATAATATCTCTCCTTTTGAATTAAATAAAGAGGCAATTTTATTGCCTCCCTCTTTTGAGAATCTAATGGGTACAGATCGTCTTGGTCGTGATGTTTTTGCACGGATAATGGAGGGTGGAAAAGTCTCTTTGATTATTGGTGTAGGAAGTGCTTTGATTGCTAGTTTTACAGGGCTTATGATCGGTGTTTCTGCTGGTTTTTTGGGTAGAGGTGTTGACAAGCTTGTTATTATTTTGATTGATCTATTTTTGACATTTCCTACTTTTTTCTTGTTATTAGCTTTGATTAGTTATATGAATGCATCTATTTTGATTTTAGTAATTGTAATCTCTATTACTGGATGGATGGGTATGGCTAGAATGATTCGTAGTGAGAGTTTTGCTATTAATTCAAAACCATTTATTAAGATACTCAAAATTTCAGGCGTTAGCAAAGTTAAAATTATTCTCAAATATTTTACTCCTCTTCTTGCTCCTATATTTTTTATTAGTTTTACTTTTGGTGTTGGTGGTGCAATTTTGGCAGAGAGTGGACTAAGTTTTTTGGGGATTGGTATTATGCCTCCACAAATTAGTTGGGGAAGTGTTTTGAGTGAGGGTAAAGATGTTGTTGATATTGCTTGGTGGCTCAGTTTTTTTCCTGGTTTGATGATCTTTTTGATAATTTACTCTTTGGCAAATATATCTGATTTTTTACAAAGGTATACAAATCAAAAAGATAAGGTCGTATAGATGGATAGATTAAAAGAGATATTAGATGCTGAAGTTTTAAAAAGAGACTCTTTTGATGAAATATCTCTTGATAAACCAGATCCAATGCTTGTTGCAAGGGAGTACAAAGATGAGTATATATCTCTGATTTGTGCTCTGTTTGCTTATGGAAATGCTAGGTTGATTGTAAAATTTTTAAGCTCTTTAGATTTTTCTTTGATTGATGGTAGTGAAGAGGAGATTAAAAAATCTTTGAGTGATTATTATTATAGATTTCAAAGCTCAGAAGATGTAATTAATATATTTATAACTCTTAGAAGAGCAAAATTAGAATTTTCTCTTGAAGATATATTTTTGAGTGGCTATCAAAGAGAAAATAATATTTTAGATGGTTTAAATACTTTGATAAGTAAATTACTTGAATTAAATAAGTTTACTTCTCATGGATATCAATTTTTACTTGGTTCTCCACCAACTAAAAAGAGTAAATCTGCTTATAAAAGATGGAATATGTATCTAAGGTGGATGGTAAGATCTGATAAAATAGATTTAGGACTATGGGAGAGAGTAGATCAAAAAGATCTATTAATTCCGCTAGATACACATACCTTTAAGGTGTCTCGTAAGCTTGGATTGTTGGAGAGAAAGAGTTATGATTTGAAAGCAGTTGTAGAGTTAAGCCAAAAATTGAGAAGTTTTGATCCTCTTGATCCAATTAAATATGACTTTGCTCTGTATCGTATAGGACAAGAGAAACAAAAGATTTAAGCTTTAAGAAAAATTTTATCAATTATTAATCGAAAATAAGATAAAATACGCGAACTTTATACACAAGGAACTCTACGATGAATGAGATTTTTACTTTCTTTGGGCTGATCTCCCATGACCACACATTTATTTTTGTAACTCATACCCTTCTTGCTGCGGGTATAGTGATTTTTATTGCTAGAATGGCTACTTCTTCGCTTCAATTAGTACCAAAAGGTACTCAGAATGTAATGGAGTCATATCTTTTAGGTGTTATTTCTATGGGTCAAGATGTAATGGGCAAAGAGTTGGCTAAAAAATATCTTCCTTTAGTTGCAACAATTGGTCTACTTGTTTTTGTATCTAATATGATTGGTATTATTCCCGGTTTTGAATCACCAACAGGAAATATTAACTTTACACTTGCACTTGCTCTTATTGTATTTATATATTATAACTATGAGGGTATTAAAGAGAATGGCGTAGTTAAATATTTTGCACACTTCATGGGACCTAGCATTTGGTTGGCTCCTCTTATGTTTCCTATTGAGATTTTGTCTCATTTTTCAAGAATTATCTCTTTGTCATTTAGACTTTTTGGAAATATTAAAGGTGATGATCTATTCTTGGCTGTTATTTTGATGCTTGCACCATTTGTTTTCCCTCTTGCACCATTTGCGATTTTGGTATTTTTTGGATTGCTTCAATCATTCATTTTTATGATTTTGACTTATGTTTATCTTGCAGGTGCTGTACAGATTAGTGATCACTAAGGAATGAGAGTGCAAAAAAATAGTTTTGAATCAATTGTAAGTTTTTTACAAGGAGCCTCTTGGGCAATTGTTGTCATTGGTGCGTATCTATTTTTTACACTTTTCTATCCATTTGGGCTTATTGTAGCTTTGGTGGGTGGATTTTTTGGTGCTATGATTGGTCTGTTTATGGTTGTTTTCTTTGAGATGGCTCACGCTCAAGAAGAGAGTTTGAAAGAACAAAGAGAGCAGACTAAGCTTCTAAAAGAGTTATTAGAAAAAAAATAGTGATCAGTTATTGTATTACTGACCCCTCTTATTATAGTGACTCTACTGAAAAATTTTCTCTATATATTGAGGAAATTTTTCAAAGTCACAAAGTTGATATGATCTCTTTTAGAGATAAAAGAGGTATCAATTTGGAACCTTTTATAAAGATATTTCTTGATATTTGTAAAAAATATAATACTCCTGCACTTATTAATTCTCATATTGATTTAGCTCTAAAATATAATTTTTTTGGTGTACATCTTACCTCCTCTCAATTTAATAAAATATCTTATGCCCATAATAAAAAACTTTTTGTTATTGTTAGTACACACTCTTTAGAAGAGGCTAAATTAGCTCAAAAATATGGTGCTTCTTTGATTACCTTTAGCCCCATTTTTCACTCTCCAAATAAGGGTAAACCAAAAGGATTAGAAGCTCTAAAAGAGGTTGTAGATAATCTTGATATTGGATGTATTGCTCTTGGTGGAATTATGAGTCAAAAAGAGATAGATAGTTGTCAAAAAGCTGGATCATATGGATTTGCCTCGATACGATTTTTTGCAAATAAAGTTTAATATATTTAATTTTTGATAAAATAATAGGATTATTTATTCTAAATTGGTAAAATATATGAAAAAAAATCGAAGTATTGTCAAAACCTTTTTTATTAGCATGTCAACAGTTATTTTCTCATTGGTTCTAATTGTTGTTATTCTTTCTGTATATCAGAGTAGTTTTGATATTGATCCTACTTTTAGAGAGTTCAGTAACGGCATTCTAGACTCTCTTTTTGCAATTAGAACTAGTCAATTGCTTTTTATTGCCTTTTTTGCAGTGGTTATCTCTATTATCATTGCATATTTTATATCTTCAAATATAGAGAAAAATTTTGATGTTTTTCATCTTTACTTCCATAAAGCTGCACATAAATTAGAAAAAATAGATACAAATAAATTACAGTTTGATGAATTTATTAGTCTTGCAAATTCTGTTAATACTATGATAGATAGTATTAATGAAGCACATAAAGAGTTAGAGTGGAATCAAAAATATCTTCAGGCAATATTAGAGGCACAGACAAACATGGTATTGGTTTTATCAAGTGCTGAAAATGATATTATAGAGAGTGTAAATCAAGCGTTTTTAAACTATTTTGAAGTAGAAAGTATTGAAGAGTTCTATTATGAGTATAACTCTTTGACTGATGTACTAAAATATGAAGATTTGATGCTTAAAGATATATCAATTAATGATAAAAAATGGTTTGAATATATTTTAGAGAATCCATCAATTACGCATAAAATTGTGATTGAGAGGGAGTCTTTGGATGATACTTTTATTGTTACAGCTAGTTTGGTGGATATAGAAAATGTTTATCGTGTTGTAATTGCTCTTCATAAAGTAACAGAGTTAGAAGAGCAGAGAAAGATGTTTGAAAAAGAGGCATCTACTGATACTTTGACAAGAATTGCAAATAGATTAAAATTCAATGCCGTTTTAGAACAGCAGGTAGAGATTTCAAAAAGATATGGTGATGATCTTTCGATAATACTTTTTGATATTGATAACTTTAAAATGATTAATGATACTTATGGACATCAAGTTGGGGATAATGTTCTTGTAGAACTCTCTGCTGTTATTAGTGAATCTGTTAGAAAAAGTGATACTTTTGCGAGATGGGGAGGAGAGGAATTTGTAATTATTTTGTCTCAAACATCTCTTGAAACAGCTAAGATTTTAGCTGAAAAACTAAGAGAAAAAGTTGCTGGATACTCTTTTAGTGATAATCTTGATGTTACTTGTAGTTTTGGTGTTGCTCAATATCAAAATATGGAGCCTATTTCTGATTTTCTCAAGCATGTAGATGATGCACTCTATCAAGCAAAGGATGCTGGTAAAAATATTGTTGTGAGTGATATATATTAAAGCCAATAGATTGTAATATAGCCACAATAATAATATACTATTTAAGGTAATTTAATGTTTGAAGTTATAATCGGTTTAGAAGTTCATATTCAACTAAATACAAAAACAAAGATTTTTTGTTCATGTGCTACATCTTTTGGAGAGGAGGCAAATACTAATGTTTGTCCTGTCTGTTTGGGGCTTCCTGGGGCTCTTCCTGTATTAAATAAAGAGGCAGTCAAAAAATCTATATTACTCGGTAATGCTATCAATGCAACTGTACATAAAAAATCTATTTTTAATCGTAAAAACTATTTTTATCCTGATCTTCCAAAAGGGTATCAAATCTCTCAATTTGAGATTCCTATTGTGGAGAGTGGAGAGTTATATATAGATTTTGATGATGGAACTCAAAAAAGAATAGGTGTTACAAGAGCTCATCTTGAAGAGGATGCGGGTAAAAATATTCATCATGGCTTAGAGAGTCATGTAGATCTTAATCGTGCAGGAACCCCACTTCTTGAAATTGTGAGTGATCCTGATATGAGAAGTAGTGATGAGGCTATTAGATATCTCAAAAAATTACACTCTATTGTAAGGTATCTTGATATTAGCGATGCAAATATGCAAGAGGGGTCATTTAGATGTGATGTAAATGTCTCAATTCGTCCAAAAGGTGAAGAAAAACTCTATACTAGAGTAGAGATCAAAAATTTGAACTCATTTAAATATATCCAAAAAGCTACAGAGTATGAGATAAATCGTCAAATTGATGCTTGGGAAGATGGTCTATATGAAGATGAAGTTTATCAAGAGACTAGATTGTTTAATGTTGATACAGGTGAAACTAGAAGTATGAGAGGTAAAGAGGATAGTGCTGAATATCGTTATTTCCCTGATCCTGATCTTTTGCCTGTAATTGTAACTGATGAGATGCTAGAAGAGGGTAAAAATATCCCTGAATTACCTGATGAAAAACGAAAAAGACTTGTAAGTGAATATGGTATTAAAGAGAAAGATGCTGTTGTAATTACATCCGTTTTGGAGATGGCTCACTATTATGAGAAGATGATTCAAGAGGGTGCTAGTGCCAAAAATAGTCTCACTTGGTTGACTACAGAACTTTTAGGACGATTAAAAGGAGAATTTACAATAGAAAATTCTCCCGTAGATGCTATAAAATTGGCATTGATTGTAAAAAGAATAGAAGATGGTACTATTAGTGGAAAAGCTGCAAAAGAGGTTCTTGATTTTGTAATGGAGTCTGATGAAGATATTGATTTGGTCATTGATAAGCTTGGTCTAAAACAGGTAAGTGATGATGGTGCTATTGAAGAGTTGGTTGATACTATCTTATCTGCAAATATGGATAAAGTAGAACAGTATAAATCTGGTAAAGATAAGCTATTTGGTTTTTTTGTAGGACAAGTTATGAAGGCTAGTAAAGGTAGTGCTAACCCTGCAAAAGTAAATGAAATTCTAAAGAAAAAACTTAGTTAATATTTAGTGAGGTTAAGATGAAAATTGGTGTAGTTGGAGCTGGAAAGTGGGGGCAGGCTTTGGCTTATGCTTTGAGTGAAAAAAATGAAGTTCTCATTACATCAAGAAGACCCAAAGATATTAAAAACTTTGTATCTTTAGAAGAGGTTCTGAAGTGTGAGTATCTTGTTTTTGCAATTTCTGCACAAAATGCTAGAGAGTGGCTAGAGAATAAATTTATTTTTAATGACCAAAAGATATTAGTAGCCTCTAAAGGGATTGAAGTTAGTAGTGGAAAGTTTCTAAATGAGATATTTTTAGATTTTGTACCTGATAAAAATATGGCTTATATATCTGGTCCTACATTTGCAGCAGAGGTAATTCAAGGTCTTCCATGTGCTTTGGTAGTTAGCTCCTCTTCCAAAAAAACAGCCAAAAAATTTGCTTCATTTTTTCCATCTTTTATCAAGGCTTATGTAAGCAAAGATGTTATTGGTGCAGAAGTAAGTGGTGCTTACAAAAATGTTATTGCTATTGCTAGTGGTATATGTGATGGTATGAATCTTGGTAATAATGCTAGAGCTAGTTTAATCTCAAGAGGTCTTGTTGAAATGCAGAGATTTGGTCTCTTTTTTGGTGCAAAAAAATCTACTTTTTCTGGATTAGGAGGGGCAGGTGATCTCTTTTTGACAGCATCTAGTGTATTATCTCGAAATTACCGTGTTGGTTTTGGACTTTCAAAGGGAAAAAGTTTAGATGATATTTTAGAAGAGTTAGGAGAGGTAGCAGAGGGTGTTTATACTGCTGATGCAATATATAAAATCTCTTTAGAATATGAGATATATACACCAATTGCAGATGAAGTTTATGCTATTTTACATGGAAAAAATGTAAAAGATAGTATGCAAAATCTGTTATCAAAATAAGCGGTATTAAGCAAAAAATGCTATAATATCACTTCAAGTTAAATCGTATCAATGCTACGAAAACCAAGTAGTCAATTACATTTAACAAATATAGTCTAGGTGGGATACACCTGACTTTAAATGCTTGTAATCAAATAAAGCTTGACTTTATGGAGCAAGAATCCACCTCTTTCAAGGGGTGGAGTATCAATGTTGTAGTTATATTAAAGAGTAGAAGAGTATAGAACTCCCCTTTGGGGGAGGAGTTTCTATGGAATATCTCTTACACACCGTACTTTGTGTGTATTGGTTGAAGGTTCATTTTGGTTATCAATACCATTTGAAAAATCTATAAGAGTAATACCAGAATCATTAGTTGATGACCAATAGCTATCAGTTGTTTTATATTTAAATGCTCTATATGTGGTGGGTGACTTATATAGATCAACAATGCTATATAGCTCATTAATATTTGGTAAACGCCAATTTGTTCCATTTAAATCAAGAGTATTACAATGTCCTATTGCATCGTCCCAAGTTCTGTTGTTTATTATGACATCTTCATTATCTTGCCATTGCAAATTATGTATATGATCTACAACAATATCTAGTGTATCATTTCTAATAGGTATTACTTTGTATGGTTCTCCTCGTACACATCTTATATGTTTTTTAGGGGCACTTAATATGTTGGATATATTACCTTTTGCATTTGAAAAATCAATCCAAGAGTAGTCACTTGAATCAAAATTATTTACCCAATAGCCATCATCTACTGGAGTGTTTTGAAAAATAGGGGATGTTTTGGGACTATTTTCTCTATTTAATGTATAGTATAGTTCATGAATATCTGGAATTCTCCAGTCATCATATCCTGCCAATAGAAGATTTTGACATTGGGTATATGCACTACTCCAATATATAGGTGAGTTGTTTATATCACTATTATCTTGCCATATAAGATTGTTTGTATTGTCAATTACTACATCATTAATATCATCTCTAGTATAGTTGTAGTCTATACCTTTTTGTAAATTTCCATCTTCTCCGTCATTTGTGCTTGTTGGTACTCCTGTTTTTGAGAGTGTAGTTATAAAATCTTTAGTTCCATTTTCATATACAATTATATTTCCTGCTTGATCTCCAGAGGCAACATCCATTATTTTATCATTATCTATATCTACTGCAAAAACTCTAATAACATTATCTACACTACTAGCTACAATATGTTCAATAAAATTTGTATCACCTCCTATATTCTCATACCATGCTATTTTGCCACTAGTTTGGGAAGAGTTACTCAAAATATCTATATCTCCATCATTGTCCATATCTACCCCTGAGGCATAATATAGATTTGAGAGTGTCGCTATCTCTAAAGCTCCTGAAAATGTAGGAGATGTAGATTGTGTACTTTTGTACCAATAAATTTTACCATCACTATTTGAAGTAGCCATAATATCATCATATCCATCATTATTAATGTCTATTACATCAACAGAGTAAGGAGCATTAATATTTGCAACAAAGTGGTGTTCAAAATTTCCATTTCCTTGTGTATCATATGCATACCAATCTATTCTATTACTACCATGATATGCGGAGACAATATCAACTTTACCATCTTTATTAAAATCAGAAATATGTGTAGATATAGCTTCATCACTATTTTGATAATCTACCATGTGAGGACCTGTAAAATTTCCATCTCCTGAATTTTTGAGCCATTCAACTCTGTTATTACTCCATGATGAGGTGATAATATCTATTAGATTGTCATTTTGTGTATCAAAATTTACAACCTCTATAAATGAGAGATTATCTGTTGCATTAGTAATTGGGTTACAAGTAAAATTTTGACTACCATCATTGAGACACTGCATAAGAGAGGCTCCTGATTCATAGGTTGTATATAAAATATCAATATCTCCATCTCCATCTATATCCGATGCTTTAATTGATTCAGGGTTTTGAGCATTGGTCGTAATAATTGATTCTGTAAATGTAAAATCACCTCTATTTTTATACCATGATATCTCTGCACCACCATTTCCTGTAGAAGCAGATAAAATATCAATATCTCCATCATTATCAAGATCAACCATCTCTAACCATTCAGAATAAATTGCATTTGTTGTAACTGTATGAGGGGTAAAATTATTTGTTACTATAGTATTGATTGTTATATTTATGATATCTTGAGAAGTTGCTCCATATGAATCAGTTACTGTTAAAGTAATTATGTGCGTACCAACGGAAAAATCACTTTTTACAAAGCTTATATTATTGCTTTCTAAAATTGTTGCATCCTCTTTCCACTCATATTTGGTAATATTATCATCAATATCATGACTACCCATTGCATTAAAAATGATTATTTCTCCTTCGTTTGCAATAATATCTGCCCCTGCATTTGCTATTGGAGGATCATTTATCCCTTCTACATTAATTATTAAGTTTTGTTGATCAGTGAGTGAACCATCTGATACAGTAATTGGTATTGTGATGGTAGTTTGTTCTCCATTCTCTAGATTTTGATGATTCATTGGATTGTAGCTGTAGTTACCATTGCTATTGAGGCTAAAATTTGAGACGATAGGAGCACTAAATGATAGTGTATCACCATCAATATCAGAGGCACTGACTATCCCACTAACTAGACTATCATCTTCTGTTATATTTCTCTCATTAATTGTGGAAAATATAGGATAATCATTAACTGGGTTAATTGTAATATTCACATCAACTATATTTGAATCGGCAATGCCATCATTTGATCTAAAAGAGAAGTGATCTGTACCATAATAGTTTGGGTTTGGGTTGTATTGAAGAAGGTTGCCACTAAGTTGTATAGTTCCATTTGTTGGATTAGATGTTATATTGTATGTGAGATTGTCTCCATCAATGTCTGAAGCAGATAGAGTTAGTGAAAGATTATTATCCTCATTAATATTTTGATCTGCTATACTATTTGTGGTTGGATTATCATTTATAGGAGCAATTGTAATATTCACATCAACTATATTTGAATCAGCAATGCCATCACTTGATCTAAAAGAGAAGTGATCTGTACCATAATAGTTTGGATTTGGATTATATTGGAGAAGGTTGCCACTAAGTTGTATAGTTCCATTTGTTGGATTAGATGTTATATTGTATGTGAGATTGTCTCCATCAATGTCTGAAGCAGATAGAGTTAGCGTGAGGTTGTTGTCTTCATTAATATATTGGCTAGATATATTATCTGATATAGGACTATCATTTATACGATTGATGATGATATTTACTATTGCCTCATTTGAATCTAGTTCGCCATCATTTGCAACATAACTAAAACTATCACTTCCATAATAATTGGCATTTGGAGTGTATGTAATATTTGGCATTTGAGTGCTTAGTGTTCCATGTTGTGGTACGGATGTAATTCTATATGTGAGTGTATTGTTATTATCATCAGTTACTTGCAGTTGAAACTCTTTTGATCTATCTTCATCCAATGTAATATTTTGTGATGATGCTATTGGGGCACTATTTATAATCTTATCTCTTACGCATCTTATATAATTTTTTTTCTCTTTACTCTGCCAACCATATTCATCACCATGGTAATAATTTGATCCTTGAAGAAAATTGATGCTCCAAGCATATCCAGAAGAGGATGGTGTAGATGACCAAAAATTATCTGATATTCTTATATTAAATATACTATTTATTGCTATATTCGATTGATTATGATCTGTAATAGAGTATAGTTCATTTATAGTTGGAACTCTCCAATCACTATAGTTTTCCAAGATAAGATCACTACAATATGTTTTTGCCTCTTCATAATTTTTTTGATTTGTTTGAATAGCTATATTATCTTGCCATATAAGTTTGGTACTATTATCTGTGATTGTATTATTACTCTCTTTTAGTAGATTTATATTTGATTTTGCACCTCTTACACACCGTACATAGTGTAGGCTCTCTTTTGATCCTATATAATCAAATCCATAATTAAAATTTATATACCATGATGAGTCTGTAATTTGAGAATATGTTGAGTTTGTATGATAAATATCTAATGCCAAATTGACAAATGCACTATCACTCTCTCCTTTGTCACTTAGATAAAATAGCTCTTTTACTTCTGGTAATCTCCAATCATCAAAATCACCAAGTGTTAGATTTTTACAATAGGATATGGCATCTTGCCAATTAAGTTTTGTTCTATTTGAGTCATTATTATCTTGCCACATGAGATGAGAAATTATATCGGTGACTGTCTCATTTTGGTTTCGTATATATCTTTTTGTTTCTAGTTGGATTATCTCTGTTTGATCTATGTTTGTTGAGAGATTAGAAATATTCTCTTTTTGTATATGCGTTTTTGTTGGTGTCTTTTGATCATCAATATTATCGCCTCCACACCCTATGAAGACAAGAGGGGTTAATAACAAAATTATATTTATAATGCTCATTTGCCATCCTTTTTGGTTATTTGAAATGTTCCAACTGCAGTATGAATAATTCCACCCTGTTTTATTTTATTGATTAAATTAAAATTTCCATTAGCTCTCTCTAGAGCGTCACCACTGAGTTGACCATCTCCGCCTCCATCGTATTTTTGGCTACTGAAGTCAAATTGACCATTTTGTTCAACTGTGCCTGATATCTTGGTTGACCAATTTTGTTGCATTTGTGTTTGGAATGCAACATCTCCTTTTAGACTTCCATCTCCTAAATCAAAGTTTAGATTCATACTATTTTTATCATTTAGTAGAATATTAGTTTTTGAGTTGTCAATATCTGTTTTGACATAACCTTCTACTTGTCCATGATATGAAGGAGTTGAATTACCTGCTCTATTGATTAGTGCTTGAAAACTATTCTCATCATATATGATTTCACTTTTTGGTTCTTCTATCTCCTCTTGCTCACTCTTTTTTTCAATAGGTTTATCTTCTCTCTTTTTAATTGGTTCATCTTCTTTTTGATCTTTTTCTTCATCAGGTATAACTTCTTCATCTACCTCTTTTATAGGAGTATCTTTTTTTATATCAGGGGCAGGGGGTATTATTATTTTTTTGTTCCATTCTCCCCAGTTTTGCTTGTTGTATTCAACCTCTTTTTTTAAATTGTTGAATTCCATATTAGTGATAATGGGGGCGTTTTGTTTTATCTTTTGAACTTTTGGCTTAGGTGTGAAATTGGAAGTGGTTATTTCCACTTTCTCAAAAAGTTTTCTATCTACTGCCTCTATTTTACGAGCGGGAGAGGGGGCAAAGTTTTTTCTAATTGTACTTTTCTGATTTTGTGAAAGTACAATTTGCCCATTTGGTGTTGTAATAAATATGGATCCTTTGTTACATACAATATGATCCTCTTTATTTGAAGTCTCTCCAATAAATATTGTTCCTCTTACTCCAATAGTGGCATTTTGAGTTTTGAGTTGAAATTTTTTTGGAGCAATTTTCCCAATTTTCCCTGTGATAGATTTAAAAGCTCCTTTTAGTACATGAAACTTTGCCTCTTTATACTTTTTTGTAAAAAGATATTTTTCAATTTTAAATTTACTCTTTTGACCTAAAGAGATTACACCTTTGTCATTAAAAAGAATCTGTACTTTTGCACCTTTGCTTGTCTCTATGAGATCCCTCTCTTCTATCAAACTCCCTTTGTGTGCCAAAAAATGTTTATGATCTCTAAATATATTGACCTCACCGCGAATAGCACTAATTGATCCGATACTTGCATGAGTGATAGATATAATTCCAAGTAGTATTAAAAATATTTTTTTCATAATAATAGCCTTATAAGTTCATTCTAAGAGGCAGTAAACCTCTTAGAATATTTGCAGGAATTAAATATATCGACCAGTTATGAAAAATCTTTAATTAAAAATCTAAAATATTTGAAATGCTTTAGTTGTCTAGTGTAAGTGTCATCTCATAAACCCACTGTTGAAGAGGAAGTAAATCTTCATATATCTGATATGCATGATCTACTAATGCCTCAGTAAATAGAATATCATCAAATGGAGTCTGTTTGTAGGCGTACATAGCACTAAATTTTGTCAAATAACTATGTGTAATTGTAGATTCAAACTCTCTAGGTACTCTTTTGTATGATGGTTCGGGAATAGAGTAACCTTTTGCTTCTATCTCTTTAAGAATTTGATATAGCTCTTCTCTATTTCTATCATGCTTAATATAATCACGATAACCAATCAATGACTCCCTCGAAAATCCACGAATCCCAACAGCAAAAAATAGCTCATCTGGCGAAAAATGTAGATAAAATGATGAACTTTGCATCCTTTTACCCACCCCCTGCCAAAATATAACACCAATACGACTTTTGATAGGTGTTTTGTCTTTTGAAAAGCGAATATCTCTATAGATTCTAAAAAGTGAACCATTGACCTTAGGTTTGGCATGAATTGTAGGCACTAAAGCCTGTAAATGCTCCCCCATCTCCTCTACAAATGCACGAGACGGTTCTAATATTAACTCTTCATATCTATCTCTATTTGCCTCAAACCACTCTTTGTTATTATTTTGACGAATATCATTCAAAAAATCTAAACTCTCTTTTGGAAACATTAACTAACCTTTAAATATATCTCTCTTTTAAGAGATAAATTTTATCGGATTTTGACTTTTATAAATAGTTTTAATATTCTGTTAATTATTATTCTATAATATTAAAAATAAATTTTTATTTTTACAAAAGGTAACAAATGGATAATTTAACAGACTTAAAAGCTATTTTGCACTCTAAAAGAGCCAATATTTACTATCTTGAAAAATGTAGAGTTATGCAAAAAGATGGACGGATACTCTATCTTAGTGAAGCAAAAAAAGAGTATCA
>CAZLLE010000084.1:0-20532 GCA_964560425.1 uncultured Campylobacterales bacterium
AGAGCAGGATAGAACAATACAAGGTGCTCTAACGCATATACTTAAGCAATACATTCTGAATCAAGGTGGTAAAAATGATTAAAACATCGACCGCTTATATCCGCCCCATGAATAAGGTGGTTTTACGCTATGAAGTGATAATATACTTTATTCGTATAGAATAAGGAGCATAATGCAAAAAATTATTTTAGTTTTATTTTTACTTCTATCATACTCCAATGCACTCAATTTAACACTCTCTGGTACAGTTATTTCTGATAGTCAAAAAATGATTAGCAGTAGATATATGGGATATGTAAAAAAAATTAATGTAAACATTGGAGATAAAGTAAAAAGAGATGATATTCTTTTTGAGATTGAGTCTGGAGAATTTGACATCATGAAATCACAAGCAGAAATAGGATTAGATCAAGCAAAAATTTTTGTTGACATGTACCAAACACATTTACATAATATCCAAAGAGATAGAAGACATTATAAAACTTCTACACAAAATCCAAAAAAATCAGATATTGAAGAGTTAGATATGGCAGCAGAAAATACCATAGCTATGCTAAAAGCAGCAAAACAAGTTGTAAAACAGATGACAAACAAAGTAAAGCAATTTACAGGGCTATATAACTATCTCAAAGTAAAAGCACCAAATGATGGAGTTATCATTCAAAAAAGAGTTAATATTGGAGATATGCTAATGCCAGGGATGTTGGCAATGGTTTTGGTAGATCTAAACGATTTAAAGATAGAAGCTTCTATTCCAGAATCAAATCTAAAACATATTAAAACAGGTCAAAAAGTAAAAGTAGAGGTCCCATCAATAAATTTTTCTACTATAGGAAAAGTACAATCTATAGTACCTAGTACAAATCCAATGACACATACTATGACCCTTAGAGTATCATTTGATAAAAAAGGGGAAGAGATTTTTCCAGGAATGTATGCAAAGATTATTGTATCAAATTAGCTGTGTAGGACTAAAAATCCTACACAAAAATTATACTCTTGCTATAGAAGCCCAATAACACTCACTCAAATCATTAAGCTCTTTTAAGACATCTTTCGTAACCTCTTGATCAACAAGCACGACAGCCAAAGCCTCTTTTTGAGAATTTCTTCCAAGTCTAAAATCAGCAATATTAATATTTGCATCACTTAAAATTCTACTAATATTTGCAATTACACCAGCCTTATCTTCATTGGCAAAAAATAGAATTCTACCTTTTGGAGTGAATTCAAGTTTAATATCATTTACACTAATAATTTTTTCCCTACTATCGGCAAAAACCGTACCACCTATCTCTAAACTATTCTGGTCTGTTGTAAGTTTAATTTTTATCTTATTTTTATAAGCACTTCTATTTGTAGTCTCTTTTGTGCATAACTCAATAGCTTTTTCCTCTGCAACAAACTCTGCATTTACATAGTTTATTTTTTCACCAAGTGCATCTTTTAAAGCACCCACTAATGCAAATGTTTTTAGAGAGTCTAAATATGCTGCAATTTCACCCTCAGCTTCAATTCTTATTGATTTTATATAACCCTTATTAACTTGTGAAGCTAAATAACCTATCTTTTGAGATAACTCTAAATATGGCTTGACAAATGAAGGTAATTTACTCTCATCAATTGGAAGATTCAAAGAGTGAGGATACCCTACCCCAAAAGCAGCACTCATAGCTTGTTCTACTGCCTGAGTAGCAATTTTTTGTTGAGACTCTTTTGTATTTGCCCCAAGGTGAGGAGTAACTGAAATATTTTCCAAATCTAAAAGCTTATTATCTGTAGCAGGTTCTTTAATAAAAACATCAATTCCAGCATACGCAATTTTACCACTTTTTACTCCATTATAAAGAGCATCTTCATCATATAAGCCACCTCTTGCACAATTGATCAATCTTACACCATCTTTCATTTTAGCGATCTCATCACTGCCTATCATACCGATAGTCTCATCATTTTTAGGTGTATGAATTGTGATATAATCACATGAGAGAATATCATTGAAATCTTTTGTATATTTTGCACCAGTATCAGTCACTATTGAAGGATCAATATATGGATCATAAGCGATAACATCCATCTCAAAAGCCAAAGCTCTTTTACCTACTCTACTACCAATATTACCAAAACCAATAACGCCAATTTTTTTATCCTTTAATTCAACTCCATACCACTTCTCTCTTTTCCAAATTCGATCATATTTAAGATGGTTATTTGCATTAGGAAAACTTCTTGCAGTTGAAAGTAGATGAGCCATAGTAAGTTCAACAGCCGCAATAGTATTTGCAGTAGGCACATTCATAACAATAATACCTTTTTTGCTACAACCATCAATATCTACATTATCCACACCAACACCAGCACGAACAATTGCTTTTATATCTCCAGAAACATCCAAAAATTTTTGATCAACATCTGTTGAACTTCTAGTAATTGCAACATCATATTCACCTACCATTGTTAGTAATTTATCTTTTGGCTCTTTTGAGGCATCAATAAAATCTATATTTTTACACTCTTCTAATAATTTTAGACCACTCTCATGAAGAGCATCACAAACAATAATTTTCTTTTTTTGCATTATTTTTCCTAATAGTAAACTTTTTATTAAATACAACAACAATGATAATAGGTATTGAATTTAATAAAAAGTCAAATAGTAATCTAAATTAATTTAATTCAACTTTTACTTCATAAACAGCATAAAAATAGCTATTACGATCATATCTGTTATTGATTTGACCAAGCCAAGTCTCTTGAATATCTCTGCTTATTTTATAAGCACTATCGACATTTATCTCTTTTGATGTACTATTTTCAGTCTGAATATTTGGATCTTTAATATAAGCGAAGAGAAGGAAAAGTGCCATTAAGACACTAATCCCCAATAGAAAAAAGATAATATAGATATATCTTTTATCCATAATTTACTATTTTAATTGGTCTTTTAGAATATCACCAAGTGTAGATTTTGAAGTATCATTATAAGCTTTAAGATCAGCTTTCTCTTGCATTCTTGCCATTTTACGAACAGATAATCTTACTCTATCTTTCTCTGTATCAATAAAAACAATGGCAGCTTCAATCTCCTCACCAATCTCTAAATCATCTGCTTTTTTATCACCAAGGTCTTCATGTCGAATCAATGCATCAACACCATCTCCAAGCTTAACAAACACACCAAAATCTTTTTTATCTCTTACAACAGCTGTAACGATATCACCATTTGAGTGCTCTTTTGCAAATTTCTCTACAGGTCCCTCTTCAAGCTCTTTTTTACTCAAAGAGATTTTTTCTCTATCTCTATCAATTCTGATAATTTTAACTTCTACTTCATCACCCTCTTTGAAAAGGTCTCTACATTTTACATTTCGATCCCATGAAGCATCTTCATTATGAAGTAAACCATCAATACTACCAAGTTTGATAAAAGCACCAAAGTTTGTAAGTGTTGCAACTGTTCCAGTCACTATATCACCGCTTTTATGCTCTTTTAAGAAAAGCTCAAATGGTTTTGGAAGAACATTTTTAAGACTTACTCTAAGTTTTTTATTCTCAAAATCCATCTCAACAATCTCAACATCAATCTCTTCATCTATAGAGATATAATCTTTTGGATGTTTAATATTCTTATCCCAAGATACTTCAGATACATGAAGGAAACCTTCAATATCATTACCAAGATCAACAAATGCACCATAAGGCTCAATATTACTCACAAGAACACGAACAGCATCACCAACTTCTAGTTGCTCTCTTAAATCATCCCATGGATCTTCCATCGCTGCTTTAATTGAGAGCGAAAGATGTCTCTTCTCTTCATCATATTTAATTGCTTTAACTTCTACAATTTCACCCTCTGAATAGAGTTTAGAAGGGTTAACTGGACCTTTATAAGAGATTTCACTATAGTGAACTAAACCATCTACTCCACCGACATCTACAAACATTCCATAACTTGTAATTTTTTTAATTACGCCCTGTACTACTTCATCATTTGCTAAAAGTGCATCAATAATAATCTTTTTCTTTGCTCTCTCTTCATCAATCAATTTCTTTCTAGAGATAACAATAGATTTACTCTTTTTATCAACTTTAATCACTTTTGCTTTGATTTTTTTACCAATCAAAGTATTAGAATCTTTCAAAAATGCTTGTGATTTAGGTAGGAAGAATTCAACTCCAGCTGTTACTTCATCGATACCCTCAACAATATAACCACCTTTATTTTTACCAATAATTTTACCTTCAACAACAAGATCACTCTCTTCATCAAAACTCTCAATAAAAAGTTCAACTTTTTTTGCTCTTAATGCTTTTTGGTAAGAGAGCATAGGTCTCTCATTTTTATAACCAGTAATAACAACAGTAACTTTATCGCCAATAGCAAAAATTAGATTTCCATCTTCGTCTGTAACCTCAGATTTCCATAAAACACCCTCTTGCTTCTTGCCAACATCAACTAAAATACCATCTTCGTCTTCTTTGATAGAGACAATCTGTCCTTCCACAAAACCGCTATTGCTTTTATCATTCTTTTTAAATGATGCCTCAAGCATCGTTGCGAAATCATCTTCTTCGCCTAAATCCATTGCCTCAATAGCACTTTTACTTTGAACTTTTCCGTTCGCCTCATTCAACATCTATCTTCCTTAATATATGATTTAATTTTTGCCTACTTTAAAAATTGCCACATTGTAGCGTAAAATCTCTTTAAATAGATTAATTACTTATACTATATGTCTCTATTTCAGAAACTATATTTTGAATAATCCAATTTGGAGTTGATGCTCCAGCACTAACACCACACAATTTTTTATTCTCAAACCAAGACATTTTTAACTCTTTTTCATTTTCAACTAAATAAGAATCTATACAATGATCTTTTGAAATTGTATATAACTGCTTAGTATTTGATGAATTTTTTCCACCTATTATTATCATCACATCAGCCTCTTGTGCCAACTCTCTAACAGCATCTTGATTTTCAAAAGTGGCATTACAAATTGTGTTAAAAACTCTAACCTCTGAAACACGAGTTATCAAATAATTGGCAATTTTTAAAAATTCAGATACCTTTCTTGTAGTTTGAGAGATAACAGCTACTTTATGCCCAAAACGAATACCCTCTAGCTCATCCTCTCTCAAAACAACAATAGGTTCATTAATAGCGTAACTTTTAACACCTTTAACCTCTGGATGATTTTCATCTCCAAAAATAACTATTTTATAACCTTTATTACTCATTCTTTCAACAATATTTTGTGGTTTTGTAACAAACGGACAAGTTGCATCAATCACTTCAATATCACTTGCCTTAATTTTTGCCAAATCATCTTTTACTATTCCGTGTGTTCTAATAATTGCTTTTTTTGCATCACCAATATCGGAGATTCCTTGTGCTGTTGTAACATTAAAATTATCTTGTAGTCTATTAATCTCTTCATTATTATGAATCAAAGGTCCAATTGTTGTTGCATTTTTTGAAGCTTCAGCAATCTCAATTGCCCTTTTAACTCCAAAACAAAAGCCATAATTTTTTGCTAATCTGATTTCCATTCTTCTACCTTGCTCTCGACCTGTGTCATAGTCTCTAAAATCTCTACAAAATTAGGAAAAGATGTCTCAATACACTCAACATCTTCCACTCTAATTTTACTTATCAATCCTGCAATAGCAAAACTCATAGCAATACGATGATCTCCAAAACTATTGATAATTTTAGTGCTAGCACTAAATTTACCACCAATTACTTCATATCCATCTTCATACTCATTTGTCTTAATACCGCAGATATTTAGATTATCTACCACAGTTTTTATACGATCACTCTCTTTTACTCTCAACTCTTTTGCATTTTTAACCAAACTGCTACCTTTTGCTACAGCCATAGCGATAGAGAGAGCAGGAAGTTCATCAATAAGCCATGCGATATTATCCTCTACAACTACACCACTTAGAGGAGCATACTCAACAATAATATCGCCAATAGGTTCATAAATCTCCTCTTTGAGAATATAACTAATCTTTGCTCCCATCTTTTCCAAAACTTTGTAAGCTTCAATACGAGTAGGGTTAAGCGATAGATTTTTTAATATTACTTTAGAATTTGGAACAATTGCGGCAGCAACAGCAAAGAAAAAAGCACTAGAAGGATCACTAGGAACTCTTAAATTAAGAGGTTTTAGAGGAGTTGTTGGAGGAGTAATTTTAATTTTTTCACCATTTTGAATAACATCAACACCCATTCCTCTTAACATTCTCTCTGTGTGATCTCTACTAAGATGAGGCTCTTGATAATATGAAGGCTCATTAGCGTTCAAAGATGCAAGAATCATAGCACTCTTTACTTGTGCAGAAGCAATTGGACTTTTATAATCAAAACCTTTTAATTTTCTTCCCAAAATAGCAATAGGAGAGAGATTACCACCCTCTCTACCATCAATATGAGCCCCTATTTTACGCAAAGGATCAGCTACCCTTTTCATAGGACGAGAAGCCAAATATTTATCCCCATGAAGTACAAAAAATCCATCTTTTGAAGCCAAAAAGCCCATAAAAAGCCTCATAGCAGTACCAGAATTTCCACAATCCAAAATAGATGCAGGTTCACAAAGTGAAGATGGAGGAGTAATTGTAATAATATTACCCTCTCTCTCTATTTTTGCACCCAAAAGCTCTACAATTTTAAGAGTATTAAGAGTATCTTCCGCAGGTAAATAGTTTTCAATCACAGAAGGCTTATCACTCAAAAGAGAAAAAATTGCACAACGATGAGAGATAGATTTATCACTAGCGATAGAGTCTATCTCCACACTAAATTTATCTGCTCTATTTACAATTAAGTGACTCATCTTATACCTACATTCATATTCTCTCTCAATCCATCCATAATATTATTCATGATAGATGTAATATCAGCCTCTTCTAGCGTTTTCTCTTTTGATTGTAAAATAAATTTTACAGTCAAACTCACATGATCTCCCAACTCTTCACTCTCATAAAGGTCAATAGGATAGACACCAATTACCTCATCAGGTAAAACAGAGCTTAGATAATCTCTAATCTCTCTAAACTTCATCTCTTTAGGAGTTACAAAACTCAAATCTCTTGAAAGAGATGGAAATTTTGAGTAATCACAAGCAATAACTTTTTCATATATCACTTTATCAAAATCAAGTTCACAAATATAAGTAGTGGGAAGATCATAATCAGACTCTACATCAACATGAACCCTAGCCATAAAACCTACAGCTTCACCACTAATCAAAACTTTTGCATACTCATAAGGATTAACCAATGAATTATTATCACTCCCTACTTCCAACTTTATATCACCCACAACAGCCGATATATCAGAAGCAAAACTCATAAAATCTATCTCATTTGGTTTACCATGATTAGATACAGAAGCACTCTCTTTATCCCCACTCCAAATAAAAGATATTCTTGAAAACTCATCTCTATTTGAGTTGATTACTCTGCCTACTTCAAAAAGTTTGACACCCTTTTTTCCATGTTTAAGATTTCTTGATGCAGAGTTTAAGAGATGCAAAAGAAGAGAAGAGCGAAGTGTATTTAACTCTTTTGTAATTGGATTTAATAGATCTAAATTAGAAGGGATAGTCTCTAAATTATATTTTTCCATCTTCTCTTTTGAGTCAAAAAAGTAGTGAACAGCCTCGAAATAGCCTCTTGCCGCTGCTTTTGCTCTAAAGTAATTTCTCTTTTTATAAGATTTATAAGAGTCATTCATTTTACTTTTTTCAGCAAAAGTAAATGGTGTTGATACAATATTATCAATACCTACAATTCTAACAATCTCTTCAATAATATCCTGATCATGACTAATATCATGTCTAAAAGTTGGCACTTTAATATCTATACCATTATCTTTTGTTTCTATAACAAATCGTAACTTTTCTAAAATATTAATCACTTTAAAGGAGTCAATATCTTGACCAATAAAGTTATTAATTCTCTCAAATGAGACATTTAACTCTGTACTATATTTATCAACATTACCAATTTTAGAGACACTCACAGACTTTTGAGCTATTAAATCAGCAAAATAACCAATTCCAAAATCTAAATCAGGTTCACTGCCACGAGATGATCTATAATATAGATCATCTTTCTCAATTTTTAATCCCATAACAGCTCTTGAGATAAGATCAGGGTTGATATAACTAGCCTCTAACAAAAACTGTTTTTCATCACCCTTTAATCTAAACTCTTTTGATTGATTTACTCCAACAACAGATAAAGTTTTATTATCACATATAACAGAATCTAATCCATTTTCATCTTTTTGAATAGATATTTCATTAGGGTTAATAGCATAAGCTCTCAATAATACACCAGTAGATTGTGTAGTATAAGCTAATAATCTCTCAATCTCATTATCTACATATTGATCTACAAACCCTAGTCGCAAATCTATTAGAGTATTTGAACTAACACTTAAAGCATCTACATTTTGATAAGATAAAAGAGATGTAGCATCTTCAGTAGACAAGATATTAATATCATCAACTTCAACAATATTTGAATCTACCAAATTTTCTCTCAAAGGAATATCCAAAGCAGCACTCAAATCTCTAGCTACACCATAAACACTCAAACAATCTCCACGATTAGCAGTAAGCTCTATCTCAATAATAGTATCTTGAAGAGTCTCATAAGAGGAGAACTCTTTTCCTAGCTCTAACTCACCAATACTATCATCAAGTACCAATATTCCATCATTTGTCTTTGGCAAACCTATCTCACTAGAACCACAAATCATGCCATGAGAATCAACACCACGAAGTTTTGCCTCTTTTATTACAAAGTTATTACCCAAATCTGCACCAACGGTAGCAGCAACAACCATTTGACCAGCAGCAACATTTTTAGCTCCACAAACAATCTGCTTAACTTCACCACCAATATCTACTTGACAAACATTTAATCTATCAGCATCAGGATGTTTTTCACACTCCAATACTTTAGCAACAACTACCCCACTAGGAATAGAGACCTCATCAATACTATCTACCTCAAGTCCAATGGAATTTAATGTTTGAGCTATTTTATCAATGGAAAGTTCACTAACATCCAAAAATTCATTTAACCAATTTTTAGTAATAATCATCTAAACTGCTCCAATAATCTTATATCTCCCTCAAAAAGCGATCTCAAATCTGGTATCTGATGAACCAACATCGCAATTCTCTCCACACCTAAACCAAAAGCGTAACCACTTACATTTTCATATCCAACAGCCTTAAATACATTTGGATCAACCATTCCTGCACCCAATATCTCCAACCATCCTGTATGAGAACAGACTCTACACCCCTTACCTTCACAAAAGATACAACTAATATCTACCTCTGTACTAGGCTCGGTAAAAGGGAAAAAGCTTGGACGAAATCTCACATCTACATCACCAAACATATAGTGTAAAAAGTCCTCAAGAATAAATTTGAGATTAGCAAAAGACACTTTTCCAGCCTCTTCTACTACAAGCCCTTCTACTTGATGAAACATTGGTGTATGAGTTACATCAAAATCTCTTCTAAATACAGATCCAGGGCTAATTATTCTAATTGGTGGTTTTTGATTCATCATTGTACGAATCTGAACAGGAGAAGTATGTGTTCTCATAACTGATTTATCAGCACAAAAAAATGTATCTTGCATATCTCTTGCAGGATGAAAAACAGGAAGATTTAGAGCTTCAAAGTTATGAAAATCATCTTCTACCAAAGGTCCCTCTTCTATAGAGAAATTCATAGCTACAAAATAGTCGATAATTTTGTTCATCGTTTCAGATATAGGATGAAGAGCCCCTGAACTATTGATACTATTAAAAAGAGTTACATCAATAGCACCTTTTTTCATAGATTCTATCTTCTCTTTAGACTCTATCTCCACTTTTTTTTCATCAAAAATTTTTGTGATTTTAGCTTTTTGAATATTTAAGTTTTTGGCAAACTCTTTTTTCTCTTCATTTGGAATTGTTTTCATTTTGACAAATTGACTCGCCAAAACACCTTTTTTGCCAAATATGGCAACTCTAACCTCCTCAAGCTCCTTAGAGCTTGAGGCACTATCTATTTTTTGAATATACTCTTGCAATATATAACCTATCTATATCAATTTTATACGATTGTATAAAAAAGTTAATTAGAGAGTGCAAAAATAGTTACCAATCCATCTTTTGATATCCTTTTTTTGATAGATTAGTATCTACAGTTAATCCAACATCTCCCTTACCTGCCCATTCATTACTAATACTTGAAAAACCCGTTTTAAACTTATGCTTACTAACTAAAGCAGAATAAGGATCATACAAAAGATAATTAAATGGTTTGTAAGTAATAATATTCATATGAGGAGTTTTATCAGCAACTACATGTATCGTTTCATTATCACTTTTAGAGACAGTTGCACCAGAGTAAACTTTATCACAACTATTAAATCCTAAATTTGATCCAAATGGGATGATATACCAGAAAATTGAATCTTGACTCTCAGGATTATTTTTAAGTGTAAATATAGGTAAACAATTTTTACAATAAATTTCATAATTAATTTTTGCATCTAAAGTATCACCTGAAACACTTTGATTGGGTACATGAGCGCGTGCATAATAGTATATTGCACTGTGTAGAGCGGGACTATGATCTGTCAATAATGAGTTATTTACTTTTACATCTTTAATATTAAGTCTCACAGGCTCCATTACTTCATTTCTTTCTCTATCAAAGTTTACTCTCAATCTTACATCTCTTACACCATCAATATATTCAGATTTAAATGTCTGATGTGTAAAATTATTGTCTGTAACCAATGGAAGAGTAAGAGGTTTTACAGGTAGTGTCACACTATCAAGATCAACAACAAGCATATCCATATTTGTACCACTGTTACCATCCATATTAAAAATTACGCTGATATTAATATCTTCTGCTTCACAAGTATCACAGTAGTTTTTTACAATATTTCCACTAGCCCCTTGTGCTTCTATGTGAATATCAAGTGATGATCCCATCATGGCAGGATCATCACTATAAAAAGTATAATCTATATTTGAGTTTGTTAATGTCCATGATACATCTAAATTATTTGGTACAAAATTTAGAGTTAATGTAAATGGAGGAATTTGAAAAGAGGAGCCATCATCTTTATCTATCTTGGCAAATTCTGATCCATTAATTTCAGAAATTTTGATATCTACTTCACCAATTTCATCATATTTTGTTATTTTAGATATAATCCCTGAATTAAAATTGGCATTTGTTAGATCCATTGTTGCATTAATACATCCAGAATTAGTTTGTGATTGTTCAATCTTATAGGATGTATTAATCTGCTCATTATAGTTGGATACAACACCACTAGAAAAATCTCTAGCCTCTACTTTCAAATCAAATGAACTACCTGCTGTTATTGAAGAAGATGCCAAAGTAAATTTAAAACTATCAGGTCTTATTGCAAAAAGATCTGTTGAATTTCCACTAATATTAAAATCACCATATATTTTGACTCCAACCTCTTTAAAAGCTTTGGATATATTTAAATTGGTAATATTTACCAATCCATTTGCATCAGTTTTGACCAAACCACTCCAACTCTTAATTAAAGATCCATCTAATTGATTAATAAATTCCAACTTTGTAATATTCATATCAGCAACAATACTGCTTGATGATTCATTATAAGCTGATATAGTCAAACCGAAGGGTTTATTTACAATTTTTGTTGTAATATTTCCATCTCTTACAATTGCAGATGTCTCATCAAAAGCATGAAGAGTAATAATCGAGTCATCATCATCACTAATTGTACCAATACCACTATCATCAGCAATAGTACCCATGTTGCTACTAAGTAATTTAAGTTCAAACTGTTCATCACTCTCATCAATACTATCCCCAATAATCTCTATCTCAATAGTTGCACTATTTGCTCCAGCAGGGATAACCAAAGTACCACTTTTACCACTATAATCAACTCCATCAATAGCAGTTATATCATTTGTCTTATAATCGATACTAATACCACCAGCAGGAGCATTTTCACCTGTAGTGATTATAAATTTGAGATACGAACTTCCACTATCCCCTTCACTCATATTACTATCACTCACACTAATATCATAAGCTACGCCCATAGGAGCATAAGCACAACGGGCAGCATCACCATTTAAAGGCAGAGGTAAATGTGTAAAATATTCTGCTTTTGGCTTAGGATTATCAGGATCGGTAATATCTATACGATAAAAATCATTATCTTTAAAAAAGTAAAAATATCCATCTTTATCAAAAAATTGAACATGAGAATCAGCATAATCAAACCCTGTATTTCCCTTATTTACAACACTACCATCATCAGGATCAATTTGATATAAATCTCCACTAAAACGCTCAACCATATAAATTTTTTCATCAATAGGGTGAAATGCCCAATCAGCACCATACAGATTTTGATCAGACAACTCTATCTTTGGTAACACTTTTAAAAACTTATGAGAATTTGGATTTACATCTACTCTATAAATTCTCTTTATTCCATCACTTTCCACACCATCAACACTTTTATGATAAGCTGAAGTCATATATAAAATACCATTGGGAGATACATCTCCAATATGATATTTATAGTTTTCCAAACCAGCAATTTCATAAGAGGTAGTTTTATAATTTACATCTGTTTTGACAACTTTATAATTCTCTACATCAAAACCCCAAATAAAATTATCATATACACTATAACCTATAGCATTTACATTTACAGGATAAATTGCTTTTTTTGCTGTTGTTGAAGTCTGCTCTATTAAATCAATTACATCTACATCGGTTGGATCAGATAATGTATCACTATAATATATATAAGCCTCACTAGAACATGTAAAATTATTCAAATTATCATAAGTATCATCATCCAAAATAAGAGCTGTAGCACTATTATCATCCAAAATTCCACCACTATTATTGGATAAAATTAGATAAAATTCTTCATCTGATTCATCCTGAAAATCACCATCTACATCAACACTTACAGTTACACTTGTATCACCTTTAGGAATTATAACTGTACCACTTTTAGAGAAATAGTCACTATTATTATTTTCATGTTGAGCTGTACCATCTTCTGTGTGAAAATCAATACTAATATCACCATTTGGATCAGCTTTATTTAAAGATATTGTAAATTTAGCCTCTTTTTTTCCATCATCACCCTCTGTAATATTTAAATCCGCTACAGATATATGAGTGCTAGGATATTCCCACCCTTTTGAATAAATTTTGACCTCATCTATAGCATGAATATTAGAGGCTCCACCAGTCGAAGCAGCAAATGCAAGTCGAAAATATTCTGGTCTTTCTCCTTGATTATATTTGGCATCCATTGCATCAAATTGGCTAATAACACTCTTATATCCACTACCTTCATCTCTCTCTAAAGTTATATAAAGATGATCCTCAGCTGAACTATCAACAGTAAGTCTAAATTTATCTCCAGAGTATGAAGTCCAACTAGATGTCTTTGCAATCTCTTTTGATAAATTTGTACTTACTAATTTTCTATATCCATGATCCCTATCAATCCCCTGCTTACCACGAATAGCTACAGAGTTAGGCTCAATAAGTTTATAATTTTCAAGATAGGTAGTCGTCCCATCTAAATCCTCTTTTCCCTCATTATGATTAGTGAAATTACCATATTCATCAATTCCAATACCAAGCCAACCTTTTTCAAAACCCTTATGAGATAAACTATCTGTATCATTACGCATTTGAGCATATCCCAAAGCACCACCAAAAGCACCCAGCTGAGGATTAAGACCAACAGATGAGTCAAAAAGGATAATAGAGATACCATCTCCACCATATGAACCTTTTGCATCATCTTCATCATTATCTCCACCATAAGCATAATGTTTAAACTCTAAGACAAATATATTATTTTTGGTAGGAAATTCATAATCTAAAGTAATAGCATTAGAGACCCATTTTTCATCTTCAGTTAATCTCAAACGCCCAAGTTTAGAAATTTTGGGAGAAGTTCCCCCATCTGACTTCAATATACGCCAATCTTCTTTAAGTGTTACATCAGTTTTAAAAAACTTAAAACCACCAAAATCATCTTCAAAAAGTGGAGTTTCTGAATACAAAATTGAAAGATTCAAAAGTAGCAAAAGTATAATTTTTTTCATCATTGCTTTCCTTACAATTACTATTTAGTAATATCGACAAAAAAGAGAAAAACTTAAATTTAAAGCAAATTTGCAATAATATATAGAAAAATAGTTAAGGAAATAGTCATGTGCATATTTTGTAAAATCGTAAATCATGAAATACCATCAAATAGAGTCTTAGAAAATGAACACTTTGTAGCTTTTCATGATGTCAATCCAATCGCTCCAATTCATCTTTTGATCATTCCAAAATTACATGTTGAAAAATTTCAAGATGTAACGCCTAAAATGATGGCAGATATGACTAGTTTTATTCAAGAAGTAGCTATCAAAATGGGTCTTGATAAAAATGGATATAGGTTAGTAACAAATAATGGAGAGGATGGAGGACAAGAAGTAGATCATCTACATTTTCACCTACTTGGAGGAACTAGACTTAAATGGACACATTTAGGAGGAAATGACGCTAAATCATCTATGTAACAACCTAAGCAAGATTGACTAAATCTTGCTTACTTACTAAAGCAAACTAAACTAATTACCCAAAATAACGATTTATATGAGACTTATATTATAATATGGTCAAATTTAATTTTCTTAAAAGGATATATTCATGGGTGATACACTATTAACACTACCATTGGCACTTATAGTTTTAGGTGTTTTTTTTCTATTTTCAGCAGTAAAAATCGTACCACAGTCAGATATTTGGGTAATAGAGCGACTTGGAAAATTTCATAATGTACTTCATGGAGGATTTCATATTATTGTTCCAGTTATAGATTCAGTGCGAAATAAACTAACAACAAGAGAACAGATCATTGATATCCCAAAACAAGCAGTAATTACCAAAGATAATGTAAATATTTTGATTGATGGAATGGTCTATGTAACGGTTTATGATGGACAAAAATCAACTTATAATGTTATGGATTTTAAACAAGCTATCTCCTCACTTGCTATGACCACACTTCGTGGTGCAATAGGAAACATGCAACTTGATGAGACTCTCTCAAACAGAGATAAACTCAATGCAAGACTACAAATGGAACTTGATTCTGCTGGTTCAAACTGGGGTATTAAGGTAATGAGAGTTGAGATTAGTGAAATTTCAGTCCCTCATGAGATAGAAGAGGCAATGAACCTTCAGATGAAAGCAGAGAGAGAAAAGAGAGCAGTTGAGCTAAATGCAGAAGCACAAAAACAAGCTATAATTAGTGAATCAGAAGGTGAAAAGCAGAAAGAAGTTTTGAGAGCAGAAGCAATAGAGAGAATGGCAGATGCAAAAAAATATGAGCAAGAGAGAGTAGCCGAAGGTCAAAAAAAGGCAATGGAGTTGATAAATGAATCTATGGCTTCTAACCACATGGCTGCAGAATTTTTACTTGCAAAAGATAGAATTAGTGCCTTTGATTCACTAGCAAAAAGTGATTCAAAAGATAAAATGATTGTACCATTTGAGGTAACTGAATTGGTTGGTTCACTATCTGTGATTAAAGATATCATGAGTGGCTCAAACAAAAAGGGAAATTAAAATGCCAACTATAAATCCTGAAATACTATTGGGTATTGGTATAGCTTTAATTGCACTAGAGATATTTATGTTCTCATTTTATCTTATGTGGCTAGGATTTGGTTTTTTACTTATTGGTATTATAAGTTATTTTTACCATTTTGATAGTGGACTTCTTCAAGTAGCTTTAAGCTCTATTTTGGGTGTTGCTCTCTTGATACTTTTTAAGGATAAATTCAAAAAATATATTTTTAAAAATACACCTAAATCCAAAGATGAATTTTTAGATGAGGCTGGTCAAGGAGTAGTAAAAGAGGGCAAAGTTTTTTATAAAGGAACCTTTTGGGAAGTAGAGGGAGATTCTCCACTTCCAAAAGAGGGTGAAAAAATAAATATTAAAAAGGTTGTAGCTAATAAAGTTATTATTTAATATTAAGTAATATAGATCCAAACTATAAAGGATCGCTTATGGATAATAGAAAACCACCTGAAATAAATAGTGAACAACATACTCTCTTTATCAAAAATGTTTCTGAAAGTTCAGAACTTGTTGATAGAGAGAAGGGTCTTTATAAACTCTCACCAAAACACAAAATATACACAGTATACATAGAAGGCTTCAGAGAATTTAAAAGAGGTCTACACAAAGTACTACATGAACTTAGAAACGCATCAAAAAATGATATTTTAGAGTTTCGCATTAATTCTGGGGGAGGATTAGTCAATGAGGGACAACAATTTTACAATTTAATAGAAGAGAAATTTCACAATAGAAGTGTTGCTTTTTTGGATAATCATGGCTATAGTATGGGAGCACTACTCTTTTGTATGGCAGATAGAAGAGTTATCTATCCCTACTCTGATCTTATGTTTCACAACTACTCTGGCGGTGCGGGAGGAAAAGGTGGAGAGATGAAGAGTCGAATTAAACATAAAGATAAAGTTTTGACAGATTTTTTCAAAAAAATAGTACAAGACAAAGGCTTTTTAACAAAAGATGAATTTAATAAAATGTTAATTGGTCAGGACTATTGGATGGATGCCAAAGAGATGTGCAAACGAAAAATTGCCACTCATGTTATCTATCAAGGAGAGATGATTAGTGCCAAAGAGTATCTCAAAATGCTAAAAAAACAGGGTGGATAATTTCACCCTATATACTACTTCCTTACCTTTGATAATGAAAAGTGAGTAAACATTATAAGTTGTACGATATATAATAAAACACCCAAAAATGGTATTAGAAATAGAAGAGAAGAGACAAATGTAACAAACTTTAATTCCATTTTATGTTTTGTTTTTATGGCGTTAAATTCCTCTTTTGAGAGATAAAATGCACATGAATCATAATACATAGGAGCCTTTAACATCACCATCCACAACATAATCTGTACAATAAAATTCAAGATAGGAACAAATAGAAGAGGAGAAGTGATAATAAAAAGTATCATATATAGTGCAGTAGATTTAAGTGCTACAACTATTGAACCAACCATTGACCCAAATCCATTTTTTTCAATGTGATAATATCTATTATTTACAAACTCTACCACTTGATCACTAATAACACCAACCAAAATAAGTGCTAACATCATCCAAAATTGATAAAATATAAATATTCCAACAAAAGATTCTGTAATATTAGCTATCCACTCCTCAGGAATAAAAGGTATATAACTAGCAAATGATATTATATAATCTTTCAATGTATCTTCAAATGCAGAAAAAACCCCCCATAAAATCAGAGCCGATAGAATCATGGGAACAAAGGAGTAGAATATTATTTTTGGATGGATTGCATCTTTGAGTGATCTTATTAGTAGTTTAAACATAGTTAATTCCTTATTTTATGAACAGTCGCATATAGTATCGGTAAAAATAGAAGATTTAGAACAGTAGCCCATGTAATACCAAATCCCAAAGATATTGCCATAGGCTGTAAAATCACAGCTTGTCCCTCAGCAAAAAATATAAGAGTAGAGAGTCCTAATACTGTAGTAATAGATGTCAACAAGATAGGTCTCAAACGCCTAGAAGCTCTATATAAAAATTCATCTATATTATTGGCCTTTCGTAAAAAATCTATCATGATTATTCCATCATTTACAACAACACCAGCCAATCCTACGATACCCAACATCCCCGGCATAGTAAGATTTATACCCATGATAATATGCCCCAAAAGTACACCAAATATAGACAAAGGAATAGTTGAGAGAACAAACAGAGATAAAGAGATAGAGTTAAACATCCATATAAGAGCCAAAAATATCAAAAATATCGCAATTACTGCAGCTTGGCTCATCTCTTGTTGGATTTTTTTATTCTCTTTCTCTTCACCTTTAATATTAATTTTTATCCCCTCTTCTCTTATTTTTTCTAATGATGGCTTTACAATATTTAAAAACTCACTTGAAGTTATCTTCTCTTTATCTAGTGAGCCATAAATTGTACTAATCTTTATGCCATCCTCTTTGAAGATTGTTGCGTAACTTGGCTTTGTGATAAACTCTACTACCTCATTTAATCTCACTTTTTTTAGGCTATGAGGTATAGATATAAGAAGATTATTTAATCTTTGAATTTTATCTTTATTGATATCTTGTGATTTTACTCTTATAAGTTTACCATCATAAAACATTTTGGAAATTTCTGGCTTCAAAAAAAGAACTCTCAGGCTACTTGCAATATTTTTTTCATTAAAGCCCAAAGACTCACCATAACGATTAACTCTGAATTTAATCTCTTTTTCTCCCTCTATCATGTCATGATTGACATTTGACACACCATCTATATCTGAAAACTCTCGCTGTAAATTTTCTAACTCCTGTTTAATTTGCTCACTCTCTCCAATAAGTGAAATTTCAATATCACTCTCAACAACTCCCGCACCAGGGACAACGACACTAAACTCCTCATAATTTTTGTCATGTTGGAATTTTTTTGTAATTTTCTCAATATCTTTGGCAATATCTTGTGCAGAGTTTTGACGCATCATATCACTACTATCATATTCGGGGGAGAATATAGGATTGATATATCTATTATAAAAATTTTGAGAGACTCGCTCATGTAGATTGATAAAAATATGAAAAAAGTTATCACCCATTTCAGGTATAAACTTTGCATTTAGTTTCATACCAGAAATAGATGTAACCGAAGATATCTCTGTTTGAGATAGATTTGCCAAAAGAGCTTTTTCTACCTCTGTAACAAACTCTTGAGTTTGATAAATATCATAATTTTTATCTACCTTTCCACTCACATAAATTTGTGTAGTATCAAAAGTTGGAAATAGTTGAAATTTACTATTTTTAAGCATAATAACACTCATGCCCAGTGTAAAAACTAAAAATAATAGGATCACTATAACTCTAAATTTTAATAAAAACTCTAAAGTATCTCTATATCTATCTTTTGCCCACTTCCAAAATTTCTCACTTGATTCTTTGGTATGTTTAGCTCGTATAACCTCTTTTGCATGAAGAGGTAGAAAGAAAAATGCTTCAACCAAAGAGCTAAGCAGAAGTATAGATATCATGATTGGTAAAACTTTGATAAATACTCCCATCTCTCCACTCATAATAAGAAGTGGTAAAAAAGCAAAAATAGTTGTAGCAGTAGCAGTCAAAACAGCAGGAAACATCTCACTAGCTCCATTAATAGCCGCACTCTTTGGATCATCTCCCTTTTCAAGGTGGCTTTGAATATTTTCAGCCACAACAATAGCCTCATCAACAAGCATACCAAGAGCAATCAAAGCTCCCAATAGTGAAAGCATATTAATAGAATAGCCCATCATCTCTGTAGCAATAACCCCAATAATAAAGCTTGTAGGAATACCAATACCAACTACAAAAGCAATGCGTCCATTTACAAAAATCCAAATTGAGAGTGAAACCAAAATAAGCCCAAAAATAATATTTGAAAATACAGTATTAAGACGATTTCGTATCCATATTGAAGTATCTGTATATATTTCAAATTTATATGATCTATATTTTGATTCATAATTTTTTAAAATAGCTCTAATCTCTTTTACAAGAGCTATAGAGTTTCCTGTTTTTGCTTTATTTATATTTACTGAGATATTTGGAAGAGCATTAAAATGTGAAATTTCAGTTGGATCACTAAGAGCAAATGAGATATGAGCAATATCTCCAACCCTTACTTTTTTATCTCCTACACTAATAATTGTATCTTTTATCTGATCTATATCTTTTAGTCCATTAAAGGTACTCAAAAAGAGGTGTTCTCCCTTTTGCTTAATCATACCCACAGGAAATATAGAACTCAAAGAGGAGAGAGATTGTATAACTAAATCTTGATTTAATCCCAATGCCTCTATTTTACCACTATAGAGTTTGAAAAGTAGCTCTTTATCCACATCTCCTCTTACAGAGATATCACTCAAATCTTTTATAGAAGAGAGTTCTCTTTTAAGAGCATTTGCAACCTCCAAAAGCCTCTCTTTATCCTCATGTGAAGCAATAGCGATAGTTACTAAAGGAAAACTATTCTTAATTCGCTTGGTTGTAGGCTCATCCATGTCAGTTGGAAGATCTCGCCTTACATTTGAGATAATATCTTTGACCTCGTTTATAGCATCTTCCATATCTGCATCATCTTTAAGATCTGCTTTGATACGAAAAAATCCATTTTTGATTGTACTCTCTATTGTAGAGATATCACTCAAATTTTTGAGATCATCCTCTATATTTACGACAGCCATCTTATTTAAAATATCAGGACTAGCCCCACTATAATATCCACTAATAGATATAGCATCAAGATTAGTAGGTGGAAATATCTCTTTGGGAATTTTATTGTA
>CAZLLE010000085.1:0-42725 GCA_964560425.1 uncultured Campylobacterales bacterium
AAGCCGATATAAAACCATATAGTTGTACAATATTCACCTAAAGGGTGAAGGACTTGTTTACTTGAAGATAAAATTTCGTACAAAAAAACTAGAGAAACAGTATCTAAAAAAGACAGAAGCCATCAAAGCTTATGGTCCAGATGTAGCTAAAAAATACATCTTAAGAATAGGTATCTTAAAGAGTGCAAAATGTTTTGATGAACTCTATGATATGCCTGTGTTGGGTTTTCATCCGTTGACAGGCAATCGAAAAGGGCAATTTGCGATAAAGTTAACAGGTTTTTATAGGCTTATCATCACAAATGATGGTGAAGTTTTTGACATAGTAAAGATAGAGGAGGTTAGTGGACATTATGGAGACTAATATATATCATTCTGATTTAGCAGTACATCCAGGTGAATTTTTAGAAGAAGTATTGGAAGATATTGGCATGAGTCAAGCTGAACTTTCAAACAGGATTGGCAGACCAGCACAAGCTATCAACGAAATCATAAAAGGCAAAAAAAGCATCACATCAAAAACAGCATTGGAGTTAGAAGATGTGTTGAAAGTTCCAGCTCATATCTGGGTTGGACTAGAGAGTGAGTATCAAGTAGTAAAAGCAAAAGCAGAAGAGCAAGAGCAGATGCAAGAAGAGACCAAACTTTTGGTAAATTTTCCTTATGCTGATTTGGTAAAGCTTGAGTTTGTTAAACAAACAAGAAAAGCAATCGAAAAAGTTGATGAATTAAAAAGATTTTTTGGTGTTGCAAAGCTAGTGCAGATTCAAGCAGTAAAGGCATACCAACCTGCTTTTAGAGTTTCAAACCATAAGAGTGTTTCTCATGAAGCTATAGCAACTTGGATACAAGCAGGAAGATTAAAAGCAAAAGAGATAGAAACTGCTCCATTTGATAAGAGCAGATTGAAAGCTTTACTACCTAAGATAAAAAAAACTATGAACTTAAAAGATATCAACGAAGCCATGGATGAGATACGGACTCTTTTAGCAAGTTGTGGTGTTGCATTTGTTGTATTGCCTCACTTTAAAAAGACTAAAGTACATGGGGCTACTTTTAGTATAGAAGCAGAAGATAAAGCAGTTATCTTGATGACTATTCGAGGTGGTTTTTCAGATATATTTTGGTTTAGTTTGTTTCATGAGATAGGGCATGTTATCTTGCATCAAAAAAGAGAGATGTTTTTAGAAGATGGCTATAGTGACCCAACACTACAAAAACAAGAAGATGAAGCAGATGAGTTTGCGAGAGACTTATTGATATCAAAAAAAGATTTTGAAGCCTTTGTGGAGCAAGATATTTTTGATAAAAATTCCATTTTAAAATTTGCCAAACAACTAGAGATAAAACCATCAATAGTAGTAGGAAGACTCATGCATGAAAAAATTATCCCCTATAATGATTTTCGATTGATAAAACTTAGAGATAAATATACTTGGGCTTAATATCAATATAACTTTTAAATATTTAAATAATCTGTTATAATAAGTTATATTTAACAATAGGAGTCTTTTGATGCCAAGCCAAACTAACGAACTCTCTTTTGAACAAGCTATAGAAAAAGTACTTTGTGGGGTTACAAATGAAGAGCAAAAAGAGTTTGGTGAAACTTCCTATCCAGATAAGTTCTATATAGGACAAAACAGCGACTTTAACAAAGAGTATGCCCTAGATGAGAAGAGATTTTGGTACTTTTTAGAGACTACTCAAGAAGAGGAGTTAAACAAACTAAAAAGAGACTCAAACTATAAGCTAAAAATCATACAGCGATTAGATAGGATGATAAAGAAGTATGGCATACTCAAACTTCTACGAAAAGGGCTAAGTGTTGATGATGCTCATTTTACTCTTTTTTATGTTGCTCCTTTGGCTTCAAGTGGTGAAAATATCAAAAAAAGATTTCTTAGCAATGAGTTTAGTGTAACCAGACAGGTAACTTACTCTAGGGCAAATCCACTTCAAGAGATAGACATGGTACTTTTTGTAAATGGTCTTGCTTTAGTAACGATGGAACTTAAAAACCCTTGGACTAGGCAGAGTGCAAAAGTTCACGGACAAAAGCAGTACAAAGAGGATAGAGACCAAACCCAACCACTTTTACAGTTTGCTAGATGTATAGTGCATCTTGCCGTAGATAGTGATGAGATATATATGACAACCAAACTTGCGGGAAAGAGTACATTTTTCCTGCCGTTTAACAAAGGTCACAACCATGGAGCAGGAAACCCACCAAATCCAAACGGCTATAAAACAGCCTATCTTTGGGAAGAGGTCTTTACCAAAACAAGTATAGCAAATCTTATACAGCACTTTGTAAAACTAGATGGAAAAGATAGTGATGCACTTTCAAAAAGAACACTTTTCTTTCCAAGGTATCATCAGTTAGATGTTGTTAGAAAACTTATAAAAGATACCAGCCAACATGGTGTAGGACAAACATATCTCATACAGCATAGTGCAGGAAGTGGCAAATCAAACTCTCTTACATGGGCAGCATACCAGCTTATAGAGGTTTATCAAAGAGATGATGATAGACCTCTTTTTGACTCTGTTATCGTAGTGACAGATAGAAGACTTTTAGACAAACAGATAAGAGACAATATCAAAGAGTTTAGCGAAGTAAAAAACATCGTAGCACCTGCACACTCATCTAAAGAGTTAAGGGAGAGTTTAGAGAGTGGTAAAAAGATTATCATCACAACTATCCAAAAGTTTCCTTTTATCGTAGATGGTATCGCTGATCTTAGTCAAAAAAGATTTGCTGTTATCATCGATGAGGCTCACTCTTCACAAAGTGGTTCAGCTAGTGACAACATGAACAGAAGTTTTGGAAGTGAAGAAGAGGAAGATGCACAAGAGAAGATACTAAAAGCCATGCAAAGTAGAAAGATGAAAGGCAATGCTTCATACTTCGCTTTTACAGCCACTCCAAAATCTGCAACACTTGAAAAGTTTGGTAAGAGACAAGAAGATGGCAGTTTCAAACCTTTTCATCTCTACTCTATGAAACAGGCTATCGAAGAGGGATTTATACTAGATGTATTAGCAAACTATACGACATATAAAAGTTACTATGAGATAGAAAAGTCCATAAGTGAAAATCCACTTTTTGATACGAAAAAAGCACAAAAAAAACTTAGAGCTTATGTTGAGAGAGATAAGCAAACGATAGCAACCAAAGCAGATATCATGGTGGAGCATTTTATATCAAAAGTGGTAAATACCAAGAAGCTAAAAGGCAAAGCCAAAGGGATGATAGTCACCCAAAACATACAAACAGCTATCCTTTACTACTTTGCAGTCAAAAAGATACTTGAAGAGCGAGGCAATCCTTTTAAAGCGATAGTAGCCTTTTCAGACAAAAAAGAGGTTGATGGAGTTGAATATAGTGAAGATAGCCTAAACGGTTTTGCAGGAAAAGATATAAGTGAAAAGTTTGATACAGATGAGTATAGACTTTTGATAGTAGCAAACAAGTTTCTCACAGGATTTGACCAGCCTAAACTTTCTGCTATGTATGTAGATAAAAAACTCCAAGGTGTTTTGGCAGTTCAAGCACTATCTCGTCTAAATCGCTCTTCACCAAAACTAGGAAAGAAAACAGAAGATCTTTTTATTTTAGATTTTTTCAACTCTATAGATGATATAAAAACTTCATTTGATCCATTTTATACAGCAACCACACTAAGTGAAGCAACTGATGTAAATGTCCTTCATGAGTTAAAAGAACATCTTGATGGTGAAGGTGTATATGAACATGCAGAAGTAGAAGAGTTTGTAGAAAAATATTTTGATGGAGTAGATGCTAGTGAGTTAAATGTTATCATAGATATAGCAGCAGATAGATTTAACAACAGCCTAGAACTTGAAGATAGTCAAAAAGCAGACTTCAAGATAAAGGCAAAACAGTTTGTCAAGATATATGCTCAGATGGCTTCTATCATGCCGTATGAGATAGTAGAATGGGAGAAGCTTTTTTGGTTTTTAAAGTTTTTGATACCAAAGCTTATCATCCAAGATAAAGATAAAGAGTTGTTAGATGAGCTTTTAAATTCCGTGGATTTATCAACTTATGGTTTGGAGAGAGTAAAGCTTGGACACTCTATAGAACTTGATGATAGCCAAACAGCACTTGACCCACAAAATCCAAATCCAAGAGGTGCTTATGGAGGTGATGAAGAAAAAGACCTATTAGACGAGATCATCAAAAATTTTAATGAGAGATGGTTTCAAGGGTGGAATGCAACACCAGAAGAACAAAAAGTTAGATTTTTAGCTATTGCAAAAAAGATAGAAGAACACCCAGACTATAAAGAGAAATATTTAGATAATTCAGATATTCAAAATCGTGAATTGGCTTGGGTTAAAATTATAAATGATGTGATGAATAAGCAAAGAAGAGATGATTTAGAAATGTATAAAATGTTTGCTCAGGATGAAGCTTTTAAGCAGGCTATGCAAAATACATTGAGAAAATTTTTATCTTAAATTATTCAATAGATACAATGACTCTATTTATGTTGTTTTTAGTTTGATGATAAAAGATTTTGCCAATTTAAGTCTTGCTCTTTATTAATTTTGCTAGTTAGGTAATTTATTAGTACATGATAAAGGTTAGTTTTTAATACTTATCCCCAAGGCTAAAATACTTGGGGATAATAATATTATTCAAATTCAGTTCTAAGCATTGCTCCATTACTTGCATTTGTTACAAGCAGTCTATATTGTTTGAGCCATGAACCCTCTATTTTTTTGATAAATGGTTTAAAGTTTGCTCTTCTTTTATCAATCTCTTCATCACTAAGTCTAACACTAAGTTGATAATTATCTACATCAATATCAATAATATCCCCATCTTCTAAAAGTCCGATTACTCCACCCTCTGCAGCTTCAGGAGATACATGACCGATACTTGCTCCTCTTGTAGCTCCTGAGAATCTACCATCTGTAATAAGTGCAACTTTATCGCCAAGTCCCATACCCATAATAAGACTTGTTGGAGCTAACATCTCTTGCATTCCTGGACCTCCTCTTGGTCCTTCATATCTGATGACTACTACATCACCAGCTTTTACCGCTCCTCCTGTAATTCCTACAATTGCTTTTTGTTGGGAGTCAAAACATACAGCTTTTCCACTAAAGATTCTCATGTGCGGGTCTATTCCAGCTGTTTTTACAACGGCTCCATCTTTTGCTAAGTTTCCAAAAAGTATTGCAAGTCCTCCTACCTCTGAGTAAGGATTATCAATTGTATGAATTATATTTGTATTAGTAATATTTGATGAAGCAATTCTCTCTCCTATTGTTTCACCCTCTATTGTTGGGTTATCAAGTTGGAGTACACTATTTCCTCTTTTGGTAATTTCATGCATTACAGCACTCACTCCTCCTGCATTATGAACATCTTCCATGTGTACAGTTGTAAGTGAAGGAGATATTTTTGCTATGTGTGATACTCTTTTACTCATCTCATTAATATCTGCTAGTTTAAAATCTACACCAGCTTCTTGTGCAATTGCCAACATATGAAGAACTGTATTTGAGCTTCCTCCCATTGCCATATCTACTGCAAAGGCGTTGTTTACCGCTTTTGCATTTAGAATATTTCTGATTTTTAATCTTTCACTCTCAGCTTCATCTTTTGCAATAGTACAAATTCTTCTAGCAGCTACCCTTAAAAGTTCTTCTCTTTGAGGAGTAAGAGCCAAAATAGTACCATTTCCTTTGAGTGCAATTCCCATAGCTTCCATGAGGGTATTCATACTATTTGCCGTAAACATACCACTGCAACTACCGCCACTAGGACATGCTTTACACTCAATTTCTGTTAATCTATCTTCTGTAATATTTCCAGCTTCAAACTCTCCAACAGCTTCAAATGCAGTGGCAAGATCAATAGATGTTCCATCATCTAAAACACCAGCCTTCATAGGTCCACCACTCACAAATAGAGTTGGTACATTTACTCTCAAAGCTCCCATAATCATACCGGGGGTGATTTTGTCACAATTTGGGATACATATCATTGCATCTAGTTTGTGTGCGTTCATGACTGTTTCAATTGAACTAGCAATGATTTCACGACTAGGAAGAGAATAGAGCATACCATCATGACCCATGGCAATACCATCATCTACACCAATAGTATTAAACTCAAATGGTACACATCCATTTTTTTTGATCTCATCTTTGATAATTTCACCATATTTATTTAAAAAGAAGTGTCCCGGTATTACCTCATTAAAAGAGTTTGCAACTCCAATGAATGGTTTGTTAAAATCTTCATCTTTTAATCCCGTAGCCCTTAATAGACTTCTATGTGGTGCTCTGTTATAGCCCTTTTTTACTTCATCACTTCTCATGATTACTCCCCTAAAATTTTTCAGATATTATAGCAAAGTGTTTTTAAGTAGGAACTATAGCTTTTTATTATAACTTTATGTTATAATATTAGGATAAAGTTTAAAATATAAATATAAAAAAAATAATAATAAAAAGGTTTGCTTTGTGAAAAAAATTCTTTTAGCTCTTATTGTGTCTATATCTGCCTCAATGGCAGGAAGTTTATCCGTAACAGGTACAGTGGTTTCAGACAACCAAAAGATGATTGGTGCTCGATATATGGGTTATGTAAAAGATATATATTTTGAGATTGGAGATAAAGTAAAAAGGGAAGATGTCCTTTTTGAATTGGAGTCTGCCGAGTTTGATATTATGAAAAATCAAGCAGATTTGGCACTTGAACAAGCTGATATTATGGTTGAAATGTATAGAGAGAGATTAGATAATATTAGAAGAGAGAAGGCTCTTTTGCAAAATAGTGGTAGTGCAAATATGGGAGCAAACTTGGAAAATATGAGTATTACAGCAGATAATCTATCTGCTGGATTACATGCTGCACAAGGATTATTGGAAAATGCTACTGTTAAAGTAAAACAGATGGCAACAATCTCAAACTACTTGGAAGTTATAGCTCCCAATGATGGAATTATTGTCCAAAAGAGAATTAGAGTAGGTGATATAATAGTACCCGGTATGCTTGCTATGGTGTTGGTAGATTTAGATCATCTTGAAATTGATGCACAGATTTCAGAATCAAATCTTTTAAGGGTCAAAGTAGGGCAGAAGGTAGATATCAATATCCCATCTATCAAACATAGAACTACAGGTATAATTAAATCTATTGTTCCGGGGGCTAATCCTATGGCACATACCTTTGCTATTAGAGTCACATTCAAAAAAGATAATGATATGATCTTCCCTGGGTTATATGCTAAACTGAAAATTCATTATTAATTTAATAGATTAAATTTAATGGTGGAAGTGTGGGGGATCGAACCCCAGTCCAAAAGTAGGTTTCATAATGATATCTACATGCTTAGTAGCGATGTGAATTGTCGATAAAACCTGCCCATCGCCCACCGACTAGTCTTATCCAAGCTCAAAATTCTCGACAACTTACTTGAGCAGGCAAGTTGTTAAAGCTACTTTTGTTTTATATGAAGCTATATTCGTCCTAATTAGCCAAGGATGGTGAATATAACTGACCGGCTAGTTAGCTCTTACGCCGCGAATGCGTGCGCAGGTCTATAATTTGTATTGTTTGCGTTTAAATTAACGAGATAGTTTTAGATCTTTCAAAGATCACATGCAATCAGAACCAACCTACTCCTGTCGATAGCCATGTCACTCCCAAGTGCTTACATAATATCACTTTTTTAGTAAATTGTCAATATTTGTAGATTTGGTATTGCCAAATCTACATTTAATTAAGCTTCACAAGGTACTTTCTCTTTTAGTGCTTCTACTATCTCTCCTAGAACTCTTTTTGAATCTTTATGCTCTACTTGACAAGTTCCTGCTGCCATGTGACCACCACCATCATATTTGAGCATCAAATCTCCGATATTTTTTGTTGAGCTTTTGTTGATAATAGATTTACCTACAGCAAATACCGTATTTAGTCCACGAAAGCCTAAAATGTGGTGAATAGATACATTTGTTTGAGGAAATAGGGCATAGATCATAAATCTATTACCTGGATAGATAATCTCTTCATGTCTCAAATCTAATACAACTACATTTTCATGTAGGGTTGAACACCTTTTTAGTTGAGAGACAAACTCTTCTCTATATTGATTATATAGATTTACTCTCTCTACTACATCAGGCATCTCCATAATCTCTTCAATTGTATAATCTTTACATACATCAATAAGTTCCATCATTAGTTGGTAGTTTGAGATTCTAAATTCACGAAATCTTCCAAGTCCTGTTCTTGAATCCATCAAAAAGCTTAGTAGTTCCCAACCTTCAGGATTTGCAATATCTTTTTTTGTAAATTGTGCTGCATCTGCTTTGTTTACAGCATCCATCATTGGTTTGAAATGTGCTGGAAATTGTGCCTCTCCTCCATAAAATTGAAAAACAACTTCTGCGGCAGATGGTGCATCTGGTAATATTACATGATTATCTTGTATCTCTTTGTTTCTAATTGTTTCACTAAGGTGGTGATCAAATGCAATATGTACACCGGGGACATAAGGTAGGTTTGTTGTGATGTCATTATTATTTATCTCTATTTTGCCATCTTGCATATCTTTTGGATGTACAAATTTGATATCATCAATAATATCGAGATATTTTAATAATACAGCACACACTAAACCATCCATATCACTTCTAGTTACTAATCTAAATTTTTTTTTCATATTTTTTTACCTTTTTATAATTGTTATGTAAAGGTATATCGGCAAAAAAAGAAAAATTTTTCAATATTATCAGTAATAAAAGTCTGTTTTATTTTTACTCTTATAATGTTTTTAATATTTTAGCAACTAATTTCAATGCTTTTGATCTGTGTGAAAGCTCTCTTTTTATTTGGCTATCTAACTCTCCCAAAGTTTTATCATATCCTAGTGGTATAAACATAGGATCATAGCCAAAGCCTTTCTCTCCCTTTGCTTGATCAATAACATCTCCATGCATCCAACCATGAACGCTAAATTCATCCCCTTTTTCTGTGATTATCGCCATTGCTGCTGTATAATATGCTGGTGTAGTTTGCAAAGAGTTATCTTTTAATAGCTCTATCAGTTTATATAAATTATCTTTGTCACTTGCTCCCTCTCCCGCAAATCTTGCACTATAAATTCCGGGGATATCACCAAAGTTTGGCAGACTAATACCACTATCATCAGCTAATATTACAAAATCTTCCTCTATATTTTTGACTTTTTCATAAATTGCTCTAGCTTTGATAAAAGCATTCTCTTGATATGTCTCTCCATCTTCTATAATCTCAAACTTTTCAATAAGATCTGAGTATGGTAAAACTTCTGAATCTCTACAATATTCTCTAATCTCCCTTATTTTTCCTGCATTTGAACTTGCCAATATAATCTTCATAATACTCCTTTTTAAAATTATAACAATATAACAATATTAATGTAGAATACTATTTTAATATAGGAGTGATATAATCCTATTTATATTATTCGGAAGGAATTATAATGATTAAATCAGTTATGCCATTAAGTTTGATTATTGCATTGAGATTTTTAGGTCTCTTTATTGTTTTACCTGTTCTTTCAGCCTATGCCTTGTCTTTGGATGGTGCAAATGCTATTTTGGTGGGTATTGTTGTTGGTGGATATGCTTTGACGCAGACGGTATTTCAAGTACCCTTTGGTCTACTTAGTGATAAGATAGGGAGAAAAAAGACACTTTTTATTGGTCTTGTCATATTTATTATAGGTTCAATTGTTGCTGCTCTTGCTACTGATATTTATACTCTAATGTTTGGGCGATTTTTGCAAGGTGCAGGGGCAATTGGTTCGGTTGTAACTGCAATGATTAGTGATCTTGTAAAAGAGGAGACTAGGGCTCATGCTATGGCTATTATGGGTGGTACTATTGCTCTTAGTTTTGCTGTTTCTATGGTAGCTGGTCCATTAATTGGTGGTTATTATGGAGTTGATAAACTATTTTGGATTACTGCTGCTTTAGCGACTACTGCTATTTTGATTTTGTTTACCAAAGTACCAAACCCTCCAAAAATAGTACACACCTATTCAGAAGAAGAGAGTAAGATGAAACATGTATTCAAAGATGAATCTTTGGTGCGAATGTATGTTACTTTTCTTTTTCATAGTTCAATCATGACTATGGCTTTTTTGATTATTCCTATTGTCATGACTCAATCTGTAGAAGATGGTGGATTTGGTTGGCAGAAGATGGATTTATGGAAAGTTTATGTTCCTGCAATGATTATGGGGCTTATTGCAATGGGACCTGCTGCTGTATTTGGGGAGAAAAAAGATAAAGGTAAAGAGATATTTTTGATCTCTATTGTATCTATTGGTATCGGGTTTTTATTGATGGGATTTGCTACTAATGCTACTCTTTTTATTGTGGGTGTAGTTCTATTTTTTATAGGTTTTAATATGTTTGAACCTCTGCTTCAATCTTTTGTCTCTAAATTTGCCAAAGTCCATCAAAAGGGTGCATCATTGGGTGTTGCAAACTCATTTGCCTATTTTGGTACATTTTTGGGTGGTCTTTTTGGTGGTTGGTTTTTGCATAGTTTTTCAAGAGCTTCACTATCTCTCTTTATATTGGGACTCTGTATATTATGGTTTTTATGGATTATGAAGCTTAGAAACCCCGGACATCGTGGTAATGTTTATATGGAGTTTGATAGATATGATAGAGATAAACTTGATGGTATCAAAGTACTAAAGGGTATTGTAGAGTATTATGTAAATGAGAGTGAAAAGATCATTGTTGTTAAATATGATAAAGATATTACAAATGAAGATGTTATACGAGAATTTTTAGTTAGATAGTTTTTTGGGGGAGTACGACTACTCTTTTATAAGTATCGTAGTTCCCCAGTTTTCGTTTGATGCTCTCCATGTCCAAAAAGCAATACTTTATCATTGATAATCCAATTTTTCCAAAATTTAAAAAAAGTTGATATCCTTCCCCTATTTATGGGGAGTATCAATTGAATGCCCTAGAGATATTTATATCCTGTGAAGTATTGGTATCTTCTAATATTGAGAGGTACTCTTTTTTAACATATTTTTTATCAATATAACCAAATTGTACAAGCTTATTATATACCTTTGAGATTATATCTCCTGCGGCACTTCCTCCATGCCCTCCATGTTCTACAATGGCAGTTACTATATATTTGGGTTTCTCATATGGAGCATAGGTAGTAAGCCATGCGTGTGATTTTTTGAAGTATGCAAGATCGTTTTCACTCATTCTTTTTACCTCAGTTTGTGGTATACCAACCACTTGAGAAGTACCTGTTTTGCCTGCAATATTTATAATAGAGCTATTATATTTATATGCAGTACCTCTTTTATGATTACATACTTCAAACATCGCTTTTCTTATTGTTGGGAGGGCTTTTTTTTCTCTAATGGTTAATATCTCTTTTTTCTCATAAGTTATCTCTTTATTGCCTATTTTTTTTATAAAATGTGGTGTGATCTGTTTGGCTGTTGCTACTAGTGCGGTAGATACTGCTATTTGAATTGGAGTTACTAAAAAATCTCCTTGTCCTATGACGGTATTTAGTGTCTCTCCTTTGTACCAACTCTCACCAAATTTTTGAATTTTCCAATTTCTACTTGGTACTGTACCGATAAACTCTGAAGGTAGATCAATAAAGGTTTTTTTACCAAATCCATAACGAGTAAGATCGGTAGAGATTTTATCAATTCCTACACGAAGACCACCTTTGTAAAAGTATACATCACAACTCTCTCTTATCGCCATATTCATATCTGTTTTTCCATGTCCATATCTACTCCAACACCGAAAGTTTCTTTTTCCTACACTCATAATACCTTCACAAAGAAAATTCTCTTTTTCTTCTATAAGTTGGGAGTTGATAAAACTTAAAGATACAAGAGGTTTAGTTGATGAACCTGGAGGATATAGACCTTGTACAAATTTATTTGTAAATGGGTGATTTAGATCAGTGATTAGTTTGTCCCATCTCTTTTGTGATATTCCCTCTACAAATTCATTAATATTATATTCAGGATAACTTGCCCCTGCCAAAATTGATCCATCTTGGGCATTCATAATAATTAATGCCCCTGTTTGATCTTCAAAAATATTTTCTAGATATTGTTGAAGTTTAATATCTATGCTTAGAGATAAATTACTACTTATCGGCTCTTTTTTTTCTAGTAGAGAGACCTCTTTATTTAGTGCTGTTACCTTTATTTTTTTGTAACCTAATTCTCCCTCTAGCAGTGTGTTGTAATATTTTTCTATACCATTTTTCCCACTTGTTTTGGTGAATTTTGCTACTGAACTTTTTTCTATATCTTTTGTAGTTGCTTTTGCCACATAGCCTATTACATGAGAAGCTGTACTTCCAAATGGATAAAATCTTTTGGAGTTTGGTTTGATACTAAAATCTTTATTAGATAAAAATGATACATATTTGGAGATAAGATCGTTATAATTTATAAAGTTTACTATTTGGATAGGTCTATGATTATATGGTGTGTCTGCTCTTTTGTATGTTTTATATATTTTTTCTCTTTTGAATTTTGGAAAATATTTGGATAGATAATCTAAATCTTTTTTAAGTTGCTCTTTTTTTGATTTTCTTGTTAGGTGAGGTATGAGATATATACTAAATCCAAGTTTATTGACTGCTAAATTTATACCATTTCTATCTTCAATCATTCCTCTAGGTGGAGTTAAATATTCTGTTTTGACAATATTTCTTTTGGCAAGTTCATCATAATATGTGTTTGATTTGATACTTATAAAGTATATACGAGATATGAGAAGTATCCAAAATAGTACAAAAAAGATAACAATAAATTTGATACGATTTTTCATGATAATAAAAATACCAATATACTATCACTAACGATAAAGATAAGATAGTTGATAATATCAAGAGGAAGCATATCAACATTAAGAATACTTGATAAAAATATAGAGAAAACATAATATCCACAATATGCTATTGTGACATATATCCAAATTAGACATGTTTTGCAGTTTATATATAGTTTGAGATTTTTGAGAAAACTGTAATATATAAATACAAAATATATAGATAATGAGAAACTAATAAGCCCTCTATTTGCCTCAAGATATAGAGAAAAAACTAATATAAAAAATAGCTCTTTATACTTCTCTTCTTCCAAAAAATAGATACTAAAATAGAACATTAATCCAATAAGAGGAGTGAGATAAAAGTGCATAGATGCAAAAGCTTCATAAACTAGTGCTGCTGCAAAAATTAGATAAATATTTAGAGTTGAATAATGAGAGCTATTTCGTCGCATATTGGGAAGTGTTTACATTTAATACAATCTGCCCAAATTTTTTGTTCAGGTAGATCACTTTTTGGTATCTCTATAAAATCTAAACTCTCAAAAAAATACTTTTCATAAGTAAGTGTAAAAATCTGTTTTATACCTAAATCTTTTGCCTCTTGCTTAATATGTTTTACTATGTTTTTTCCTACTCCTTTGCCTCTATAGCTATCTTTTACAATGAGACTTCTTACCTCTGCTAGGATAGGGGAGTATATATGTAATGCACCAAAACCTATTAGTTGAGTATTATCAAAGGCTAAAATATAGGAGCGGATATTTGTTGCAATATCCCCTTGGGAACGAAATAGAATTTTGCCAGACTCTACCTCTGGAGTAACTAAAACTTGCATAGCTTTTATATCTGAAAGTTTTGCTTTTTTATAAATTATCTCCACTAGGGGCAACTTTTGAAAAATAGACTCTTAAAAATAAGTTGATTAGCTTGATCAATACCTCTTTTATTTAGATTTGATACCATAATTGCTTTTGGAAACTCTTTTTTTAGTTTTGATAGACCCTTTTGATTTAGTTTATCTGATTTTGTAAATATCTCCAAAATCTCTTGATCAGCTCGTTTTATATGTTGTAGATACTCTCTTACCTCTTTATCTATTTTTGTACGAGGATGACGAGAATCTATAAGATGTATAAAAAGACGAATAGAACTTCTATCTTTGATAAACTCATTTAGATTTTTTTGCCAAGTATATTTTTCACTCTTTGAAACTTTTGCATACCCAAATCCAGGAAGATCAACAAGTCTTGCTTGATATCTATCTTCACCACATAGATAATAGAAATCAAAAAAGTTAATAAGCCTAGTTTTACCGGGAGTAGAGGAGCTTTTTGCTAAATTTTTTCTATTTGTGAGAGAGTTTATAATACTACTTTTACCTACATTACTTCTTCCCATGATAGCTACTTCACTCATGTCTGCGGGTAGGGCTTCTCTAATAGATGGGGCTGATGTAACAAATTGTGCTTGGATTAGTTTTAACATTTTTACTCTTTAACAGAAAATATAAATTTGACAGGTCTACTTTTTGTGCCTGTGATTTTTGATGTGCCTTTTTTTCTATCAATAATGATTTTTTCTCCATAAAGTTTACGATTTTGACTCTTCTCATGGATAAAGGCGTTGCCTAAAATTTGGTATTTTTGTGTGATAGGTTCATAAATAAGTTTGTCTGCATGACCTACAAAAATTTGCTCTTTTGTTTTTAATTGAAACTTTACCTCTCCTGATGCACTATATTTTGTGGGTTTGTTTTTTTTATCAAACAGAATTACTACTCTTGATGCGTTAAACTCATCTCTACCTTTTTTGATCTTTACATTGCCACTAAATATAGATATCTGTTTTGGTTCATTTGCCTCAAAACTATCTGCACTTATTTCAACTTTTTCCGCTTCTAGTAGAGAGAAAAGGAGGATTAAAATTATAAATATTTTCATAACTCTTCTTCTTTGTATTCAATTTCAAATTTTACTTTATTGCTTTTTAAAATTTGGTTTTGTATATCATATCGAAAACCTTCTCCTATCATGTTGCCTTTTTGTGTATAAAATTTGAATGGTAAATTTGAGTGGGCAATCTTATTTCTACTATCATACTCTAACTCCTCACTCTCAAGTGATATAGACAAATTATTTTCATAAAAAACATTTTGAGTTAAATAGAAAATTCCATTGGTATGAATAGCTTTTTTTGCACTTATTTGATCTTTTCTACCTCTGTTTATATAGGATATATTGATATCATAAACTTCATCATGATTGGCAAATTTAAGAGCCTTTGATGCTCTAATGCTATTTTGGATGCCATCTTTGTTAATCATGTAGCTTTGAATATCTGTAAATTTAATAGTAGAGTGGTTAAGTTTATCTTCGTTTGAACTTTTGATACTCTTTGGCTCTTTAAATGCCAAAAAAGTTATCTCTGCTACAAAAAGAGCCAATAAAATTGTAAAAAACTTTAGAGCCATAATTGTATAAAATCTCTTTTTAGTCCATCTTTGTTGATGATATAATCTATCATCTCCCTAATCGCTCCATCTCCACCATTTTTTGATAATATAATATCTACAATATCTTTTATATCATCTACTCCATTTTGTGGAGTAAAAGAGACTCCTGCTGATTGAAGCATAAGATAATCATTTAGATCATCTCCAATTGCCGCAACTTGTTTATACTCCAACTTCTCCTCTTTTAATATATATTCAAGCTTCTCTCTTTTATTTTTGATACCTTGATATATATGTTGAATATGAAGTTCATCTGCTCTTCTTTGAACAATTTTTGACTCTCTTCCTGTAATAATTGCAACTTTTTTGCCAAGCTTGATCCATGTAGCAATTGCCAAACCATCTTTTACATTAAAAGATTTGATCTCATCGCCACTTTGAGTATAAGTTATTGAGCCATCAGTTAGACATCCATCAACATCAAGAACAAGAAGTTCAATCATAAAACCCCTTTTGTGCTAGGAATACCTACTCTAATATTTTTGGTAGTTGCTCTTCTTAGTGCTACTGCAAATGATTTGAAAACAGCTTCAATAATATGGTGTTGGTTTTTGCCTCTAAGGGCAACTATATGCATGGTTAATCCTGCATTAAATGCAATAGCACGAAAAAATTCCTCTACAAGTTCTGTATCAAATTCACCAACTTTTCCACTTAAATCTACATCAAAATGTAAAAATGGACGGTTACTTAAGTCTAATACAGTATTGACACTAGCTTCATCCATGACAACAGTTGCTTCACCAAATCTCTCAACATTTTCTATAGGAAAAATCTCTTTTTTTAGAGCTTGTGCAATTACAATACCTGTATCTTCTACGCTATGGTGAAAATCAACCTCTATATCTCCATTACATGTAAGATCAAGGTTCATAAGAGAGTGTTTTGTAAGAGCCTCCAACATATGATCAAAAAAACCAATTTTTGTATTTATATTGCTTTTACCTTCACCATATAGTTCAAGTGTAGCTTCTATTTGTGTCTCTTTTGTATCTCTTTTTATTGTTACCAATTTTTAATCCTTTATGACAAATGCACCATTAAACTGTTTGTGTGAAGTTATAAAACTTTTTGCACTACTAGCATCATTAAATATGCCAACAACGATTTTATAGAGTGGTACACCATTTGCCTTTTTTTCTTTGACTGAAACTCTATATAAACCATCTATGAGAGCATATTTATTTGCAAGTTCGATTGCTCTATCTTTGCGACTTGTTGAGCTAATTTGTACATGATATTTTGGTGTAATATCTTTTTTTGTATCTTCTATTACCAATGCTTGCATAGTAGTTTGAGGTTTGGGAGCTTGAACAATTTGCTCTTTTTCATGTAGATAATCTCTTGCTGTTGTATCATAATCTAATACTTTTAATCTTACATGACCTGTCCCATTTTCAACTAAACCAATATCCATAGCTGCTTGATATGAAAGGTCAATAATTCTCCCTGCTACAAATGGACCTCTATCGTTAATTCTTACGATGGTTGAAGCTCCTGTTTGTAAATTGGAGACCTCTAGCATAGTGTTTATAGGTAGTGTTTTGTGTGCAGCTGTTCTTTGGTACATATTATAATATTCACCATTTGAAGTTTGATTACCATGAAAATTGGGACCATACCAACTAGCTGTACCTGTATATACATCTCCTACTCTTGGTGCAATAGGATAATATTTGATACCTTTAACAACATAGGGTGTCATTGTTGCTTTATACATGTTTTTGGAGCTTATTGGATCTTGATCAAAAGCTCCTCCTTGATATGGTGTTCCATAGGCACAACCACTAATGATAAGAGAAAATGTAGATATAAAATAAAAAACTATGCGTCTCAAATTTAATCCTCGTAATTTAATATTTTTAATGTCTTAAAATTGTCTTTTTCTTTACCTAAGATATCACTTTTTTGTTTAAGATATGGAGAAAATTTTAACTCTTTTTTGTTAATTATCTCTTTTGATTTGACGCTTTGATTTGTCTCTTTTACTGGTATTGTAATATTTGTACTATTTGACTCTTTTTTATCTATAGTTTGATTTGTCTCTTTTGCATTTATTGTTACATTTGTCTCATTAGTATCTTTTATTTTTATGCTTTGATTTGACTCTTTTATTTTAAAATTTACCCTTTTTTTGCCTATTTTACTGTTTGTTTTATTGTCTCCTATAAGTATAATTTTTTGACCGATTGATAAAACAGAAGATAGATTTTTATTAAGTTGGTGAATAGCCGACATTTTATTATTATGCCTAAGACTAATTTTAAATAGAGTATCTCCCTCTTTTACGGTGTATGAAAAAATATTGTAGTTGCTACAAACTTTTTTTGAACTATCATTTAACTCATTTGATGGAACATATATACAATATCTCTTTTTATCTTTTGGAATGACACCTTTTAGAAGATGTGGATTATATTTTTTGAGTGTTTTTGCAGATATATTTAACTTTTTTGCAATATTTTTGAGGCTTAGTCCTCTTTGAACTTCTAGCTCTTGGAGCTTTTTATCTGACTTTTTATCTCTTATATGTGTTTGAGTAGTAATAGTTTTACTATTTGCTAGAAGAGATGCGATAATAAGTTTTTTGATGTATCTATTTGTCTCTTTTGGTATGTATTTCTCATCAAGACTTAAAAGTGTTGAAATATCATTTGTATTAGCAGCACGAATTGCTTTTGCAAGTCTGGTCTCTCCACAATTATATGCCATAGCTACTAGATACCATTTTTTAAAACGCTTTTTGAGATATTGTAGATATTTAATAGCCGCTTTTGTAGATTTTATGGGATCTAATCTCTCATCTATCTTTTTGTTTATAGTTAAGTTAAATTTTTTGGCAGTTGATGGGATAAATTGCCATAGTCCAACTGCTTTTCTATTTGATTTGGCATGCATCATAAATTTTGATTCAATCATAGCCATATATAAGAAAGTATCGGGAACATTTGATTTGTGAATAATATCTTTGAGTGTATGAATAATCACCTCTCCACTCTTGATAGTATCTTTGAAATAGTATACATCTAATTTATCAATATCTCTTTTCATCTCCTGATATTCAATATTATCAACAAATTTCCCAGGGATATTGAGCGTTTTTAAAACTCTTTTTTCATCTGCTTTTGTAAAATCTGGATTGATATTTTTTAAGCTTACTGAAAAAAGTAGAGATTCTAAAATTATAAAGATTAATATTATTTTTAACATGAAAATATATTGTATATTACGAATGCTTTGAAAACTCTTCGAAGATCTTATATGTATTGTTTAATATAATTTTTTCAAGTTTAGCTCTCTCTATCTCTAAAATTTCAGACATTCTATCTAAAATAAATGTTGTATACCATGGTTCATTCCTCTCTCCACGATGTGGATGAGGTGTAAGGTATGGACCGTCGGTCTCTATCAATAGCTTTTCTATTGGAATTTGTGGCAAAATTTCTACCAATTTTTTTGCATTTTTAAATGTAACAACACCTCCAATTCCAAAATAAAATCCATGTTTATCTAATTCTAATAGTATAGGACTAGCATTATAACAGTGAAGAACACCTCCTACCTCTTTGGCATTATGTTCTATAAGAATCTTTTTACTATCTTCTGAAGCATCTCTAATATGTATAATTAGTGGTTTTTGAACTTTTTTTGCCAACTTAATTTGAGCAATAAAAATCTCTTTTTGAGCCTCTTTTTCTCTCTCTTTTTCAACTTCATCTTTGGGAAGTCTAAAATAATCAAGCCCACACTCTCCAACAGCAATACATTTTGGATGTGAAGCGTACTTTAAAAGTTCATCTTCATTATAAAATTCTAGATCATAAGGGTGTACTCCTATACTAAAAAATATATTCTCATTTTGTTCACATATCTCAACTGCTCTTGGTAATTCTCGTGGATCTGCCCCAGGGATTAGAACACCTTTTACATTATGCTCTTTTGCTCTAGTAATCACTTCATCTAAATCATCAAAATATCTTTGATCATTTAGATGACAATGTGTATCAATAATCATATTCGTTTAATTGCCTCTATATAGTTTGTAATTGCATTTTCTGGAGCAAAAATTTCATATATTTTTTTTGAATTTTGCTCTAAAATATCATCGACCAATTCTATCTTATAACTACTTTGTGTTGGGTCTATAAAGTGACTAAACCTCTCAATAAAGATATCATTGTGTGCATATACCGCCTCTAGTGCATCAACTCTATATATGTATGTTAAGTTTTTGGCATATAGTACAGCTTGGAGAGTATCATATTTTGGATCAGTTGATAATACTATTGCACTATTAGAAATTTTCAGAAGCATCGCTTTTTGTGGAGGTGTGAGCATACTATCTAAAAGCAAAAAATCAAATTTTTTATTGCTCAAAAATTCTTTGATATCTTTTCTCTCATCTACTCCATGAGAGAGAAGTGTAAATATAAATGTATGCTGTTTTAGTCTCTCTTTTGGTAGAGCTGCTATCTCCTCTATTAGCTCTTTTTGATCTTGTATTGATCCAACTAGTTCACAATATACAATGTTTTTATGACGATCTATATCAAATCTATTTGCAAAAGTCATCATCTTTTGTGCATCAATTTTATCAATCTCTTCAAAAATTTCTATACCATTTCTCACTACTTCAGATTTATCATTGAATTTAAAAGGAAAATTCTCTTGTTGGGTTTGGCTATTAAATATTATAAAAATTGCTTTTTTATAGAGTTGTTTGAGCTTATAATTGGTAACTGCACTACTCTTCTCCTCTTCATCTCCCACTGTAACAAAGTAGCCATAACATTTGTCTAAAATATTATCTATTAGAAGTAGTGCTGTTTTTTCATTTTTATAGATGTCGATTAGATCATAATATTCAAGTTGATTAATTATTTTTTTTCTTTTTAGCGTCCTATTTAAAATACGCAAAGAGGATAGATTATCTTCCAAAAACTCCAATGGACTTTTTGGATCCAAATCAATGACCTCTTTATCTACTGTTGTAAGCTTGTACTCCGTCAGAGATAATATTTCTGTTTGAGCACCGTTTCCCTCTAGCAGAGCAACTCTCTGACGCAGTTGTTTATCAATTTTATTACAAATAAATAGTATTTTCATATGATTTTACCTATGTATGGCATTATTTAAAAATACATTATACTATAGAGGCTTATAAATAAAAATTGTTTAATTAAATTACTATTAATTTCTAAAGATAGATTCTAAAAATGGAACTACTTGTTTTTTTCTACTAAGTACTTTATCTAGCCACATTTTATTTTCACTAGATTCATTTTTAAATGCCTCTTCTATTTTTGATATTTCATCACTAGCAATTAATAATTCAGATCCCTCTTTCATTATATCTGTTAAAAGAAGTAGTACACTATGTCTATCTCCCTCTTTTTTAAGGCTCTGGATATCTTTGAGTAGATCATCTTTGATATCATCAAATATTGCTACATCAATTACCTCTAATTGTCCAATACCAACTTTTGTACCACTCATGTTAAAATCTTTAAAATCTCTCAAAACCAACTCACGAATTGGTGTGCCTTCTACTTTTGATTTTACTTTAAACATCTCCATACCAAGCTCTTTTGGATTTTCAATACCAGCAATAGTAGCTAACTCTTTTACTGCTTTTGTATCCTCTTTTGTACATGTTGGAGATTTAAAAATAACAGTATCACTCAAAATTGCACACATCATAATTCCTGCAATATCTTTTGGAATCTCTATTTTGTGATAATCAAACATCTCTTTTACAATAGTATTAGAACATCCCACAGGACGAATCCAAGCTTCAAGAGGTGTAGAGGTAGTTAAGTCTCCAAGCTTATGATGATCAACAACGCCAACTACTTTTGCATCCAAAATATCATCAGGACATAGTGCCAAATCTGTAGTATCTGTAATAAATACCTCTTCATTTGTATAAGAAGTTTTGAGAAGTGGTGCTTCAAATCCAAATTTTTCTAAAATAAAAGCAGTTTCAGGGTTGATCTCTCCTTGCATACAAGCAATAGATTTAGTTCCTAATTTATTATAAAGGTATGAAAGTGCTATTGCTGAACAGATAGAGTCAGAATCTGGTATTTTGTGTCCTACTATATATAGTGCCATAAAGTTTTCCTATTAAAATTTTTTTGGAAGTATATCAAATATAGTTAAGAGTTAATAGTTGAGTAATAGTATATGTCTAGTGAATTATGTTACAATTTTGGTAAAAATATGGTAAGGAAAAGTTCCATGAAGCATTATGGAGTAGAGATATTTAAGGATTTAGATCAAAGTTTTGAAGATCAGTTTATTAAATATGGGAGAATTGTATCTTTCAAAAGGAGAGAAACACCTTTTTTAGATGGTGAGTTATCTAAATATTTTTATATTGTACTCAAAGGTAAAATCAAAAGTTTACAACTAAATTTGGAAAATGCCAAAGAACAGACACTTTTTGTCTATAGGCATGGAGATATGTTTGATACACTAATTTTACTTGATGGTAAATCTCATAATGTTATTTATGAGGTATTAGAAAATGTTGATTTATTGGAACTTCCTATAGAAAAAGTGCGTGAATGGTTGGTAAATAATGAGCAATTTAATAGACATTTTTTCCCATATATAGCTTCTCAAATGCGTCATACTGAAGAGTTAGCAAGTGATATCTCCTTGTACTCTACATCTCAAAGACTCTCTAAATTGCTTATTCAAAATATGGATCCAAATGATCACCACTATTATAAACTACTTCAAAATTTATCAAAAACAGAAATTGCTAAATTATTAGGTACAGTTAGACATGTAGTTGAGAGACATCTCAAAAATTTGGAAAATGATAATGTTATAGAAAATAGTAGAAAAAAATATTTTTGTTAAAAATGCTTATAAATTGATTGAACAGTCCAAAAGTGTACTTTTAGACTAGCTCGGTTTTAGTATTTTTGTAAAATAGTGCCAATGTAGCAATCATTAGTGATACACCACCAATAAGATAGACAGCATAGAGTATTTCACTATAGTTTTTTGTTAAGCTTATTTTTAGAACAAGCATTAGTGCCTCTATAGATAGTGCTGTAATAATTGAAATCAAAAATTTGATAAACATTTTACTTTCACTCTTCTCATGTGGATGGTTATTTTTATATATAACCTCATGTTCTAATAAATTTTTACCAAGATCAAACACTGCTAATCCTAGTGTTAATGATATAATTGATTTAAAGGTTGTCTCAATAAGTGATGCACTATTAAATATATAAGCACTAAATGAGATAAAAGAGTAAACTATTAAAATTAGTGATAATATTGTAAGTCCATATCCAATTAAACCATATATAAATTTATTTGATTTTGTAAAAAATAGAGCATGTGTAACATAGCCTAACTCCTCTAATAGTTCAACTAGATTAAAATCCATAACAAGATAGTTTTTATTTACTCTTTTTATAACAGTGATAATAGTCTTTCCTGAAACGGAACATATATATGGAGAGCTTATATACTCTCCATTTTTATTAAGTTTTTTTGTTTTAAATATCGTACTTCTATTAGTACCTACTCTATTAATATCTTTTGAATATCTCACAAAGCTTGGACTACTTTGTTGGTAATTTTCATCTGTTACATATAAAAGCTGGAGGGATTTAAAGGTTTTAAAAAACCCCTCCAAACTATCATTAGTTAGTGAGACAATACCATTATGGTGGATATTGTCCATTATAAATCTTTCAATATCACCCTTATGCTCCTGATATGCTTTGATTAAACTAACCATTCAAAATATCCTAACCTATTTTTTCTCTTTATCACTAGAAGAGAATATCTTCTCTTTGAACTCTTTTAATTTTTCCCCTAGCTCTTGAAATAATTTTTCAGCTTTATTTGGACCTTTTACCTCTTTTTCAACATTTTTAATCATCTCATGTAGTTGTTTATATGTTGTTGTACTTTTACTCAAATATCCAAGTTTTTCAGCTTTGTCTAACTCATCACTCGCTGATGAGAGATACTTAAGAGCTTGTTCTTGATTCTCTTTTGCTATGTCTGAAGAGGCTGATACAAGTTCTACAGTATTAATTATTGGAATTGGAATAATTTGTTGAACCTCTGTAAAAGTATTAAGTGCCAATTTTAAAACCTCTTTTGCTTTATCTGGCTTCTCTTCTATCAGATATTTGGATGCTAGTTTTAGTGCATCAGGATAGGATACTAGAGGCAGACTAACAACAGTTACATCAATTTCACTTTGAAGAGTAATCAATAGTTCACCAGCCTCTTGAACTTTTCCTTCTGAAAGAAGCTCTTTGACCTCATTTAAGATAATTTCTACATCTTTTGCACTTCCCTCAAAATTTTTGATAACAACTCTATTTTCAATAGGAAGAAGTTTTGGAGTATGTTCAGCTGCTAATATAGCCTCTAGTTTACCCAATGCCAACTCTATATCTTTTTTTGCTTCATCAGAGTTTTTATTTTCAAGTGCTAATAGTGCTTTTGCTGATAGATTGAGTGATTTTATTGCCTCATCTATGAGTTTCACTTTACTATTTTTAGCCTCTTGTGTTGCTACTACTTTGGCTTGAGTTGTAACCTCCTTAGTTGTCAATGTTTTAGTTGAATCAGCCATGGCAATATTTGTCAATAGTAGTGATGATACCAATATAGAAATTATACTTTTTTTCATTTTTTTTCCCTCTTTTATTTTATTTTATTTTTTTTCTTGATAGTTACTGTAAGTACACCATCTTTATAGCTATTTTTAATAGTATCTCCATCAGCATCTTCTGGTAGAGATATCATACGCATATAACTCCCCATATATCGCTCTTGTTTTAAAAACTTATCGCCCTTTTTCTCTTCATGACTTTTACTTGTCGTTGCAGAGATTTTTAACATTCCATCTTTGATACTCACATCTATTTTTTGATTATCAGCCCCCGGTATATTGGCTTTTACCTCATAATGATCCCCTTTATCTTTGAGATCAACAGCAGGTTCGATATTAAAAAAACTATTTTTAAATGGTTCAAAATCACCAAAACGACTATCCATTTTCATTTTTTGATGAAAATTACCAAAAATTTTGTCCATCTCCTCTTGCATCTTTATCATGTGTTGGCGTATTTGATGCATATCTTCAAATGGATCAAAAGTTTTATTTATATCCGCAACCAATGAGGAAGCTCCAATAGTTAGAGCCATAATCATGGGTAAGAAAATCCTCTTTTTCATCTCTATTTCCTATTTAATCTCTATAGCTTTTGGTTTTAGCTTCTCATCTTTTTGAAGCTCTATAACTAACTCTCCATCATCTAATTTTGCTGATATTTTATCTCTATCTATACCATCAGGAATTGTAAATTTTCTCTCAATTTTTCCAAATGCACTCTCACATAAGTAATAATCTTCTCTTTTTACCTCGTTTTTAAACTCTCTAGTTCCTGACACGGTAAGAATATTATCAGCAATATCTATCTTGATATCCTCTTTTTTCACCCCCGGCATATCTACTTCAATATGAAAATTACCAGAATCCTTCTTAGCTAAATTTGCAAATGGTAAGTGGCTTACAATGTTATCAAACACCTCACCGCTCTTTGCTACACCTCTTTCTACTACCTCTCCAACTTCACTACCAATCTCTTTTATTTTTTCTACAACTTCCATAATTTACCCCTCTTAATTTACTTTAATTCTTTTTGTAGTTTCAACATCACTTTTTTGTAGTTTTGGAATAGTTACTTCTAAAACTCCATCTTTTGACTGGGCATGAATATTTTCAACATCTGCCTCCTCTGGTAATGAAAATGAGCGTTTAAATTGTCCATAAAAACTCTCTACTTTGTAGTAGTTCTCCTCTTTTAGCTCATCTTTTAATCTCTTTTCACCAGATATAACAACTTTATCATCCTCTATATCAACCTTGATATCCTCTTTTTTTACACCAGGTAGATCAAGTTCGAGATGATATGCATACTCACCCTCTCGTGTATTAACAGCAGGGGTAAAGTCATATCTCTCACCGACTTCTGTTTGTGAATTTTCTACACTATTTAATATTGTATTTAAAAGTTCAAAACTTTGTCTAAAATCTCTAAATTGATTTATTGGTCTATATCTTCTTAATAACATGTTTTATCCTTTCTTCTTTTTTATGATGAAAGTTTAGTCTGTTTGACTCAAATTAACATGCTACTTTAGTAGCAAAAGTGAAAAAAATTTGTGATTATTGATTTAATTTGTTGATTTTTATCTATCTAGTAAGCTTTTTGCAAAGGTTATAGCTTCACTGCTAACCTCTTCTCCACTTATCATTCGTGAGAGTTCTTTTATTCTCTCCTCTTTTTCGAGTAGTCTTATTTGGCTTTTTTCATTCTCTTTATAGATTAAAAAGTGCATATCAGCTTTTGAAGATAGTTGTGGTTGATGGCTAATGGCAAATATTTGATAATGAAGGGAGAGTTTTTTTAATACTTCTGCAATACTCATGGACTCTTTTCCACTCAAGTTTGCATCTATCTCATCAAGTATCAAAATACCATTTTTCTCTTGAATAAATTCACTTGAAGCAGCAAGATATGCCAATCTAATTCTATTTAACTCTCCCGAACTTACTTTTGTTAGATCAGTAGTTTTGAGGCTTACATGAACTTCATCAGCACCTTTCTCATGAATATCTACTCTATTTATGGTGAAATTTATATCATTTAGGTAGAGAAGGTTTAGATAATATTCTACTCTTTTTGTAAGTGTTATTAGTGCTTTTTCTCTACTCTTTGTTAATAGTTTAGTTTTTACTTCTAGTTTATTGGTTAGATCATCTAATTCTCTCTCTAATCTCTCTTTTTCAAAAGCTAGATTTTCAAAATGATCTAACTCTTCTCTCTTTTTTTCAAGATAAGAGAGTGCCTCTTCTATAGAACCATGTCTATTTTTTAGGGATGATAGTTGTTCTAATCGATCTAACATCTCCTCAATATTGAGTTCATCTAAATCATTTAATCTATCTGTAGCATTTTCAAAGATAACTTTTAGTTCATTTATCATCTCATCAAAAAATACAGAGTCCTCTTCTAAGAGATTTAGAGCTTCACTCACTCTATTTTCATACTCAAAGATAGTAGAAGCACTCATAATGCTCTCTTCTAATTTCTCTTTTTTTGAGAGTTCTCTCTTTTGAATTAGTAGCTCTTCATACTCTCCTACTTTTGGATCAATTGATTCTATCTTTTGAATCTCATAAGAGACAAACTCTTTTAGTTCAATAATCTTCCTCTCATCTTCAATAATTTTTTCTAGCCTTATATTTGTATCTTTATAGGCTTGATATAATTTATAAAAATCTGATAAGAGTATTTGATGTTTTTGTGAATTTTTTATCGCTATTTTATCAAGAGTATTTAGGATATTACTATTTTCAAACTCTTTAAACTCTCTAAGTGTGAGGTAGTTTATAAAAGAGCTACTTGCTGATCTGATATTTTTTTTTGATATTTGTTGGTTGTTTATAAAATATCTTGCACTCTTCTCTTTTGTGAGTCTAAAAATATTTGGTTCATCTTGATCTATTCCAAATAGTTCTAATCCTAAATCACCATAAATAGAAGCCTCTATATATGAAGCATGGGTCTCTTTGAGTCCAAATAGTGAGAGTAGGGCATCCATGAGTATTGATTTACCAGCACCACTAGGTCCGCTGAAAATAATAAGATTTTTATCAAAATTTAGTTCAATCTCTTTGAAACTTAGATGATTTTTGAGATAAAACCGTTCAATCATTGGCTCCCCCAATTTAGTTTTTGTTTAAGTACATCAAAATAGTTTCTCTCCAATCTATGGATCATTCGTACTGCTTTTTTTGCAATTTTGATTTTGACGGAGTCAAATAGATTTAGATAGTAAGTGTCTTGACCATCTATTACAATTGTTACAGCATCTTTACTCTTAAATTCAACCTCAAAATCCGCAGGTAAAACAACAGGTCTTTCAGTGAGGGAGTGTGGGCAAATTGGTGTTAAAATAATAGCCTCTGTCAAAGGAAATACAATAGGACCTCCCGCTGATAGACTATATGCAGTAGAGCCAGTAGGTGTTGCTATTATTAGTCCATCTCCACGATAAGTATTAAGATGTTTTTGACATATCCCCGAATGTTTTGTTGTGACATAAGCATCTATATTTACCATTCCTTCCATCGAAGGACGAGAGAGTACTACATCATTAAAAGCGATAATATTTTTATTACCTGTCTCTGATGTAAGTTCTATCTCTAGGATAATTCTATGATCTATTCGATACTCATTTTTGAAAATTTTATCAATAAATGAATCAATTTCATCCAATGCAACATCTGTCAAAAAACCTAAATTTCCAGCATTTATACCCAAGATAGGTTTATTATATTTATAACTTCTTCTAGCTAGAGATAGTAGAGTTCCATCTCCACCCAAAGATATAAGTATATCGCTTTTTTCAAAAAATGTTTTTTTATCAAGACCACCAGAGACATTGAGTGTTTTGGCACCTCTTCTATCTAATAATATCTCTGCTCCATGTTTAGATAGTGCCTTTTGCAAAGTCTTGACATGAGGAGCAAGATTGGTAGAATTTGGTCTAAGAGTTAGACCAACGGTGCGAATAGTTGGAAATAAATTATCATCATCTGTTAAGTGCATGCATATATGTTACACTATAACTACTGAAATTTAGTATTTTTGGATACAATCCTTTATTAAAATTTTAACTACTTAATGGTATAGATACTTTTAAGTAATTTAATAGGAAACAAAATTGAGAACTAATTATTGTGCACAGATAGATGAAAAAGATATAGGCACCGAAGTAACACTAGCTGGTTGGGTAAATAACTACAGAGATCATGGTGGTGTTATCTTTATAGACTTGAGAGATAAAAGTGGGTTAGTACAGCTTGTATGTGATCCCGCAGATAGTGAGGAAGCTCATAAAATAGCTACTGAGGTAAGAGATGAGTTTGTACTAATTGCCAAAGGAAAAGTGAGAGCTAGAGGAGAAGGATTAGAGAATCCAAATCTGAAAACAGGGAAAATTGAAGTTGTTGTAGATGAACTGATTATTGAAAATAGAAGTGAACCTTTGCCATTTGTGATAAATGATGAAAAAGTGGGTGAAGAGACAAGACTAAATTATCGTTATTTGGATCTTAGAAAAAAGAGAATGTATGAGATTTTTAAACTTAGAAGTAAAGTAACAATAGCAGCAAGAAATGCTCTTGATGCAAATGGCTTTTTGGAAGTAGAAACTCCCGTTCTTACCAAATCTACACCAGAGGGAGCAAGAGATTATATTTTGCCTAGTCGTGTTCATGGTGGTCAATTTTATGCCCTTCCTCAATCTCCTCAACTTTTCAAACAACTTTTGATGGTTGGTGGATTTGATAGATATTTTCAGATAGCAAAATGTTTTAGAGATGAAGATTTAAGAGCTGATAGACAACCTGAATTTACTCAAATAGATATTGAGATGAGTTTTGCTTCTCAAGAGGATGTAATCGCAGTATCTGAAGATATGCTCAAAAAAGTTTTTGAAGCGGGTGGATTTGATATCAAAACACCATTTAATCGTATTACTTACAATGATGCTATGGAAAAATATGGTAGTGATAAACCAGATTTGAGATATGATCTTGGTATGGTTGATGTGATTGATATTTTTGAGAGATGTTCAAACGAAATTTTTTCAGGTATCGCAAAAGATAAAAAAAGAAATCGTATAAAAGCCCTAAAAGTACCAAATGGAGATAATATCTTCTCAAAACGACAAATGAAAGGTTTTGAATCTTATGTAAGAAAATTTGGAGCTAGTGGACTTGGATATTTCCAACTAAAAGAGGATGGTCTAAAAGGACCTCTTGCAAAGTTTTTTGATGAAAAAGATTTGCAAGAGATTATTAAAGTTACCGATCTAAAAGTAGGAGATGTAATCTTCTTTGGTGCAGGAAATAAAAAATTAGTTCTTGATTATATGGGTAGATTTAGAATCTATTTGGCTGAGTTGATGGATATTATCCCTAAAGATACTTTTGAGTTTGTATGGGTTGTGGATTTTCCTATGTTTGAAGTAGAAGAGGGCAAAATCAAAGCTATGCACCATCCATTTACAATGCCAAAAAGTTTAGCCGTAGAAGATCCAGAAGAGATAGAGTCTATCGCTTATGATATCGTTTTAAATGGTACAGAATTAGGTGGCGGTAGTGAAAGGATTCATAAACCAGAGGTTCAAAAAGAGATTTTTAAACTTTTAGGAATTAGTGATGAAGAGGCAGATGAGAAGTTTGGTTTCTTGGTAGATGCACTAAAATTTGGAGCTCCTCCACACGCAGGACTTGCATTTGGTCTTGATAGATTGATAATGCTTATGACTAAAAGTAGTAGTATTAGAGATGTAATCGCATTTCCAAAAACACAAAGAGCTCAATGTCTTCTTACTCAAGCACCAAGTAAAGTAGATAATGATCAACTTAGAGAGCTTAGTATTAGAGTTAGAGAAACCAAAAAAGTATAAGGAGAGGTTTTGAAAAAATTATTTTTAATTATTGGAGCACCAGGAAGTGGTAAAACAACAGATGCAGAGCTAATAGCACAGCGTCATGAAAATATCACTCACTACTCCACAGGCGATATGTTTAGAGCTGAGGTAGCAAGTGGAAGCGAAAGAGGTCAAACTATCAAATCTTTTATAGATAATGGTAATCTCGTGCCAATAGAGATCGTAATAGAAACAATAGTAGGAGCAATCAAAAAATCTCCAACAGATGTTGTCGTAATTGACGGATACCCAAGAAGCACAGAGCAGATGGAAGAGTTAGACAAATATCTAACAAACGAACCAGAAGTAGAGCTAGTAAATGTTATCGAAGTAGTAGTAAGTGAACAGACAGCAAGAGATAGAGTACTAGGTCGTGGACGCGGTGCAGATGATAACAACGAAGTATTTGATAATAGAATGAAAGTTTATATGGAACCACTACCAGCAATTCAAAAATTTTATGAGTCAAAATCACTCCTTCACAAAGAGAATGGAGAAGGAACAATCGAAGAGATCGTAGATAGCATGGATGCCTTTGTCCAAAGCAAAATCTAACTAACTTGAAAGTGTGACTTTAGCTAAAGTCACACTTTCAAAATTATATACTCTTATATTCCTGAAAAAACCGTTCCAAAAACTAAGATCAAAAATCCAATCATCACCAATCCAAAAGATGATACAGGCAAAGCAGGAATATCTACAAGTCTTGAGATAATCCCTAAACCACCACTAACTACAGCTATAATCCAAGTTACCAATTGCGGAGCATTTGTTCTCATCAACATATCCTTTTATAAAAAATGTTCCAAAGTATACTATTTTTTACATTAAATATGAAAATAGTTATATAAAATAGACAAGTAATGTAATTGTTTATATATTTTTATTTTAAATAGAAATTCCATTTATCATCATTCATTCTCCACCAATTACATCCCCAAGGAGTGTATTCTTCTGATTGGGACATCCCTTTGTATGATGCGGTTATTATATATTTTCCACACCCTTCGATAGATTTGTCAAATTTTCCATTTCTATCTGTTGAGAATGAAGCTGATTGCATTCCTGTTTTAGACTCTCCATGATAACTATAAACGGGTTCAACATCTATGTATGCTTGAGATGCAGGTTTCCAGCAACCAAACCAATAGCAATTAGGAATTTTATATTCTACTGTTCCATAAACACGAGTTTTACCAGAAAGAAGTGCTCGATTTTTTACATTTATTTGGTGTACTTTTGTTTTTAGTTCATTATTACTTGATAGTGATAATGAGATGGTTTTTGACTCTTTTTTATATGGAATTTGTAATAGATAATTTCCATCTTCCTCTTTTACCTCTGCTGATTCATCTTTGATCATCTTTTCAATCTTTTCTGATACATCTTCACCATTGATCTTGATTGCTTTGATATCATCTTTTTCAAGATTTTTGATTTGCAATGAGAGTGTGTTATTGTACTGTGTTGCTGATATTTGAGGTATTTCTCCTGCTACTAGAGATATTGCCAAAATTGTTGAACTGATTAATATATTTTTCATTTTATTTTCCTCGTTTTTTTTAATTTGTTATAATAATTTACCCACTGTCTGACTACCAAAGGTACTTTCATATATAACCTCCTTTTTTTGTGATAGGTGAATTGTGACATGGTGAAATTGGATTTTTTGGATTTTATTAAAAATATTTAATAATTTTTTTCTAAAGTTTAAAATATTATTCCAATTAATCCAAAAAAATAATGTTAACAAGTCTTTAGATTTATACTAGAGTCATGGTTTCAAGTTGTCAGAAGAATTGCCTAGCTAAATTTATATAAAATTTCAAGATAGTAAGTTAAATTTGACCTTTTTTGTTAAAAAGTGTAACTTTTTTATACAAAATTAGCTCTCAAATTGCCTCTCAAAAAAAAGTCGTTTACAAAGCAAATTTAGCTTATAAATTCAAAATACTTAATTTTATTATAAATAAATTCTAAAATTAGCCTATTTTTTCTATATTTTGGGGCTATTTTTCCTTTTTATATTTACTTTTCTCATTTATACTTTCACCACTTCAAAAAGTTGAAGGAATTAAAACCCCCTTGTAAAAAAGAGGAGAACAAAGCACTCTTTTTTACAATACAAACAGTCAAAGATAAGGAGATAGGACTTGAACATAGATATGAAATTTTTTGTAAACAAACTGTTCAACGCATCTGCTTTATATGATACTGTAGAAGACTATTCATATAAAATCAGATCCTTTGAGATTTGATTCTTTAAACAGATACAAACAGTTTTATAAAAATAATTAGCAATAGAATGAATTTTTTGAGGTGATTTAGTTCACACAGGTTTGCTATGTCCTAAAAATAGCAAAAAAATATGGGATGCTCCCAGGATAAAAAATGCATAAAAATTAGATATGGAGATTTAATAATGAAAACAAGTATAAAATTAATAAAAATATCGGGATTAGTTGCGGCACTTATGATTAGTACAGTGAGTTTAAATGCTAGTGAAGGACATCATAAGGGAGTTAGAATTATTCTTAGTGGTCAAAATATAGATCCAAATATGCAAGTTTTTTTGGATCGTGATAATGATAAATCTACGGGATATACAAACCTTGATTTAGGGATAGTGGGTGTTGATTCTATGCTTCAAGATTGTAATTTATATACTGCTATAGCTGATGGTGGTGATATTGATGATGCATGGAGATTGTATCCTGCTGATATAAATTGTGAAGTTTCTCCAAATAAATTGGAGATAGTTTTGGATAAATCGCTCAAAAAAGCTATGAAAAAGGCGAAAAAACAGGTTAGAAAAGAGAAAAAACATGAGAAAGAAGATCGAGAACATGATGATAATAGTAATGATGATAAAGTAGGAAATGATACTCCAGATAATCCAACGGGTGATGTTGGAGATGATAATGATAGAGAGTATAGAGGTGATCTAAATAGTAAAGCTTATATGCCAGATATCGTTATGGATGAAGCCAAAATGATATATGTAACTCCTCATTCTTTGCAATCAAAGATTGATAATGCTACAGATGGAGATATTTTGATTCTCAAAGATGGTCACTATAATGGCGTAAAAATTGTTGGTAAGACTAATCTTACACTCAAAGCTGAAAATAGTGGCAAAGCTATCTTTACAAATGGTTCGGAAGCTAATATAAAAATAGCAGATAGTTCATATATTAATATTATGGGCTTGGATGGTAGTGGTGCAAGATATTTTGTATTTGCTCCATCATGGAGAGCAGAAGTACATCATGTTTATATTGGTGATTGTAAGATTCATGACTCTATGATAGGTGTATATTCTGGTATATCTTCTCATGATTGGACAGTAGATAGATGTGAAATTCATGATATGACTAGATCTTATGGTTGGTATTCACTAGGTTATCACCATACTTTGCAAAATAGTGTACTATATAAGATCAATAACTTTTATATAAATGTAAGAGGTTATACACCTGTAGGAGAGGTTAATAGTAATAGTTATCCTCACTTTGATCATAAACCACTCAAATATCGTGATCCATCATCGTATGAGAGATTATCTAGTGATGATTGGACACACCAAATTATTAATAATACATTTGGACGAGAGGTAGATAATTTTACAAGAGAATCTCATAGAGGTGCAGGTATTGGATTTTATATTGGTGGAAAAGATGCAACTGATGAGGATGAATACTATTTACCTCCACAAAATGTATTGATTGAAAACAATGTTTTCTATAATCTTCATGGAGATAGTGCAATTTTTGTAGATGGTGAGTATGGTTTTAGTAAAAATGATCCTTCTCATGGCTTTCCAATTTTGGGAACAGTTATTAGAAATAATGTGACAAATGAGAAAAAGCTTTTGACTACACAATATGATCCTGATTTGAGTATGTTTGAACTAACCAATAATATAGAAGGAGTTTCCAACTCAAAACTAGGATTCAAAAATCCTAATGCTTCAAATCCAAGCTATGAACTGACAAAAAAATCTACTTTATTAATTAATAAAGGTATTGAGGGAACCTCTTATGATATAAATGATAATAGAAGAGATGAGCAACCAGATATCGGTGCTTATGAATATTAGAATAAAAAGTGGGCTTTTAAGTGCTAAAGATTATGCTTTATCTATTTGTCCTTAGGGTGAAATGATAGAGCATAATCTCAAGTGTCAAATCTTTTTGACTTATAATGGGTAAATCTGCAAAGATTTACCTTGTAGTTTATATTTTATCTCGTCATTTTATTATGAAGTACTTATGTTACTTTTATTCTCATTTTTATTTTTCATCATGAGTCGTTAAGTTAATTTAATTTTCTTTAGTGATTAATTTTTTTCTTAAGTTAAAATTTCTTACACTTCTTTTATATGCATATTCAAAGTCTAGATCTAGTGTGACAAAGTGTGAAAAAATAGTTTTAACTATATTTTTATTTAGCAAAAGTATTTAACAAGGAAAAAAAATGAAAACATTATTAAAAATAACAGCACTCAGTGTTGCAATGGGTGGCATGTTGCAAGCAGCATGTTTTACAGCAAATGGCTGTCCTACTCCATGTCCTGCACCTGTTGCTTGTCCCGTTGTTGTATTGTGTCCAGCTCCACCGCCACCACCACCACCACCGCCACCACCTGTTGTGTGTCCTACTACCTATGTGGTAGTAGATTGTTGCGTCTCTGTATGCAACAGTGGTTGTTACTGTTGCGATTAGATTTATAGATAATTTATAGGGTTTACAATTTTATTTTTGTTAGACTACTCTTATGAAAATTAAAAATTGTTGCCCTTTATGTTTGGGGGATAAAATATCCTTTTTCTCTAAAGATCAAAATAGAGACTATTATCAATGTTCTGATTGTAAATTGGTATTTGTGTTATCAGAAAATTTTTTGAGTGCCAAAGATGAAAAAGCAAAATATGATCATCATCAAAACTCTATTGAAAATAGTGGCTATTGCCAGTTTTTAGATAGATTGCTTATTCCTATGCAATCTTATCTAAAAGATGGTGCAAAAGGATTAGATTTTGGTTCTGGTCCGGGACCTACTCTTTCTATTATAATGAACAAAAGAGGTTATGATATCTCTATTTATGACTATTTTTATGAGAATAATCCAAAAGTTTTTGAATCGCAGTATGATTTTATCACTTCTACAGAGGTAATAGAGCATCTTCATGATGTTGGAGGGGAACTAGATAGATTGTGGCAACATTTAGGAAAAGGTGGTGTTTTGGGTCTCATGAGTGCATTTATTCCAAAAAATCAACAGTTTGATAAGTGGTATTATATTCGAGATTTGACTCATGTGAGGTTTTTTAGTAGAGAATCATTTAGGTGGTTAGCCAAAAATTGGGATGCGGATGTAGTTTTTCCCCAAGATGGCGTTGCAATTTTTCTAAAGCGTTAAAAAACGCTTTAGAAATTATTTTTTGAATGTATCATACACTCTTTGTAGGTCTTCGTATGGTATTTCACTATTTTCTGTAATGAATGTGATTGCCTCATATGGATCATGATCAGTGATTTCTAAAGCTTCTTCCAATAGTGTTGCAATTGCATCATCGTCAATAGATTCTAAATCAATTTCGCTCAATGTCCCTAATAATTCTAATTCTTCAACAGTCATGTTTTCTCCCAGTATGTATTAATTTTTTACTTATTTCACTTGCATGATCGGCACAGTAGTGAACTTCTTTAATAAAAAACTATTTTTTATTTGAATGCATAGCATAAAATCCGAATTTTACTCTAAAGTTGTTAAAAAATACTTAAAATTATCAAGTATTTTTAATTTTTCATGATAAAAAAGGTACTTTTATATTAAATATTTAATTATTATAGAATATAATGGTATATATTTAATAAGGGGTTTGTAGTGAAGAAAATTATAATTTCGGGTTTATCAATATTAGCACTAAATAGTTCATTGAGTGCGGCAGGTCATCCAAATACTGGTTGTGGGTTGGGTAGTATGCTTATTGAAAATCAAAGTACAGTATTGGCACAAGTTGTAGCGGTTACTATAAATGGTATATCTGGTAATCAAACTTTTGGTATTACAAGTGGATCAGTTGGTTGTAGTAAACCAGCAAAACTTGCATTAAATGATCAAGCTCAAAAATTTGTAGCTGATAATATGGATGCTCTTGCTATTGATGTTGCAGCAGGAGAGGGTGAAAATTTGGATACATTTTTATCATTGGTGAAAGTAGAAGATAAAGCTGTAGCTAGTGCAAAATTAAAACAAGATTTTGCAAAAATTTACTCTAGTAGCGATGTTACTTCCGCACAAGTAATTGATAATATTATTAACTCTCTATCTTAGAAGTTTTTATGAATAGAAGAAGAATATTTTTTCTTCTCTATTTGAGCTTTTTCTCCTCCTCTGTTTTCTCATTTGATTTTACTATTGTTGAAGATAATAAAATTTACAGTGATAAATATTGGTATAAATTATTACATTATAAAAATGGTAAAAGTGAAATTGATAGCCAAGAGTTTTTTTTGGCAAAAGATGGTAAAACTAATCCCAAAGCAGAACTTTTTGCCACACTTGATGCAATAGTAGATGATAATAGTACCTTTTGTCGTTTTCCTTCTCGTGTAGAGTGGCTTTATCAAAAGATTCCTTTGTTACATAAAATCAAATCTTACACTTCATGTCCTCCTTTGGAGAAAATTCTTAAAAGTTATAATGCTCAATCTGTAGTTTTGGTATTTCCAACAGCTCACATTAACTCTCCTGCATCTATGTTTGGGCATAGCTTTTTGAGGATTGATAGTGATAATAATCTATCTTTGACCTCAAATGCTATTAATTATGCTGCTAAAACTAGAGAATCAAATGGTCTTATATTTGCATATCAGGGATTATTTGGAGGATATGAGGGGCGTTACTCTATTTTGCCTTATTATAAAAAGATCAAAGAGTACAACCATTTGGAGAGAAGAGATATTTGGGAGTATAGATTAAATTTAACTCCCAAAGAGATAAAAAAGCTTCTTACTCATCTATATGAGCTAAAAGATCTCTATGCAGATTACTACTTTTTTAGTGAAAATTGTTCATATAATCTTTTGTGGTTATTAGAAGTAGCAAGAGATGATCTAAAATTGGTAGATAATTTTTCATATAAAGCTATACCTATTGATACTATTAGAAAGGTTTATGAGGCTGGTTTGATAGAGAGTGAAAATTTTAGAGCTTCAAAAACTAAAGAGATTGAAGCTATTTTTGAGATGATTGATGAGCAAAGGGAAGTTCTAGATATTATAGATAGTAAAAGATATGAAGATTTAGAAAAATTAAAAAATAGTGATAAAGTTTATGGGTATGATCTAGCAATTGAACTTTTGAGGCTCAAAAGATCAAAACGAAATATTGATAAAAAATCGTATGTCAAAGATCTTTTATCTCTTTTGAGAGGTAGAAGTAAACTAGAGAAGAAAAAAGCATATAAGATAAAAAAACCTCCAAATCCACTTTTGGGTCATAAAAGTGAGAGATTATCTATAGCTCTTGATAACAAAGATACATTTTCATTTGGTTATAAACCAGCATTTCATGATTTTTATGATGTGGATTATGGATTTATTGGTGGATCATATATCAATTTTTTTCATCTTCAACTCAAAAAAGAGAAAAAAGAGAAGTTAAAATTAGAGAAATTTGATCTTGTAAATATTCGCTCCCTCTCAATTAGAGATCAAATTTTTAAACCTCTCTCATGGGGTGTCTCTTTTGGATTAGATGATTTTAGAGACTCTATACATGGATTGTTGAATCTAGAAGTTGGTTTGAGTTATGCAATAGAGAGCTTTTATACCTTTTTTATGCTCAAAAGTGATCTTTATATGCGAAAAAAAGCTATTGTTTCAATTGCCCCAAAAGTGGGAATAGTCAAATCATTTAAAAATTTAAAGATAGGTGCACTCTCATATAAAGATTTTTTTAGTGATGGCATAACTAAAGAGCATCATGAAATATTTACAACATATCAACTTAATCAAAATTTGGCTCTAAATTTAAAGTACGATATAGATAAAATAGAACAAAAAGAAGAGAGAAAAACAAAAGTTTCACTCTATTACTATTTTTAGGAATCCCCCATGATATTAACTATTGAGAGTAGTTGTGATGATAGTTCTATTGCAATTACAGAGATAAAAAGTAAAAAAGTTGTTTTTCACAAAAAAATTTCCCAAGAGTTAGAACACTCTGTTTATGGTGGAGTTGTTCCTGAGCTTGCTGCTCGTCTTCATGCCAAGGCTTTGCCAAAAATTCTTGAAGAGACAAAAGAGTTTTTTCCTAATCTCAAAGCAATTGGAGTTACAAATGAACCTGGATTATCTGTAACATTGGTTGAAGGAGTCATGATGGCAAAAGCTCTGAGTATCTCTCTTGATCTTCCTCTTATTGCGATCAATCATCTATATGGGCATATCTACTCTCTATTTATTGAAAAAGAGGAGGTTTTTCCTCAAGTCATTCTACTTGTTTCAGGTGGTCATACTCAAGTGATAGAGGGTAGGGGATTTGATGATTTTGCTCTTTTGGCTTCTACGATGGATGATAGTTTTGGAGAGAGTTTTGATAAAGTTTCTAAAATGTTAGGTTTGGGATACCCCGGAGGTCCAATTGTGGAGAAATACTCCATGAGTGGTGATGTTAATAGATTTAATTTTACTGTACCTCTTTATCACTCTCCAAAGATTGCTTTTAGTTATTCTGGGCTTAAAAATCAAGTTCGTTTGCAGATATTGGAGTTGGGTGATTTGAGTGAACAAGACAAGTCTGATATTTGTGCCTCTTTTCAAAGAGTTGCAGTGGAACACATTTTGCATAAGCTAAAAAAGATCTTTAAAACAAAAAAAATTAAAAACTTCTCTATTGTTGGAGGAGCTAGTGCAAATTTGTATCTTCGAGAGAAGATAGAAAAATTGTGTATTGAGTTTGGAGTAAAATTACATCTTACTGAGTTAAAATATTGCTCTGATAATGCCGTTATGATAGGAAGGTATGCAATTGAAGCTTACAATAGAGGGAAGTTTATAAAATTTGATGAGATATTATCAAGACCAAGAGTGAATTTGTAGCCAAAACAGAATGTTTTGGCTAAAGAAAAAATTTATAGGTTGAGAACACAAAATCTAAAATGTGTGACAGAAATTAATATCTATATATTAAAGGAGCAACAAAATATATAGATGGATTCCATGTCCTTCTAAGTCTAATTATAATAGATGGTTGTTAATAGACTCTAAATAAAAGGATAATGAAAAGTTAATGAATTGTTATTTTTTGAGTAGATAAACATTTAACCTCTAGTTGGAGTAGCAGGTCCAACTAGAAATCATCAGTTTAAAAAATTTAAGAACATAAAATCGAAATGTGTGACAAAAGTTTATCTATATATTACAAGGAGGAAAAATATATAGATTGGATTCGATGCCCTTCTGAAAAGTATTATAGAGGATGGCTGTTAATCAATACTAAATCAAAAGATAACAGAAGATTAATAATTTTAAAAAGTTTGATTAAAAATTATGTTGACAACTTTTTTTGAAGCATAAAATTAATTATTATCTATAACTGCTTAAATTTTAAGTAAAAAAGAACACTTCCTAGAGTGATGCCTAATAATATAAAATAAATTATTGAAATATTTTTTGGAATATTAATCAACTATTTCCCCTTTTTAAGCTTAGTTATCCATTAATTATATAAATTATTGTAATATTTCAGCAATATTATATAAAACTAGATTTAATTAAGACCAATTTTATCTTAATTGCGTATAATATCATTTTTAAAATTAAAATTCAGGAGAGAATATGGCAACAACAGTAACATTCAAAAACGATACGGTATGTAATTTAGCAGGAACAGAGATTAATGTAGGAGATAAAGCTCCAGTAGTAACAGTAGTTAATTGTGATCCAATGCTTCAAAATGAGACAGTTGGTGGAGAGGGTAAAGTTCAATTAGTAGTAGCAGTACCATCACTTGACACAGGTGTTTGTGATGCAGAGACAAGAAGATTTAATCAAGAGGCAGCTTCTCTTGATGGTGCAGAGGTAATTACAGTATCTATGGATTTACCATTTGCAGCAGCTAGATGGTGTGGTGCTGCTGGAATTGATAATATCAAAGTTTGTTCTGATTTTAGAAACAGAGATTTTGCTAATGCTTATGGTGTTCTTTTGGCTGATGGTCCTTTGGCTGGTGTACTTGCAAGAGTTATCTTTGTAATTGGTAAAGATGGTAAAGTTGTATATAAGCAAGTTGTTCCAGAGATTACACAAGAGCCAGATTACGCTGAAGCAATTGCAGCAGTTAAAGCGGCTATATAATTAAGATAGATTTTATCCTCTTTAGGATATAATCTTTTTGTAGTTAAAATAACTTTTATTTTAATACTGCTATATATGAGGGGAAACAACGCGAATCTTTTTCGTGTTGTTCATATTATAACTTCCAAAATTTACTTTACTGATGATATAAATCAATTACTTTTAACATTTAAATTAATATAATTGAGCTAAATAATTTTATTAAGATATTTTGATATCAAAGGAGTTAAGAGTCATGAAGAGATATGTAGTAGGATCATTGGTTACAGCACTCGCACTAACTAGTTTACAAGCAGCAACAAATGTTGGGGATTTACCTCTAGCAAAAACTTATCCTGTTGATAGTTCAAAAAAAGTTGAGAAAGTTTCAACTAAAAAGCCTTCCATTAAGATCGTAAAAGTTAAAAAGTCAAATAAAGCTACTCTTGAAGATAGATTTAAAGCTTTAGAAAAGAAGCTTAAAAAATCAGATAAAAAAATTAAAAAACTTAATAAAAAACTTAATATGGTCAAAGCTCATGATGCTTTTGACAATATTAAATTTAGTGTAGACTTTAGAAATAGTGTTGAAAATATCAACTATAAATATAATAGTTATAGCTTCAAAGGAAAAGATTGGTCAGGTACAGAGGCTAGTAATGATGCTCTTTTTACAAGTAGACTATATTTAAATATGAAATCTAAGCCAACTGATAAGTTGACATTTTATGGTCAAATGGCAATGTATGGTACTTGGGGTGGGAGTCATCTCTCTCATGATGCAACTCTAAAAGATTGGTCAGAGTCATCAAAAGCAACTGATTCAATATTTAGAGTTAGACAAGCATATTTTGTTTGGGCTGATACTTTTGGTGATGATGGTTTAGCATATAATTTTAGTGTGGGTAGAAGACAATCAACTGATGGCTTTTTAGCAAATCATAGAGAAAATTATGCTGATCCAGGTTCTCCTTTGGCTCATATTACAAATATGGAAGTTAATGGTGTTATGTTTAAATTAGACACAGATAGATATTTATCTGGTTCATTCATTAAGTTTGTATATGGAAGAGCTCACTCTGGTGGTATGGAAACACTAAATGATTTGGTTGGGTATCAACCATATGCACAAGGTGAGAGTGATATTGAAGAGAATGTTGATTTCTTTGTAGTTTTGGGTAGCCTTTACAATGATGGTCAATATAATCTTATGTTTGAAAATGCGACTATTTTAAATACAAAAGGTGCTAGAACAGGTACTCCGACAGCTGGTGATCTTCCAAATGGTGAGGGTAAAAATAAATCTTTAGATTCTGGTACAGCAAATTTGAGTGCTCTTTCGCTACAAGTGAGTGGTATAGGAAATGAGATTAATGATTTTCTTGATAATACTACAGCTTTTATATCTGTGGGTATGACAAATTATGATCCTGATAGCGGACATCAACTTTTGGGTTCAACAGATAGTGAGACTGGATCTTCTGTTTGGGCTGGTGTTGTTATTCCTGATATGATTACAGAAGATGGTAAATTTGGATTTGAGTATAATTATGGTTCAGAGTATTGGACTCCAATTACTTGGGCAGAAGATAGTGCAATTGGTTCAAAAGTAGCTGTAAGAGGTAGTGCTTATGAAGCATATTGGAACTTTAATCTTTTTGGTGCAAAAAACTTAGCTTCTCAAATCAGATATACTCATATTCAACATGATTATACTCCTAGTATTAGATGTGCAGGTTGGGTAAAACCACAAGATGTAGATATTGAAGCTGATAGCTTAAGGTTCTTTATAAGATATTCTTATTAATATTATAATACAAAGTCCTATTTTTAGGGCTTTGTACCTTCCTTTTGTTTCTAAAGTACACATGTTTTTAAAATATAACTTCAATTTATAAAACAAATAAACTTTTAAATCTTATTCAAATAAAATAAATTTATCTTATTTTATAAAAAGGATTTAAGAATGAAAAGATATGTTACATTGTCTCTCATGACAGCTTTCATATTATCAGGTTTATCTGCTGATAATATTGAAAAATTACCATTGGCAAAGACATTTCCCGTTGATGTAGATGCCCAAAAAGCTCCAAAAACTAATAATAGTGATTTAAAAGAAGAGCCTTTAAAAGTTACTGTTGTTAAAGTTAAGCCAAAAGATAAACAAGATGTAAGAATTGACAAGTTGGAAAAAAGTTTGAAAAAACTTAAAAAGAAACTCTCCGCAGTTAAAAAACATGATGCAAAAGATAATATTAAATTTAGTGTAGATTTTAGGACTTCCATTGATAGTATTGAGTATAAAAGTGCAAATGGTTTAACACATAAAAATGATTCTCTATTTTCTAATAGACTTTGGTTAAATATGGCATATGCTCCAAGTGATGATATGATATTTAAGGGGCAACTCTCCTATAATAAAGCG
>CAZLLE010000086.1:0-8511 GCA_964560425.1 uncultured Campylobacterales bacterium
TACTAGTTGATCTTGAGCTAGAACTACTTCTTGCTTTATTAAAGCTACTTTGACTTCTTGCATATGTAGATGGGCTTTTATAACTTGCTCTTCTATTGTTTTGATAATTTTGATTTCCAAAAAGTTTATTACCCAAATACGCTCCAAGCATACCACCTGCTACAGAAGCAAGAAGTGTTGCTCCTAGTCCCATTCCTCCACTATTTGCATCTGAAGCCTCAGCATTTTGAGGTGCTGGTTGAGTAAGAGCTGATGTTCCTGCATCGATCTTTTTCTCTTCCTCTTTGATTAGTTGATCTAACTCCTCTTGTGTTAATACTTTTTCTGTTCCATCAAGACTTTTAAGTACAACTCTTGTCTCTTTTGCTGGAAACTCTTCTGCAATTTTGTACTCTTTTGGAGCTGTCTCTTCAATAATTAAAAAAGAGCCTTTTTTTGCTGCCTCTTCTATTCCACTAGGTTGTGGTTGTACAGGTTGAGGAGGTGTAGCCCCATCACCACAACCAACCAATGAGCCTACCATAATAGCACCCATACCGCCAACCATTGAATAATCTGATATCTTTTTAATATATTTCATATCTATTTTTCCTTTATATTTGTAATAAGTTTTTTTGCTTTTTCTATAGCTTTATCTACTTGATCAAAGACCAATGCAACCGCCATTCTTCTACCTTTATGAGATTCTGGTTTTCCAAAAACACGAACAAAAGAGTTTGCACTAAATAGTGAATTATCAATATCAAGTATTGGATTTTCACTCTCAACTTTTGATTTATAAGCTGCACTTGCTCCATCTCCATAAAAGATAAAATCAAGAGGTAAACCCAAAACAGCTCTTATATGAAGTGCAAATTCACTTTGTGATTGAGTAATAAGTGTAACCATCCCTGTATCATGAGGGCGAGGACTCACCTCACTAAAGTAGACTTCATCACCTTTGATAAATAGCTCTACTCCAAAAATACCTCTGCCACCTAATCCATGAGTGATTTTTTGTGCAATCTCTTGAGCTTTATCTTTTGCTTTTTGGCTCATTTGCATTGGTTGCCATGAGTAAATATAATCACCATCTTTTTGAACATGTCCAATTGGTTCACAAAAAATTGTCTCTTTTTCAGTTCTTGCAGTCAAAAGTGTAATCTCATAATCAAAATCCACAAACGCCTCTACAATCAATTCACTTGCATCACCTCTTGCCTCTTTGGCTACTTCCCATGAGTGTTCTAAATCATCTTTAGACTTAGCAACACTTTGTCCATGCCCTGAACTACTCATGACAGGCTTAATTACACAAGGAAAACCTAATTTTTGTGTAGCTTCTACAAGTTCATCATAACTTTTGACAAATTGATAAGGACCTGTTTTGATTTTTAACTCTTGAGCTGCAAATTCTCGTATATTTTTACGATTCATTGTTTTATTAACCGCTTCAGCATTTGGGATTACACAAAACCCCTCTTTTTCAGCATCAAAAAGAGCATCAATACTAATAGCCTCTATTTCAGGAAGTATATAAGTTGGCTTCTCTTTACGAATAACTTCAAGAAGAGCCTCTCTATCTTGCATATTGACAACATACGAACGATTTGCAACAAGATGAGCAGGAGCATTCTCATATCTATCAACAGCAATTACCTCAAGACCTAGACGAGAAGCCTCAATAGCAACCTCTTTTCCAAGCTCTCCACTACCAAGTAGCATAATTTTTATACTATTGTTTTTGAGTGGGGTGGTGAAAATCATACAATATCCTTAATTTTTCTTGATATAGTACAAAAAATTCTATAAAAACCTTTAGTAAGTAATTAAGACTACACATTGACTACATATGTCATCGCTATAATATAGTTATCTTAATATAAGAAAATGTGGCAGTGCTGAAAAAGCTACTGGAAATTAATTTTTCACTAAAATTATAGACTTGAAAAATATAAGAATACTATTTTTCAAGTCCAAGTGATTAAAATTTTTTTGTACTTAAATACTCTTCATAACTATCAAGAGAAGCAAAATTTATATAATAATTTTCATCATCTGTTTTATCTATTTTTACAGAATCTATACCTATGGTTTGTAATTTTTGATATGTCAAAAGTTCACCCTCTTTTAAATTCAAAATATCTCTAAGTAACCATTCTCCTAAAGCTTTATTTGGATTTGACATAAGTGCTTTACTATTGTCTTGACACACTTTTGCATCTATAATATCTCCATTGGGAAGGTGTAGTAAAAATGGTATATCTCTTGGTGGAAAAAAAGATGGTGAATTTTTGTGAATTTTAGCAGGGATTTGAATATATATTTCATTACTATTTCTGACTCGTCCTCTTGCATTCCATTGATTTAAACTACTTTTTTGGGCTACTACCTTGCCTTTTCCATACAGTGGCAAATATATAGTTTCAATAATTTTATTTTTATTCTCTTGATTTGCAATATCTCTATCAAAGCACTTTTTTATCTCTTGGAGAGGATTATCAAATATTTTTATTTCAAATTCATCCAGAAAGTCATTAGTAACAAAACGCTTAAATAGCGTACTTTTTGATATATTGAAATTGTATTCATGTAATCCATCATTAAAATTGATAGAGTTTTTATTTCTTTTTATATTTTTTATCTCTTCTAAATTTATATAATTCATCTCTTCTTCATAAATTTGAAATTTATCATCACTTCTAATAACACAATGATATATAGAAGAGTCCACACCTGAAATATTCTCAGCTAATCTAATTCTCTCATTTCTAAGTTTTGAGATTGTATGAATAATATCACTATTATTACTATTTTCATAGAGTTCTCTATCTTTATTAAACTCTGCTACTTTTTGTAAAGTTTTATCATTATTTTTGAGAAATGTTTTTAGACCAACTCCAATTTTATTTTTTGAGGCATCAAGAGCGATATCTCCTCTTGATAAATCATGTGCATTAAAGGAGTCACAAAAAACTTTTTCTGCTATACGATAATATAGATATGGTACTTTTGAATCAGAAAAAAGATTTGATAAACTTCCTATGAGTGCTAGAGCTTCGATATATTTTTGATGTTCTTGTTTTGTTTGAAAATTATAAAACATTTTTTATTTTTTTTGCTATCTCTTCTATTACCGAGACAGTTACAGAGTTTCCTGCTTGTTTATATTGATGACAAAGTGCTAAATCTTGTGGAAATTTAAAATTTTCATCAAAACCTTGAAAATTTATACACTCTCTTGGTGTCAGTTTTCTAATCCCTTTTTTATCTTTTATTATAGGTACATTGTGACCTCCTGTACCCATATTTGCTGTTAATGTGGGACAAACATTATTTTTATTTTCTCTAACATACTTTCTTCTCCACTGATAGATAGTATCAGTGCTTTTAACATCATCTTTTATCTTTTCATATAGTGGTTTATTATTGTAATAAAATTGTTCTGCAACATCTTTTTCAAAACAGTCATGAATACCCATTTTTTGTTTTTTAGGTTCAGGAAATATAAATTCACTTTGATGATCTTTTAAAGCTATAATATAAATTCTTTCTCTATTTTGTGGAATATCAAAATCTTTGGAGTTTAAAACCTTTGCAAATACTCTATAATTCATATCTTCTAATGTCTGTTTAACTACTTTAAAAGTATTTCCCTTGTCATGACCTACAAAACCTTTTACATTTTCAAGAAAAATAACTTTAGGTTGATGATATGAGGCAATGCGTGCTACATCAAAAAAAAGTGTTCCCCTAATGTCATCAAATCCCTTTCTGTGACCAGCAACACTAAAGGCTTGACATGGAAATCCAGCAAGAATAATATCATGAGAGGGGATATCCTCCTCTCTTATTTTTGTGATATCTCCATGAGGTATTTCATTGTAATTTAATTGATAAGTTTCTTGAGCATTCTTATCTATTTCAGAAGCAAATACAAACTCTATTTCATCTTTAAAAATATTTTTAAATCCTGTACGAATGCCACCAATACCAGCAAATAGATCTATTGCTTTTAAGGTTTTTGATTTATTTATATTCATGAGTTTATTCAATTAATTTACCCCACTATTGTTATACTTATAGAGTTATTGTATCATTCTTTCTATCACATTGATCTGAGAAAATAATTTTAAAAATTTATAATTTTTAGGCTAAATAAACCCTATAAAAACCTTAATTAAAATGAAAATCCTGCACTAATTTCTGGATACCCTCTTGAATCATCACCATCAATTGTTTTATCAAAAAACTCTTGTACCCAACCAATCGTCATAAATGAATTTGGTCCAAGAGACATGGCTACACCAGCTCTTACTCCGTATATATTATAATCTTCATATGGCTCTTCTATAAAAGTATGTTTGTATGTTACTCCTCCATAAGGTTGATAGGTTGAATTTGTTGGCACATAATATGTAATTGGAATATTTATCTCGTTGATTGTTGGACTCTCTCCAAACCAACCACGATACTCTGCTCCTACAGATAGGTTGTCTATTACAAAATAGTTTGCACTAGCTCCCACTACTGTATAGGTATTGCCATATCCTGTACTAGTACCTGCGGTGATACCAAAATTTTTCTGACCTTGTGAAAATAGCCCTTCTGCTTGAAGAGATACGCTTAATAGTAAAACTAAAATTGTTTTTTTCATTTTTCTTTCCTTTGCTGCACTTTAGGGAAAAAAGTTTCTCTCTGAATATTTTCATAATAGATACCTCTCCAAAAAAACAGTATTTTGAACTATTATAGCTAATAATTTTATTGATATAATAAATACAAGGAGAATAACATGCAAAAAGTTTGGAAAGATCTATATGGTTCTGGTGTTCTATTTTTCTATTTTATGAAGTGGATTATCTTTTTGGGATTGCCTATATTATATTTTGTGTTAGATTTTAAACCGAATATTATTTTGGATTTTTTGTGGATCTACTCATTTGCTCTAATTACCAAAGATTTTATTATGCGATTTATACTCAAAAAAAAGTATTGTGATTGCGATGTTTCAAAGAAAAGATAAGGAGTGGCGTCCTGAACAGGATTCGAACCTGTGACCTCACGATTAGGAATCGTGTGCTCTATCCAGCTGAGCTACCAAGACGAGCGTTTATTGATATCTACAAAGGTATAAAACCTCTGTAGATATAGAAAAGTTATTAACCGTTTCTTTTTTTGATAATCTCTTCAGATACATTTTTTGGTACTTCATCATAGTGATGGAATTCCATAGAGTATGTAGCTCTACCTTGAGTAGCACTTCTTAGATCAGTTGAGTAACCAAACATCTCTGAAAGTGGTACAAAAGCATTTACGATTTTGTTTCCACTTCTATCGTCCATACCTTCTATCATACCTCTTCTTCTGTTTAGATCACCGATAACATCACCCATATAATCTTCAGGTACTTCAACTTCTACTTTCATCATAGGTTCCATGATAACTGCACCAGCTTTTCTTGCACCCTCTTTGAATCCCATTGAAGCAGCAAGTTTAAATGCCATCTCATTTGAATCCACATCATGATAAGAACCATCATATAGAGTAACTTTTACATCTTCCATAGGATAACCAGCTAATACACCACCAGCCATCGCTTCTTGAACACCTTTATCAACAGCAGGAATAAATTCTCTAGGAACTGCTCCACCTTTGATAGCATTAACAAATTCATAACCATCGCCAGCTTCCATTGGCTCAAGTTTAAGGTATACATGACCAAATTGACCACGACCACCAGATTGTTTTGCATATTTGTACTCTTGTTGTACTGCTTCTTTGATTGTCTCACGGTATGCAACTTGTGGTTGACCAATTTCAGCGTCTACTTTAAACTCTCTCATCATACGATCAACAAGAATTTCAAGGTGCAATTCACCCATACCAGAGATAATAGTTTGTCCACTCTCTTCATCTGTATTAACTCTAAAAGATGGATCTTCTTGAGCTAGTTTTTGAAGAGCGATACCCATTTTCTCTTGATCTGCTTTTGTTTTTGGCTCAACTGCAACAGAGATAACTGGATCTGGAAAGTCCATTCTCTCTAATACTACTTTATCAGCATCAGGATCACAAAGAGTATCACCAGTAGTTGTGTTTTTAAGACCAACAACCGCACCGATTTCACCAGCGTAAATCTCTTTTACCTCTTCTCTTTTGATCGCATGCATCTTCATGATACGACCGATTCTCTCTTTTTTATCTTTTGTAGAGTTGTGTACAAAGCTACCAGCACTAAGGCTTCCTCTATATACACGGATAAAAGTAAGTTGTCCTACAAATGGATCAGTCATGATTTTAAATGCAAGAGCAGCAAAAGCACCATCATCACTTGACGCAACAATAACTTCTTCCTCTTCATCGTCCATCATAGTACCCTTAATATCAGCAACCTCTGTTGGAGCTGGAAGGTAATCTACTACGGCATCAAGAAGTGTTTGAACACCTTTATTTTTAAATGCTGTACCACAAGTCATTGGAACGATATGCATACCAATCGTTGCAGCTTTGATTGCAGCCATGATCTCCTCTTCAGAGATATCTTCACCCTCTAAAAATTTCTCCATAAGCTCTTCATTACCATCAATTTCGGCAATAGACTCAATCATTTTTTCTCTATACTCTTCTGATCTCTCTTCCATATCAGCAGGAATATCTTCAACATGATAGTTAGAACCCATCTCTGCATCTTGATCCCAAACGATAGCTTTCATTTTTACAAGATCAACAACACCTTGAAAATTCTCTTCAGCACCAATTGGTAATTGAATTGGAACAGGATTACCTTTTAGTCTGTCTACAATTTGTCTCTCAACTTCATAGAAATCAGCACCCGTTCTATCCATTTTGTTTACAAATACAAGTGAAGGTACACCATATCTATTTCTTTGTCTCCATACTGTCTCTGATTGAGGTTGAACTCCACCAACAGCACAAAAAACTGATACAGCACCATCAAGAACTCTCATAGAACGCTCAACTTCAATAGTAAAGTCAACATGCCCCGGAGTATCAATAATATTTATCTGTTTTTTTCTCCACTCACAAGTAGTAGCAGCAGAAGTAATTGTAATACCTCTCTCTTGCTCTTGCTCCATCCAATCCATTGTTGCAGCACCATCATGTACTTCACCAATTTTATGTTCAACACCAGTATAGAATAAAATTCTCTCTGTTGTTGTAGTTTTACCTGCATCAATATGTGCAGCGATACCAATATTTCTTACATCTTCTAATTTATGCGTTCTTGCCATAATTTATCCTATTACCAACGGTAATGAGCAAAAGCTTTATTCGCTTCAGCCATTTTATAAGTATCTTCTTTCTTCTTGAATGTTGCACCTCTTTCATTTGATGCGTCAAGAAGCTCATTTGCCAATCTATCTTTCATTGTTCTTTCAGATCTTTTTCTTGTATACTCAATCAACCATCTCATAGCAAGTGATTGTTGTCTTACAGGTCTTACTTCGATAGGCACTTGATAAGTAGCACCACCGATTCTTCTACTTTTTACTTCCATTACAGGTTTAACATTTTCAATAGCTTTATTAAAAACCTCAATACCTTTCTCATCACCTTTTTTCTCTATAGCTTCTAAAGCTTCATAAAAAATTTTAGAGGCGATACTCTTTTTTCCATCTAGCATAATGCTATTAATAAATTTTGATACTATTTTAGAGTTATATACTGGATCTGGGAGTATCTCTCTAACGGGAGCTTTTCTTCTTCTCATTTTATATTCTTCCTTCAATTTTTGAAAATTTACTCAAGCCTTACCCACAAAGGTTTTTATGGTAACGCCTGGCCAATTTAATAATTATTTTTTATTTGTAAAAGTAGTTTTGGTTTAATTAACTTTTTGGTCTCTTAGTTCCATATTTACTTCTTGCAACTCTTCTATTTGCAACACCAGATGTATCTAAAGCACCACGAACGATGTGATATTTTACACCAGGTAAATCTTTTACCCTACCGCCTCTTACTAAGACAATTGAGTGTTCTTGAAGGTTATGACCCTCACCACCGATATAACTAATTACTTCATACCCGCTAGTTAATCTAACTTTAGCAACTTTTCTTAACGCTGAGTTAGGTTTTTTTGGAGTTGTAGTATAAACTCTTGTACAAACGCCTCTTCTTTGAGGACATTTCTCAAGTGCTGGTGATTTTGATTTTTTAACCACCTTTTTTCTCTCTTTTCGAATCAACTGATTGATAGTTGGCACATTCTTTCCTTTGTTGAATTTCCTATTTAACATGTGTTAAAAGGACGGCTATATTATCCAAAGAGATGTTATATTACGCTTAATTGGTAATTTTTTGTATAATAATTTCCCAAAAAGAGAAAATTAGAAGCTACATCCAACTTAAATACAGGTAAAATAAAACATATAGTATCCTCATGATGCAATTTTATATCAACAAATTAGGATTATTAATGAGCGAGCAAAAATTTTTAAAAGATTTAGAAAAAAAGCTATGGACATCAGCTAACAAACTTTTACCCTCACTAGATGCCGCAGTATATAA
>CAZLLE010000087.1:0-2514 GCA_964560425.1 uncultured Campylobacterales bacterium
ATTGATAAGAAAAAAGTAACATTGGCACATAGCCTTAAAATCAAAAATACAAATATAAATAATCAAACAATAGCAGAGTTTGATATAGCACTACTTACTGATAATGGTAAATTTATAATGTTTGAGTGTAAAAGCGGAGAAATGACAGGAGATACAGCCAAGGCTAGAAATTATGCTACTTATGCTGTAAGTGGGGTTTATGGTTTACCTATTTTGATAACACCTATCTTATCAAAAGAAGAGGATAAAGAGTTAAAAGATAATATCCTTCAAGATGATTATTATGATATTTATAAAAATATTAAAACTGCTATTGCTTCTGCTAAAAGAGCAGGACTAGAAGTTTGGGGTTTAAATGATATAGAAGATAATCTAAAAAAATATATAGAGCTATAAAATGCAAATAGAACCATTAAAATATAACGATTTTATAAGAGAGCTAAAACAAAAAATCCAACTCTCCCAAATCAAAGCCTCAATCAGAGTCAATGAGGAGCTACTAAAGCTATATTGGGATATGGCGCAGATGATTATAGCCAAACAAAAAGAGTCCTCTTGGGGTGATAGTATCATCCAAAAGATTAGTAGTGATTTAAAAGAGGAATTTCCAAATATCAAAGGATTTTCGGTTACCAACATAAAATATATAAGAAATTGGTATCTTTTTTGGAATAATGCAAATAGTCCACAAGTTGTGGACGAAATTTTTAAAATCCCTTGGGGACATAATCGAGAGATTATTACCAAGACAAAAGATAAAGAAGAGGCTATATATTATGTGAAGCAGACGCTACATTATGGTTGGTCAAGAGCTGTTTTGGTTCATCAGATAGAGAGCAGACTATATCACAGAGAGGGCAAAGCCATTACCAATTTTGGAACAAAACTTCCTCCATCCCAATCAGATTTAGCCAAAGCCACACTCAAAGACCCATACAATTTTGATTTTTTAACGATGAGTCGAAAATACAATGAAAAAGAGTTAGAAGATGCTTTGATGGAACATATTACTCACTTTTTGTTGGAACTCGGAAGCGGATTTGCTTTTGTAGGGCGACAGTATCGACTTGTGGTTGATGGAGATGAATTTTTTGTTGATCTGCTTTTTTATCATATCGAACTGAAATGTTATGTGGTCGTTGAGTTAAAAACAGTCAAATTCAAACCAGAATTTGCAGGACAGTTAAATTTTTATATTTCTGTTATTGACGGAAAATTAAAAAGAAAAAACGATAATCCGACAATCGGAATTTTGATATGTAAATCAAAAAACAATACAGTAGTAGAATATGCTCTAAATAAGATAGATAACCCAATAGGCGTAAGTGAATATCAGCTTGTAAATAAATTACCAAAAGAGTTTAAATCAAGTCTGCCTACTATCGAAGAGATAGAAGCAGAGTTAGAAAATATAGAGGAGAATAGATATGACAACTGAAATTAAACCGTTTTTTATAAAAGTGATTACACCACTTCATGTGGGAAGTGGCAGTGATTTGGGTGTGGTGGATATGCCAATTCAAAGAGAAAGCCATACGGGGTTTCCCAAGATTGAGGCTAGTAGTTTGAAAGGAAGTATTCGGAGTGAGTTTGAGAGTAAGGCACAAAATGATGATGAAAAAAAGAAAATTCACATAGCATTTGGATGTGATGATTGTGAAAAAGATTTTTCAGATATTTTTACGAGTAAAAATAGAGATTTTTCAGGAGCATTAGGCTTTACCGATAGCAAAATTCTATTTTTTCCTATCAAATCGGTTAAGGGTGTTTTTGCTTATGTTACTTGTCCTATGGTTTTAAAAAGGTTAAAAGAAGATTTAAAGTTATCAAATATGGAAAATGATTTTGACAAAATTAAAATTTCTTATTTACAAGATGATAGTTGTATAGTTTTTAGTAATATAAATACTATAAATAAAAATAATGATTATTTTGTAATTTTGGAAGAGTATAGTTTTAAATCGATTAAAAAAATCAATCTTGATGAAAAAGATTTTTTTATTCCTAAAGATTTACAAGATATTTTTCAAAGATTAGTCATTATTTCAGATGACAATTTTACCCATTTTGTCAAAAACTCAACCGAAGTTATTACAAGAACCAAGATAGATAACAAAAAAGGCACGGTAGCACAAGGAGCATTATTTACCGAGGAGTATCTGCCAAGTGAGACAGTGATGTATTCTTTGGCTATTGCAAATAATCCGTTTAGTAATGTTTTAGAAAATTTTAGTGATGTTATGGAATATTTTACTAATAAATTTAAAGAAAATAGTATTATTCAAATAGGCGGAAATAGCACTTTAGGGAAAGGGATAGTTGAAATTTATTGTGAGGGGTGTAAAAAATGAGTAGTGTAACAGATATTGAGAAAAAAAGAGCTAGAAAGGCTTATGAATATGTAACAAAAGCAAATGAGAATGAAAAAATAAAAGGTGATTATAAATCTTATGTCAAAAAAATACCAATGATGATTTTAAATAATGGTTTGGGTGCAACATTTGCATTTATTTA
>CAZLLE010000088.1:0-5481 GCA_964560425.1 uncultured Campylobacterales bacterium
GAGCCTGCTAACCATGGTAAGTGGACAATGATCTCTGAGTGGACAACTGGAAGAATTGGTATCTATGAGTCTAAAACAGGTAAGTTTATCAAGTATATCGAAAACTTGACAACACCTACATTTACATACTCTGTTGAGCACAGACAACATATTCCTGGTGCTTAATTAGATCTATTACTCTCTCCTTTTGGAGGGGGTAATTTATTAAAATTATCTTTATTAAGATAGTTTCAATAAATTACCAAGGTAATCTTTCATGAAGTATTCCGTTTTTTTCTTACTCTTTGTTTTCTCTTATGTTGAGGCAAAATATCTTGATAACCACTCTTGTAATGAGTGTCATGAAAAAATTTATGAAGAGTTTCAAACCTCTCAACACTCCAAAGGTTATTTTAATGATGAGTTACATCGTAAAATAGCAGACTCTGTAAGCACAAAAGAGTACTCATGTGCTACATGTCATATGCCTATGGCTGATAATCTTAAAGATCTATTATCTGGGAAAGCTAGACCTGATAAAAATAATAAAACACATACTGATGCTGTAAGTTGTTATTTTTGCCATACAATAGCTTATGTAAGAAATTCTCATAAATTTAATATCAATACAAAGGCGAGACAAGCTGAAAATTATAAACCTACTCTTTATGGACGACTAGCAAATCCAGATGATAGTGATAAACACTCCTCTACCTCTAATCCAGTATATGCCAAAAAAGTTTGTAAAGGTTGTCATTCACATAAATTAAATGATAATAATGTAACAATTTTTAGAGCAATGGATAAAAGTCAAGAGAGTGAAAGTTGTATAAAATGTCATATGCCAGAGCTTAGTGGTGGTGCGGAGAAGATGGATAAACGATCTCGTAATCAACATGCTAGTCATAAGTTTTTGGGTATTTATGACAAAGAGTTTAGAGCTACGGGGATAGATATTAATATTTCCAATACAATGAAAAGTATTGAAGTTAAATTAACTAACAAAATGGATCATCCATTGATTGTTCAAGCTGCAAGAGTAAAATATCTTGAAGTTAAAGTTCTTAGAGATGGTAAAGTTATCTGGAAAAATTATAAAGATGACCCTTCAGAAGATCAAGAAGCATTTTTTGAGTATGAGTTTAAAGATAAAAGTGGAAAAAAAATAAATATTCCAGCTACTGCAACCGAGCATTTGCGTGTCAATAACCTTGATGCAAGAGATAGTAAAATATTTACTTATAATGATCTAGAGTTACAAAAAGGTGATATTATTCAAGCTTCTATGTATGTGCAATTTGCCAAAAAAGATTGTCAAAAAGTTATAGATTTAGATGATGAAAAGTTTAAAAAATCACATCTCATAAAAATGGTGAAAAGTAAAATCTGACTCAAATCAAGATAGCTTACTGAAAAACATGTTAACATTAACTCTTGTTAAGGGAGGGAATTAACTATGCAAAAATATCTATTATCTTTATTATTTGTTTCTGCCATACTTGAAGCGGGAAGTTCAAGTGGAAAGGGAGTTTTTGAGACATATTGTTGGGGTTGCCATCATCAGACTGCTGTAGCATTTGGACCACCGTTTGAAGAGATAGCTTCAAAAAGAAGTGAGCAAGAGATTAGTGCAATGATTACTGATCCAGTAGGTGTTTCAAAAATTTTTGGTTATAAAAGAAATGCTATGCCAAAAATTGAATTAAAGCCAGAAGAGCTAAAGTTGATTACACAATATATACTCTCCTTTAAGCCCGATAATAAAGGAAAAAAATAATGTTTAGATTGTCAAATCTTTTGAGTTCTGTAGTAGAAGGTAAAAAAGCTAGAGTGCTAGATGGCTCTATTGCTATTTGGAATTTTACTAATCGTTGTAATCTTTCATGTATGCACTGTTATTCAAAAGCGGATTTAGATGCTGTTGATACACTTACTACTGAAAATATTATGGATACTTTGCCTAAGCTAAAAGCAAATGGTGTGAAGTTTATTATCTTTTCTGGTGGTGAACCACTTACTAGAAAAGATCTTTTTGATATAGCAAATAGATGTAAAGAGCTTGGTATCATTACTTACCTATCTACAAATGGACTCTATATTGGAAATAAAAATGCAAAAAAGATTATTGATACTTTTAACTATGTAGGGATTAGTATTGATGGTAGCCAAAAGACTCATGATCACTTTCGTGGACTTGAAGGTTCTTTTAGAGAGTCCATGAAAGCTGTAAAATTGCTTAATAGTTTTGATGGAGCGAAAGTAGGTATTCGTTTTACTATTACTAAAGAGACTTATGATGATTTAAAGTTTATCTTTGAATTGGCAGAAAAAGAGAATATTCCAAAAATTTATATTTCACACCTTGTTTATAGTGGACGAGGTTTAGAAAATTTAGAGATGGATCTTACTAAAGAACAAAGAAGAGTGGCTGTAGAGTATATTTTGGATAAAGCATTTGAATATTATGAAAGTGGAAGAGATATAGAGATAGTTACAGGAAATATGGAACAGGATGCTATCTTATTTTTGGAAAGATTTGGCAAAAAATATCCTGATTTAAAAGATGAGATGCATAGTCGTCTTGTTGCATGGGGTGGAAATAGTGCGGGTCGAAAGCTTCTTAATATTGATAGTGAAGGAAATGTCAAACCTGATCCTTTCTTTCCATCTTATATTGGAAATATTCTAAATGAAGATTTTTCAGATATTTGGACATCTAATCCAACACAACTATTACAGAAACTTCGTATTCATCCAAGAGATATTAGTGGCAAATGTAGAGAGTGCGATTATATGAATATATGTAATGGTGGCTCAAGAAGTAGGGCATATGCTATTTATGGTGATATGTGGGCGGAAGATCCTTCATGTTACTTAAGTGAAAAAGAAATTAAGGAAAATTAACTATATGAAAACAATACTATCTATTTTAATATTGACTGCAACACTTTTTGCAGGAACACCTAGTGCTTCAGAAAAACTTTTTGTAATAGAGCGAGAGAGTGAATCTATTGCTGTTATTAACAAAGGTCTAACAAAATCTCACATGAAAAATATGCATAATATGAATCATGGAATTATTAAGTTTGATGGAGCTGATGGATATTTGATTAGCCGTGATGGTTATGTTGTGAAATTTGATCCTATAAGTGAAAAAGTGTTAAATGAGTATAAAACTTCCAAAAGTGCTATTGGGTTTGTGATTGGTAAAAATTATGTAGCTGTTGCCAATTATGACGATAAATCTGTTGATATTTTGACAAGAGATCTTAAACCTATTGATAAAATCAAAACAGGTTCAAAAAATGTCGGAATTAAAATCTATAAAGATATGTTGATTTTTGCTCAAATGGATAGTGATAAAGTTACTGTTTTGAAAGATGAAAATTATGGAAAAGCTACTCCAAAATTTAAAATATTCAAAGAGTTTAAAGTTGGTCAAATGCCTTTTGATGCAATGATTAAGGATAATACTTATATCGTTGGATTTTTTCTTACAAAAGCTTTTGGTGTGATTGATCTTGATAAAATGTCGTTTTCAGAGATTAAAATTACAGCAGATGGAAATAAACCAGTTCTTAAAGTACCACATTTTGGTTTTTGGTCTTTGAGTGATGATCGAACTTTTGTACCTGCTGTGGGTGATAATAAAGTGATGGTTTATGATAGAGATTTTAATTTTATTAAAAATATTGATATGCAGGGGTTGCCTGTTTTTACAGCACTTAGTCCTGATAAAAAATATTTAGCAGTTACTTTTTCTGGAAAAGATTTTCCTACAATTCAAATTGTTGATACAAAAACACTTAAAATTATTCACTCCTTTACATTTAATGGTAAAGTTCTTCATGTAAGATGGTCAAATATTGATGATTATCTATATGTATCTGTCAATGATGCCCATCAGGTAAATGTTATTAATACGGATGAATGGTTTTTAGAGAGAGAAATTTTTCAACTCAAAAGCCCATCAGGTATTTTTATCTATGAGATGAAGGGTAATAAATAATGGGTAAAGTTTATCTAACAGGTGCAGGACCAGGTGATATAGAACTTTTGACTCTAAAGGCACTTCGTGTTATCAAAGAGGCTGATGTTATTATTTATGATCGTCTGGCAAATCCAGATATTTTAAAAGAGGCAAAAAATGGATGTGAATTTGTATATGTAGGAAAAGAGGACTCACATCACACTCTACCTCAAGAAGAGATTAATGAAGTAATTTATCAAAATGCTTTGAAATACCAAAATGTTGTTAGATTAAAAGGTGGTGACCCTTTGGTTTTTGGAAGAGGGGGAGAAGAGGCAATATATCTCAAAGATAGAGGAGTCTCTTTTGAGTTTATTCCGGGTATTACTTCAGCTATTGCTGTGCCTCAATATGCAGGTATTCCCGTAACTCACCGTGGTGTAACGGTCTCTTTTAGAGTAGTTACAGGACATGAAAGTCATAATAAAGACCACTCTCAAATACCTTGGGAAAATTATAAAACAGATGATACTATTGTTTTTTTGATGGGGCTTCATAGGCTTAAAAGAATTGCTTCTAAATTAATAGAGATTGGAAAACCAAAAGATTATCCGATTGCGGTAATAAGTAGAGGTACTACACCAGAAGAGAAGACAGTTGTAGGTACTTTAGATGATATTTATGAAAAAGCCAAAGATCTTCCAACACCTGCTCTTATTGTTGTAGGAAATGTTGTAAATCTTAAAGAGCAATTAAATTGGTTTGAAAAGTAGGAGAGGAGATCATGATTGATATTGTTTTAACCCTTGTTTTTATGATGGTTTTTCTTATGTTCTCTATTTTTCCTGCAATTAAGATTGTAAATTTTATTAAGAGTAGGAGAGAGTTAACACCTAAAAAAGAGAATTTTCTTACACTTATATTTACAATAGCTATTGCTTTTAGTGCTGCACTTTTTATGAAATTTGCATAAATCTATCACTATTATTTTTTTGCTTTAAGGATTAATCTTTGGATATCATGATTGCAGGAGCAGGGGCTGTCGGTTACTCTCTTGCTTGGAGATTTTCATATAAGCATAATGTAATTGTGGTGGACAAAGATATCCAAAAACTAGATAGGATTGAAGAAAATCTTGATATCTTAACACTCTTGGGTAATATTGAAGATCCAAAAACTTATCAATCTCTCCATTTTAAAGAGATTGATCTTTTTATTGCTGTAACAAATTCTGATGAAGCAAACCTTTTATCAACTCTGATTGTTGATGATGAAGTGAGTGTTGATAGAAAAATTATACGGCTTAAAAATGACTATTTTGCTAATAGTCAAATTCTTAAAAAATTAAAAATTGATGATGTTGTATTTCCAGATGTTTTAACAGCACAAAAGGTAGAGGCACTTTTTAATTTTCCAAAAGCAAATAATGTAAAAAGTTTTATAGAGTGTGGTAGTAAACTTATCTCAATTAAAATCCAATATGATACTCAAATGAGATATAGAGTTTGTGATTTTATTGATGAAGATGTTGC
>CAZLLE010000089.1:0-34474 GCA_964560425.1 uncultured Campylobacterales bacterium
ATAAGTTGTAAGCCATAAATAGCTGTAATTCCTAAAGTATAAGCCCCAAGCAGATAGACATTTCTAGGATTTCCTGAAAGTTTTGGTGTTTTGATTTCAGATACATTTAAAATAGCCAGACCAACCCCACAAATATATAAAATGATTGAAAAAGTACCATGAGTTACAATACCCTCTAATAAAAATATAGCAACTAAAATCAAACTATTGTTATCAAGTGCAAGTCCTGTATATTTTGTGCCACCTGCTAATCCATAAGTGCTAAAATAACTAAGTCTTATAGCCGCCGCTGCTAACATTATAAACGCACCTATCAGATATATAGGCTCAAAATTTCCATAACTTAAAAGTAAAATGGCAGGAGTTACACCATAACTTACTATATCTATCACAACATCAAGTTGTCCACCAAATTTAGCATCGGTTGGCGTTCTGCCTTTTAGTTTTCTAGCGACTAAGCCATCAGCCCAATCAAATGCAACAGCCCAAACCATACCAATCATAGCAGCCTCGTAAAGACCTATAAGACTAAAGTAGATAGCTAGGACGGTACAAGCCAATCCTGAAAGTGATAAAAGATTTGGTAAATCTTTCACATAAGATAAAATTGTTGGTTGTTGCATCTCTAAAGTTGTAGAGTTTTCTTTTGACATAAAATAGAATCCTTTGGGATAAATAAGTAAATTTTGAATTATAGAAGCTTCTAAAAATATTGCTAGTTATTCAGAGGGTTCTATACAAGATATTTAGCATAAAGATGCTACTATATCGTAAATCATATTACTAACTGACCTCATATACTATAACCTCATAGTAGATGCTCTCTCATTTTATCCAAAAAGATAAACTTAATAATATTTTACTGATTCTGTTGTGCTTTGAATGCCATAATAAAAAAAGTTTTTAAACAATTAAATAATGTGTAAAGTCAGTTATGTACAAAAGGAGATTTTATGATTGTATATACTGTTGGTACTTTTGATTTGTTACATGTTGGTCATTTGGCTTTGTTGGAATATTGTAAAACATTGGGTGATACTTTTGTTGTGGGTGTTGCTTCTGATGAAGTTGTAAACTCTTATAAACCAAATATTCCTGTTATTTCACTAAAGCAAAGAATGGAAATGCTTAAAGCTCTAAAGTGTGTAGATGATGTACGAGCATATCATGAGCTTGAATATGTATCAGCTTGTAAAGAGTTAGATGTAGATATTTTTGTTATTGGAGAGGATTGGGGAGATAAACCACATAATATTGCAGTGGAAGAGTACCTTAAATCAAAAGGAAAAAAAATAGTTCAAGTTACTTATGATCCACAAACTTCATCTACAAAAATTAAACAGAGTGTTATCGCACAATCCCATAAGGGTAAAAATGTGCTACATACTGCTATCTGAAAGATAAGGATTTGTCTTCCTTTGTTCTCAAGTTCTAAACTTGGGGACAAGAGTTAACTTAACTCTCTTTTTATTAATCTCCCAATCCAAAAATATTTGAAAGTGTATTGATATAGTTAAAATAGGCGGCTATTTTGATGGCTTCTAATATTTCTAGTTCACTCCAGCCTAGATTTTTTAGATTGTCGATATCTTTTTGGGTTGTTTTATAATTATCTTTGCTTGCTGCTTTTAGGGTGAGTCTTAAGAGGGATTTCTCTTTTTCATCTGTGTTTATAGCTTCTATGCCTTGGAGGGTCTCTTCTACCTGTTTTTCGCTCATTCCTAACATTTTGGCGATGTTTTTGTGTACATCTACACACATTTTGCATCTATTTTCTAGTGAAACTAAAAGTGCAATACGCTCTTTGGTATTGTATGGTAGAAGTGTCTCTTTTAGCAAAAAGTTTTGAACCATCATATCAGTAGCAAAATAGAGGTCTTTATCAAGTGCTAGGAGTTCAAATATCTCTCCTAGTTTTCCTGTTTTTTCTAAGATGGGTGTTGCTTTTTCCTTGATTTGTGGAATCATCTTCTCATATTTGCATAGTGAAATATATGCCATGTATTATCCTTGCTTAGTATTTGTTTTTATTATATCAAAAAGAGTTATATTAATCTTGATCTTGGATAGGTTTTGTGAAAATATATTCAACTAATCATATTATAGTACTTAAGAAATGGTTAAATATCTTAGCTTAATACAATAGATAAGAGCAAATTTGTTATACTCTTTTTAATATAATTTATTGTTTTAAGGAATCCCCATATGCCAAAAAGAGAAGATATTAAAAACATCTTATTGATAGGTTCTGGACCTATCGTTATTGGTCAAGCTTGTGAGTTTGACTATTCTGGAACACAAGCTGCAAAGACCCTTAAAGAGTTGGGTTATAGAGTCATTTTGATCAATTCTAATCCTGCTACAATCATGACTGATCCTGAGTTTGCTGATCGAACTTATATTGAACCTATTGATGAAGATGTAATTTCAAAAATTATCAAAATAGAGAATATAGATGCTGTTTTACCTACAATGGGTGGACAGACTGCTCTAAATGTTGCTATGAGTATGTATGAAAAGGGTATGCTTGATGGTATAAAATTTTTGGGTGCTCATCCTGATGCTATACAAAAAGGTGAAGATAGACAAGCTTTTAAAGAGGCTATGATTAAACTTGGTATGGACTTACCAAAGAGTAGATATGCTTACAATATGGATGAGGCACTTCTTGCTGCTGGTGAGATTGGCTTTCCTCTAATTATTCGTGCTTCATTTACTTTGGCTGGTGGAGGAAGTGGTGTTGCTTATAATATTGATGAGTATAAAGCTCTTGCCCAAAATGGATTAGATGAGAGTCCTATTAATGAAATTTTGGTGGAAGAGTCTTTGCTTGGTTGGAAAGAGTATGAGATGGAGGTTATTCGTGATAGTGCGGATAACTGTATTATTGTATGTTCTATTGAAAATTTTGATCCGATGGGTGTTCATACTGGAGATAGTATTACTATGGCTCCTGCTCTTACTCTTACCGATAAAGAGTATCAGCATATGAGAAACGCCTCTTTTGCAATTTTGCGTGAGATTGGTGTGGATACTGGAGGTAGTAATGTTCAGTTTGCAATTGATCCAAAAACGGGGAGAATGACTGTAATTGAGATGAATCCTCGTGTGAGTCGTTCATCTGCTTTGGCTTCAAAAGCTACTGGTTATCCTATTGCAAAGGTGGCTACTCTTTTGGCTGTTGGTTATACTCTTGATGAAATTACAAATGATATTACGGGTACGGCTGCATCGTTTGAGCCTGTGATTGATTATATTGTGACAAAAATTCCTCGTTTTACTTTTGAAAAATTTCCATGTGCAAATTCTACTCTTACTACCTCTATGAAGAGTGTTGGTGAAGTTATGTCTATGGGGCGAACTTTTAAAGAGTCTTTGCAAAAAGCTTTGTGTTCTCTTGAAACTGATCTTAGTGGATTTGAGAAGATGGAGGGTGATTTAGACTTTATTAAAAAAGAGATGAGAAGACCAAATAGTGATAGAATTTTATATATTGGTGAGGCATTTAGACGAGGTTTGAGTGTTGAAGATATATTTGATTGTTGTGCTGTTGATCCTTGGTATCTATATCAGATTGAAGAGTTGATAATATCTGAAAAAGAGATGACTAAAGATATCCTAAGTGACAAAGAGAAATTAAGAGAGATCAAAGCGGATGGTTTCTCTGATAAGATGATTAGTCAGTTAATCGGTGTAAAAGAGGATGATGTATATAGTGCAAGAAAAAAACTTGGTGTAGAGTTAGAGTATAATGAAGTAGATACTTGTGCAGCTGAATTTAAAGCTCTTACCCCTTATTTATACTCAACAACACCAATTTCTGATTTGGAAAAACCAAAGTATGAAAATAGTGATACAAAAGTGATGATTATTGGAGGAGGTCCAAATAGAATAGGGCAGGGTATTGAGTTTGATTACTGTTGTGTTCATGCTTCGTTTGCTCTAAATGATTTGGGTGTAAAGACAATCATGTACAACTGTAATCCTGAAACGGTATCTACAGATTATGATACTAGTGATATTCTATATTTTGAGCCTATTGATTTTGAACATGTTAGAAGTGTTGTTGAGCGTGAAAATCCAGATGGTATTATTGTCCATTTTGGTGGGCAAACTCCACTTAAATTATCTCAAGATTTGAGTAAAATTGGAGCTAAAATAATTGGTACAACTGCTGAAATTATAGATTTGGCAGAAGATAGAGAGAAGTTTTCAAACTTTATATCAGGGATAGAGGGACTCAAACAGCCCAAAAATGGGATGGCTACAACCAAAGAGGAGTCACTTAAAATTGCAAATGAGTTGACATATCCTGTACTTGTACGACCTAGTTATGTACTTGGTGGACGAGCTATGCGTATTGTTTATAATGATGATGAACTTAATCGTTATATGGATGAAGCTGTAAGTGTGAGCAATGACTCTCCTGTACTTATAGATAAATTTCTTGATCGTGCGATTGAGGTTGATGTAGATGCTGTAAGTGATCAAAAAGATGTCTATATTGGTGCAATTATGCAACATATCGAAGAGGCTGGTATTCATAGTGGAGATAGTGCATGTTCTTTGCCTCCTGTGTCACTTTCAAAAGAGATTCAACACAAAATTGAACAAAAGACAAAAGAGATTGCATTAGGTCTTGGTATAAAAGGGCTTTTAAATATTCAGTATGCTGTTTATCAAAATGATATTTATATGATAGAGGTAAATCCACGAGCTAGTCGTACAGTTCCGTTTGTGAGTAAAGCTACAGGTATTCCACTAGCAAAAGTGGCAACTCGTGTCATGTATCAAGGAAATTTAAAAGAGGCTTTGGATTATTATAATAAATTTGATGTTGTTATGTATGAAAATGGACTCTATAAAGCGAAACTAAAAGATCATGTATCTGTCAAAGAGGCAGTTTTCCCATTCAAAAAATTGAGTGGTGCTGATCTTATTCTTGGTCCTGAGATGAAATCTACTGGTGAGGTTATGGGAATTAGTGAAAGTTTTGCAAAATCATTTGCAAAAAGCCAATCTGCTAGTGGAAATAGCCTACCAATAGAGGGGACAGTATTTATCTCTCTTACAGATATTGATAAACAATTTGCAAAAGATATTGCACAAAATTTTGCTGATATTGGATTTCAGATTATTGCAACTGGTGGAACTCACAAGGTATTGGTTGATAATGGTATTGATGCTCAAAAGGTACTCAAAATTAGTGAGGGAAGACCAAATATTGATGATATGATTAGAAATCAAGAGGTAGATTTAGTGATTAATACAAGTGACTCAAAAGCTAGTAAAGATGATGCTAAAACTATTAGACAAAGTGTCATTAAACAAAATATTGCCTACTTTACAACTATATCAGCTGCTTCAGCTGCAAGTGAAGCGATCAAAGATATTCAACACTCTGGCAATTTGTTGCCTAAAGCTATTCAAGATTATCTCTCTTAAGTATAATGCTCTATTTGACGCAAACAGATACAACAGTGGGGTTTCTATCAGTAGATAGAGCCTCCATTGCTAAAGCTAAAAATAGAGATATCAATCAACCTTTTTTGATTACACTCTCCTCTTTAGATAAACAAAAAAGGTTAGTTAGAACCCCTAGTAGATTTAAAAACATGGTTAGAAGATCAAAAAAAACTACATTTCTATATCCGAATAAAAAAGCTATTCGTGTAGTAAGAGATACTCCTCATTCTAATTTTTTGGATAAATTTGATTTTTTATACTCCTCCTCCGCTAATAAACATGGTTGTCTATTTGATTACTCTTTTGCATATGAGAGAGCAGATATTATTGTTGAAGATAGAGAGGGCTTTTTACAAAAGAGTGCATCATCTTTTTATAAACTTGGCAAAAAAAAGATACTCAAACTTAGATAACTTTAGTAAAAAGAGCCATTTTATACTAAGAAAAGAGTCTTTTGTGTATAAAAGTAACATAAAATTTACAAAATAGAGTTTTTTGTCAAAAAATACTTTACTTTTATTCTCTAACTTCCTACAATAAAGCAGACCAACAAAAAGGTGACTTCGATGAAAAAAGTAATTTTTTTTATACTATTACTGACCCCATTAATAACTCTTTTTGCGCAAATAACTCCGATTGAAATAAATCAACTCAAGTGGACTCAGGACTATGAAGCACTTGTTGGTCTAGACACTAAAGCAAAAAATACTTTACTTGGAATTGATAATAATCAAAATGGCGTTAGAGATGATATTGAGTATTATATCTATACCAAATATGAAAATGATCCTTTTGAACAGAGTATGTTTTTTGAAGCTGCGAAGAAGATGCAGACAATTTTAACATTTTCAAAAGATACAGATAGAGTTAAACGACAAAAAATAGATCAAGAGTTACTTGAGATATATACATGTAGAGATTATATTTTGTATAAAGAAGATAGTAAAAATTTGAACAAAAAACTGAGAGAAAAATCTTATTTTAAATCTAAGGTATTAAATACTAAAGAGAGATTATATGCATATATAGACCATAAAAAAGCACTGCCTCTTATTTTTGAAAATATAAAAGATAAAGATATCTCAAAAGAGAGAAGAGAGTGTTTGCAAACATACTACAAATATAAAAACCTTGATAATGGAGTATCTACACAGATGGTTTTTAATATTTCAAAATAGGAGTTTAAATACCAAGTAATAATGCAATAATAACTTAGATTAGGTAAAATTGTCTATTTGTAGGATATGAGATGCATATATTGATTATAGATGATAATGAAGAGATTATTTTAGGCTTAGAGAAGTTATTAAAAGATGCAAAGTTTTATATACAAACTGCCTCAACTTTACATGATGCTCAAAAGAGAGTAAATGAACAAAGTTATGATCTTATTATTTTGGATTGGATGCTTCCTGATGGTAGTGGTATAGATTTTTTAAAGTATCAGAGAAATTTAAATTTAAAAACTCCAGTTATGATGTTGTCTTCAAAAAGTGATGTTCTAGAGAAAGCTGAAGCTTTGGATTCAGGGGCTGATGATTATTTGCAAAAGCCTTTTTCTCATATAGAGTTATTAGCTCGTATTCGAGCTCTTTTAAGAAGAGATGGAAATCAAAAAAAATCAGCTATTAGTATTGCAAATCTTAGTGTTAATTTTATAACTAGAGAAGTATTAGTAGATAATAGAGTGATAGAACTATCTAAAAAAGAGTTTGAACTTTTGGAACTACTACTTTTAAATAGTAATATTGCCTTGACTCGTTATCAGATAGAGTCTCATCTTAATAGAGATTTTGACTCTTTAAAAACAAGTAATATTGTAGATGCTCATGTTAAAAATCTTCGTAAAAAGTTAGGTAGTGCTTCAGGTCTAATAGAGACCGTTCGTGGTGTTGGTTTTACGATTAAATTGACTTAAAACGAAATATTGCCGTTGTGCCTTCTCCTTCTCCTTGGCTTATGATTTGAATATCCCCGTTTAGTAATCTAGCAACTTTTTGACTCAAAGCTAATCCTAAACCACTGCTATTTTTTAAATTTTGAATATCTATATCAGCTTGAAAAAATGGTTGAAAGAGTTGCTTTTGTCTTTGTATATCTATTCCTATACCTGTATCTTTGACTTCAAATAGATAATATTCCCCATTTTGTAACAATTTAATTGATATTTTGCCTCTATTTGTAAATTTTATTGCATTCGATAGAAGATTGATTATTACCTGTTTTAGAAGGTTGCTATCAGTTATGATTTCTCTATTTTGTATAGTGATACTTTTTTCAAAAATGATATCTTTATCTAAAATTAGAGGTTCTATTATCTCAAAAACCTCCTCTATAATATCTTTTAGATCTATCTTCTCTTTATGCACAATAATAGTATTTGATTCTAGTTTTGATAGTTGAAGTATATTATTTATCATAGATAGAAGATGTTGGGATGATGTCTCTATTGCACTCAACATTTTTAGTTCTTCACTGTCTATCTTTGGAGAGATAATTAAGTGTTGCGTAAGATTTAGAATAGACCCAAGAGGGGTACGAAGTTCATGAGATATTGTAGATAAAAATGTACTTTTTGCTTCCAATGCTTTTTCTGAATTTTGTAAGAGATTCATAAGTGGCATAGTGAGATATTTTGATAAGAAGAATATTATTATTCCCAATAAAATTGTTGCAATTAAAAATGTGTAAAATTGTATTTTTTCAATATTTGTTAATGTTGATAGAGCAGCCTCTTTATCATATGAGATATATAACTCCCAATTTTCTAAAATTGTAGATAATTTATGATGTATTACAATATCATCTTTGATATTTAGTTTGGTAAATCCTTCTATATCTTTGGGTGGGATTAGCCATAATTTTTTATGTGGATTTGTGATTTTTAAATTTGTTAAGTTTTTAAGTGGATATAGGAGTATTAGTTTACCTATGTTTTTTTTGGGATTAAATGTTGTATAAATTTTTGATTGGAAAATTAGGTTATTTTGTTTTAGCTTTTCTAATGAACTAGATAGAAGTTTTTTGTTTGCTATTACTATTTTGTTGTTTTGATCTGTAACAATTATTGAAATATCATTTCCAAGATCATGAGCTTTTCTCTCCAAAAGTGTAATAATTCTTTTATCAATATCTTTGGCAATGATATCATCCATGACTTCTAGTTTAGCCAAGAAATTGGACTCCTTCTCTAAAAATGAGAGATAAGATAGAAGTATAGTTTTATGTGAATTTAGCTCTTTTGTAAGATTTTGTTTCTCTTTTTGTAGGAGTACTTTAGATTCAAAATTCCATACAAAAATTGCAGCAATAATTTCAACACCACTGATAAATAGAAGAATCAAAAGAAATATTTTATATGCAATAGGAGTAGTACGCCATATTTTTTTCATCGGCAATTTTCCATTTTTAGAAGAATTTTTATTTTTTTTGGTAGAGTTGTACTATTATCAATATAACCAATAGCTGTTGGTACTTTTTCTAAATATCCAAAAAGCATAGCTCTACTTTTAACTACTTTGGGCGGTCTCTTGCCATTGTAGTGTGCTTTTAGCCAATATCTTTCTAATACTCTTCTACTTTTTTTTAATATGTTTTTTTCAAAATAGAGTCTTAATGGATCATCAAATGAGTAGTTAATTGGTAATAACATATAATTTTTTATAAATCTTTTTTGATCCAAAAAGATAGCTTTTATCTCTCTTTGTGTTAAGTGATCTTTTGGAAAATTTATATTTGTAATAACAATAAGGTCTCTTGGAAATAAAAATGATGTATATATGAGTAAAAAAAATATTATTTTTTTCATTTTTAAAATACCATTGAATATGAGAATAGAAATCGGTTGTTTTTTACTCTAGAGTATTGGATATATTCACCTTTGAGTGTGATTGATGGTTTTGGTCTAAATGTATATCCTAGTATGGATATAGACTCTTTTAGATTTTGATTTTTATATCTCTCTCCTCTGAGTGTTATATCATGTTTATCAAGAATGTGCCATGTAGTTTGAAAATATCCATCATAAGGGGTATCTTGATTTGAATTGGTCTGTTTTGTAAAAAGTTCACCGAGTATTGTAAAAGTATCTGTTCTATTCTCAAATCCAACTCCTCCATAAAATACATGATTATTAGAACTATCGTAAAAATAACCACTATTTATTTTATATGTAAAATAATCAGAATATTTTGTAAATCCAATTGAGTAGTGTCTATTTGTTTGTAAATTATTGTATCTTTTACTAATATTTTGGTTATGTTGAAAAGTTAGTGAGATTGTACTCTCTTCTTGGTCAAAGTTATATTCACACATCATTCCTGTTGTAAGATTTGGAAAAGTTGATTTTAGAAGATGTGGTTTGCTAGTAGTATCCACTAGTGCATTAACAGGAACTTTATTCCAAAAACCTATATCTGAATTAAATTTCCCGATGGTAACTGTACTATTTTCACTGATCTCATATGATAGTTGAAATCGTTCTATATAGAGAGTTAAATTAGATTTTTTAATATTTTTTATTGGTACATCTGATATCTCTATCTCTCCTAATAGATTTATCTTGTAATAGTTGCTATAAAAAAGTAGTGCTATATCATCAAAGATAATATCTTCATCATCATGTTCCTCATAGTTTATATTAAAATAGCCACCTATAATAATGGGTGTATTATCTATCTTATAACCATAATTTATATGTTCATCGCAACTAGATACTAAAGTAAATAAAAAAAGTACAAACAGATAGATTAGTTTGTACATAAAGATCCTTTTTTGGTAATTTTAACTTAATTTTACAAAAATTCATAAAAAATTCATAAATTAATCTTATATTTCATCTAAACAAAGTAGGAGGATATTATGAAACAAATATTAATGGCTGTTTCTATAAGTTTATTATTGGTGCTCACTTATGTGGGGTGTGGTAGTTCATCTAGTGATGATGAGAAAAGAGATTCCGAATCAACTACGGTATCATCAGATAGTAGTGAGATTAGCAGTGGGGGAGTTAATAGTAATGATAGCTCATTTGGTTCAATAGCTAATTCTAGTGCTTTTGTCTCTGGAGATAGGTATCGTCTTTTGGCATGGAATGATTTAGGAATGCACTGTATGGATGGTAGCGATTATTCAGTTTTTTCAATTTTGCCTCCATATAATAATCTTGTTGCTCAACTTGTTGAGAGAAAAGATGGTGATGCAAAGAGAGTTAAGTCAGGTGTAACTCTTACATATGAATCAATAAACTCTTTAGATGGTAAATTAAATAGTGAAAGTAGTAGCAAAACAAATTTTTGGGATTATACAAAAGCACTGTTTGGTGTAGATTTGGCTAAAGATGTAGGATTAGCAGGTAATAAAGTTCAGAGTCTAACTCCTCAACAGTTGATATATAATGCAACCAATGATTGGTGGAGTGCCGAAGGTATTCCTACGAGTCCTAGAAATGATGATGGCTCTATGAATCACTATCCTATGGTAAAAGTTACAGCAAAAGATACAAGTGGTAATATACTTGCAACTACTACAACAGTACTTCCTGTAAGTGATGAGATGGATTGTCGTAAATGCCATGCTTCAAATAGTAGTAATGATGCTAAACCAAATAGTGGATGGGTAAATAGTACTGATATAGAAAAAGATTATAAACTTAATATTTTAAAATTACATGATGAAAAAAATGATATTTCATCTTATTTGGCAGAGTTAAAAGTCAAAGGTTATGATTATGCTAATACTTTAAGTGAGACTGTTGCTAATGGAATCCCTGTTTTGTGTGCTTCATGTCATAAGAGTAATGCTCTTCCAAATAGTGGTATTGCTGGAATTCCTCCTCTTACAGAGGCACTACATAGTGAACATGCAAGTGTTATTGATCCTTTGAGTGGTCAAATGTTGGATAATGCATCTAATCGTAGTGCTTGTTATGCTTGTCATCCTGGAGCTACAACGCAATGTCTAAGAGGTGCAATGGGTAAAGCTAAAAATTCAGATGGTACTATGAAAATGCAGTGTCAAAGTTGTCATGGTGGTATGCGTGCTGTTGGTAAAAAAGATAGAGAAGGTTGGTTAGATGAGCCAAATTGTCAAAGTTGTCATCAAGATGGGCATAGATATACTGAAGCTGTTACTGATTTTGCAAGTGGAACTCTTAGAGCATCATTAGATAATAGATTTGCTACCAATCCAAATACTCCAGCTCAAGGTAAAAGTCTATATAGATTTAGTACAGGACATGAAGGTATGCAGTGTAGTTCATGTCATGGAGCAACTCATGCAATATATCCTAGTTTGAGAAAGGAAGATAATCTTCAAAGTATTGGTGTACAAGGACATGCAGGAACAATTCATGAGTGTACATCTTGTCACTTAACTACTCCAAAAACAGCAGATAAAGGTCCTCATGGAATGCACTCTGTAGGTCAATATTGGGTAGATAAACATGATAATGAGGCTGAAGGTGATGCCACAAAATGTAAAAGTTGCCATGGTCAAGATTATAGAGGAAGTTTCTTATCTAAAACATTTAGTAAAAGAGATTTTGATATTGATGATGGTAAGAGAAAATCTTATGAAGCAGGTGTCGCTGTAAGTTGTTATGATTGTCATAATGGACCAGATGGCGAATAGTATTGATTTAAAGTCCTTTATTTGTGATAATGAAGGACTATAGTTTAAACTTTTTAGTGATTATTCTTTGATTTGAGAAGCTAAAAGCATATTATAAAGTTCAGCAGGATGTAGTCCATTTTGCTTTGCTAGTTTTTTAAAGCTTATTTTGGGAGTGGCTTTTATATTATATACTTTTAGATGATTGATAAATTTATCTAAATTCATTTTATACTCTATTGATAATCTATTAAGTGATTTATGAGCTATTCCTATTGGAATATCGAGAGGGAGTCTAAATTTACTTGAAGGTGATTTTATTAGTTGATATATCTTTTTTGGTGTTGTATTATTTTGTATTGCTATCTTTTTAAGTCTATCTTTGGGAGAGTCTACTTTTATATTGTTTGTCTGTAATGTTTTTAATGCTTTAGAGAGATTTATATCACTTAATATAGCAAAATCTTGAAGTGTAGAGTACTCTGCATAGCCAAATGGTGGATTTCCATCATCTATTGAGTTGATTGCTTTTATACCATTTCCTATATTTACCAAAAAGCTAAAAGGAAATATCATATTTATAGTTCCCACCATAAAAAGAGAAACCCAAATTAGAGCAAAATTGAACTCTTTGGTAAAAATCTTTAGCTCTTTTTTGATTTTGAGGTAGTTTTTTATTGGTTTCCAATTAAAATATATGTGCCATATTATCATGACCAAAAAAAATATCCCTAGATTGATATGAAGGTTGTCCCACTGTTGCTTATCTAATCCCAAAAATTTCCAATCAGTCCAAGATGTAACCTTTCTATCGGGAATAAAATATAAAACCCCACTAGATACAAATATAATAATAAAAGATAGAGCAGCTGAAAGTGAGACAAATCTTTGATACTTCATTAATAACCTTTTTGTTGATATATTTTCTTCAATAGATATAGATTTTATAAAACAAGAGCCACGATCCAACCAATCACAAAACCTATTAAGTGAGCATACCACGCTATATTCATTCCCATCAATAGTGGAACAAAACTTATAAGTAGCATTGCTACAATCAATCCGCCTCTCATATTTTTGTCTTTGTGTGCAAACCAGCCAAATAGTACACTCAAAGCTCCTGATGCTCCTACTAGATTATGATGTAGATTAAAATGGTGGATAAATTCAAAGCTTATTAGAGATGTGATTAAGCCTCCAACAATATAGAGTATTAAATATCTTATTTTGATTTTTAGTTCATTTTCTAATAGATATCCAAATTGAAATAGTACAACCATATTCATTGCTAAATGAGATAGATTTGCATGCATAAACATAGATGTAAATGGTTGCCAATAGAATCCATAATCTAAAAATCCACTATTTAATCCAAGTTTATAATATAGTTCCTCGTCTCCTTGAGTGAGGAAAAAAACTATAACATTTATAGCTATTAGAGTTGGTGTAATTATTACTGACATTATTGGAGTTTAAACTCTTGTTCTATCTCTTTGCCTTTTTCAATACCTGATACAGTTAGTGATTGATCCTCTATATATCCTCTGTTGCGAAGTGATTTTAGAAGTTTTTTGCCATCTTTGTATGTAAATACCCCTGCATCTTCCAACTTTTGGACTATATTATCTAAGCTTTCATCATCCTCTTTTTTGAAAATTCCTAGCAGTAATACTCTCTCTTCTATTTCCAATGTTTTTCCTTTTTTAAAATAGATAATTAAATTCTAAACGATATTCATTATAAGAGAGGTCTGCTTTATCTGTGCTTTGGGGATAATCTTTTGTAAAGGTTGTGCATATCTTCATGTATAGATTTGGAAAAGATTGAAAGTTTTTCAAGAAGTTGATTTGTACTATTTTGCTATCTGAGGGAACATTTTTCTCTTCATCATAATTTTCTATAATATATTTTGCATATAGTTTTGAATTGGACAATTTATACATTCCCTCTAGCATGAGAGATTGTGTATTTGAGTACCAATTATATCTTCCTGTAGCTCTTGTAAATCCTTCTGTTGGAAATGCTCTCCATGGTGCAATTATATCTGCTTTATCGGCTACAAATGAGCTTCCCACTCTTATATATCCTTTTGGATGTTTTAGATCTACTCTTGCTGCAAATAGTGAGCTATCTAAAGAACCAATAACACTACTATAATAGCCTGTTAAAGGTTTGCCATCTAAATTTGTCTCTCCTGCAATATCTCCACCACCACTATCCATTTGATTAAAATATCTAATTGCCGGGATAATACTCCACTCATCATCTAACTTTATATTATAATTAGCTTCAAAAACAAAATCTTGCAGAACTTCTGGTATGGCAAGAAAACCTAATTTAAATGTAGAGTTATTAAAAATTTTACTCTTCATATCAGCAATAATTAGAGCATGATTGGTATCTTTATTGTGTGCTTTGAAATTTTGATAAGTTAATCCTTTGTGGATTGCTCTATCATTATTATTTCTCCAGATATTTCCATTTTTATCTTTATATGTGATTACATCATGAGAGCTTTGATTTGAGCCTAGCTTTTGTGATGTAAAGTATGCAACTTTTATACTTGTTCTTCTAAGACTTTTGTTAAGCCAACTAATACCATCAAAACTATTTGGTACCATATTGATATCATCTGAAGAGGTAAAGAGTGATTCATATAGTTGTCTACCTATTTTAATACCATTATTTTTGAAGCGATAAGATAGATAAGCTTGTCCTAATACATTTAAACTATAGTCCGAATATGCTAGTGTTGTATCATTAATAAGTGTTTTATTAAAAAAATCAAGACCATTTTCTAGGTATTTAATTCTCTCTTTTGACATATTTAAAGATGAAGGAAGTTGAGAAGAGTATAATCCCAATCCTAATGAGAAACCATTGTATGGTGCACTTTTATATATTAGACTACCTCCTAGTGCTACTACATAGCTATCTTCTTGCTCCTTTTTGATCTCATTTTCCCATGTATGAAAAAATGAGTTAGTTCTTAATCGACCATAAAACATACCATTTGTCAATGCTTGATATAGTGAACTAGCCTTTGATGGAAAATGTCTATAGGAGATATTCATATTATCTTTTATTATGGCTTTTGTACTATTCTTTGCTTGAAGTTCTACAAAAGAACTTATAATTATTGATATAATTAAAATATATTTGAGTTTATCCACTATTTTATCCTTTGATTGATCATAAGCAAAAAATGTTCCTTTTTATCGCTATATTGCCTTTACTTTAATCTCATAATTTTCCAAAAGTATGTCTGGTCCTACCAAAAAAAGTTTCATAATAACCTCCTCTAATTGAATAGTTTTTTTTGCTTTTATATCAAAAAAGAAGTTGTTTTTTTCCTCTTGTAAAATTTGTTTTGCAGTGTTCATGATATCTATTTCAAGCTCTTGGTTAAATTTTTTGTTTAGATTGATATCTAAGATAGAGATTGTCTGTTTTATCATATGATTCCAAATCTCTTCATTACTCATACTTTTGTATCTTGATGGCATTTTATCTATACAACATTTTTTCATTTGTGTTATAAAATCATAAAAAATAATTCTCTTTTCAGATAGATCAAATGTCCCTTGGAAGCTTTCTAAAATAGGAAATGTATTGATGTTTTTAATATTCGCACTTATTACAAAAGGCGTGAGTTTATCTTTTACATTAAGCTCTTTGACATTGATAGCTTTGATTGTTTTCCCATCTGTTAGCATGGTTGCCTCTATTGTTGCACTATATCCTGATGTATATTTTTTGAAAAAGCTCTCCATCTTTCTTGCAATTTCATCATGAAAAAGAGATGATATATCAAACATAGAGCTATTAATACCCTCTATTTTTGCATCAAGGGGTAGATCAATAAAGTTACCCTCTTGAAAAGTTATAGTAGGATCAATATTATAAATAGTTACTTTATCTGCTATTTTTGTTTGTTGATATTTGATTTCATAGATAGAGCAGTCACTCTTTAAAAGTAATCCACTACACTCTATTTTTTTATATGATAGATCATGAGTATTTTCAATTTGCTTTTGAAACTCCTCTTCTATCATGTTGTTTTTGATTTGAAATAGTGTAATAGTAGTAGCTACTATTATCAATATTGATATGATAATTTTATTCATTTATCGCAATTATATGATTTTCTGTTTTAAAATTGATAGTGATTTTTTATCAAAATTTTCTACTTCAACCATTTTTATAATATCATCATGGCTATATAGATCATGATCATAAACAATTACAAAAAGTTTATCATCTTTTTTTAGAAAATTTTTCTCTCCAAAATCTGTATATCTAGTTGCTCCAATTGATATAATAAGCTCTTTTGGGTATTGAGCTATTTTAATTAGTGACTTTAAATCTTCAAGTGGACCTTGATCTTTTTGAGTGTTTAATTTATCTATTATCCATTTTTTTAATTTTTCATAGAAGTAGCTATAGCCTAAAAGTTCACTATTTTCTCCATATTGAATTACCTTTTCATCTCTTTTGATAAAAGATGTCAGGCTATATTGATCCATAATACCACCTTTAGTAAATTTATCAATTTGAATCTCTTCTTGGCTTACTCCTTTTGTATCTTCTCCCCAATTTTTTTTATGACTGATCTTTTTTGCACCCTCTACTCTAATTGAACAATCGTTGTATGCCATAAATGATATTGGAATAAGTGATGAAATATCACCGTTTTTATCGTAAGATATAGTGTATCTAAGTGCCACTTCAGGTTCCATTTGGATATTTTTATCTTCTATAAAACGGATATGATCTGCCGAAAATGGATATATACTTAAAAAACTCTTCTCATGTGGCACATAGGTTGGAAAAATACCTTTTGGTGCATCTTCTGAATCTACTTCAACTCCGATAAAATCTTCACTCTCTCCTGCTTGTTCTAAATGATGTGCAAAATTTCCAGCTATACCAAAACCAATAATATTTTTTTCCATATTTTTATTTTTTGTAGCCTATCTATCCAAGCCTTAAGAGTTGGTATATATTAAAAATATTTTTTCATATACCGATATTGTTTGATATCCATTTGAAAGAAGTGTTAAGTATGTATAAAATTTTTCAGCCAGCTATTTTTTTGATGAATAAGATGTCTTATAAGGTTAAGATATCTATTCTCTCGATTTTATCTGTTTTGGCTTTTATATATCCTATCTATACCTCTTTTAATACAATTATTTTAGAAGAAAAATATTATCAATCACAAAAAGAGTGGTTATCCTATTACAGTAAATTTTATGCTTTAGTAGATGCTATTTCCCAATATAAACAACTATCAGACAAAATAGAAATAGAGAAATTATTTGTAGATTTAATAGAGTATGATAGTGCAAGTTTAAATATCTTATCAGATAAATTAGAAATTTTGAGAGAGAAGTCTACTCTTCTAGTCGTGCCTAAGTATAGTTCTACAATTGTATCAGATTTGATAAAAAAATTTCAATCTCTATCTAGACATTTTAGTAGTCCAAAAGATCCATTTTATGATTATATTAGAATGATTTTAGATAGGCAAATGAAGCTTCTTCCTATACTTCAAGAGTTTAAAAAAAATGGAAATAGTATCTTTTCAAAATCTTACCTTTTGCCTAGTGAAAAGGTTATTTTTACAAAAAATTATACACAATTAAAGTTATTGTTAGATGGATATATCTCTGAAAGGGGTATACTTCCTGCCTATTTTTTAGAGGATATAGATAGACAAAGAGCTAATTTATATCTTTTTATAAAAGTTTTAAATCAGAATATTATTCAAAAATATAATAGTGGATATAGTCAACTAAGATTTAATCAGCAACTAAATACTATTTTAAAGAGTGAAAGAGAGATATATCGAGATCTATTATCCTTTTATGAGGATAGTGTAATTAAATCATTAAAAAATAAACAAGATGAAAAGAGAACTTTTATATCTATTTTTATGTCTACTCTTCTTATTTTGCTATATCTTCATGTATCATTTTATCAATCCATTATTAGTCGTTTAGCTCAGCTACAAAAAGCTTCATGGAGAATTGCCAATGGTGATTTAAAAGCTAAGGATATTTTTGAAGATACAAAAGATGAAATAGGTGATCTATTTTTGGCATTTAACCAAATGAAAAAGAATCTTATTAAAAATATTGCTTTTTTGGATAGTTATAAAATGTCAATAGACCAGAGTAGTATTGTCTCAAAGACTGATAAAAAAGGTGTGATAACCTATGTAAATAAAAAGTTTTGTGATATATCAGGATATTCACAAGAGGAGTTGATTGGTAAACCTCATAATATTATTCGCCATCCAGATGTCCCAAAAGAGGCTTTTAAAGATCTGTGGAATACAATTAAATCTAATAAAATATGGCATGGTATTGTAAAAAATCGTAAAAAAAATGGAGATTATTATATTGTCGATGCTACGGTTGCCCCAATTATTGATGAAAATGGAGAGGTTCATGAGTATATTGCAGTGAGGCATGATGTAACAGAATTGGAGAAGAGCAAGGAGAAGCTTCGTAAACAAAAAGAGGAGGAGCTTCATCTTCAAGAGACTGATCTTTTGACTCAGTTGCCAAATAGAGTAAAGATGATTAAAGATCTTAAAAATAGTCAAAATAGAGTGTTGGTATTTTTAAATGTTAGTTCATTTGGTAAGTTAAATGAATTTTATGGAACAGATATTGGGGATAAAGTTTTAGTTATCTTAAGTGAAGCTTTACAAAATATTATTAAAGATGAAAAAATTGTTCTATATAAAATGCATGCTGCTGAATTTGCTTTGGTCTTAGAAGAGGAGTATTATACGAAAGATGATGTTGAAAAATTTGTTTTAAATACAATTAAAGAGATAGAAAATAAAAAAATTTATTGTCAAAATAGTAACTGTATTAGTCTATCTTTAGTGGCAGGTGTTTCATATGGATCAAAAATTTTTGAAGAGATATTTTCTCACGCAGATATAGCACTCAAAAAAGCTAAAAAATCTAATAAAAATATTCTTTTTTATGATAAAAGTATGAAAAAAGAGAGTAATTATGAAAATAATATGATATGGATTGAGAAGATTAAAAAAGCAATCTCTGAAGATAAAATAGTACCATATTTTCAACCTATTGTAGATAATAATACAGAAGCTATTACTAAATATGAGTCTCTTGTAAGACTTATTGATGATGAGGATAAAGTAGTATCTCCTTTTTTCTTTTTGGATATTGCAAAGGGTGCAAAATTGTATTCTCAAATTACAAAAATTGTTATTAATAAATCATTTGCTGTTTTTAATGATCTTCCTCATTATGAATTTTCTGTTAATCTTTCAATGGAAGATGTTTTAGATAAAGATACAGTTAGTTTTATTTTTGATAAATTAGAAAATTATGCTTATCCTCAGCGTGTTATTTTTGAGATTGTAGAGTCTGAAGAGATATCAGATTATCAGCTTTTGACCTCGTTTATTCAAAGAGTCAAAAGTTATGGAGCTAAAATTGCTATTGATGATTTTGGTACAGGATACTCTAATTTTGAACATATTTTAACTCTTGATGCTGATTTTATTAAGATTGATGGCTCTTTGATTAAAAATATTGATACTGATGAAAATTCTCGTATTATTACCTCTGCTATTATTGCATTCTCAAAAAAATTGGATAAAAAGACAATTGTTGAGTTTGTTCACAATGAAGAGGTATATAATAAGGTCAAAGATATGGGAGCTGATTACTCACAAGGGTACTATTTGGGAGAGCCAAAAGCAACTCTTTTACGAATTAATACTCTTAAAAAAGATGAACTTTTACATGAAGTAGAGTTTATGATTTAAGTCTCTTTTTCTTTTTCAAAGAGAGTGAAGCAATAATCAAAAAATATATTAATAGTGCAACAATCATAAGAATAGGCATGAAAAAGCTAGAAAAAAGTGCAATAATAGAGGCAACAAGTACCCCTAATAAAAAGTAATTTAGTTTTGTGTGTAGTAGTTTTAATCTTCTCATACTGTTTATATCGGCTTAATTACTACCATGATTACAATAACAATCATTAAGATGGTTGGAACTTCATTATATGCTCTAAAAAATTTACCACTCTTCACACATTTACCATTTAAAAGCTTTTTTCTATAATATCCTAGAGTAAAATTATAAGCGATCATTAGTGTAATTGCAACAAGTTTAATATATAACCACAACCCACTATCAAACATAGCGGGATTGAGATAGATCATCCATAGTCCACTAATTAAACTTGCCCACATTGCAGGTAAACCTATCATGTTATAAAGTTTACGCTCTTGAATTTCGATAACATCAGTAAAAGCTTTTCCATTACTTGAGTGTTCTATGTGATATACAAAAAGCCTTGGCATATAAAAAAGCATTGCCATCCATGAGAGGACACTCATAACATGGAATGATAAAATCCAACTATAATACTCCATAAAATCTCCTTTTGCTAATTATACTTATTTTATGGCTAAAAAGCCCTCAAAGTTTAAATATTTTTGTATAGATATAATATCTACAAAACCAGCTCTTTTAAGCATGTCTATGTTTGCCTCTGAAGAGAAAGGTTCTAATACTCCTTTGAGGCTTTGTGCTTTTGAGATAATCTCTTTGGGTGTGTACCCTTGATCTAATTTGTAATCCGTATATAGACCTGTAATAATATCTTGAAATCTTGCATCATTGGCTCTAACCTTCTCATACATGATAAAAGCTCCACCCCAATTAAGTGTTTTATATATTGTATTGATTAGCTCTTGTCTTAGTTTTGGATGTATAAATTGAATAGTGTAGTAGGCAATTATAAAATCGCTTTTTGAGTATTCATGCAGTGTAATATCTTCTAATATAAAAGATAGGTTTTTTTCTTTATATTTTTTTTTTGCATGAGAGATCATGTCCTCTTCTAATTCAATTGCTATAAACTTGGACTCTCTAAAGTTATGATGTAAAGCCAAAAGATATGAGAGTCTTCCAGTTGATGAACCTAGTTCATAACAGATAGAGTCATTTTTGATAAAATAGTCACTAAGATTGACAATTAGTTCATGTCCACTATTATAAAAAGGTACAGATTTTTCTACATGCTCTTCAAAGTTTTCTACCATCTCCCCATTGAATTTCCAGTTTGCATTTTTTGCATCAATTCCATCACCGCTATAAGCCAATTTTTGCCTTTTTACTTAAATAATTTTTATTATAGCCAATATAAACGAAATATGTTACTTTTTTTCCCATTTGTAAAAAAAGAGCTGAAAGTGATATAAAATTAAATTATTTGAATTAAATGGTGTATTAATTTAAAAAAATGGAAATTTTGGAAAAATATAAAATAAAATAATTATAAAAATATAAAATTTAATATTAAATTAATTCTAATCTAAATAAACTATGTTTAGAGAAAATATTTAAATATATTTTGTAAGTTAGTAAACAGTATATAAATCACCTAAAAATTTAGAATGGGAGGTGAATCATGAGAAAAGATAATTTAATTATTAACATTTCTATATCTATCCTTGTTGCAATAGGATTTTTCTTTATTTATAAAACATCATCAGATGTTTTAAACAGCGAATATAAACCAAAATCTATTATTGCATCATCAAATTATGTAGAGCTTCATCCAATGATTGTTGAGTCTGAAGCAAATAGTGTGCCATCTTTGAATAGAGTAGTAAAAAAATCTTCTAATATAAATAAAAAAGTATTAGAAAACTCTATAGAGATGGGTACTAATGGTGGTGGTATTTATGAAGGCGAAGAGGAATATGGAATAGAGGTAGTATCTGATGAGTCTAATAATGATAGTGTCGTTATTGAAACAACAGTGAAAACAATTACAACTAGTATAGAGCGATTTGTATCAGGTGAAGATTTTGAATCAAATGAAAAAGATAGTTCCAAAAAACCAGTTGCTACAACTATTCGAGGAGGAAATCCTTTTACTATTACTCCATTAAATGATACTAGTAAAGGTGTAATATTAAGCAAAGATCCAACAGCTGATAAAACTCCTGTTGTAGTTGCACAAGTAGATATACCTACAACAACAAAAATAGTACCTGCTACTACAGTGACAGATTATCAAGCTAGTTCATCAACATATCTTACGGGTAGAGCAATTGATGGATATCTTAAAAATGCAATAGTATGTTTGGATCTAAATGGTGATGGATATTGTAAAATATCAGAAGAACCATCTACAAATACAGATGAAAATGGATCATATAAACTTACAATAACTAAAGCTCATAGAGAACATAAAAACTTTGAGAAAGCGATGGTTATTGTATTTGATGGTATAGATGTTGATACAGGTAAGAGATTTGAAGGAAAATTGGTCTCTGTGCAGAGTGATAATGGAAATATTAATCTCTCTCCAATTACAACACTTGTCGCAAAAAAGGTTGAAATGGCAATTGTTGCAAATGAAGATATATCTACTAATCAGATTCAAGATCAGATTCAAGATGCTCAAAGGAAAGTTGCACGACTATTAGATATTGATGAAAAAGATATAGGAGAGGATCCTGTTTTTCTTCATGAAAATGGAGATTCAGAGCTTTTGCAAAAATCATTGCAATTGCAAAAATCTGTCGAAACTTTGGTAATTACGGCAAAAAAAGAGTCTTCTTTAGATACTGCTACAATTACGGAAAATATTTATGAGGCATTAGCTGGCTCTTTAGACCATGCACAAGAGGTCGTAGTAAGTGAAAATAAAGAGGGTGTTGAACAATCTCCTAAATCAAAGAATGATACAAATAAGAAACCAATTGCCCTTATAGTAGATAAGAAAAAAGAGAATGATGGTATATCTATTTTATTGGATAAAACACAAAAAATGGCTTTGCATGATGAAGGTGTAAAAGATTTACTTGGTGGTGACAAATCTGTAGAGATGGTCTCTGTTGCCAAACAGATGTCTGAAAATGTCAAAACAGCATTTCAAGAGATAGATAGTGATCAACCTGAAGAGGAGAGACATATTGTTGCATTGTCTGTTAGTAAAGATCTCCAAGAGGTTAAAAAATCACTTAAAAGAGTGGTCGATATAGATCAAATTGGTGATAGAATATTAATTACACCTAATGATAATCGTTTTGAAGATAAAGATTGGGGAAGAAAATATATAGAAGATGATCTTTTAGCCTTGGGTATTCCTTGTTTGGATTGTTCTAGTGGCTTGGTTTCAGATCTAAAAGAGTTACTATTAAGTGAAAATGAGAGTATTAAACCTGGAATGTTATTAGAGGGTTCAGATGAGCTTTTGTCCTCATCAAAAGATTTGGAAATTCAAGATGTATATAAGTTAGTATTAAAAAAGCGTAATTCTGATTTAAAAGCAAAAAATGCTCTATTAAACTCCTCTTTGCAGGTTTCTGTTGATATTGTAGATGAAGATAGTGCTGATGAAACTCAATCATCTGTTTTATCAAGACTTATTTTTAGTAATACTTACTATGCAGTTGAAGATGGCAGAGAAAATCTTTTAAAAGTATCTTTCGATACTCCTTCAATAGGTGAAGTAAAAGTAGAAGAACTTAGTGGCAAACAGAGATTAATTACTTCTCAATATAGCGTAGAAGATACTCATTTGCGTGTTCCTATAAATAACTATGATTTTGTTTTTATTTCTGAAGAGGAGGATTATCTACTATTTGAAGATGGACGAAGAATGTATTACTCTTTTGAAAAAGCAAAAGAGTTTATTGAGAGTTTTATAACTTCTGAAGAACAGCTCTCTAGTGAGCTTATTGGATTGTTAAAAAGTGGTCTCTACTATGCTGTTGAAGATGGTAGAGGGGATCTTTTAGAAGTTAGTTTTGATGATCCTGATGATGGTCTAGTGACAATACAAGAGTTGAGTGGAGATCAAAGATTAATAACAGTACCTTATACTATTGAAAATAACCGACTTACAACTCCTATCAATGAGTATACTTTTACTTTTATCGAACATAAGGGGAGCTATTTGTCTTTTGAAGATGGACGAAGAATGTATTACTCTGAAGAGGAAGCAAGAAGCTTTATAGAGGAGTTTGATACGCCTATGTTTTAAAAGAAACAAGGTAAAATACCGAAAAATATATAGGAGGGGCGACTATGGAAGCCAAAATATTTTTCGGTGATGTCGAAGTTACAAAAACAAAAGTAGGGGAGATTAAAAATCCCTATTCAGGGGAGAAGGTGGCCTCTTTTCCTCTGTGTGATGCTAGTGATGCTAGTGAAGCTCTTCTTATTGCACAAGACTCTTTCAAAAAAAATAGATCAATTCTCTTATCTCAGCGTATATCTTGGATTGAAGATGTTATTGAAAAACTTAAAATCAATAAAGAAGATATTGCCCAAACAATTACTGATGAGGTTGCAAAGCCAATTAAATTTGCAAGAGTAGAAGTAGATAGATGTATTGAAACTTTACGACTTACTGTTGCTGCTGCAATAAATCAACATGGAGAGACTTTTAACTCTGATGCAATGCCAAGTGGAAGAGAGACAATTAGCTATTTTAAAAGAGTTCCTATTGGTGTAGCAACACTTATTACCCCATTTAATTTTCCTCTTAATCTTATCGCTCACAAACTAGCTCCTGCTCTTATTGCTGGAAATAGTGTAGTTCTAAAACCAACTCCAGAAGCACCTCTTACTGCATATAAATTTGCCAAACTTTTTGTAGAGAGCAGACATAGAAGCCCAAATGCTCTAAGTCTTGTTTATGGAGATGCCGAAGTGGGATCCACTCTTGTAAAAAGTCCAATTCCTAGAGTTGTAAGCTTTACAGGAAGTGTACCTGTGGGTAAGATCATTATATCTCAAGCAGGAATCAAAAAAGTTGCATTAGAACTTGGTGGAAATGCCGCAACTTATATTGATAAAAGTGCAGATATTGAAGTGGCAGCCCAAAAATGTGTAGTTGGTGCATTTATAAACTCTGGTCAAGTCTGTATATCTCTTCAAAGAATATATGCTCATGAAGATATTAGCGAAGAGTTTGCCAAATTATTGGCGTATGAAGCCTCTAAACTTATAGTTGGTAATCCTTATGATGATAATACTTTCATGGGACCTCTTATCAATGAAGAGGCATCTGATAAAGCCCAAAGCTGGGTACAAAGTGCTATCAAAGAGGGTGCTGTTGCTCTTTGTGGTGGTGAAAAAAATGGTAAAATTTTCCCTCCAACAGTCATGAATGAAGTAACTGATGATATGAATATAGTTTGTGAAGAGGTCTTTGCTCCAATCGTAAGCATAGTAAAAGTAAAAGATTTTGATGAAGCACTAGGCAAAATAAATGACTCCCCTTATGGTCTGCAATACTCAATTTTTACAAATGATCTAAAATTAACCCAAAGAGCCATTGAAGAGTTTGATTGTGGTGGTGTAGTGGTAAATGATATCCCAACTATTCGTTTTGATATTCAGCCTTATGGTGGAAATAAACTAAGTGGAATCGGTAAAGAGGGACCAAAATATGCTCTTGAAGAGTTTAGTGAGATTAAATCTGTTGTGATTTGTTAAGGAAATTATAGAGAGATATTTTATTATATTCCTATAGAAAGTGTTGTAAAAAAGATAATAAAATTATAAGAGGAAAATAGTATGTTGGAAATAGGAACAAAAGCACCGCAGTTTTGTGTGCCAAATCAAGATGAGATAGAGATATGTTTGAGGGATTTGAGTGGGAAGTGGATAGTGTTGTATTTTTATCCAAAAGATAATACTCCGGGGTGTAGTACTGAAGCTTGTGAATTTACAGAGTCTCAACCGATATTTGAGGATTTGGATGCGGTAATACTTGGGGTAAGTCCTGATAGTCCAAAAAAACATAGAAATTTTATTGAGAAGAAAAAGCTCAAAATTACTCTACTCTCTGATGAAGATAAAGAGCTTTGTAACTCTTATGGTGTTTGGCAACTCAAAAAATTTATGGGTAAAGAGTATATGGGTGTGGTAAGAAGTACATTTATTATTAATCCTGATGGTGATATTGTGGCTGTGTGGGAAAAGGTGAAGGTAAAAGGTCATGTTGTGGCTGTGAGAGAAGAGTTGGAGAGATTACAATCTTAGTTCATATATGTTGTGCTGTAGATAGCCACTTTTTTTTGAGAAAACTTCAAGAAGAGTATCCAGAGGAGAAATTAGTTGGATTTTTTTATGATCCAAATATTCACCCATATAGTGAGTATCAGCTTAGATTATTAGATGTGAAGAGAAGTTGTAAAATGCTTAATATTGATCTGATTGAGGGTGAATATGATTATGAGGGGTGGATTAAAGCGGTAAGAGGATTAGAAAATGAACCTGAAAAAGGTGCTCGTTGTGATGTTTGCTTTGATAATCGTCTTGAGAATACGGCTAAAGAGGCTCTTAAATTGGGCGAAAAAAGTATTACTACAACACTTCTAACAAGTCCCAAAAAATCTATAGAACAACTCAAAGCAGTAGGCGATTCGATATATAAAAAGTATTCTATAGAGTTTGTTGCTCCAGATTTTAGAAAAAATGGTGGTACGCAAGAGCAGTTTGCTTTGGCCAAAGAGGATATGCTCTATCATCAAGACTATTGTGGATGTATTTATGCTCTCACAGCTCAAAGAGATCAGCAAAAGAGGTTGGCAGATGAGCTCTTTTCTCCTATTAGTAGACAAGTTCAACCTGAATCTATTGAAGAGAGAATTGAACTTTATACAAAACGAATAGAGTTAGAAGATCAAAAGATAAAATATAAAATTATTAGAGAGAAATTTTTAAACTATAGATTACTTCGTGGATTTGTAAAGCAAAATGGAAAAGTGATCAACTCCTATTTTTTATCTTATTCTAAAACAAAAAGAAAATTAATTAAAGCTAAAGTTGCTTATGAGATAGAAGATAAACATTTTCTTAATCGAGAGAATATTCTTTTTATATCCCTTGAAACTTTTAATAATTTATTAGATTATGAGTATAAGAGTATAGATGATCTGTGTCTGAATCCTCCAAGTTTTGAAGATGAAATAGAAATTAGATCAAAACTTATAAAAACAGCTTTTTCTCTCTCTCTTATTATTATTTTAACTAATGTTGATAATAGTGCCAAATATCAAATTTATTGTGACTCTACTAGCTATGAAGATGTGAGGGAAATTTTAGTAACTTTTTGATATATTGACCCAATTATCGTAAGGAGTTTTCTTTGACATTAGATGTTATGCAAATCCAAGAAATTTTGCCACATAGGTTTCCGTTTTTACTTATTGACCGTGTTACGGACATGACCCCTAGTGAGTCTATTAGTGCTTACAAAAATGTATCTATTAGTGAACATATTTTTCAAGGACATTTCCCTGGTCATCCTATTTACCCTGGTGTTATGATTGTTGAGGGTATGGCTCAAGCTGGTGGTGTTTTGGCTTTTAAAAGTTTGAGTGAAGAGGATCAAGAAGATATTCAAAATAAAGTAGTCTACTTTATGAGTATTGATAAATGTAAATTTAGAGCTCCTGTAAAACCAGGAGATAGATTGGAATATGAAATTTCAGTTATTAAACATAGAGGTTCCATTTGGATATTAAAAGGTAAAGCTTTTGTAGATGGTGTTTTGACTACTGAAGCAGAACTTAAAGCTATGATTGTAGATAAGTAATGTCAAATATCCATCCCACGGCTATTATTGAAGATGGTGCTACTATAGACAGTAGTGCAAAAATAGGTGCATACTCATTTATTTCAGAAAAATCTAAAATCGGTCCAAGAGTAGAGATTTTTCAAGGAGCTCAAATTTGGGGTGATACAGAACTTGGAGAGGGGACAAAAGTTTACTCTCATGCTGTACTAGGGCAAGTTCCTCAAGATTTGAAGTTTCATGGTGAAGTTGTAAAATTGGTTATTGGGAAAAATAATACTATTAGAGAATTTGCATTTTTTAACCCTGGAACAGAACATGATAAGAGTATAACTAGTATTGGTGATAATAATCTTTTTATGGCATATACTCATGTAGCTCATGATTGTGTTATTGGTAATAATAATATTTTTGCAAATAATGTAGCATTGGCAGGACATGTGCTTGTAGGTGATCATGTTGTTATTGGTGGGCATACTCCTGTGCATCAGTTTTGTCATATCGGGGATTATGCTATGATTGGTGGAGCTAGTGCATTAACGCAAGATATACCGCCGTATTGTCTAGCTGAGGGTAATCGTGCAGTGGTTAAGAGTCTTAATCTTGTGGGAATACGAAGAAAATTTGAAAAAGATGATCTAAATGCAGTGATAAGTGCTTATAAAAAGATATTTAGATCACATAATCCATTTAGAGAGAGTGCACAAGCTCTATTAAAAATAACGAATAATGAAAAAGTAAAACTTTTGTGCGAGTTTATTGTGGATACCAAAAGGGGTATCCCTTACGAGAGGAATTAGTAATGGCTAAAGTGTGTAGTTTCTGTAAATCAGCAGAGAGTATTGAAAATAGATTATTAGCTGGGGAGAATGTATTCATTTGTGAAAATTGTGTTATCTCTGCTTATAAAATATTTTTCGGTGAAGAACCACAAGAGAGAGAAGAAGAACAAGAGAATGTAGATATTACACTTTTTACACCAAAAGAGCTTAAGGCTATTATTGATGATTATGTGATTGGGCAACATGATGCAAAAAAAGTTTTTTCTGTTGCTGTATATAATCATTATAAAAGAATTTTAAAACAAAATACAGTTGATGATGATACAGAGATCCAAAAATCTAATGTCCTATTAATTGGTCCTACTGGAAGTGGTAAAACACTCATGGCTCAAACTTTGGCTAAATATCTGGATGTTCCTATTGCTATTACAGATGCGACAAGTCTTACTGAAGCTGGATATGTTGGTGAAGATGTAGAGAATATTTTGACTAGACTTTTGCAAGTAGCTGATAATGATGTTGAGAAGGCTGAGCGAGGAATTGTATTTATTGATGAGGTAGATAAAATTGCTAGAATGGGTGAAAATAGATCAATTACTAGAGATGTCTCTGGAGAGGGTGTACAACAAGCACTTCTAAAAATTATAGAGGGAAGTCAAGTAAATATTTCTCCAAAAGGTGGAAGAAAACATCCAAATCAAGAGTTTGCTCAAATTGATACTTCTAATATTCTGTTTATTTGTGGTGGTGCATTTGATGGTTTGAGTGATATTATCAAAAAGAGACTTGGTAGCAATGTTTTAGGTTTTGGTCAAGAGAAAAGAGGTAAAGATGAAGAGGCTGAACTTTTGAGTTTGGTTGAGCCTGATGATTTAGTAAATTATGGTCTTATTCCTGAATTGATTGGTAGACTTCATGCTGTGGCAACACTCAAAGAGATTAGTGTTGATGATATGGTTCAGATTTTGACAGAGCCTAAAAACTCTATCTCAAAACAGTACAAAAAACTATTTGCTATTGATGGTGTTAAATTAACTTTTGAGAAGAAAGCTCTTCAAGAGATTGCAAGATTAGCAATTAGTAGAAAAACTGGAGCAAGAGGGCTTAGAACAATCATGGAAGATATTATGTTGGATGTTATGTATGAATTGCCTGAATTAGATGGATATGAAATTATAATTACAAAAGATATGGTTCTTAATAAGACAAAACCAATATATAAAAATCATAGAAAAAAGAGTGCTTAAGGATGAATTTTGTTGCTAAATAAACTGTTTGGTGTTTTTTCTAATGATTTGAGTATAGATCTTGGAACAGCAAATACAATTGTTATTGCAAAAGGTAGAGGTATTATTATCAATGAGCCATCTGTTGTGGCTGTAAAACATACTAAGTATGGACGAAGAAAAGTTGTTGCAGTTGGGCAAGAAGCCAAAAATATGCTTGGTAAAACACCTGATGAGATTGATGCTATTCGTCCACTTAAAGATGGCGTTATTGCTGATTTTGATATTACTGAAGAGATGATTAGACATTTTATTAGAAAATCTCACAATAGAAATAGCTTTATTCGACCTCGTATTGTGATCTGTGTTCCTTATGGCTTGACTCAAGTAGAGAGGAGAGCCGTTGAGGATTCAGTTCTTAGTGCTGGAGCTAGAGAGGTAATACTTGTAGAGGAACCAAAAGCAGCAGCTATGGGTGCGGGGCTTCCTATTCAAGATCCCAAAGGTAATTTAGTAATTGATATTGGTGGTGGAACAACTGAAATTGGTGTAATTTCTCTTGGTGGTTTAGTCAAAAGTAAATCTATTAAAGTTGGTGGAGATCGTTTTGATAGTTCTATTATAGATTTTATGAAAAAGAAATATAATCTTCTTATTGGTGAGCGAACTGGTGAAGAGATTAAAATCAAAATTGGAACTGCTGTTGAGCCAGAAGAAGAGATGACTATGCAGATCAAAGGAAGAGATCAAATTAGTGGACTTCTTAAAGAGATTACAATTACAAGTAAAGATGTAAGAGAGTCGATTTCTGAACCACTCAAAGAGATTAGTGTTGCTTTGCGAGAGGTTCTTGAAGTAACGCCTCCTGATCTAGCAGGAGATATTGTTGAAAATGGTATTGCATTAACTGGTGGTGGTGCACTTTTAAAAGGTTTAGATATCTATCTTAGTAATATTGTAAAACTACCTATTTTTGTTTGTGAGGATCCTCTCTTGGCAGTTGCTAGAGGAACAGGAAAAATGCTTGATGAGATTGATCTTCTTCATCAGGTTTCAATGAATGGATAAGGAAAGGAAGTACTCCCTTTTTCTTATTATAATTGGGATTATTACTCTTGTTTTAATCTCCTCCCCTTTTCAAAAATATTCCCTTCTTTTTTCAAATATTATTAAGTCATTTGTTCTTAAAATAGATAGCGAGATAAAAGGGACAATAAAAGAGCATATTAATCAAAAAGAGCAAATTATTGCACTTCAAAAGAGAGTAGAGGAACTTGAACCAAAAGCATCTTTGAGTATTGCGGTCTCTTCTAGGCTAAATAGTCTTTTGAGTGAATACCATTTAAGTAACTACTCTCCTCGCCTACACTTTGTACAAGTACTCTCCTTTGCCACTCTAAATGATCCAAATAAACTTTGGATAGAGTTTGATAAATTTGATCTGAATAAAACTTATGGTCTTATATATCGAGGATATGCAGCAGGAATACTAAAAGCAAAAGATAATCAACCATTGGCAATACTCAATGCTAGTTTAGATACTACTTACTCTGTCTATATAGGAGAAGATAAAATTATTGGGGTTATATTTGGTAATGGTGAAGATATGATTATTAAATATATTCCTAGTTATAAAGATCCTAAAATAGGTGATGAGGTTATTACTAGTGGGAATGATAATATATTTTATGAAGGTATTAAAGTAGGTGTAATTACTAAAGTAGAGATTCAAGATATGTATAAAATAGCCAAAGTCACCCCCTACATGCAAGTTAAAAATCCTAAATTTTTTTATGCTGTAGAGGATTAAGTACTTAGTTAATTAATCAATTTCTTGTGTAATTTTTTCTGCGGCTTTTACTATAGGATATGTAGTAGGTGCAGCTGTCAAAAGTGGCTGAGTAGCTACTTGTAAAGATATTAAACTATATACCGTAAGTTCAGACTCTATTGCTAATCCTATTACATTAATAATTTCACCAGCCTCTTTACCGCCAATAACTTGCCCTCCAATAATACGACCACTATGTTTCATCGCTATTAATTTTACTGACTGTTTTTGAGTATCAGGAATTGTGGATGGATGTCTATTAACTCCACTAAAAGTTCCTGCAACATAGTCAATATTTTCCTGTTTTGCTTGTGCTTCTGTAACTCCCGCTGAGCCAAATGCTGTATCTCCTATCATAGTAGAAAAAATAGCGATTGTTCCATTGAATCCTTTCATATATTTAAGTTTATATAGAGAGTTTCCTGCTACTCTTGCTTCTGATGCAGAGGTTGATGCCAACATTATTTTAGAAGGGTCTCTTGTGATAAAATCTCTTCTTCCACTGCAATCTCCAACTGCAAAAATATCTTTATTTCTTGTTCTCATATACTCATCAACCCAAATTCCACCATATCTTGCCAATTTTAGACCAGCTTTTTTGGCTAAAGAGCTATGTGGTTGATATCCTGTAGCCAAAATAAATACTTCACCCTCTACAATATCACCATTAGATAGTTTTAAACCTGTAGCAATTGTATCTTTTGTTATCATCTGGCTTGCATGTTCACCATTGATAAGTTTAATTCCTGCTTTAATGATAATATCTTCGGCTTCACTTGCTAGCTCTTTATCAAATGAGTTTTGTAAGATTTGGTTGCTTCCTCCAATAAGTGTTACTTCATTATTAAGTGTGGCAAGTTCTGTGGCCATCTCAACACCAATAAATCCACTACCTACAACAACAATTTTTTTCTTATTTTCAATATATGATTTGAGAGCATCTATTTTATCTTTCTTTTTTTCGATAGTAAAAACATTTTCTAAGTGCATTGAATCTTTAAGATTTCTAGGAATAAAAGGTATAGAACCTGTAGCAAATATAAGTTTTTCAAAACTAATTTCATACTCTTTGGATGTAGCTATTTTATTATCAATATCTACATTTTCAATTTTTCCAATTAGTATATCAATACCAGTAGCAGCTCCTCCACAAGGCATAGCATCTTTTTCACTACTACCTAATGTTTTACCAAAAATATATGGAATACCACATGGAACTAGACTTACTTTATCCTCTTTGATAACAGTAATTTTTTTATCAGGATAGTTTCCTTTTGCGGTCATAGCCGTTACAGAAGCAGCAGGACCTCCACCTATTATAAATATATCAGTTTGTATTTTTTCCATTTTTAAATCTCCTTGATCTTTAAATCGGTTATTTATTTTTTTTAAACACTTCATAGCTAACTATACAGAAGAAAAGATACTGATTTGTAACACTCAAATTTTAAAAATTAGTATAAAAAAGTTATTTTAGTAAATATTTATTTACTTATGACGATCTTTTAAGGGAATGGTTAAAATAAAAGGAATATAAAATATGAAAAATTTACCAAAAAAACTATCACTTATCGTAACTATCTTTTTATTTGTAGGGTGTAATCAAGTAGATCAAAATAGTATTGTTGGAGTTGATGATACATCTTCTAATATATCTTTTGATCAAGAGGATCCTGCATTAATTATGAAAAATGTACAAACAAGAAGAGATTTGGGTGTAGATCAACTAAACAGTTATCCATATAATTTAAATGGAAAAGGTTTAGCCGTGGGGGTTGTAGATAGAGGTGCCATTTTGGGGACTCATCAAGAGTTCTCTTGGAGTAATGGTTCTGGTAGTCGTATTATAAAAAAAACAGATGTTGCATTTAATTCACACTCAACTCATATTGCTGGTACTATTGGTGCTCGTGGAGTAGATGAAAATGCTAGAGGTATTGCTAAAGATGTTCAGATATATAGTTATGCATATAGTGAATCTTTTTTCTCTTATGCTATGAATAAAATGTTTGAAGATGATGGTATTTTAATATCTAATCACTCTTATGGATATACAACAAAAACAGCTTTGGGAGAATATGATACTTTTGCAATATTGTTTGATGAAGGTGTTAGTGCTAATCCTTATCTGCATGCTGTAGTATCTGCTGGTAATGATGGTGGAAAGATCGATTATCCCGAGTATGGCACTATTAAAGGGGCCTCAAATGCTAAAAATATTATTACTATTGGTGCATTAGATTCTGATTCAGATGATGTGACCTCTTTTAGTAGTGTAGGACCAGTTAAAGATGGTCGGATTAAGCCAGATTTTGTAGCTCGTGGCTCTTTGGTTTATTCACCATCTGCTTCAAGTAATGACTCATATAAATATATGAGTGGAACTTCTATGGCAACTCCAGCTGTAACTGGTTTAGTTGTCTTGATGGAAGAGGCTTATCGAAATATTAAATATGCCGATATACGCGTGGATACAACTAAAGCGATATTAGCAAATACAGCTACAGATGTTGGTAATAGTGGTCCTGATTATAGATCTGGTTTTGGAATGGTAAATGCAAAAAAAGCAGTAGATGTGATTCGTACAATGGGTGGTAGTCATAGTTTGGTGAAGTTATCTTCTATAAAACAATCAGAGCTAAAGGAGTATAAGTTTTACTCAGATGGCAACAAAGATTTTAAGGCTACTATTAGTTGGGTTGATATAGCTGGTAATAATAGTTCTCACTCATTGGTTAATGACTTGGACATATATATCAAAGATAAATATAATAATATTTATTACCCTTTTACTTTAAATAAAAGTTCTCCTAATAGAGAGGCAAAGAAAAATAAGTTTAATAGGGTAGATAATATTGAACAAGTTCATTTTAATTTACCAAGAGGTAGCTATAAGCTTATTGTAAAGGGCTATAAAGTAGAGGGGATACAAAAATTTACTTTGGTAAGTA
>CAZLLE010000090.1:0-3016 GCA_964560425.1 uncultured Campylobacterales bacterium
TTTTTTAAGTAAATTTGGTTGCGGAAATAGGATTTGAACCTATGACCTTCGGGTTATGAGCCCGACGAGCTACCAAGCTGCTCTATTCCGCGACAATTAGTGGATGGGGTGAAGGGATTCGAACCCCTGAATACTGGTACCAAAAACCAGTGCCTTACCGCTTGGCGACACCCCACCAAGTTGGCTTTTCATCTACTTCGTAAATGAGGTGTGATTATATACAAAAAAAACTTATTTGTCAAGCTTTTTATATAAAAAAGATATAATTTATAAAAACATAGGAGAAACAATGCCAATAACACGCGTAATACAGGCAATTGATGACATTAAAAAAGGTAAAATGATTATCATGATTGATGATGAAGATAGAGAAAATGAAGGGGATTTAGTCTATGCTTCTACTTTTTCTACTCCAGAACTTGTCAATTTTATGGCAGGTCAAGCTAGAGGATTGATTTGTGTATCACTTTCAAAAGAGATGGCAGAAAAACTAAATTTAAATCCAATGGTAAAAGATAACGATTCATCATACGAAACAGCATTTACAGTTTCTGTGGATGCGAAAGAGTGCGAGACAGGAATATCTGCATATGAAAGAGATATGACAATTAAGCTTTTGGCATCACACCTTACAAACCCATCTGATTTAGTTCGTCCTGGACATATTTTTCCACTTATTGCCAAAAATGGTGGTTCATTAGTAAGAACAGGTCATACAGAGGGATCTGTAGATCTATGTAGACTTGCAGGTATTTCACAATCTGCCGTTATTTGTGAGATAATGAAAGAGGATGGAACAATGGCAAGAAGAGATGATTTAGATATATTTGCAAAAAAACACAATTTAAATATTGTATATATTTCCGATATAGTTGAATATCGTATGCAAAATGAGTCTCTAATCAAAGTTATTGCTGAAGCAAATACAAAATTTCTAAATTATCCTGTTCGTAGAATAGATTTTGTAGATCATAATGAAAGTCATCATATAGCATTTATGTTTAAAAATGGTGGTAATCCTAAAAATGTACGATTTCACAATATAGGAACAGATCTAGAACTTTTTACAGAAAATAAATATAGTTCTATAATAAACTCTGTAGATATACTTCAAAAGGAGGGTGGAGCTTTAATATTTTTAGAAAAATCTATTAATAACAACCCCTATATGAAAGAGTATGGCATTGGTGCTCAAATTTTAAAATATTTGGGATTTAGTGATGTAAAACTATTAGTTACCAAAAAAGGTAAGGAATTTGTAGGTATTAGTGGATTTGGACTTAATGTAATTGAGGAGATAGAGCTTTAAGCTCTATCTTCACTATTTTCCAACTCTAAGGAGGCTATTTCCTCTTTTAAAGACCTTATCTCTTTTTTATATCTATCCATTTTAGCTAAAACAAAACTTTGGTCAAAATCATTGTCTTCAAACTCTAACAAGTATCTCTCCTTTTTATAAAGCTTTTTTAACTCTTCAATGTGAGATAAACACTCTGCTACTGTTTTTCTTTCTTCATCCATAATATACCCCTTAATATTTTATAAGCACATAAAACATTACTATAGCAAACTTTTATGAATGAAAATAAACCTAGACTAACTCCTCTACCTCTAAAGCACTAATTTTTTTCTGTAAAAGTCTCAACATAATTTGATATCTATCCATCTCTTCTCTAATCAATCTAGCTCCTGCAAAACTTCTGCAATCAACTAACTCTTCTCTTTTGGCTCTATATAAATCTCTAAGTGTTCTAATTTCGGCTCTATACTCATCTCTTTTTACTGAATCTGCTATCATTTTTTAACTCCTAAATATTTAGTTTTATGGTATTTTTTAACAAATACTCTTTTTTAATACTTAGGAATTTTGCCATGAAATCTGGGAAAAATTGTGAAATTAGATCAGATATTTAAAAGTTTTTTTAATTTTTTTTAATAGATTAAATATATTTATTTTTCATAATAGGCATTTTGTGTAATAGTTGCACAATTTTCATCATAAGCTTTAACTTTAAATGCTTCTATACACTTACCATTATCATCTAACTCAAATATTATTGCCTGAAGAACTCTTTTACATTTATTTGGAACATCAAAACGAGAAGAGATACCCGTCAAAAATCTATTCATAGGCTCTTTAGAGTCCATACCCAACACATTATCACGGCAACCAGTCAAACCTACATCACTAACATAACATGTTCCATCATCAACAACTAAATCATCTGTCCCAACATGAGTGTGGGAACCACAAATAGCACTGACTTTTCCTTTAAACATTGCAAGCAAAGCACGCTTTTCACTTGTAGCCTCTGCATGCATATCAATAAAAATATGTTTTATTCCATCTGAAAGTAATTGATCTATCTCTTGTGTTACTCTAGTAAATGGATTATCTACCATAGGCATGGTATAGTGTCCCATCAAATTAATAATAGCTAATTTCTTTCCATCTATTTCTAATATTCCAATTCCTTTTCCAGGAGTATCTTTTGGATAGTTTATAGGTCTTAAAATTGGCATTTCATCAATAATAGCAAGAATATCTTTTTTATCCCAACTATGATTACCACCTGTCATCATATCTATTTCAAGATTTAACAACTCTTTTGCATTTTTTATACTAATCCCATAACCATGACTAGCATTCTCATAATTTACAATAAAACAATCAATATTAAATTTTTCTCTTATATTGCTAACATGAAACTTAAGCATACTCCTACCAGGTCTACCGACCACATCTGCACAAAAAGCTATTCTCAACTTATTTTCCTTATATATATTTCAATTAATAATTACAAATTATTATATCTAAGCAATACATTAAACAAATAGAAGAAAAAACAAAATGATTAAATAAAAAAAGAGGGGAAAAATAAAAAAACGAACCGGCAGCGACCTACATTCCCACACCAGTAAGGTGCAGTATTATCGGCGAAGAGGGTCTTAGCTGCTTGGTTCGAAATGGAGCAAGGCGTTTCCCCCTCTCTAGAGCCACCGGAATCGTTGGAGA
>CAZLLE010000091.1:0-1500 GCA_964560425.1 uncultured Campylobacterales bacterium
GTAGAAGCTCCCAATATCGATAATAAGCCAAAGATTGAAGAGTTAAAAAAACTATTTAAAAATACTCAAAATATACAAGAGAGAAACAAAACTATAATTCAAGCCATAGAAAAAGGATATTCTCAACATATGATTGCTAAAGTATTGGGAATATCATAACAAGCTGTGTTTGGAGTGGTTAAAAGGAGCAAGAAATGAGTTGTCGTTGTCACCTTACCCCTCTATCTCTGGTATGCTCCTCTATGTTTGCTGTAGATGAGTATAGCGGATAGATGCGAAAGGGAGGTTCGTAAGTTATTGATTTCTATCCAAATATTCTGATACTTTTTCCAAATCAGGGTAAATAAATGGTTTTGCAATACCTAATTTTTCCAAATGCTCTAATTTGGCATTATTCAAGATTATTTTTGTAATATTGACAATAGGGTGTGGATATTGTATAGAACTTACCAATATATCATCTTCTACCAATGGAATAGGCTTATCAATATCATCTTTGTTCAATCCAAACAGTAAAAAAGCACCTTTTTGATTATGTATTCTTTGATTGGTAAACTTTGGTTTTACACATTGAATAGAAAATATATGTTTAGGATCAATCAAATCTTCAAAATATGGTTTTTCTTCCTTGATATCATGAAGTAAATATTTTTTGCTATTAATTTTACTTTTATTATATTCATCACGGTGTTTAAGATATTCTAATGCATCTTGTGCTATTTTTCTTTTACTTTTATCTGGATTATGTTCATTCTCCAAAGGTGTTTTTGCCAAATTTGCCAATACACTAACCGTATCAGAGTCATAATATCTTATCTTCTGTTTATCTATTTCAAATACATAAATTACTGCTGGTGTATCATTATCACTTTTTTCAAGTGCAAAATATAATGCACTCATCACATCTTCACTGATATCCAATAATCGTGTAGGTGTACTATAATGTTGCATTCTTGATAGTTTATCAAAAGCTGTTTTATCTATAGTAAATTCATTGTCATTGAAGCGTTGCATTTCACGAAAATATTCATGTTCTCTTTTTAATTTATCACCTCTATAGATGGAAGGTGCCAAGGGGATATCATACTCTTTTTTAGCCCCTCTAAAATAAAAAAGATTTTCTTCACTTTCTTTTTCAAGTTGCAAAATTAATCGAATTACTTCATCTATACTTTCTGCTTCAAATGTTTGTAATTTTTTCAAAATAATTCCTCAGCTCACTGGATACTCAAAACCTGTGATCTTATTATCTTCCATTATATATACAAGAACTTTTTTTTGATCCAGTGCAAGTTTTAAAAGTATATCTTCTATTTTTTCATCTGATACTTTACATTCAAGTTTCCCATCTGACAATGAGAATAGTTTGACTTCACAATCTGTATTATTTTCTGTTATTTGATAACCTACTGCATACTCATTATCCGGTGATAAATACTTTTGTAAAGGAGTCAATATAAATTTAATCTTACTACCATCAGTTTTATTACTATCAATCTT
>CAZLLE010000092.1:0-38505 GCA_964560425.1 uncultured Campylobacterales bacterium
GTCATAGGAACCAATGCTACAATAAAATCAAATCTTTATGAAATAGGTTTAAAAATAGGGCTTTTATTTCAAGTGCAAGATGATATTATTGACGCTACTATGAGCAGTGATGAGGCTGGTAAACCTACAGGGAATGATACTATCAAAAACTCTTTTACTAATTTATTAGGTATTGATGGTGCAATTAAAGAGAAAAATATACTACTAAATGAACTATTTGATGATATTCAAAAACTTGATAAGAGATTAAAATATAAATTAGAAAATATTATAAATAGATACTTTAAATAATAAAATAACACTAGGGGAAAATAATAGAATGAGAGATAATAAAATACTTTCTAAAATGGCAAATACAATAAGATTTTTATCAGCAGACATGGTACAAGCTGCAAATAGTGGGCATCCTGGTGCTCCTATGGGACTTGCAGATATTGTTACAGTTCTTAGTAGCCACCTCAATCATAATCCAAAAAATCCAAAATGGTTAAATAGAGATAGATTAGTATTTAGTGGTGGACATGCTAGTGCATTAATTTACTCTTCTCTTCACCTTTGGGGATATGATATTAGTTTAGAAGATTTGAAAAATTTTAGACAAGTTGGAAGTAAAACACCGGGACATCCTGAATATGGTGATGTTCCTGGAGTAGAGATTACTACTGGACCTTTGGGACAGGGTGTTGCAAATTCTGTTGGTTTTGCTATGAGTGCAAAGTATGCTGGAAAGTTACTCAATAGTGAGACAGCAAAATTAATTGATCATAAAGTTTACTGTTTGTGTGGTGATGGTGATTTGGAAGAGGGTATTAGTTATGAGGCATGCTCTCTTGCGGGACATAATAATCTTGATAATTTAGTTCTTATATATGATTCAAATGGTATTACAATTGAGGGTAGTACAGATATCTCTATTAGTGAAAATATTAAACAGAGATTTGAAGCTCAGGGTTGGAAAGTTTATAGAATTGATGGACATGATTATAATGAGATTGACTCTGTATTAGAGAATACAAAAAAGCAGTGTAAACCAGTTTTGATTATTGCTGAGACAATTATTGCAAAAGGTGCTGATAAATTAGAGGGATCACATAACTCACATGGTGCTCCTTTAGGTGATGAAGAGATTGCTAATTCTAAGAAAAAAGCTGGTTTTGATCCTGATAAGAGATTTGCAATAGATAAAGATGTTTTGAGTGAATTTAGAAGTGCTGTTAGTGAAGGTGATATTAAAGAGAGAGCTTGGAAAAAGCTTATAAATGATGTTCCTTTAGTTGAGCAGAGTGCTACGCTTGATACACTTTTGAATCCAGATACTTCTAGAATCCAATGGCCGAAGTATGAGGCTGGAAAAGGTGTTGCAACACGAGATAGTAATGGTCAAATTCTAAATGCAATTGCAAAAGCTCTTCCTGGTTTTATTGGTGGTAGTGCTGATCTTGGTCCTTCTAATAAATCGGTTCTTAATGGTATGGGTGATTTCCCCAATGGTAGAAATATTCATTTTGGAATTAGAGAACATGCTATGGGTGCAATTACAAATGCTATGGCTTTGTATGGTCTATTTGTCCCTTATAGTGCGACATTTTTTGTATTTAGTGATTATATGAAACCAGCAGTTAGAATTGCTGCTTTAATGGGAATTAAAAACTATTTTGTTTGGACTCATGATAGTATTGGTGTTGGAGAAGATGGTCCTACTCATCAGCCGATTGAACATTTAAGTCAATTTAGAGCATTACCGAACTTTTATACCTTTAGACCAGCAGATGCAACAGAAAATGTAGCTTGTTGGAAGAAGGCATTAGAACTAAATGCTCCATGTGGATTTGTTTTAAGTCGTCAAAAACTTGAGACTCTTAAAGATAGAGTAGCTTTTGGAGATGCAAGTCATGGTGGTTATATGGTGAAAAAAAGAGAGAATGCTACAGTAACTATTATGGCAACTGGTAGCGAATTGATGCCTTCTCTTAAAGCAGCATGTCATTTAGAGTTAGCTGGTATTAACGCAAATGTAGTAAGTATCCCATGTTTTGAACTTTTTAATGAACAAAGTAGTGAGTATAAAGAGAATGTTATTGATCCAAATACAAAAGTTTTAGCTGTTGAAGCTGCAAGTGGTGTTGAATGGTATAGATATGCCGATGATGTACTATGTATGAACTCTTTTGGTGCTAGTGGTGATGCAAATAAGCTTTTTGCAAAATTTGGATTTACTATTAAGGGTATCAAGAAGAGAGTCTTTGAGATGATCAAAAAAGATTATGTAGAGACAGAAATTGAGGGGTGTAAGTACTAACACAACAATAACTTTATAATATAATTTAAGGGTGATATATGATAAAAATTGGACTACTAGTTGATTGTGATGAAATTGAGGCTTGGTTTTATAAAGCGATTGAAAGATTAGTAGAGTCTGATTTTGTTGATATTTCGCTTGTTGTAAAGATTAAAAATAGAGAAGATAGTAAAGACTATTTTCTCTATAATAAATTAAGAGCTTTTGATAGAAAACTTTTTAAGCAGAAGCCAGATGCTGAAGCACCTGTAGATTTTAGTCTGCTTCTTTCTCATATTCAAACTATAGATAATATTAATAGAATAAAAGACTTTAAACTCGATCTGCTTGTTTATGGTGGAAATCAAGTTTTAGATCAGAATATACTAAATAGTACTAAATATGGTGTTTGGGGATATCATTTTGGTGATTTTCGTAGTAGTAGGGGAAATAGTAATGGTTTTTGGGAGTCTATTAATAATATTCCTGAGACTGGAATTTCACTCCAAATACTTAATAGTGAGCTTGGTGGTGGTCAAATTCTTTATGAGTCATGGGGACTCACACAACAAGTATCTCCAAATAAAAATATTAATTTTCTAAAATGGCTTGCGACTCCATTTTTAATGCGAACTTTAAAAAGATTGCATATTTTGGGTAAAGATAAATTTTTTGAAGAGATCAAAAAGTTTGATAAAGGGTATGAATTTTATAATTATCCTCTCTATAAAAAGCCTAATAATTTACAGACAATCATTCCATTTGCTAAATATCTTTATAAATTTTCAAAAAGAATGTTTATAAAAACTTTTTTTCATGATGAGTGGTTTCTTATGTATTGTCTTGATCCAAAAAAGAGTAGAAGTTTAATAAATTATAAAAAAATAGTATCTCCCAAAGGTATATTGTGGGCAGATCCACATGTTGTTCAAGAAGATGATAAATATTTTATTTTTGTAGAGGAGATGCCCTATAAAAGTAATAAAGGACATCTTGCTGTTATTGAGATGAATAAAGATGGTAAGATAAAAGAGTCTGTGAAAATTTTAGATAGACCTTATCATCTCTCATATCCTGCAATTTATAATATAAAAGGTAAATATTATATGATTCCTGAGAGTGGAGCAAATCGTACAATTGAAGTTTATGAGAGTGTTAATTTTCCTTATGAGTGGAAATTTAAGATGAATTTAATGGAAAATATAAAAAGTGCAGATGCAACAATTCTTTATTATAATAATAAATATTGGTTATTTGTAAATATTGATGAAGATGAGGGATCTCTTCTTTATAATGAGCTATTTTTATTTTATAGTGATGATTTTTTAACTCAAGATTGGACTCCTCATCCTCTTAATCCTATAGTCTCAGATGTAAAATCTTCTCGTCCTGCTGGAAAGATTTTTATGGAAAATGGTAGGCTTATTCGCCCCTCTCAAAACTCATCTGTAAGGTATGGTTATGGAACCTCTTTTAATGAGATTATTGTACTAAATGAGAAGCAATATGAGGAGCAGGAAGTCGGCTCTATTTTACCTCATTGGGATCAATCTATAGGTGGTGTACACACTTTTAATAGCCAAGGTGACTTAACTCTTATTGATGCTTGGGGGCTTAGAAATAAGCTACTTTAATTTACTTTGTTTTTAATATTTATATGTTTTTAAGGAAAAGTAAAGTATATAAATATTATTTTTTTTGTTATCTAGGATTTATTATACATTTATTTCACAATTTTCTTTTATACTCTATAAAAATTATGTGCTACTAGACGATATAGTTTTTTAGTTGTCTTGGTAAAGTATGGATTATTATAATAGTATTTAAGTTTTTTTGTGATAGGTTGATTTTAAGAAAAAATCCTGCTATATTAACTTAATGTAATTTATAATTTTTAAGATGATTACTAGCGAAAAAAAGTTTATTGAAGAGAAAGGTTATGAGTTATCATGAAAACAGTTAATTTTTTAACAAGTCATTTTTTACCAGAGAATACGGCTGGCACAAATAGGGTTCTCTCGTATGTTAAAGAATTAGAGAAAAAGTATAAAGTTAATGTAGTTTGTTTAACAGAAAGAGGTAAACATGAAAAAGAAGAGAGAGTACATTATAGTGACAATATTGATATCTACTATGTAAATCAAAAAGAGTATGATACTGAGAAGTTTTTCTCTCGTGCTCTTTGGGAGATGAAATTTACAATGAATTTGGTCAAAAGGGCAAAATTAATTCCCTCTGATGTTACTATTGCTACTTCCCCTTTTATGTTTATAATTCCTGTGTTAGCACTCTCTGATAAACAGAGTAAAAAAATTATTGATATTCGAGATATTACATGGGAATATATTGATGCTAATAGTAAATTTAAAAAACTTCTTAAAGGTGCAATTGCACGACTTATGCAAAGTTCAATCAATATGTATGATTTTGTCTGTGTTACTAATACTTTTGAACAAGATTGGGTTAATACCAATACAAGAAATAGAAATATGCAACAAATTTCTAATGGTATAGAGATACAAAAATTTAAAGAGTTAACTCAGATTGAGATTAACAAGGATATCCCCTTTACTATCACCTATATCGGTAATATTGCTATAGGTCAAAATGTAAAAATTTTGGTAGATGGTGCCAAGAATTTGCCGGGGGTGAAGGTTAATATTGTTGGTGAGGGTACTCTTTATAGGACTCTAAAAGAGTATGTGGAGTTAAATAAAATTACTAATATTGAGTTTTTTGGTAAGGTTGATCGTAGTGAGATTGTAAATTTTTACCAAAATAGTAGTGTGTTATATGCTCAACTAGATGAACATTTTAAAACAGCTATGCCATCAAAACTTTATGAATATGCTTCAACGGGTCTTCCAATTATTTATGGTGGAATAGGGGAAGCTGTAAAGTTTGTAAATAGACTTGAAAATGCAGTTACAATTCCTCCTAATAATCCAAAAATTTTAAGAGAAACCATTCTAAGCTTTAAAGATACAGCATTTGCCATATCTCATAAAAATAGAAGATTTGTTGAGAATAATTTTATTAGAGAGATAGAGAGTGCAAAATTAGTCGATATAGTTGATGAATTAATTAATTTGAAAGAGGAAAAATGAATATTTTGATAAATGGTGGTGCGGGATACATAGGTAGTCATGTTCTTAAGCAATTAGGAGAAGAGGGTAAGCATAATCTTAGCGTAATTGATAATTTGGTTACTGGGTTTGAAGATGCAATTACTTATGGAGAGTTTATCAATGCTGATTTGAGTGATTATGATGCTATTGATAAGATTTTTGAAGAGAAAAAATTTGATGCAGTTATACATTTTGCAGCAAGTTTGGTTGTTCCTGAGAGTGTAAGTGATCCTTTAAAATATTATATGAATAATACAGCTAATACTGCAAATGTGATTCGATTATGTATTAAGCATAATGTTAATAAATTTATTTTCTCCTCTACTGCGGCTACTTATGGCGAACCAGATGCTGATCAGATTCCTGTAAAAGAGACAACACCTACTGCTCCAATTAATCCGTATGGTAGTAGTAAACTTATGAGTGAGACAGTTTTAAAAGATACTGCAGCAGCTTTCAAAGATTTTAATTATATTGCACTTCGTTATTTTAATGTTGCTGGGGCAAGTATAGATGGTAAAATTGGTCAATCTACTCTAAATGCAACACACCTTATTAAAGTAGCAGCAGAAACAGCACTTGGTAAACGAGAAAAGATGTTTGTTTTTGGTGATGATTATAATACTCCTGATGGTACTTGTATTAGAGATTATATTCATGTTGAAGATTTAGCTTCTGCTCACTTAAAAGCATTAGATTATTTAGAAGAGCATAATGAGAGTAATATCTTTAATTGTGGTTATGGACATGGTTTTAGTGTCAAGGAGGTACTTGATACTATGAGAAAAGTTAGTGGTGTTGATTTTGTCGCTGATATGAGAGATAGAAGAGCAGGTGATCCTGCTATTTTGATCTCTGATAATAGTAAAATTAGATCTATTATGCAGTGGGAACCAAAATATGATGATCTTGAACTTATTTGTAAAACTGCTTTGGAGTGGGAAAGAAAAATATGAAGAAGGTAATGCTTGTTTTTGGAACACGACCTGAAGCAATTAAGATGGCTCCATTAGTCAAAGAGTTCCAAAACTCTAGTGATTTTGAAACTTTAGTTTGTGTAACTGCTCAACATAGAGAGATGCTTGATCAAGTACTTGATCTATTTGAGATTGAACCAGAATATGATTTAAATGTCATGAAACCTGGTCAAGATTTGTATGAAGTAACTGCTAATATTTTATTGGGCTTAAAGCCAGTATTTGCAGAAGCTAAACCTGATATTGTATTGGTTCATGGTGATACTGCTACAACATTAGCCACATCTCTTGCTGCCTATTATCAAAAGATTGCTGTTGGACATGTAGAAGCTGGACTTAGAACTAATAATGTCTACTCTCCATGGCCAGAAGAGGGAAATCGTCAAGTTACAAGTAGGCTTACTACTTACCATTTTGCACCAACTTCTGAAAGTAAAGCTAACCTTTTGCGTGAAAATGTCGATCTAGACAATGTAATCATAACGGGTAATACCGTTATTGATGCACTGTTACGCGTTGTTTCAAAAATAGAGTCTGATAAAGATCTTGAAAACAGATTAAGAGAGACTATTTTGGACAAAGGTTATCATGTTAATAACTCCAAAAAGATGATATTGGTTACAGGGCATAGAAGAGAAAATTTTGGGCAAGGTTTTTTGAATATTTGTGAAGGGTTAAAAGAGTTGGCTATGTCATATCCTGATATAGATATTGTCTATCCGGTTCACCTTAATCCAAATGTTCAAAAGCCTGTCAAAGAGATTCTCTCTTGTGTTGATAATATTTTCTTAATTGCTCCATTGGATTATGAACCTTTTGTCTATCTAATGAACTCCTCTTATTTTATTTTGACTGATAGTGGTGGTATTCAAGAAGAAGCACCATCTCTAGGCAAGCCCGTACTTGTTATGAGAGATACAACAGAGAGACCAGAGGCACTTAAAGCTGGTACAGTTAAGTTAGTGGGTACAGATAAAGAAAAAATTGTTACAGAGTGTAAAAATCTTTTTGATAATGAAGAGGTCTATCAAGCAATGTCGATGGCACATAACCCTTATGGTGATGGAAGAGCTTGTGAAAAAATAGTTGAGTATTTAAAAGGTAAGTAAATGAGTATTAAAAAAATTTGTGTGATGGGTTTAGGTTATATTGGTCTTCCCACGGCATCTTTATTGGCTAATAGAGGTTATGCAGTGCATGGTGTTGATGTTGTACAAAAGACGGTAGATATTATTAATCAAGGTAGAATACATATTGTAGAACCCGGATTAGATACATTTGTTCAATCTGCTGTAAAGTCTGGTAAATTAGTTGCTGATATAAAGCCTACTGAAGCAGATATATTTATTGTAGCGGTGCCTACTCCTTTTAAAGATAATCATGTTCCAAATATTGATTATATTGTAAGTGCTACAAAATCAATTGCTCCTTATATTAAAGAGGGGAATATCGTAATTTTAGAATCCACTTCACCCGTAGGAACTACAGATGTAATGGAGCAAACACTTAAAGATGTTGGTGTAGATGTAACAAAAATACATTTTGCACACTGTCCTGAGAGAGTTCTTCCTGGTAAAATTATGCATGAATTAGTACACAATGATAGAATTGTTGGAGGTACTACTTCAATAGCTACAAAAGTAACCGCAGATTTTTATAGAACATTTGTTGAAGGTGAAGTTTTAGAAACTGATGCTAGAACAGCAGAGATGGCTAAGTTGACTGAAAATAGTTTTAGAGATGTAAATATTGCATTTGCAAATGAACTTTCAATGCTTAGTGGTAAGTTTGGTATTGATGTTTGGGAGTTAATAGAGCTTTCTAATAGACATCCAAGAGTAAATATTTTACAACCTGGTTGTGGTGTTGGTGGACACTGTATTGCTGTTGATCCATGGTTTATTGTTGATGCTGCTAAAGGTGATGCAAAACTTATTAAAACAGCTAGAGAGACAAATGATTATAAATCTGAATGGGTTATTGAGAAGATTAAAAACAGTGCATTGCTTTTTGAAAAGAAGAGCGGTAAAAGAGCTAAAATAGCCTGTATGGGACTTGCATTTAAACCAGATATCGATGATCTTAGAGAGTCTCCTGCTCTATATATTACAAGAAGATTATTTGCTGAAAAGTTAGATGTATTAGCAGTTGAGCCAAATATTAACTCATTTAGTGATTTTGCAATTACGGATTATAAAGAGGCGATTGATAAAGCAGATATTATAGTATTTTTGGTTTCTCATAAAGAGTTCCAATCAATTAATATTGCATCAAATAAAGAGGTTTTAAGTTTTTGTAAACTTGATGTGAATATTAAAGATGTGGTTTTAGAGAAGAGCTAAGTGATTGAGCGGATTAAAAGTCTTTTAAATAATGAAGGGGCTATATATTTTTTATCTAGTCTAGTTTATAGCTTTTCTACATACTTGATTGCTCTTTTAATCCCTTATAAATTAAATCTCGAGAGTATGGCAGAATTTTCTGCCGTATTTAATATTGTTATGTTGCTCTCTTTTGTTTTTGAGTTGGGTATTGTAACTAGTTTTTTGAGACATAATCAAATTTATAAAGTTTCTGGTTATATTAACGCATTTTTACAGTTATCTATTTTTATTCTTATTCTTATTTTTTCTAAGACAATTTTGGGTAATTGGCTTGATGGACTTTTTGGATTAGGTAGTGTTAGTATTGCAAGAGAGTATATTTATCTCTCTGTATTATCTATTTTGATGTGGATATTTTTTAAGAATAATTTATTGGCTCAGAAAAAGATTAAACTTATTATATATAATGCTTTTTGGATTTTATTTGTAAGAGTCTTCTTTTTGATATATATCTTTTTTTATACATCCAAAATTAGCTTAAATCATATTTATCTATATCTATTCATTATTCCATTTGTTGTTATGTTAGTTTTTCTTTTGAGAGATAATATTAAATTTGTATTTAATTTAAAAGATCTTATTGGTGATAAGCGAAATATTAATATTTTTAGAAAAAGATTGAAAAAATTTATCAATTTTTCTATATTGACCTATTTCATTGCTATTTTATATGTTTATACTGGTAGATATGTGATTGTCTATGTAACTGATCATCAGATGAAACAATTAATGGCAGAGCTTGGGTATGCCTTTAGTTTTTTTGGATTGGTTTTGGTTTTTATTACCTCTATTAGATCATATTTAATCTCAAAATTTAATATTTCAGACATGGATGCAATTGAGAAGTATGTTAAGAAAATTAACTCTTATAGGTATAAATTTTTTCTTCTCTCTATTGTTATATCTATTATAATGAGTTATATAGTGTTTTTAATAAAGCCTAGTTATTTATCTGATAGATCAGTAGTTTTTGTTTTTATTCTAATTTTATCTTATGTCTTAATTGCATATTATAGTTTGATTACACTATTATCTAAAACATTTAATTTTAATCAATTAGAGCTATTATTAAATATTGTAAGATTAATTTTAGTTATATTATCTGTCCATTTAATATTTGTAAAATATCCTATTGGTGGGTTTATTATATTAAATATTAGTATGGTCGCAATAGAGTATATATTTGCTCGTATTGTTTTAAAAAGAGTACAAAGGAGTTTATAGTCATGATTGAATTATTTAAAAAGATTCTTCTTTTTTTGATGATCTTTGCTGTTTTTAATGATGCAATGGTCACTGAATATGCTGGTGAGACTGTTTTAAAATTAATTACACAACTTTTTATAGTTGTACATTTGCGTGATTTTTATTATATAATAATAGGACAAAAGACAGCAGTTATGCAGAGTTTCTATACGATGATGTTGGTTGTTTTAGCAGTACTTCTATTTTCTAATCTATTATATTTTGATGTTTTACTAGATTTTAATCTCAAGAGAATGGTTTCTATATTTGCTATTTTTGTTTATGTTGCACATTACAAAGAGTTTGATCAGATGCTTTATGTTATTTGGTTTACAATGATTGTCTCTTCAATTTATGCATATTTTGGGGATACAGTTGAAGAGTATACTTTTAGAAAAAGTGGTGGTAATGAAGATCCAAATGAGTATGCGGCTCAGTTACTTTCGGTAATGTTCATTACAGTTTATCTTTTTAATAAGAATAAAAACTACTATTTTCTTCTTGGTAGTTTATCTTTCTTTATGTACTCTCTTCTATATGCAGGTTCAAAGTCATCATTTATTTTCTTGTCACTACTACTTGTTATTATTGCTTTTGTAAAAAGAGATGTAATCATGAATTATATATTTTCAATGCGTGGAATGACTGGCTCAATTATTATTTTTGCTATTCTTGCTGGTGTTGGATTTATGATGAGTGGAGATAGTGCTATTAGTGGTTTGCAAGAGAGAGCTGGAAGTACTGGTACTTTTGAACAACGGCTAATTGTTTGGAGTGCTGGACTTGAAATGATTAGTGATAATTTCTTTTTAGGTGTTGGTTTTGGTGAATTTTCAGATCATGTTGGTGATTATTTGAGATCTTATTTGGCAGATGAAGCTCATGCTTCACATAATGTATTTATTAAAATATTTGCAGAGTCTGGAATTTTCTCCTTTATAGCCTTTGTTGTTTTTATATTTTTGTTATTTCGCAGTAAATATTATGAGATTGTACATAGTAACTATTTTTGGGTTTATCTCTCTTCTTTGGCAGTAATTTTAATGGGTTTAACTGTTCCTACACTTCATCATAAAGATTTTTGGGTAAGTTTAGCAGTATTAGCAAATGTAATTTATCAATTTGAATTTGATGATATTTATAGTGAAAATAGTAATACGGAGGTTGTAGATGAAGATCGTACATATATTACCCAGATTTGATACGGGTGGTGGTGAAAAATTTTGTATTGATATGTGTAATGAGTTAGCTAAGGATAAGAATAATGAAGTTTATCTTTGTGTTATATCTGAAATATTAGATACAGAAATTTTAGCACAAAAAGTTGATAGAGAGTTAGTGAATCTAGTTCCTCTAAATAAGAAATCTAGTGGAAAAAGTTTTAAAACTTTTATTGATATGTATAAATTTTTAAAAGAGATTAAGCCAGATATTACTCATACTCATTTAAGAGCTCAAGTTTATGGAAGTTTACCTCTTATTTTATTAGGTATTCCTAATATTCATACAATTCATAATATGGCACAAAAAGAGACGGGAGCAAAGGTGAGATCTTTTTATAAATTTTTATATAAAAATTTTAAATTTACACCAGTCTCTATTAGTGATGAAGTTTTGGATTCTACAAAAGAGGTTTATGGCGAAGAGTTTGATGTCAAGATTGATAATGGTGCAAAAGCTCTTAAGAAAACTAGTGAATATAGTGAGGTTGAAAAATTTGTAGAAGATCTTAAAAGTTCCTCTGATACTAAAATATTTATTAGTGTTGCAAGATTAATGCCTCAAAAAAATATTTTGATGATGATTGAAGCATTTGAACAGTTGATATCCCAAGGATATGATATTCATCTTCTTCTTGTTGGATCATTTTTAGAGGATAAAGAGTATGCTGATAAATGTATTGCTAATATAGTTTCTAAAAATAGAATTCATATATTGGGTGAAAAACTAAATGTATCAGATTATATGTATAATAGTGATGCATTAGTAATGTCTTCTATATATGAGGGTATGCCAATTATTATATTAGAAGCTATGTCTGCTGGTATACCAATTTTATCTACACCTGTTGGAGGTGTACCTGATACTATTGTCGAAGATGTCAATGGATACTTATCTAGTGATGTTTCAACTCAATCTTTTATAGAGATTATTAAAAAGTTTTTAGATAAGAGTAGTTTATTTAAACCTTCAAAAATAGTTGATATTTTTGAAGAAAATTACTCTATTGAGAGTACAGTTAAGAAGTATTATAGTTTGTATGAGAGTAAAGTATCAAGAGTACTTAAGAAATAGCTATAGAAGCCGATTTATGGTTATAAGTTTTGCAATTTTAGGTAAATACTAAACTGTTTAATCCAAATATTATTATAAATATAATATATTTATTATGCAGTAGTATTAATATACTAAATAATTTAAGAAAAAATGTTTATTGAAGCTTTGATAAACTGTTAAAATAAAGGGATATAAAAATGAAATTAAGAGATGTTATATTAATATCTAGTCTATTATCTGCGATACTATTTTCTGGTTGTAGTAGTAAAAATGAAAATTATGTTTTATTTGATAAAAAACAAGTTGAGGCGGCTAGTGGTCTATCCTCTTTACATAGATCAAATTATGAGTCTAAGATTATACCAAATAATAGGCTTTCTATTTTGGTTTTTAACCATCCTGAGCTAAGTACTAGAGATGTTAGAGCTCAAATTGCACCAAGGGATGAAAGAGGTGTTTTAGTATCTAGTGATGGTACAATTGATTTACCTCTAATTGGTGTTATTAGAGTTGCTGGTTTGAGCACAAGAGGGGCTGCAACCCTTATAAATAGGGAGTATTCAAGATATATAAAACATGCTCATGTAACAGTAGATCTTTTAAATAAGAGGGTATTTGTCTTGGGTGAAGTGCGTAGACCTGGTAGATTAGATATTTCTGAAGAGACAACAAGTCTATTAGAAGCGTTGGCAAATGCAGGAGATCTTACCGATTTTGCAGCAAAAAATTCAATTAAAATTATTCGTGGGACAAGAGAAAGACCAGAAGTAGAGACTGTTGATTTAACGCAACTTAGCTCTCTCTCTAGTGATAAATTAGTACTTTTTCCAAATGATGTTGTTTATGTTGCTCCAAATGAGTATAAACAGAAAAATATGGCTATTGCTGAGGCATTACCTGGTATAGATATTGTAGGTAGAGTACTTGGTATTTTATTTACTGGCAAACAGTTAACAAATACACATGTTTTTGAGACAAATTCATATGTTGGTTTTTAATCAAACAAAGAAAATAAAGGAATACATAATATGAAGAATGTTTATGATAGAAGATCAAAACAGGATAATAACAATGACATTAAAAGGGTCTTAGGAATTTTAGGTAGAAATAAATTTCTAAGCTCACTTATTATTGTTTTATCACTATTTGCTGGTGGTGTTTATGCCTATTTTGCACAGCCAGTTTATGAAAGTTCTGCTACTGTAGAGATTAGTAATGATGATCTCTCATTGAGCCTGGATACTATGGTTCGTGGTGGCGGTATAGATGACGAGGCTTCTTTAATAGATACACAAGTAGAGGTTATTAAGTCTCGTAATCTTGTTGAAAAAGCTTTAGATAGTGTTGGATATACAACTAAATATTTTGAGACAATTGGTTATAAAGAGAGTGAGCTATATAAAAATAATCCTTTTGTTATTGAACAAATAGATGTAAAAAATCCTCAATTTTATGGACTTAAATTTGATATAATTATTCTGGATGATAATAGTTTTGAAATTAAGCCCGCATCAAAAGGTTTTTTCTCGAATCTTTTGAAAGATTTTGGATCAATTATGGGGAAAAAGAAGTCAGGTATCTCTTATACTGGTCAACATAACTTTGGAGATCGCATTGAAACACCTCATTTCTCATTTGTTATTAATAAAGTGGGTGACTTTCAATCTACTAAATACTCATTTTTTGTTTTAGATAAAGATAGTGCTGTAAATGATATAGCAAAGAGACTAAATGTATTTGCTATTGCAAGACGGGGTTCTATTGTTAAATTGATCTATCAAGATAATAACTCTTTAAGAGCCAAAGAGTTTCTTAATAGCTTAGTTAAATTTTATATTAGTGAAAGTGTTATTAAGAAAACTTCAAAAGCATCTAGTGCTCTCTCTTTTGTAGATGAACAACTTACAGAGGTAAGTAAAAAGCTTGAAGAGTCTGCTAGAAAATTAGAGAATTATAAAGAGAAACATAATCTAGTAAATATTGAAACAGAATCAGATGTAACATTAAGAAGTTTAAGTGATTTAAAAACACAACTTGCTAAAATAAATATTAATGAAGGCTCTTTCCAGTCTCTTTATGAAGAGTTTAAACGAGGAAATTATGGAGCTATTTCATCTTTGGCTATGGATTATCCCGTAATTGGTACACTTTTGGCTGATTTACAGAGAGCTAAAGCTGATAAAATTACACTTTTAACCTCTTTGACTGAAAATCATCCTGATGTTGAAAAATCAAATGAGAGAATTGAAAATGTAAAGATGGCATTAGAGAGTGCTATTGAGAGTATTAATGACTCTCTTAGAGAGAGAAAGAGAACAATTCAAGATCTTCTATATGAAAAAAATGTGATGCTTGCTAAAATTCCAGAGAAAGAGAGAGAATTAGCTGATTTACAAAGAAAGTATGAAGTTCATGAGAAGACATATGAATTTTTGCTTGAAAAACAGGCAGAGATGCAGATTAATAAAGCTTCAACAGTATCTAGTAATCGTATCTTAGATAAAGCAGTTCAAACAAAGCGACCAGTGAAACCAAAAAAATCTATGATTTTGGGTTCAGCTTTGATTCTTGGTCTAATTATTGCAATGTTAGTAGCATTTATTAGAGAGTTTTTTGATAGCAAAGTTAAAACTAGAGAAGATATTGTAAATTATACAAAAACACCATTCTATGGCGTAATTCCTAACTCTAAGTCTTCTGAAAAAATGTTTGTGCTTGAGGATCAGCAATCTATTGCAACTGAAGCATTAAGACTTATTAGAACAAATTTAGAGTTTATTGGAAATTCAAAAAAATCTAAAGTTATTGTTGTATCTTCAACTGTTCCAGGAGAGGGTAAAACTACAGTAGCTACAAATTTATCAGCAGTATTTGGAATGGGTGATAAGAAGTGTATCGTTCTTTCATTAGATATGAGAAGACCTATGCTACACCATGTATTTTCTCTTACAAATAAGGTTGGTATGAGTACAGTTTTATCTAAAAATAGTGAGCTTAAAGAGGTTATTTGGGAACATAAAAAGATTAAAAATCTTGATATTATTACATCTGGTCCAATACCTCCAAATCCTTCAGAACTGTTACAATCTGGTAAAATTGAACAGGTTATTGATGAACTTAGAGAGAGTTATGACTATATTATTATTGATGCACCACCAATGGGTTCTGTAACTGATGCATTGATTTTGATGAAAAATGCAGATATATCTTTGGTTGTATTTAGATCAGAGTTTTCTGAAAAAGAGTATGTTCATTCACTAGAAGAGATGATAGAATCTTATAAATTAGAAAATGTTGGTTTGGTTTTAAATGATGTTAAACCAAAAAATATGTCACAAAGCTTCTTTAAGTATAGTTATACTTATCAATAAAATTTATTAAAAACTAACAGATAGTTATAATCTGTTAGTTTTTAAGATATTTTTTCTTCCTGCTATTCTCTAAAAAATTAATTATTTTAACTTACTTTTTTTATATAAAAAAATATTTATATTTAAGTGTTTTTTAAAAAAAATAGTTATATTCTTGATCCATATGATAATAAAGATATATGGAATTTATAATGCAAAATAATATTTTAAAACACAAGATAAAGAGGGATGTCAAATTTATATTTTGGTTGTTTTTCTACTTTTCTCTTATCTCCATTGGAATTATTCAATTAGGATACTCTTTTTTAGGAGAAAATGATGATTGGGTTTTATGGTATTTTTTAAGTGCTGGTGAGAGTGGAACTCTAATTATGAGCTATCCACTATCTAGTGTCATATCTTACTTATATAGATATGTCCCTGATATAAATTGGTATAGCTGGGTTATGTTTGTATATATATCCTTAATTAGTTTTTTAGCAGCTTATCATATTGAAAGAGTAAAAGATAGATCGATTATTAAACTGTTGATTATTATAGTTAGTATGATGTTGATTTATACTTGGATGAATATCACTATAACAATGGTTACACTTTTACTTATTGCTATGAGTGCTCCATTTATTCGCATTGATCCCATTAAATTTTGGATTTTGTTAACATTGGCTGGTTTATTAAGAGTAGATCTTATTATCTCAATAGCTCCAATCTTTATTTTGACATATTTAATATTGTTTAGAAAAAATCTTTTAACACCAAAAAAGGTTATACTTGTTTTTACTCTTTTATCTACTCTAATAGCTACTCACATATCTGTCTCTCTTGATCAGGAGTACAAAGATTGGCTTACTTTTGTCAAAGCAAGGGGATACTTTGTTGATCTTCATGGGGAGGATAAATTAAATATCTTATCTGAAGATGAGGAGTTTATTAGTAGAACTTGGTGGATTGGCGATGACTCTTTGTTGTCCACTCAAAAAGTAATTGATGCAGCATCAAGTTCTTCAATTGATATTATTAGTAGTAGCTTTTCAAATCTTGAACCTATTGAGTTATTAAAAACATTTGCACATAGTAAATTACTATTTTTTCTTATTTTTATAACAGCCTTATTAATTTATAGAGAGGAAAAATATTATAATAAAGGGGTATACACTCTTTTTCTGATTGCTGTTATGACTTTAATTATTGTTAGAGATACTGAAAGAGTGACATATCCTCTTATTTTTCTTTGGAGCATTCTTATATTTATGAAATTAGCTTTTATTAATGATTTAAAACTTTTAAAAAAATCTTTAATAATTACCTCTTTTATTTTATTGGTCGAGCTTCCAATAGGAAAAATATATAAATATAATCAAAATGCAGAGTTAAAAGATGAAGCTGTAGAACTTATGGCTAAATATCCTGATATGAAATATGCATCAGCTCTTGGATTTCCACGATCTTTTGGAAAGTTATCTATTGTTTTAAGAGAAGCACACCTCTTTGATGAGAAAAATTGGCTAAGTTTCGAAAAAAATGGTATTTTATTGGCTGGTTGGCCATCAAGACATCCCTATTTTTATAAAACACATAATATATCTTTCAACAATGTTAAGCGTAAATTTGATAATTTTTATCAATTTATGATAGATGAACATAGTGCTTTTATAGGTACTAAAGATGTAGATGAGGAGTTTAATAAAAAAATTTTGAATCTTTATGACTTAAAATATGGAACTAATGGTATAAACTACCATAGAATTAAAGTTCTAGATGAATCAAAAAATTTTTCTTTGACAAAAATTATAAAGGTTGACAGATGAATTGTGTTAGTATAACTTATTTACTATTTAGCGTAATTTTTGCTGGAAAAGTTATTTATGAATAATTGGAGTTTGTATTGGATTTAGAAGAGTATATATCTAATTTTGATATTTTTATTACATTTTTTTTAACGGTTTTAATAACATCCTTAGTTATTAAGTTTTCGTCACATATTGGAATGTTGGATGTTCCTAATAAAAGAAGTGCTCATGTCTCTCCTACTCCTAGAGGTGCGGGTGTTGCTATGTTTCTCTCTTATATGAGTGTACTTTTTTTTACACATATTGATTTTGTAATTTTACATTGGGGCTTTTTTCTTGGACTTTCACTCATTTTTCTCGTTGGTGTAATTGATGATAATAAAGAGGTATCTCCTAAATTAAAATTTATTTTTATTATTGTAGCAACTATTCTTCTATTTTTTATTGAAGGGCTAAAAATTGAGACCCTTGGTAGCTGGGGAAGTTTTCAGATTGAGTTGCCTTTTGTAATATCACTACTTATTACGCTAGTTGGAATTATAGGTTTTACAAATGCCCTTAATTTGATTGATGGTTTAGATGGTCTTGCAGGTACTATTGCTTTAGTGATTTTGGCTTCTCTTTGGTATATTGGTTATAGATATGATGATGCATTTATTTTAACTGTCTCTATGTTTGTAATGGTCTCTTTAGTTGGTTTCTTAATCTTTAATTGGAGTCCTGCCTCTATTTTTATGGGAGATAGTGGTTCTTTAGTATTAGGGTTTGTTATTGCTGCTCTTTCTGTAAAAGCGACAGATTATATTTGTGATACTTCTATTTTATTTATAGCAGCTCTACCCTTAATTGATACTCTTGTTGTTATGACTAGGCGGATACAAAGAGGGCTCTCTCCTTTTTCAGCAGATAAGACACATCTGCATCATAAACTACTTTTTGTTAGAGGTAGTGTAGATGGAGCTGTTCATATTATTATTGCTATGCAAATTTTACTCTCTGCTCTTGGTCTATTACTTCGTGATGGTAATGATCTTATCAATATAGGGTTATTTATCATTGTTCTTTTTATTGCTTTTCAACTTTTGGATGAGAGAAAGATGCAAAGAGATAGTTTTTTGTTTACAAAATATAAAAAGTCAATTCAATGTTTTTTTAAAAGAAAAGGTGTTGGGATTGACACAGCTATTATTTTATCAATTCTTGCACTACTTGTTGTTATTGTCTCTTATCTCTTGTAAACAACTTTTTGTTATACTCTGATTATTAATATAATTAATTTAGGTAATGGGGATAATTTATGATATATGAACATGAGATTCCGAGTGAATCTAGGCTTTATTTCTCTAGTAGTGCTAAATATAAGAGGGATGCAGAGAATATTGCAAGTAAAATTTTACTAGATAGAGGTTATGCAGAGATTGTAACTCCTCTTCTATCATATCATCAACATCAGTCAATTGATGAGAGTTCATTAATTAGGTTTTCTGATAAAGAGAATAATATTTTATCTCTTAGGGCAGATAGTACTTTAGATGTTGCTCGTATTATTACAAAAAGATTAGGTCGTAGTGTAGAGCAGAAGAAGTGGTTTTATATACAGCCTATTTTTAGATATCCTAGTATTGAACAATATCAAATAGGGTGTGAATCACTAGGTGAAAATGATCTTTCTACTAGTATCAATGATAGTGCAGAAATATTAAGTTCACTTAAACTCTCTCCTTTATTACAGATATCTAACATTAACATTCCAAAAATTATAGCCAAAAAATTTGATATATCTTTGGATCTATTTAAAAGTGCTAATTTAGAAGCTATTTTGAAATTAGATATAGAGTGGCTTAGTAAGTTGGTATATTTACAAAAGGTAGAACAGATAGCCTCTGTTATAGAGGATGTGCCTCAAGATATTAAAGTTGAGCTTCAAAAAATAGAGATTTTATGTCAAAAAATAGATTACCTAGATATGGTAATAGCTCCACTATATTATTCCAAAATGCGTTATTATGATAATCTTTTCTTTAGGTATATTGAAAATAATGCTACTTTGGGTACTGGTGGAAACTATAATTATGAGGATATGAACTCCGTGGGGTTTGCTCTATATACAGATAAGATAGTAGAAGAATTAATAAAAATAAATTAGGAATTACATGAAAGCAGATTTGATAGTAGGTCTCCAATGGGGAGATGAGGGAAAAGGTAAAATTGTTGATCATATGGCACAAAATAGTGATGTTGTTTGTCGTTTTGCTGGTGGACATAATGCTGGACATACAATTGTTGTAGATGGTGTAAAGCATGCTTTACATCTTCTTCCTTCTGGTGTATTAAATCCAAAAGCGATTAATATTATTGGTAATGGAGTTGTTGTAAGCCCTGAGAATTTACTTGATAAAGAGCTTAAACAGTTTGATAATCTTAAGGGAAAACTCTTTATTAGTGACAGGGCTCACCTTCTTTTACCTTATCATGTATTGATAGATCATGGCAAAGAGAAGCTCAGAAAAAAGGCTATTGGAACAACAGGTAAAGGTATTGGACCTGCATATATGGATAAGGTAATCCGTGCTGGTCATAGAGTTGGTGAATTACATGACCCTGAGACATTAGCAAAAAAAATAGTTCTATATTTTGAAAATAATGAAGCTCTATTTGATGCTATGGGGATAGAAACGCCATCTTATGATGAACTATTTGAACAGTTAGATTATTACAGAAGAGAGTTAGAACCATATATTGCAGATGTTATGCAGATGTTATGGAAATATCTAGATGATGATAAGCGAGTGTTGCTTGAAGGAGCTCAAGGGACTATGCTTGATATTGATCATGGTACCTATCCATTTGTAACTAGCTCAAATACTGTAAGTGCATCAGCATGTATAGGTTTGGGAATTAATCCAAAAGATATAGGTAAAGTGACAGGTATTGCTAAAGCGTATTGTACTAGAGTTGGTAATGGACCTTTTCCTAGCGAAGATTTTGGCGAAGATGGTGATAGATTAGCTCAAGTTGGTCATGAATTTGGTACCACAACTGGTCGCAAAAGAAGATGCGGTTGGTTTGATGCTGTAGCAGTGAAATATGCTTCAAGATTAAATGGTTGTGATCAAATCTCTTTGATGAAATTAGATGTTTTAGATGGCTTTGATGAGGTGAAAGTTTGTGTAGCTTATGAACTTGATGGTAAAAGAATAGATTATGTTCCTTATGACTTAGAAGATGTTAAGCCTATCTACAAAAGTTTTAAAGGGTGGGATAAAACGGAAGGAGTACGAGATTTTGATCAGCTACCAGCTGAGGCAAAAGATTATATTAGTGCTCTTGAAGAGTTGGTAGATACTAAAATAGGTATTGTTTCAACAAGTCCTGATAGAAAAGATACAATTGTAAGATAGATGAAGAGTAAATTCTCAGAAATTTTAAAACTTAAAAAAGAGAAAATTTCTGAGGTTGAGAGATCTATTTTGGAAGAGCAAAATAAAAAATCTACACTTCTTCAAAAAAATAGAGACTTAGAGACTGAAATTTCTAATGTAGATCAGCCTTTGAGTGGTAATTTTTCACAAATACAGTTAATGAAATTTCATGTGACTAATTTTAAGAGAGCTATCGAATATAATCTTAATAAAATTTCTTTAATAGAAGATAATATTTTAAGGCTAAATCAACTATATAAAGAGCGAAAAATTGATTTTGAAAAAATTAATTATCTGCATAAGGAAGAGATTGCAAAGCATGCAAAAGCTATTGCACTTAGAGAGAGTAAAGATCTTGATGAGATTGCAAATATACTTTTTTTGAAAAAAAATAAGGGAAAATAGTGTTGAAATTACTTTTATTACTGTTAATTGGGCAAAATATATTGTTTGGTGAAACTCCTACTGTTAATTGTGATCAAATCTTTGAGCTGAGAAAAGAGGAGTTGCATAGAGAGCTTGATAAAATAGATGAAGAGGCTCAATCTTTGGAAGCTTTAAAAAATGCAAATTTGGAAATGTTTCAAAAAAGAGAAAAAGCACTCAATGAAAAAGAGGAGTTAATTAATGGGGAACTTAATAAAATTGAAAATCTAAAAAAAGAGATAGAAGCTCTTAAAGAAGAGAACAAAAAAATTTTAGATGAGATGAGAGATATCAAAGATTCGAAAGTTAGTCAATCTTTTTTAAAAATGAAAGAGGGAAAAGCTGCTGCTATTTTAGATGCTATGAGTCAAGATGAAGCAGCTTCAATTCTCTTAAAATTAACACCAAAAAAGATTTCAAAAGTTATGGCAAAAATGGATCCTAATAATGCTTCTAAAATTACAAATATAATGCTACAAAATAAAATTTCTGATAAAAGTAAATAGTTTATTTAACTAAACTTTGATAATATAAACAAAATTTTTATCAAAAGGTTCTTAACATGAAAATTGGAATGCCTCATGCCCAATATATTGCGGGTAAAGTAGCAATTGATCTATTTAATTCCGGCTATATTACCTTTTTTAAAGGCTTGGAACCTGTAAAAGCAGCTACTCAACTATTGATTGAGGAAGATATGCATAAAGAGGAAGCTTTAGAAGCAAGAGTTGATGAGTTAATTAATGAAAATGAAGATGAGATGCAGTTGATGGGTATTGAGAGACGAGATATGTTTTGGCCCATAAAAAGAAAAATGGCAAAAGAGTATGGTGTAATTTTATCTTATGAGGAGAGATATTCTCACCTTTCTCATCAAATTATGGATAAGCTTTGGGAAGAGGGTTTAATGGATAATAATGTGAGTGAAAATATTGTAAAAAATATTATTTTTAATGCCATTGAGGGATATGCTAAGGCTATAGATGCACTTGAAGATGTTGTGTTAGATAAAATGTCTAAGTTAAAGAAAAAATTAGTGCCTGGAAGTGATGCTTATAATGTTACTTTTGAGAGATTGTATCGTGAAGAACTACAAAGAAAAGGGATGTTTTAATGATAAAAGAGTTAGATAAAGTTTGGATTTATATTGAAAATGGGCTTTTTTTAGAGGCTAAAAGTTTTGGTTCTAAGGGTACAAAAACTGGTGAAATTGTCTTTAATACTTCTATGAGTGGATATCAAGAGATCATGAGTGATGCTAGCTATGCCGGGCAATTTGTTGTATTTACTATGCCTGAAATTGGAAATGTAGGGTGTAATGATAATGATATGGAGAGTAAAAGTGTCTACTCTTCTGGTATGATTGTTAGAAAATATCAGGATAGATATTCAAACTACAGAGGAGAGAAATCTCTTTCTACTTTTTTACAAGAGCATGATAGTTTAGGTATTTGTGATTTAGATACAAGATATTTGACAAAAATGATTCGCTCTGAGGGAGCTCAGATGATGATTGCATCTACTGAAATCTCCGATAAAGATGAACTCAAAAAGATTCTTGAAAACTCCCCTAGAATTGAAGAGGTAAATTATATTCAAGAGGTAAGTACCAAGGAGAGTTATACTCATGAAGATGGTGTATGGGATATTCAACAACAGCAATATAGAGAGCCTATAACTATTGGAAAAAAAATTGTTGTTATTGATTTTGGTGTGAAGAGAAATATATTAAATGAACTTAGAAACACTGGTTTGAGCGTTGAAGTAGTACCTAATGATTTTAGTGCCGATGATTTAATTAAGAGATTTAATAATCGTGAAATACATGGAGTATTTCTATCTAATGGTCCAGGGGATCCTTTGGTTTTAAAAGATGAAGCATCAGAAGTTAAAAAATTAGTTGATGCTAATGTCCCTATGTTTGCTATATGCTTAGGACATCAATTGCTCTCTATTGCCAATGGTTATCCTACATATAAACTTAAATTTGGTCATCATGGTGGAAATCATCCTGTGCAAAATAGTAAAAATAGTGAGATAGAGATTACAGCTCAAAATCATAATTATAATGTTCCTGATTCTATTGTTGATATTGCATCAGTTACTCATGTAAATCTTTTTGATAATACAATCGAGGGTGTAAAATATCTAAATAAACCTATTTTTTCTGTTCAGCATCACCCAGAAGCTAGTCCCGGTCCTCATGATAGTAAATATATTTTTCATGAGTTTGCTGACTCTTTATAATACTAATAAATACTAGCATAATAGCTTCTCTATATTATGCTAGTGATAACTTAACATTTTTTTAAATAAATCCTCTTTTCATAATAAAAAATTAAACTATTAAGCTAATTTCTATCAATAACGATATATAATAATATTATCATGTGGTATATGCGTGACATTCTAAATCATTAAGGAGGTTTTAATGCAATCACACAATGCATTAGAATATGATTATACAGTTGCCAAGATGTTTACCGTCGCAGCGATTGTGTTAGGTATTGTAGGTATGACGATTGGTGTGCTTATAGCTTTTCAGCTAGCATTCCCTGAATTGAACTACCTCTTAGGAGAGTATGGTACTTTTAGTAGACTCAGACCTTTACATACAGATGCAGTTGCATTTGGTTTTACATTGAGTGGTATTTGGGCTGCTTGGTATTACTTTGGTCAGAGAGTATTAAAAGTATCAATGGCTGAATCGCCGTTTTTGATGTTTATGGGTAAATTACACTTTTGGTTATATATTGCAGGTGTTGCTGCTGTTGTAGTTTCACTTTTTATGGGTATCACAACATCAAAAGAGTATGCTGAATTTGAGTGGCCTATTGATATTGCAATCGTTGTTGTATGGGTTATTTTCGGTGTTGGTATGTTTGGATTGATTGGGATCAGAAGAGAGAAGTATCTATATATCTCTATGTGGTATATGATTGCTTTTTATGTGGCTATTGCAATGCTTTATCTATTCAACAATATGGAAGTTCCTACAATTCTTATTTCTGGTGTCGGTGATTGGTACCACTCTGTGAGTATGTATGCGGGAACAAATGATGCGATGGTTCAGTGGTGGTATGGTCATAATGCAGTTGCATTTGTATTTACTACACCTATTATTGCATTGATCTATTACTTTTTACCAAAAGAGTCTGGTCAACCAGTTTACTCATATAAACTTTCACTTTTATCTTTTTGGGGATTAATGTTTGTTTATCTTTGGGCAGGTGGTCACCACTTACTTTTCTCAACAATTCCTGATTGGGTTCAAACTATGGGTTCTATTTTCTCTATTGTTCTTATTCTTCCTTCATGGGGTAGTGCTATCAATATGCTACTTACAATGAAAGGTGAGTGGGGTCAATTACAGACAAATCCATTAATTAAATTTATGGTTCTTGCGTCAACATTCTATATGTTCTCAACACTAGAGGGACCTATTCAAGCTATTAAATCAGTAAATGCATTGGCTCACTTTACAGATTGGATTCCTGGGCATGTTCATGATGGTACTCTTGGTTGGGTAGGATTTATGATTATTGCAGCACTTTTCCATATGGCTCCAAGAATGTTTAAAAGAGAGATCTATAGTAAAAAACTTATGGAATCTCAATTTTGGATTCAAACAACAGGTATTGTTTTATACTTCTCAAGTATGTGGATTGCGGGTATCACTCAAGGTATGATGTGGAGAGCTACTGATGAATTTGGTAACTTAACATACTCATTTATTGATACTGTTACAGTGTTACATCCATACTATACTATTAGAGGTGTTGGTGGATTGTTGTATTTGATAGGTGTGTTCATGTGGGCATTTAATATTTATAAAACTTATACTTCTGGTAGAGAGCTTGAGAGAGAACCTCAAAGTGCTTCACCGATGGCGTAGGGAGGAGAAATTATGTTTCATTGGTTAGAAAAAAATCCATTCCTTTTTACAGTTATGGTATTTGTTACGATAGCATTTGCAGGTATTATTACTATTCTTCCTGACTTTGCAAAGAGTTCGCGTCCAGTTGTTGGTACAAAACCTTATACAATTTTACAGTTGACAGGTCGTCATGTTTATATCAAAGATAGTTGTAATGCATGTCATTCACAACTTATTCGTCCATTTAAGTCTGAGACAGATAGATATGGTGCTTATAGTTTGAGTGGTGAATATGCTTATGATAGACCTTTCCTTTGGGGATCTAAAAGAACAGGTCCAGATCTTATGAGAGTTGGAAATTATAGAACAACAGATTGGCATGAAAATCATATGTGGAATCCTACTTCTGTAGTTCCTGGTTCAATTATGCCAGCATATAAACATCACTTTACAAATATTGCCGATGTAGAGACAGCTTATGCTGAAGCATATACTGTTAAAACAGTTTTTGATGTTCCTTATGATCAAGAGGGTATGCCAAAATTGGGAACTCTTGAAGAGGCACAAGCTGCTGCTCTTGAAGAGGCAAAAGTGATCGCTGCTGGTATGAAAAATCAAGATGTAAAAGATAAAGTTGCAGCGGGACAAATTCCTGAAATTGTGGCACTTATCGCATATCTAAATAGTTTGAAGTAGGAGCGTTGTCTAATGGAATTGGATATTGAGACTATAAATATGTTGCAAGCATATGGTTATATAATAGGTGTTGTTTTTTGTACATTGATGTTATATGGATATATTTATCATCTGTATAGTAGTGAGAAAAAGGGTACTAGAAATTATGAAAAGTATGCAAATATTGCATTAGATGATTCGATTGATTCCACTCCATTAGAGACTACTTCCCCATGGGATAAAAAGAAAAGTAAAGGAGAGAATATATGAACTGGCTTAGTGATAATGTTAACCAGCTCGCATTGGTTGGTGCTGCCGCGATTATTATAATAACTATTTTTGTTGTTGGTAAGTACATCAAGCAGATGAAAACTGATAAAAGTACTGGTAAACTTAAAGAAGAAAATTGGGATGGAATAGGTGAGTATGAGAACTCTATTCCTACTGGTTGGGCTGTAAGTTATGTAGGTACTATGATTTGGGGTCTTTGGTATTGGTTTGTTGGTTATCCACTTGCGGGGTATTCACAAATAGGGGAATACAATGATGAAGTAAAAGCTTATAATAGTGCATTTGAAGCAAAATTTGCTAATCCTGATGCTGATACACTACATAGAATGGGTAAAGGTGTATATTTAGTACAGTGTGCTCCATGTCATGGTGTTGAAGGTGATGGTATTGATGGTAAAGCTCAAGGTTTTGAGTCAAGAATGACCCAAGCACAAGTTTTACATGTAATTGAAAATGGTCAAGATCAACTTAAATATCCAATGGGTGCAATGCCTGCTGGAATGGCTAGTGGTGATGATGCTAAAGAGATTGCAAAATATATTGCTGGTGGTATGAAGGGTGATGCTCCTGCTTCATTCGCTGCATGTTCTAGCTGTCATGGTGAAGATGGTACAGGTTTAGGTGGACAAGCTCCAAATCTTAAAGCTTATGATGAGACTTTAGTAACTCATACATTAGAACATGGTAAAACAGGTATGTTAGGTACTATGCCTTCATTTAGTGATGGTAGATTGACTGATGTTCAGAAAAAAGCTGTTGCAAATTATATCATGTCACTTCGTGAAGAGTAGGGAGAAATAATGGAAAACAAAACAAGAAGAATGTGTTTTAACATTAATGGTCTTTTGGGTGGTCTTTTGGCTACATTTTTATTGCTTGGTATTTTAGTATTTTTGACTATTAATGCTATAGCAGTACAAAAAGCTGAGGCAACAAACTTTTATCAAATTGATGATCAAAGTGGTCTTCAAATGAATAGTACAGCAAATGCTGGTCACTATAAATTACTAAAAGGTGGAGAGTAAATCATGGCTGATGCGTTATATTATGTAATTAATATTGGTTTAGTGGTTATGGCGGCTATTACAGCTTGGGCAGTTTTGACTCCTGGTCAACATCTATATGTAGGTTGATTTGTGAACAACAAATTGACTTTAAGAGCAGTTTTTACAACTGCTCTTCTCTTTTATATACTTTTCCCAATTTCTCTTTTTAGTAGTTATGAATCTGATGTGAGATCTATTTTACAAGAGAAGACAGCTTTAAAATTAGAAGAGATGGGTAGCGAACTTTTTATAAAGACGGGTGTATCTACAGTGATTATTGCAAAAGATCATTTAACGCAAGAAGAGTTTTTAGATATTAAAAATAGCTACTTAAAAAAGTTGAAAGCTCCATATATTTTATGGATTTTTTCCAAGACATATATGGATAAAAAAGAGTATGGAATTAATAAATTTTTTAAATCTCCAGATTTAGAGGATTCTTTTGATGAAGATTCAATTTTTAGCCCTTTTCGTGGTACTTTTACAAAAGTTCTTACTACACACTCTAAAGGTGATATGACTTCTGCTGCTTTTTTGAATGGTTATGGAGATTTAGTTGATATGTTATCTAAATCTTATGGTGTAACTATAGAGAGTGGTATTGGTAATGATAATAGAAATGTTATTAATATAGCTAGAGTTATTTTTTATGGATCTTTATTCTTTTTTATAATTTGGTATATCAAAATAAGATTTTTGGATAGGAGAAAAATAGGTGAGTAACAAGAAAGCGAATTATTGGCCACATTCGATTATAGCATCAATTTTTGTAGTAATAGGTTTGTGTGTTTGGACTGTAAATGTTGCAATTAATAATCCCGTAGAAGAAGATTATTCTTATTTTGAAAAATATCAAAAAGTAAATGTAGATATCAATAAAATTTTGCTAAAAGAGCGGGCATTTAATAAAAAGTATAGCGTTGTTTTATCAAATAATAATTTTGTTATTGGTCAAAATAGTTTTGAGCTAAAAGTATCAAATAAAGAGGATAACTCTTCTATTGATGGTGCAAAAGTTAAAGTTGCTATTACTAGACCTCATACTTCTAAATCAGATCAAGATTTAAAACTTCTTTCTGATGCAAATGGAGTTTATAAGTTTGAGCCTTTTGAGATAAAAGCATTAGGTAGATGGCAAATTGTTTCAAGAGTTACAGTTGGTGAATTAGAAGCGTTTCAAAAACTTGAAGTGAATGCAACAAATTAAAAACTCTTTGATTGTTTGCTCTACTTCAAGAGTTGTTAGAGATAAATTAAATTGGTTTTTACAAAAAGATTCTATTCTCCCTCGTATAGTTACTATTGGTGATTTTGAAAATAAAATAGTTCTTATCCCCAATAGAACATTTATTGATGAAGATAGTCGTGTTTTGCTTCTAAAAGAGGCTAGTCAGTTCTCTAATTTTAAAAACTTACATATCAATAGAGAATTTTTTGCTTTTTTAAAAAATAGCCAATTTTTATTTAGTTTTTTTGAAGAGCTTGCAGGTGAACTTATAGATATAAAAGAGCTTAAATCGTATGATATTTATGACTCTTATAGTGAACATTTGGAGATATTAGAGAGGCTCCTTATCTCTTATCAGAAACTACTCAATAAAAATAACTATGTAGATAAAATTTTACTTCCATCACTCTATAAATTGAATATTGCATATCTTAAAAATATTGATTCAATAGAGTTTTATCTAGATGGTTATTTGACAAATTTTGAGTTTAAACTTTTTGATCAAGTCTCTGCTTACAAACCTTTTATTATCAAAGTTTGGATTAATAAATTTAATCAAAAAATGGTTGAGAAATTTGCCAAATTTAATATTATTCTTAAAGATGGATACTACTATGAGATTGACTTTTCAAATAAAAAGATACTTTTGGAGGAGGAGTATCAATTAAATAGTAGTATCTATCAATCTTTTTCCTCCAATAGCCAAAATCTACAAGTAGCCTTTATTAAAAAAATGGTTTTTGATTTTGTTCAACAGGGGATTAAGCCCGAAAAAATTGCTGTTATTTTGCCAGATGGAAAATTTGCTCAAACTTTATCTATTTTTGATACAGAGAACAATTTTAATTTTGCAATGGGTAGATCTTTTGGAGATAGTAAACTTTATCAAAAGTTATCAGCTCTATATGAATACTCTCTAGATCATAAGATTGAGAATTTTTATAGACTAAAGCGATATGGATATGATAAAGATAGTATAAAAGAGATAATAAAAGATTGGAATAGGGGAGTAGAAAGTGCTTTAGAGTTGGAAGAGAAAATATTATCATTGGTGGAAAAAGAGGATAGTGAATCATATAAAATTTTCAAAGATGAGCTATATCTTTTTCTAAAAATATTTAATGCTTTTATAAAACAACCATTTCACAAAATTTTACATCTTTTTCTAAACCGATTAAGCTCTAAAAGAGTTGACGATGTTGGTGGTGGTAAAATAACTGTCATGGAGATTTTGGAGACAAGAGGAATGGTTTATGATGGTGTAATTGTTGTAGATTTTAATGAATCCTTAGTTCCCCTTCGTAGCCAAAAAGATCTGTTTTTATCTACTGAACTTCGTTTATTTGTAGGGCTTCCTACACCTCAAGATCGTGAAAATTTACAAAAATATTATTATAAAAGGGTGTTTGAACAAGCTTCACAAGTAGCCATCTCTTATATTGAAAATGAACAAAATCAACCCTCAAGATTTTTGGATGAGCTATCTTTGGATATCAAAAAGATAAGGTATGATAATCACCATTTTCATGATATATTATTTGCCCCAAAAAAACAGAAAAATCATTTTCTTCCTACTAATATTGAGATGGAGTATGATTTTACTACCAAAGAATTCTCAGCGACAAAACTAAAAACTTATCTTGATTGTAAAAGACGATACTATTTGAGATATATTAGAGCTTATGATGAAGTAAGTCTACCTTCAGATGAGAGTGATGAGAGAATGATTGGTGTATTGCTTCACTCTGCTTTAAAAGAGCTGTTTGAGAGTAGTAGAGATATACAAAGTGCCAAAGAGCTTTTTGATTCACTAAAAAAGATTCTTTATCAAAGAAGTGAAAAAGAGATACTTTTAAAGTTTCATATAGATATTTGGCTCAAAAAACTATATAAGTTTTGTGAAGTTGAATTTGAAAGATTTCAATCAGGTTATCGTATAGTGCAAATGGAAAAAAAGATGAAACTCTCATATAATGGATTTATGCTTATTGGTAATATTGATAGGATTGATATAAAAGATGATAAGCTTTTTGTGATCGATTATAAGAGTGGTAAAATTCCAAAAGTCACTGCTAAATCGTTACTGATTACTACAGATTTTCAACTTCAGTTTTATACACATTTGTCCTCATCTTTAGGGCAAGTAGAGGGAGCATATTTTTATGATCTTAATAATAGTAAATTGCTTAATGAGCCTCTTTTTGAGGATAAAATGGATCTATTAGATACTCATTTAGAATCTTTAAAAGATAAAAATCAAAATTTTACTATGATTGAAGATATCAAAAAATGTCAATATTGTCCCTATATAAAAATTTGTGATAGGGTAGGGTGATGGCAATTTCTACAAATTTTGCTTATGAAGCAAGTGCAGGGAGTGGTAAGACTTTTGCATTAGTGATTCGTTATATTTCACTTCTCTATTTAAATGCAAAACCTGAAACAATTTTGGCTCTTACATTTACCAATAAAGCAGCAAATGAGATGGGTGTGAGAATCTCTGTAGTATTAAAAGAGTTACATCTTGATTCTCGTTGTGCAGAGCTAAGTGAGCTTAGTAGAGTTTTGAATATGCCATCTAGTGATATTTTGGCTAAAAGAGAGAAAATATTAGATAGCTTTCTCTCTTCTGATATTAAAATATCAACTATTGACAAATTTTTATCACAAATTTTGAGAAAATTTTCACTTCATCTTGGACTTATGCCCGATTTTACTATAGAGAGTCAAACTTCACAACATCTCTTTATTAAAAGATTTATGAGCAATATTCAAAAGGCAAATCTATATTCAAAACTTATTGATTTTTCATTTTATGAGCAGAAAAAATTATCAGAGATATTTGGATTTTTGGATAATCTATATGAAAAAGATGGAGAGTTAGATAGTTTAATTAGTTATGAAAATATAGCTTATGATCTTTTGGAAAATCAAATCATGGTAAGTATTCAAGATCTACAAGATATATTTTTTGCTCATGATAAATTTTCTGCTAGAGGTAGAAAAACATTGATGGTTGCCTCTATTGATGATCTGCTTACTAAAGCTTGGATATGCAAAGAGTCGTTGGAGTATTGGGATTATAAAAAATATTTTATTCCAAAGGCTGATGAACTCTTAAAAAAGATAAAATATCTACTCAAAAAATATTTTCAAGCCAAAGAGTTATATGTAAAGAGCGTCTATTTTGATCTATATAGAGTCTATAAAGAGACAAAAAGATATGAGAATAGTGTAAGTAATGAGTTAACTTTCAATGATGTAACCAATCTAGTAAATCAACTCCTCTCTCATGAGATAGATCGAGAGTTTTTATATTTTAGATTAGATGCCAAAATTGATCATCTTTTGATTGATGAGTTTCAAGATACAAATATTTTGCAATATCAGATTTTTGAACCTATCATAGATGAGATTAGTTCTGGTGAAGGTGCAGGAGGATTAAAGAGCTTTTTTTATGTTGGAGATATTAAACAATCAATTTATCGTTTTCGTGGTGGTGCAAAAGGGCTTTTTTATCATGTAGCAGATAAATATAGTGTTGAAATAGAGCCACTTAGTACAAACTATAGAAGTAAATTTCAGATTGTTGATTTTGTAAATGGACTATTTAGAGATAAGATAAGAGGTTATAAAGATCAACTCTCATGTGATCAATCAAAAGAGGGCTATGTCAAAGTAGTAGAAGATGAAGAACTCTTGGAGAGTGTATCTACAAATATTTTAAATCTCCTAGATCAAGGTATATCCCCAAATGATATAGCTGTTTTGACATTTGACAATAGTAGTGCATTTGAGATAGAGGAGGCACTACTACAAAAAAGAGCCTCTTTGGAGATTACTACCGAGACAACAATCAAACTTATCAATAATAGAGAAGTTTCAATAGTTGTTGAGTTATTAAAATATCTATATTTTAAAGATGAACTATATAAGATAAATTTTTTGAGCATGGTTGGAAAAGATTGGGATAGTGAGGTGGATTTGGGTCAATTTAAAGTTCATGAACCACTGCCCAAACTAATATTCAAAATTATTAGCCATTTTGCTTTATATAATAGAGATGAAAATTTACTAAAATTGATAGAACTAAGTGCAACTTACAAAGATATAGAAGCTTTTCTTTTTGATCTAGAACATATTGATGTAGATGCCCCATCCAAAAAGAGTAGAGGTATTAGGATATTAACAATCCATAAATCCAAAGGTTTAGAGTTTGATCATGTGGTAATTGCGGATAGATTCAAAAAAAAGCCAAATCATTCTAGTCGAATAGTTTTTGATTATGATAATGTAACTCTACAAAATCTATTTGTAAATTTTAAAAATCGTAAATGTGTAGATGAAGATTATCAATTAGCCCTATCAAAAGAGGAACAACTCTCACTAGAAGATCATCTAAATGTTCAATATGTAGCTTTTACAAGAGCAAAAGAGTCTCTAATTATCTGTCAAAAACCAAAAGATTCCGCCTTTACAAACCTCGCTCTCTGCTCATGTGAATATGGAAAACTTGAACCAAAGCAGAGTAAAAAAGAGATAATTACTCTTAGTGAGCCTTCATTTGATTATGCTTCTCTAAATATTGGTTTGCAGGATATAAAAAAGAGTAAAAATCATGATCAACTAGATCATATTGATTCAATAAATTTTGGTTTAGCTATTCACTATATGTTAGAAATTTTAGAAGATTTTACCTATGACTCTATAGAAGAGGCATATTGGGGCATGAGAAATAGATATGGTTCTCTGCTTGAAGATAAAATATGCCAAGAGATAAAGAGGCGTATAATTATGCTTTTGAATGATAAGTTTTTTGGATCACTGATATCTGATGGACAAATATCAAAAGAACAACCAATATCCTATAGTAGTGAACTAAAAATTATTGATCTTATGATAGAAAAAGAGAGTGAAGTAGTAATCATAGATTATAAAAGTTCTCATGATCTAAGAGGCGAATATATAGCTCAAGTAAGACACTATAAAAAAGCCATATCTGCTATCATGAAAAAAGATACCAAAGGGTATTTATGCTTTTTAAGAGAAAGTGGAATTTTTTGGGAAAGGATATAATAAAAAATATATTACTATTAATGATTAGTTAATAAATGTCAAGTATTATAAAGTTCAAAGGAGCATTATGCAATATTTTGAACTGACATGCATAGCATATTTAAAAAAAGATATAACATTCAAAGAGAGTTTTGAGAAAATCTCAAAATATATAAGCTACTCAATGGCACAAGATGCCAAACTAAAAACCATACACAAAGATATAGGCTTTAAATACTACACATTCGGTGGATTTTTACCAATAGAAAAAGAGAAGATCTACTTAAAAGGCTCTAGTTACAGACTAACCATTAGATCTATTGATGAAAACTTAATAGAGACCTTATCTAAAGAGTTAAGAAAAAATATCAATAACCCAAATTTAATAGTAGTAGAAACTAATAAAAAAGCAGTAAAACAGTTCTTTATTAGTGAACTATATTCAGCTACTCCAGTGATAATTACCACTGAAAATGGATTTCATTGGACGAGAGATAAAGATGGAGATATATTAAAACTACAAAAACAACTTCAAGACAACTTAGAGAAAAAATATCAAAACTTTTATGCAAAGAAACTAACATCATCTCAAAACTTTATACAACTTTTGGAGATAAAAAACCAAAAACCTCAAACTATACAGATCACTAAAAATGGTAAAAAAATACGATTTTTCGGAAATAAATTTAAAATAGTGCCAAATGAAGATGAAATTAGTCAAAAATTAGCATTTTTAGCTCTTGGGTGTGGACTTGGGGAGAAGGGAAGTTTTGGCGGCGGGTTTTGTTTGGCTAAGGGGATGGAGCTATGATTTATGATATTTTGGAAGTTTTTAAAAAAGAGTATGAAGATAAGGGAGATAAACTAATTCTTGATAACTATACTCTCAAAGATGGTTTATATATCAAAATAAATCAAGATGAAAATCTTGAATATTATATTTTTAAAGATGATAAAAAAGTAGAAAAAAAAGAGAATTGTTTTAAAGATATAGATGGTAATACAACTCATATTATGTATGAATGGTTTAAAGAGAGGGATTATTATAGTAGTTATCTCAATTCCAATAAATCATTTTATGATAAAAAAATTCATAATATTAATTATCTCTCTCTCTTTGTAAAAGTAGATAGTTTTATAGGTGAAGATCCTAAAAAAATACTTAATAGAGATTCAATTAAAAAGCAGTTTCAATATCTTTGTAGTTATGCAAAATTTACAAAAAAGCAGGAGAAAGAGTTTTTAGAAAGTTATCAACTCTATTTTAAAAATAGAGAGAGAAGAAAAGATATTATTAAAAAATATAGATTAATAAAAAATAGTATTGATTTATCTGTTGCAAAAGCAATTGAAGTTGATGTAAAAAATTATATAAAAATATTTTTTGAAAAAGAGATAGACTTTTATAAAAAAGAGAGTGAAATCTATTATGGTCTTAAAATTTTTAATGACATATCATATTCAAAGAGATTAGAAAATGGTATTTATGGACTTTCTGATGCCAATATGGGTTTAAATGCTAAAAAGCCATTTTTAGAATATAAAATGAAAAAGACAAAAGCTCCATTTCTATTATTAGATAATGATGCCATTTTAACTAAAAAGTTTTTTGATTGGTTAAAATTTCAAGATCTCAAAGATAAATATCCATTGAATGATTCAATCTTTATGCATCGTGATTTTAGGGAAAAAGATCTATTACTTGATTTTGATTATATCCCTACAAAGATCAAAAAATTAACCCCTTCCATTATCGTAAAAAATTATCTTAAAGTAGATAAATTTGAAGATTATGAGATAAAAGAACTCTTTAATTTAGAGTCTAAAATAGATGAGGTTTTTTATGCAAAACAGTTAATTTTTAACTATTTTAATGATGATATAAAGGTTTCGAGTTTTGTATCTAAAGAGTTACAAAATTTACTGCTAGTTACAAAATATAGTATGATAAATTATTTTAAAAAGCATGATGATAGAGAATTTTATCAAGTTATCAAAAAATATGGTTCAAAATTTATTTTAAATAGTTTAAGAGCTGGATATGAATCAAAAGCAAAAGAGAGTTTAAATCTAAAACTTTCATTACTCAAATACAAAGGAGAAGAGATTATGAATGTAGAAAATATGTTTGAAAATATAAAACAACAGTTAGATGAGTCAGAATATAAATCATTAACAAAAGATGAATTTTTCTTTTTAAGCGGTCAAATAGCTAACTATCTATTAGCTCAAAAAGAGCAACATCAGAAGAAACAAGATTTATTAGAGCCATACTTGAGGTGTAATAATAGTAAAAAGCTAAAAAAAGAGTTGCAGTTTACATTTTTTCAATATAAACATGCTCTATTTTTTAATAATAAAAGATTTAATAATGCTATGGCTCTTATCCAATCGTATGATAAGAATGAGAGAATGGCTGATAATATGGATAGTTTTTTAGTTGGTTATTTAGCGGATAATATATTTTTTGAAAAAAAGGAGTAGGTTTATGAATATCACAACTAAACAACTTCAAAAAGTCAAAAAACACTATGAAGCTCTAAAAGAGTATAGAGAGTTTATACAAAATGTTAAATTTAATTTTGATGTAGAAGAGTTTAAAAAACTAGATACTCCTAAAAAAGCTGTTTTGGAAGCTTATCTTAAGAGATTTTCATCTTTGCAGGATTATTTGGGTGCCAAAGTTTTTAAAAGTTTGCTTGATATGGCTGGGATTAGTTATAGCAAGATGAGTGAAGTTCTAATTTTGATTGAGAAAGAGGATATTGTATCTCTTGATATGTGGATAGAATTTAGAAATGTTAGAAATGATTTAGAGCATGATTATCCTGATGAACTAGAAGAGGCTTTAAGTGATTTGAAATATTGTTTTGATAGTTTTGAGTATATGCAAGAGGTTGTGATAAAAGTTTTTGAGTTTGCAAGGAGATATGATGAGAGTATCAGCTTATATAAAAAATGAGATACTCAAAGCTTCTGAAAAAGCTTTTGGTGAGTGTGAGTTAATTCTCTTTGGTAGTCGTATTGATAATACTAAAAGGGGTGGTGATTTTGATATTGCTGTTGTTAAAGATATGGGTATGGAAGCTTTCAAAAAGGCAAAAGTACAATTTTTTAAGTATCTTTTATTAAAGGATTTGGATTTGCCTATTGATTTGGTTCTATATAACAAAGCAGATAGCCTATTTAAACAAGAGATAGACAAAGGAGTAAGATTATGAATAGAGTATATGGAATTATTGGAATAAAAGCAAAAATGGCAAATTGGAATGCAGACTTTACAGGTCGTCCTAAAAGTACAAGTAATGGTGATATTTTTGGAAGCGATAAAGCCTTGAAATATCCTATGAAAAGGATGTGGGAAAGTGCTGGTAAGAGTATTCTTTTTATAAAAAGTTGGAAAGAAAATAAAAATGGTATTGTACCAAACCAATTAGGGGAGAGATATGCAACTCTTTTTTCTGAAATTGATAAAAAGAAGACAACAACGAAAGAAGTCATGACTAATCTTTTTAAATGTACTGATGTTAAAAATTTTGGTGCTACTTTTGCAGAAGAGGGACAAAATATTTCTATTACTGGTGCTGTTCAGTTTGGGCAAGGGTTTAATAAGTTTGATGATACAAATATTGAGATACAAGATATACTCTCTCCATTTGCTGACTCAACCAAAGATGATGCCAAACAATCGACTCTAGAAACAAAAATAACTGTAGATGAAGCACACTATTTTTATGGATTTTCTATTAACCCTAAAAACTATGATGAGTATAAAGAGGTTTTAGGAGATGATTTTAAAGGTTATACAAAAGAAGATTATGAAGAGTTTAAAGAGGTAGCTCTAACTTCAGCCACAGCGTATAGCACAAACTCAAAGTTTGGTTGTGAAAATGAGTTTGCTCTGTTTGTAGAGTGTAAAGATAATGAGTGTTATTTGCCAGATTTGAGTGATTATATAGAATTTGATAGCAAAAAGAGAGAGATTGACTTAGCAAAGGTTGAAGAGTTAGTTGGTGATAAGGCAGATATAGAGGTTTATTCAAATCCTTTTAAAGTAAAAGTGATTACAACTAAAACTCATAAAAATATCTTTACTAAAGAAGCGATTTAAAGATGGAACACTCATGTTTTCAAAAAAATAAAAATAAAAATTATGAGGGTTTCTCTCGCCAAAGGCGAAGCTTTAGTGAGGGGAATTTTTACTGGGCTTTGCTCAGTAAAAAGGAGATTTTCAGATGAATGCTATAAGCTTTTCTCTTAGTGGTAAAAGTGCATGTTTTAGAAAACCAGATGTAAATCAATATGCTTATTTTACCTATAACAATATACACAAACCTGCTCTTTTGGGAATGTTTGGTGCGATACTTGGATATGGAGGGCATATACAACTGCATAATGAAAACAGAGAGATTGAACAAAAAAACAAAAGTATAAAGAAAAAAGCTGATAAAAAGCCTTTAAATAATGGTTATCCAGAGTTTTATGATAAGTTAAAGGAGTTAAAAATCTCTATTGTCCCTCTTGCTCCACATGGATATTTTAGTAAAAAGATACAGGTTTTTAACAACTCAGTAGGATATGCGAGTCGTGAGATGGGTGGAAATTTAATAGTTCGTGAGCAGTGGCTTGAAGATCCAGCTTGGCAGATTATGATTTTAGATAATGGTGTAAAAGAGTATGAGAAACTAAAAGATTATTTGATAAACAAAAAATCGGTTTTTATCCCTTATCTTGGTAAAAATGATCATCCTGCAAAGATAGATGAGGTTAAAGAGATAGAACTAAATGATGAATTATCACTTGATGATGGAAATTATATTGATTCTCTTTTTATCAAAAACAGTGAATCAATAGATGGTTGGCAAAAGGAGGGAGAAGAACCATATATATTTCAAGAAGTTTCGCCCATAAAACTTCAAAAAGAGTATCATTTTTATGAATATGAAACTTTGGTTTTTACAAATATAGAGATAGATAATATACCAAAAGATACATATAGCTATCAAGATAAAAATTATGCTTTTATCTGATTTTG
>CAZLLE010000093.1:0-21440 GCA_964560425.1 uncultured Campylobacterales bacterium
GCTCCAAAAAAGAGCAAAAGTGATGGAAGGTTTTTATGGCTGTAGCGTAAAGTAGACTCTCCAGCAAATTTGAGAGATTAAACAATAAAATGTGTGACTCTTAAATGAGAGTTAAACAAAAAATTGTTAAACTTCAAATGAGCCTTGTGCTTGTTGAGTGAAATCGTTAGTTTTCGAGACATGGGGATTTCACTCTCCCTTCTTTACAGCCTCTTTTAAAAACCTTCAAAAAAAGCATTATAGAATAATAGAATAAAGTGACTTTTGAAAAAATAGATAAATTTGATTAGTTTTATTATTTTATCTTTTTTTGGGAAATATAAAATAGATATTTTATTGTTTGAATTTATATATATATTCTAGAACTTGGTGATTTGGTTATTTTTACATTTGATAGTAAAGAATTAACTGGTTTTATCATGATTGAACAATGCAAATCTATTGACTATAAAGCATAACAAGAGAGTATAAATATTTGATAATTTTATACTCTCTGTAGTTCTATTTTCTAGTTACACATCGCACATAATATTTTCTACTTTGAGGATATGATTCTATCTCTCCATAACTAAATGAAACTCGCCATGCACTATTTTTTGGCTCTTTAGCATCGGCTATGCTACTCCAAAAATAGTCACTGATTCGAATATTAAAACCATTTTTAATTGTTGGCATATCTTTTTTGAAGTCTAGAATAGTCACAAGCTCTTTGATAGATGGAAGATGCCAATTTTCAAATCCATCTAGTTTTAGATTTTCACAATATTTTATAGCTTGAGCATATTTCATTTTGTTTTGTGAAACCTCTTTGTTATCTTGCCAAATTAGACCTGTTTTATCATCTTGTTTAGATGTTGCACCAAATAGAAGCGTACTGCTTAAGGCTAGGGTTAAAATTATATATTTCATTTGATATCCTTTACACAGCGAACTGACTGATTTGTCGTTTTATAACTATAATAAGTTTCACCTGTACCAAAATTAATATTCCATGCCCTAGAATCAGTGGTAGCAAAAGGTGTTTGAGTCCAATATCTATCATTGCTAACAGATTCAAATGCAGAGTTTATAGCTGGTTTATATTTAGTATAATCAACTATTGAAAAGAGTTCTTGAAATGTGGGCAATCTCCAACCTGCTAAATCACCTATTTTTAGTTTTTTGCAATAATCCACAGAATCTTCCCAATCTTCTGAAGTTTCACCCGCGGCAGAATCATCTTGCCAATATATACCAAGATCTTTATCAACTATAACATTGCCTGATATTTTTTCATATGCTATCACCTCTGTAGTTATAAAAAAACTTATAAAAAAAACTGCTATCTGTTTATACATATTAAAAACTCCTTAATATTTTAATTAAAGAATTATAACAAAAATTTATATACAAGAGGTATTAAAAGGAGAAAATAGCGACATCTTTTACAGATGTCACTAAAATAAGTAAAAAATAGATTAAGCTCTTACAAACTCAGGATAACTTTCAAGTCCACATTCAGAGTAATCAAGCCCTTGAAGTTGATCATCATCATCTGCACGAAATGGCATAAACTTATTGATAGTATAAATAACTATAAATGATAAGATAAATACAACTACACCCACAACCAAAATACCTTTGATCTGTCCCCAAAGTGTAATATCACCACCATTACTAGCAAAAATACCAACTGCTAAAGTTCCCCATATACCATTTACAAGGTGAACAGACAAAGCACCAACAGGATCATCTAGCTTTAATTTATCAAAAAGTGGAACAGCATATACAACCAATGCACCACCAATAGCACCAATCAAAATTGGAGTATAAATATCATAAAGATCAGGTCCAGCAGTAATAGCTACAAGTCCACCAAGTCCACCATTCAAAATCATAGTAATATCTAGTTTTTTGTATCTATACCACATCATTAAAGATGCAATAATTGCACCTGCAAGTCCTGCTGTATTTGTATTCATGATTGTAAGAGCTACAGCGTCAGCATTCTCTTTTGAGCTAATAGAACCAACAGAACCACCATTAAATCCAAACCAACCAATCCAAAGAAGCAGCCCCCCTAAAACAACCAATGGAATATTTGAAGCAGGAATAACTCTAATTTTACCCTTGACATATCTACCTCGTCTAGGACCAATAATCAAAATAGCAGCCAACAAAGCCCATCCACCAGTAGAGTGAATAACAGTTGAACCAGCCAAATCATACATAGTCAAATCAAGAAAAGTACCAGCAAGAAGATCAGCTCCCCATGTGATATTAACAATCAAAGGATAGATAAATGCACCCATAATCACAGTAAAAATAGCAAGAGGCATAATTTTGACTCTCTCACTAACACCACCACTCATAATATTGATTGCTTTACCTACAAAAGCCATTTGAAAAAGAAAAACTGCCCATTTACTCATAGAGTCACTACCAAACTCACCAAAAGCAAAAGAGTATCCAAAAAGAAGAAATGCCATCGAAGCAACAGTATAAATCATGACATTTACAGTCAAAACAGAAGAGACATTTTTGGTTCTAACCAAACCAGCTTCAAGCATAGCAAAACCAGGAACCATAAAGATGATCAAAGTCATCGAAAAAAGTGTAAACAGAGTGTCTATAACATAAGCACTATCTTCCATAATCTATACTGCCTCTTCGTCTTCTTCGCCAGTCCTAATCCTAATTGTTTTCTCTACAGATGATACAAATATCTTTCCATCACCTATTTTACCAGTTTTTGCAGCAGTAGCTATAGCACTAATGGCAGCATCTACATCATCCTCTCTAACGACAAGTTCAACTTTTACTTTTGGTAAAAAATCTACAATATACTCTGCCCCACGATAAAGCTCAGTATGTCCTTGTTGTCTACCATAACCTTTTACTTCAGTAATAGTCATACCAGATATTTCAATATCAGCCAAAGCATCCTTTACATCCTCTAACTTAAATGGTTTGATAATTGCCTCAATTTTTTTCATTTACTCTCCTCTTTTAAATAAGCTTTTTTGATTACCTGATTTTCAATCGGTCTATCGCCTCTAGCAGTTTTTGTATTTTCAATCTTCTTGACTGTACTAAAACCATTCACAACCTTTCCAAAAATTGTATAACCACCATTCAAAAAAGGAGTAGGGACTGTAGTAATAAAAAATTGGCTACCATTAGTATTTGGTCCTCTATTTGCCATAGCAAGAAGTCCTGCTTTATCAAAAACTACATTTGGCTTATACTCATTGACAAACTCTTTACCATAGATAGATTTTCCACCTCTACCAGTACCAGTAGGATCACCACCTTGTATCATAAAGTTTTTAATTACTCTATGAAAAATAACACCATTATAATATCCCTTTTTGGATAGTTCAACAAAATTTTTGACGGCTTTTGGGGCAATATCAGGGAAGAGTTCAAGCTCTATATTTCCCTGATTTGTTTCTAGTACGATAGTAGGATTGGAAGCGTTTAAAGATGAGCTAAAAAGTAGAGTAGTGACTACACCAACAATAACTTTTTTGTAAAAATTCATATAATTTCCTTAACTAATCAAATCTTTTCTTTTAAATTTATAAACTTTATTTTTGATTTTTTCTAAGATACCAGCACCAATTAACTGTTTAAACATATTTACAACAGTAGGCTTACTCACATCTAATGACTCCATGATATCTTGGTATGATCCATGAAAAACTTTCTCTTCATCTAAGTTATCAATAATAAACTTTAGAATTTCAATTTTTTTACCACCTACAAGAGCGGCTAAAGAATCCACCACATGAGAGCAACCCTCAATCTCTTTTTTCTGTAAAATTGGCAACATTACTGTGTATATAGAGTTGATTAAATCTTTGATATTAATAGGCTTAATAATATAGCCATCTACTTTAAGGTTGATTGCATCGATCAGATATTCAGTATCTGTATGTGCTGTAGTGATAATACATGGGATATCTTTACCATGCTCTTTTTTCACAGCTTTAATCATCTCGATGCCATTCATCTTCGGCATATTAATATCAACAACAATAATGTCAATAGGCAAAGAGAGTGCTTTTTCCAACCCTTCTTCCCCATCTTTTGCAACATGCACTGTTTTTACAAAGTCATCTAGGATTAACTTTGTTTGATTCATTACATCAGCATCATCTTCCACATATAATAATTCTAAATTTTTTAAGCTATTTAAATCCACGCAATGATCCTCTTGATATTTTTATAAAGGAAACTATAGCAAATTTTTTATGAATCCTTAATAAAAAAATATGAAAATAAATTTTTTTATTCCACAATCCAAATAATTTAACAAAAAGATAAAAAAATTATTTTTAACATAGTAAAATATTGAGTACAAGAGAGGGTGTAATAGATATATTTTTTAAGTTTATCTTGATATTTTTACTATTTTTAGTTTTTTTTAAAATTTAAAAAATAAAATTTTTTTTTACAGATGAAGGTTAACTAATACTTTTATACTTTACTGTAAAGAGGTATTTTGGCTAAAAATTTTGCACAAGTATATTTTTTATTATCAAAACTTTTTTCTATATTATCGAAGCTCACAATGCCACCCATCTGTTTTTCAATAATTTGCTTGGACATATACAACCCTATTCCAGTCCCCAAAGATTTGTGTTTCGTCGTAAAATATGGTTCAAAAATTCTATCTTTAATCGCATCATCAATACCACCACCATTATCAAAAAATGAGATTAAAACCTCTTCTTTAGGCTCCATAATATGTTCCACTTTTATCTTAATATTTTTATCAACATCTATGTTTTTATATTTAAAATTATCTCTTGAATTATTAATAAAATTTAGGATTACATGAGAGAGTTCATTTGAATATCCATAAACTTTAACATCCTCTTTTATATCAACTTCTATATTAATATTTTCATCCTTACAGAAAAAAGAGCTCATCTCCAAAGTATCATATATTGCTTTTTTAATACTAAAATACTCTTTTGCTTTTGAGGGATTAAAAAAGTTACGAAAATCTTCAATAGTATTAGACATAGATACTGCAAGCCTAAGTCCCTCATCAACTTGTTTATCAATAAACTCTTTGGTCATCTTTCCACTCTCACTCTTGATTCCAAAGCTTTGAATAAGAAGTGTTAGTGCATTTAGTGGTTGTCTCCATTGATGAGCAATATTACCGATCATCTCACCCATGGATGCTAATCTTGCATTTTGGTACATGATCTGATCTTTCTCTCTATTTTTCTTGACAATTCTCTCAATTTTCTCTTCAAACTCTTGATTTAAAATAGCAAAAGCATCTGCTTTTTGCTGAGCAATTTGTGAAATATATAAAAAAGTTTTCTTTATACTTGAGGCAATGGCATTCACTGTTAAAAATGATATTATAATCATAAGAAAAGTGAAAAATGAGATAAAGAAAATTAATGAATAGTAGGTTTTTTGAATACTATGATATTGAGTTTGAAGCTCTTGTGCATCTCTTTGCATCTTATCTGCAAGTACGATATCATATTTACGCACAGATTCTATATTTAAAACGAGTGTTTTTTCTAAATTTTGACTATAAAATTTCTCAAATCGATCTTTCATAGTATAAACACCAAAATTCCCAATAGTACCAATAAAGAGTATACCTATAGTCATAATTGCTATAAGCATAGTTACTTTTTTAGTAAATGAGAAATTGTTAAAAATATTATTCATCTTGAAATATTACACCTTCACCTTATTTTAGTTCGTACAAGATATATCGGTGTCTCAATAATTTTTTTTAATACAATTTCTCACAAAGAGGAGTAAAATTTAAAATATAAAAATTTAAAAGTAATAATTTTTATTATTTCAAAAATTTTCGCACTTCCAAATCAATTTGATAGGTATCTTCAAGAGAACTTGGTATAAAATCATCAAATTTTCTAAAGGAATCAAGCACCAAATAGGAGATATCCAAAAAGCTAATCTCATGATTAAAAAACTTCTCTATAGCTACCTCATTTGCAGCATTAACCACAGCACCCAAATAGGCATTTTTCAAAACTTCATCTTTTATTTCCCAAATAGGATAACGATCAGAAGTAATTTTACGAAACTCCAAACTACCAACTTTAATAAGATCTACAGGCTTTAAAATTTGACTATCAACACGCCCCAATAGTGCATAAGCAATAGGTAGTTGCATGTTAGCATTTGCGATATGAGCGGTACTACTTCCATCTTTAAAATCAATCAATGCATGAATAATTGATTTTGTCTCAATAACAGCATCTAAATTATCAATATCAAACAGCCATTTTGCTTCAAGAAGCTCAAATAGCTTATTTGTCATGGTTGCACTATCAATAGTTATTTTTCTTCCCATGCTCCAATTTGGATGGTTTAGAGCCTCCTCAACAGTTACATTTTTGAGCTTTTCAAGAGGAGTATCTCTAAATGATCCACCACTAGCGGTTACTATCATTTTGGAGATAGGTTTATCATTAAGAAGATACCACAATCCAAAATGTTCACTATCAATAGGCGTAATATTAGAGGTATCTATAAAAGCTCCTGCAACTACCAAACTCTCTTTATTTGCCAATGCAACTCTTTTTTTGAGTCTAATTGATTCGATAGTTGGTTTTAATCCTGCAAACCCAACCAAAGCATTTACAACCAATTGTGAACTAGATAGATTTAGAGCTTCCAAAATACCCTCTTCACCATAAAGAACCTTATGGTGTTTAATATCTAAAACTAGCTCTTTTTTACCAATTACAACAATAGAGGGATTAAACTCTTTAATCTGTTCATTTAATAACTCAACATTAGTACCAGCAACTAATACATCAATCTCTAGATTAAACTTTTTTGCAATGAGGAGAGTATTGACACCAATAGAACCCGTACTCCCTAAAATAATCAAGCTAAACCTCTCATAAGAATTACCATAGCAACTACTCCAAACATATAACCATCCATTCTATCTAATACCCCACCATGTCCAGGTAAAATATTACCGCTATCTTTCACCCCTGCACTTCTTTTGAGATAACTCTCAAAAAGGTCACCAAATATAGAAGCAAATGCAACCATAAGAGATATAAATAGTGCCAAATAGACAGATACAAACTCCATACCATAAAAAGTTCCAGCAATAGTAGCAACACTCACACCACCAATTACACCCTCCCATGTCTTCTTAGGAGATATTTCACAAAATTGATTTTTACCAATAGCTCTTCCCACAAAATAGGCGGCAGTATCAGTAAGAGCAACAACAATAACAAGCCATATAACAGCTTCAATTCCAAACCCTTTATAAAGAGCAAATAGAAACAAAAAGGGAGCAGAAGGGTATAAAAATGGCTTAATCTTATCAAAATCAGCTTTTCCCTGAAAGACCATAATAGAGACCGAAACTATCAAAACAATAAAAATAAGGTCAGCAGGTGCAGGGTAGAAAAAGGATAAAATCCATATCAAAGTAGCATAAAAGTAGAGAGAGTTATCATCAATACCAAAAAGCTTCATAGCCTCATAAAAAGAGAACATATAAGCTACACCCAAAAACAACCAAGTCAAAATAGTGCTATCAATAACAGCAATTAAAACGACAACACCTATTAAAACAACACCTGTAATAATCCTCTTCATATCCATATTTACACCTTTATATCCAAAATTCTGTAGGGATTTTTCAAATTTTTTTCATCTTCTAACTTATCTTTTAGAGTATCTTTTCTCTTTTTTGAGTATCGAAAAATTGTCTCTTTAGATTTTTCACCACTCTCTTCCTCTGATATTTCTCGATTATGCTCTCTATTGGCATCTATACCTTTGCCATCTGCCAAAGATTCCATCTCTTCTATCTGTTTCTCTTTTTTGGCAATTTTGGCAACTAGAGCATAAGCTTGTGACTCTATTCTATTTCTATAATCATTCTGTTTGGAAGCTACAACATGCATGTTTTGGTTTGCATAAGTGAGTGCATCAATTTGGTTAATTGCCATAATATACCCTTTTGCTAAATAGTTACTTTAATAGTTTTATACTCCACATAGTTGACATTTGCACCTTCACGCATCTTTATGTTGCGTCTTTGCGTATAATCTACCAAGTAACTACCACTACTACTCACACTAAATTGAACACAAAGCTTTGCACCAAACGCTACAACCGATTCAGGAGGCATCTTTTTGCTATTTCTTATTATAACATGAGTTGATGGCAAATCTTTGAGGTGTAGCCATATATCACTCATTTTGGCGTCTTTAAGGAGTGATATATTCCCCTTTTCACTTTTACCTATACTTATTTTATAACCTTCAATAAAGAAATTTTCAATATTACTATCTACTTTTTCCCTCTTTTTCTGCTGTTTTTTCTGTTTTGGAAGATATAAATTTAGCTCATCTACACTAGACGCAGATCGTATGCTCTCTTTGAGTCTTTTTAAAAAAGTGAGTTTGCCTTCAAGATTTTCTCTCTCAATATGAGCATATTTAGCTTTTTGTTTTAGTTTTTTTGCTTTTTTAAATAGCATGTTTCCAGCTTGTGCAGGTGTAGTTGCTTGTGGTGGAAGAGTGACAATTTTTCGTTTTCCATCAAAATCTACAATATCCAACTCTTTTTGATAATTTTTCATTACATGAATATGAGAAAGAACCAAATTAGCATCCTCTTCAACCTTTTTGCTTTTGTCCAATAAAACATTTTCATCTTCCAAAGCATCAAAATGAGTACGCAATTTTTTCTCTTTTTTCTCTATCTGCAAAATTTTCTGTTTTTTCAAAGAGGCGAGATAATTTAACTCTCTCTTTAGATACTCATTTTTCAAAAAAGAGTCCATATCCTCTATCTCAACACTCTCTGCTTTAAACTCCATAGGTGGCAACTCTTTTAACATGACACCTACTTTTACCTCTCTAAAAGATGTGCCACTATCAATATGTCTCAAAGCCTCTAAGATCACACCATTTTCATCAAGAATAATAATATTAGTATTTCTACCTGTAAATTCAAATTGTAAAATTGTCTTTTGAGACTTATATTTGGAAGAGGACTCTACAAAAAATCGTAAAATCTTATTGCCATCCATAAGTTCTACTTTATCTATATGAGAGTTTGTAAATCGTTTTTTGAGAATAATATCAAATGGAGCAGAGTAATTTTTGAGACGAGTATAGCTATCTTTTTTGAAGATATATGAATCGCCTCTTTTTAGATCAAAATAGAGTCTCTCTTTTTTATTGAAGAAAAGTTTCAAAATAGTATCATCAACCCTCTCAATAGAGTTGATATTTTTAAATTTATTTAAATATTTTGTTATTTCAACAAGTATATTTCTCTTCATGAGTCTCTCTTTTTAGGAAAATTTTAACATAAATTATGTACATTTACCTTTTTTAGCCCTCATTTGAATATCAATATATTAAATCTACTAAAATAGAGTAAATTTTCAGCTTCAAGAGCGTCATATACCACAATTATTGCATGAGGTAAGCTTTCATAACATTAATTTAAAATTCGAGGTAGTGTAATTCCCGTTTGTGATTGATATTTTCCCTTTTTATCAGCATAAGTAACTTCACATGGCTCATCACCTTCAAGAAATAGAACCTGAGCAATTCCCTCATTTGCATAAATTTTGGCAGGAAGTGGAGTAGTATTTGATATCTCTATTGTAATATGTCCCTCAAATCCAGGCTCAAAAGGTGTAACATTTACAATAATTCCACATCGTGCATAAGTTGATTTTCCAAGACAAATAGCCAAAACATCATTTGGCATCTTAAAATATTCTACAGTTCTAGCCAAAGCAAAAGAGTTTGGAGGAATAATCGCAATATCTGCCTCAATATCTATAACATTGGCATCATCAAAATTTTTGGGATCAACAACTGTAGAATTTACATTAGTAAAAATTTTAAACTCTCTACCTACTCTAATATCATAACCATAACTACTCAAACCATAACTAACCACACCATGACCAACCTGCTCTTCACAAAATGGCTTAATCATATTATCATTAAGTGATTTTTCTCTTATCCAACTATCAGCTTTTAATCCCATGTTTTTCCCCTTAATATTTAAGACAATATTATCCTATATTTTATAAGGATTCAAACAACACCAACAAAACTAACTAAAGCAATAAAAAGAAAAAAGAAACTAGGTATTTGATTTATAAAATGTGCCAAATTTTTATTTAAAACTTTAGATAATCGTGACGCTTTTACAACAGGATTTAAGCTCTTCCAAAATCTAACTTCACCAATTTTACCAATTCTCTCAACTCCCCTTTTACCATAAGTAGCAGCATGCAGAAATGACTCTTTTGTAATATATTTTTTCATAGCAGTATAATAGATAATAACATCTTTTCCTACCACTCTTAAAAGTGTTCCACTATATTTACCAAATGCTCTTGCAAAGCGTAAAGATCGTTTAAAAGATAAAGGATTAGTTGATCTTGATAAGAGAAGTAACCCATTTTTTAATCCTGCATCACCTATCATGTTATAAATATCTGTAAATAGCGTTTTTACTTTTATTAAATCTTTAGGATGTGATATTTTCTTGGAAATACTAATAAGATGGGCACCAAACCAAGCGGGCATTCTACCAGACTTTTTGGCAAGTTTCAAAAATGATATCGCCCCTTTAATTGGAGCTGTAGAACCAGCACTAAATATTGTAGCACCTGTTGCAACTAAACCTATTGAAGAGAGTGCAACAATAACTTCATCTACCTCATCATCATTAAAATAGTTATACCCCTCCATTCCCAAATCACGAATATCACCAACAACAAAAAGATCACTAAATCCAGCGGCAATCTGTCCCTCTATCTCATCACTTTGACCATAAATGACACCATTTGCAATATTTTTTGCCTTATATCCCCAATCTGATCTATATCTATTTATCTCTTCCAAAAGATCAACTGCCTTTTGATTTTCATAGACATAGGGAAATTGCATAAAAAAGGATAGGTATTCATCTGCTTCAGAATATTTTCTATCATTTACAAGCTGTTGAGTTCGAGGTATTGGGTCTATTCTTCTTAATGATTCAAGATTATTAAAAGAGTTACTGCTTCCCCTATCATATAAAATAAGAATAGAAGCGATAAAAACAAGCAAAGCAATTAACTTACCAAATATTCTAAACATAATTTTATAATCTCTTTTTCATGGAATGATTTTGGTATTATATCACTATCAAATAAAATATTTTGACATTTAGAGGGAGATATGAAAAAAGTTTTTAAAAAAGTTAACCTATTAGATCAAAAATGTTATCAAGATTATGCCTTAAGTGAAGACCTTTTAATGGAGCATGCAGCGATGGGATTAAAAGATCATATTCCTAATGATGCAAACTCTATTTTGATTGTTTCAGGAGCAGGAAATAATGGAGCAGATGGGATAGCATTAGCAAGAATATTAAGTGGTGAAATAAAAGTAGACCTATATATACCAATGGGTGCAAAATCAAAAATGGCAAAACTACAATTACAAAGAGCAAATAGAGTAAATATTCAACCTATAACCAAAATATATAAAGAGTATGATGTAATTATTGATGCACTTTTTGGCTCTGGACTCTCACGAGAGCTAGATAAAAATTCTCAAGAGTTGATCATTCAACTCAATCAAAAATCTGGATATAAAATAGCTTGTGATATCCCTTCAGGTATTAATATAGAAGGGCAAATAGAGAGTGAAGCTTTTGAAGCTAATATCACAGTTACGATGGGAAGCCCTAAAACAGCCCTATATTCAGATAGTGCCAAAGATTTTGTAGGAGATATTGTAACCATAGATTTAGGAGTTAGTAGCAAATATTACGAGCAAGAGAGTGATACTTTTTTATTAGAAAAGAGTGACTTAAAACTCCCTTTTAGAGATAAAAAGAATTGTCATAAAGGAGATTTTGGACACCTTTGTGTGGTTGCTGGCAAAAAACAAGGAGCAGCCGTTATTGCAGCAAAGGCTGCTTATACATTTGGGGCGGGCTTGGTAACAGTAGTAGAGAATGAGCCATATAAACTACCTTATGAACTCATGAGTAGTACAACTTTACCACATAAAAGTAGTGCTATATGTATAGGTATGGGACTTGGAAATCAATATGATAGTAAATATCTCAAAAGTTTTTTATTAGATCACAATCTGCCAATGCTTATTGATGCTGATCTATTTTACAACAAAATAATTTTAGAGATATTAGAACAAGATAATGATATAGTAATTACTCCACACCCAAAAGAGTTTGCATCACTTTTATCACTCATTCATAATAAAAATATCACTATTTCAGATATACAATCAGATAGATTTGGATATGCAAGAGAGTTTAGTATCAAATACCCAAAAACTGCATTGGTACTAAAAGGAGCAAATACTCTTATAGCACATGAAGGTAAAATATATATTCAATCATTTGGAACAAATGCTTTAAGCAAAGGCGGAAGTGGAGATGTATTAGGTGGATTAATAGCATCTCTCTTAGCTCAAAAATATAGCCCCTTAGATGCCTCTATTACAGGCTCAATTGCTCATGCTCTTAGTGCCAAAAATTTTAATAAAAATAACTACTCACTTAGTCCATTAGATATTATAGAGGGTATCAAATGCCTATAAAACGAGTTATTATACTTTTTAGTGGAACAGGTACAAATCTAGAAAATCTTATCAAGAAGCTACACCAAAAATCATTTAATCATTTTAAAATTGAAGTAGTTCATGCTATTACAAATAATCCAAAAGCAAAAGGTATAGAAAAAGCTAAAAAGTTGGGTATAAAAACAACTATTATAGATCATAAAAAATTTGATTCAAGAGAATCTTTTGATAAAGAGGTTGTCAACCTTATTAACTCTTTACATGTAGATTTAACAATTCTTGCGGGATTTATGAGAATATTAACACCTATTTTCACACAAAATATCAAAGCAATAAATATTCACCCCTCTCTTCTTCCCCTCTTTAAAGGAGCAAATGCAATAGACAATAGCTACTACTCAGATATGAAAGTTGCAGGAGTAAGTGTACATGAAGTATCATCGGGAGTAGATGAAGGAAAAATTATAGATCAGGGATGTTTTTATAAAGAGGATAATCTTTCAATAGATCAATTTGAGGAAAAAATTCACCAAATAGAGTATATTCTATTTCCAAAAGCAGTTATCAAAGTTTTATCTTTAAATTAAAGATAAAACTTTGATGTTTTTATGGCTGTGAACCCTCTGCTTTTACTAAAACTTTTACATGAGTTACATAAGTCTCACTATTATTAACAGAAGTAATTGTTAATACAACTTCAACATCATCTTCTTGAGCAGTAACAGTTCCATCTAAAGCAATAATATCCTCATCACTTGACTCCCAAGTCACAAAGGAGCCATTTAATCCCTCTTCTGCCAACTCTATTTTATCTTCATATATTTTTCTTGGAACAAAATATCGAATGATCTGAGCATCTCTTTTTGCAGCCTCTTTATCACTACCCATCTCCTTAATTACACCAACAGTAAACTCTTTTTGAACCTGAACATCACCTTTTGAAATAGTAGCAGTCAATATAACATGGACATCTTTTGCACATTTTTTTGGTCTTGTAACATGTCCTTGATTATCCAAGGTATCCTCATGATCAGATTCCCATGTGATAGTTGTATTATTATCACCATGTTCTGGAAGCTCAATATCAGAGATAGCACATTTTGGAATATCTAAATTTTCAGAATCTGCCACAATGGAGAGTTCATCACTCAAAGGAAGAGTCTCATTTGTATCTTCATCTACTGAATTAGAGGTTAAATCAGGTGTTATATTACCATAAAATTCTTCTTGAGGAACAACAAGAAAGCTATCATAAGTTTGATTGACACTCAATGTACCTAAAACAGGTTCTTCTACTTTCTCTGATATTTGATTTTCAATTTTGCTTTCTACATCTTCACTATATGAAGAGGAAGAGAATAGTGATGCATCTTTTGAGAGATTACTTTTTTCAACACTAACTATAGTTGATTCTTCAACTACACTACTATCATTACAACACCCTGTATCATCATTACTACCACCACACCCAATTAACATAAAGGTCAATATAGATGCTAAAATTATTCCATTCCTCTTTTTCATAATAATCTCCATAATTAATTTTTTAAAGTCATTACTTTAAATACTTACATGCTATATCGGCACACAATGAAATAACTTTAATCTTTTTTTCAATTTTCAAGCTTTTTTGTTATAAAATCGAAATTCAATTAAATATATAGGGGAAAATAGTGAAAGATATACTAAAAATAGGGAATTATGAGTTTAGTAGTAGATTAATTGTGGGTAGTGGGAAATACCCTGATTTTCAGACAACAAAAGATGCAACTATAGCGAGTGGATCAAATATGATTACAGTTGCGGTAAGAAGAGTAAATATAACTAACCCAAATGAAGAGAATCTTATGGATTACTTCAAAGGAACAAATGTACAAATTTTACCAAATTCAGCAGGATGTACAACAGCAGAAGATGCAATTACTCTTTTTAGAATGGTTCGTGAAGCAACAGGAATTGATATTATCAAAATGGAAGTTATTGGGGATACAGCCAAAACACTATATCCTGATGTATTAGATACGCTAATCGCAACTGAAACATTAGCAAAAGAGGGATTTACAATCATGGCATACACTAATGATGATCCAATAATGGCAAAAAGATTAGAAAATGCAGGAGCAGCAGCAATTATGCCTTTAGCTGCACCAATTGGCAGTGGTCTAGGTATTCAAAATAGATACAATGTTCTTTTTGTAAAAGAGGCAGTAAATGTTCCTGTAATTGTAGATGCAGGAATTGGATGTGCAAGTGATGCAGCAATCGCTATGGAAATTGGAGCTGATGCGGTATTGACAAATACAGCTATTGCTGGTTCAAAAGATCCTGTACTTATGGCTCAAGCTATGAAACTTTCTGTTCAAGCGGGTAGAATGAGTTTTCTTGCTGGTAGAATTGCAAAAAAACCATTTGCAACAGCTAGTAGTCCAAGTGAAGGTTTAATTGAGTTTGGACACTAAAAAGGCTATTTTGACACAAAAATATTTTTTTGTGTCAAAAACACTTGACAAATAATATTTTTTAGGATAAAATCTCAACCTCAAAACAAGAGATGTAACTTTTATTTGAGAATATCGGAGTGTAGCGCAGCCTGGTTAGCGCACCTGGTTTGGGACCAGGGGGTCGAAGGTTCGAATCCTTTCACTCCGACCATTTAAATTATAGAAAACAAAAATTATGGTGAGATTAGCTCAGCTGGTTAGAGCACTGGTTTGTGGTGCCGGGGGTCGCGGGTTCGAATCCCGTATCTCACCCCATTTTATTAACTTTAGTGACGGATGCGTTCGTGGCTCAATTGGATAGAGCAACAGACTTCGGATCTGTAGGTTATAGGTTCGACTCCTATCGAGCGTGCCACTTATTTATTATTGTTATTTATATTTTGTGTGCGTTCATAGCTCAGCTGGATAGAGCATCGCCCTTCTAAGGCGAGGGTCTCAGGTTCGAATCCTGATGAGCGTACCACCTTATTATGCGGACGTGGTGAAATTGGTATACACGCCAGACTTAGGATCTGGTGCTTTACGGCGTGGAGGTTCAAGTCCTCTCGTCCGCACCATCTTGCAAACTTAAACTTATTCTTTCATATTCCGATATTACTTTTTCTAATGAAAATTATTCTAATGGAGTATATATTGAAAAAGTCATATTCAATCAAAACAAAAACTACAGTAGCAATTTTAATAGTAGGTCTATTTGCAATAATGGGTGCTATTGGATACTCTTTTATATTTGAAAACAACCTCCTAAAAGAAGAGACCCAAAAAAGAAAAGAGTACCTTCTTTTTACTCTGAAAAATAAACTAAATAAGAAAAAATCTATTGGATTAACAAATGTTATAGGATTTTCTACAAATAGTGATCTATTAAAGGCATTAGCTACTCATGATAGAGATCTAGCAATAAAAATGCTTAAATCTATAGGCAAAAAATATAGAGAAAATTCAAACTTTAAGGGTATTAAAATACATCTACACACACCTGATATTAAATCATTTGTAAGAGGTTGGAAACCAAATAAATATGGAGATGATCTCTCTTCATTTAGACAAACTGTCAAAAAAGTTAAAAAAACTCAAAAACCAGTTATAGCCTTTGAATTAGGAAGAGCGGGCATAATGCTAAGAAGCCTTATGCCTATGATAAAAGATGGTAAATATATTGGCTCTATAGAGTTTGCACAAGGTGTCGGTAGTATTAGTAGAGAGTATGTCAAAATGAAAAAAGATTATATTTTACTTTTAAATAAAAAAGCATTTGAAATACCATGGAAAGCAAAAGATAATAAAAAAATTGGAGATTTTGTTGTTGCAAATAGTAAATGGTTTGATCAAAAGAGAGTAGATTTTGCTCAAAGTATAGATTATGAAAAGCTTTTTAGAGATGGTTATCTCAAAACAGACAAAAAATTCATTGTATATCAAGAACTCAAAGATACAAGAGGAGAAGTAATAGGTATACATCTCATAGGTGAAGATATATCTATAATAAATGATAGAGTAAATAAAGCAATAGGAGTTATTAGCATACTTATAATGATATTAGCATCTCTTATTCTAATTATTCTGACCACACTTATTTCAATAAATTCAAAGTTTATCTTTAAACCATTATCAAATCTCAAAGAAGAGATAACACAAGATGAAGAGAATTTAAGTAGAAGAATTAAAGTTATTAATCATGACGAAGTAGGTGAAGTAACTATCTTTATTAACAGATTTTTAGAAAAAATGCAACACACAATATCAGAAGCAAAATCAACTTCATCCCAAAATAGTACAAGCTCTCAAGATGTTCTAAATTCAGCTATGAGAATTAAACAAAGAGTAGAAAAGGGAAATGAGATTATAGAAGATGTTGTAGTACAAGGAGAGAAGACAAAAGATATTATTTCTCTCTCAGCTAATATTTCAAAATCAACACAACAAGATATTTTACAAGCAGAAAATAATCTCAATAATGCAAAAGAGACATTAACAGAACTTGTTGAAAAAATAGAAAATAGCAGTAATATCGAAATAGAAATGTCTGAAAAATTAAAAAACTTAAGCAATAATATCAATGAAACCAAACAAGTTTTAGAAATTATCTCCGATATATCTGATCAAACAAATTTACTAGCACTAAATGCAGCAATAGAGGCAGCAAGAGCTGGTGAACATGGAAGAGGTTTTGCTGTAGTTGCTGATGAAGTTAGGCAACTTGCCGAAAAAACACAAAAAAGTCTCAACGAAATATCTACAACTATCAACATAACAGTACAATCAATAACAGAAATAAGTCAAGATATGGATAAAAATGTAGAGAAAGTAAAAGAACTAACTAATAATTCGGAAGATGTAAAAAATAGTATTGAAGCTGTATCAAACATTATGCAAAAAGCCTCTCATGCATCTCTTAAATCAACTCAAACCTCAAAAAATGTTTTAAATGCAATAGAAAAAATGACATCACAACTAAATATCATTAAAATCTCTTCATCTGAAAATATAGAGAACATAGAAGAGATTACCAATAAATCAAAAAATCTGTCAAAAACTTCTCAAGAGCTAAATGAAAAAATTAATATTTTTCAAACATAATATAAATCTTCTTTTTGATAAAATCAAATAAATCATTAAAAAGAAAAATCATGCAAATCTCAAAATATAATGCAAGTGGAAATGATTTTATCATCTTCCACACATTTATCAAAAAACCAAGAAATAATTTAGCAAAAAAACTATGTCATAGACAAAAAGGCATTGGTGCAGATGGTCTAATTGTTATTATTCCTCATGATACTTACGATTTTGAATGGCAATTCTATAACAGCGATGGAAGCGATGCCCAAATGTGTGGAAATGGAAGTAGAGCAGCAGCTCACTATGCCTATATAAATGGTCTGTGTAGTGCTAAAATGGAGTTTTTAACAGTTGCTGGAGTCATTGAAGCCTCTATAGATAAAAACCTCTCAGAAATTAAATTTACAAAACCAAAAACTATTCAAACAGATATTAAAGAAGAGGGATTTAAATGGAACTTTTATGATACAGGAGTACCTCATATAGTAACTTTTGTAGATGATTTAAATAGCTATGATAAAAATATAGCAAGAAAGATTAGACAAAAATTTAATACAAATGTAAACTTTGCAAAATTAGAAGGAGATGATATTCATGTTCGAACCTATGAAAGAGGAGTAGAAGATGAAACCTTAGCTTGTGGTACTGGCATGGCCGCTTGTTTTTATGATGCCCATTTAAGAGGAGATATCAAAACAAAAGCAAAGGTATATCCAACAAGCAAAGAAAAGTTAGAACTATCAATAGTAGAGGGTGAAATATATTTTAAAGGGGAAGTAGAAAAAATCTTTGATACAACTATAGATGAATAGAGAATTTCTAAAATTAGCAATTCCAAATATAGTTAGTAATATCTCTGTCCCCCTACTCTCTTCAGTCGATACCATTCTAATGGGACACCTATCCCAATCTCATCTTGCAGCTTTAGGAGTTGTAAGTATGATATTTGTCTTTTTATATGGTAATTTTAGTTTTTTGAGAATGGGAACTACTGGAATTACAGCCCAAGCATATGGAAGCCAAAACCACAAAAAAAAGGCAAATACACTTTTTAGAGCTATTTTTTTGGGATTGAGCTTGGGAGTTTTAATTTTGATATTCCAAAGTCCAATTTTTAATATATCTTCATATCTCATGAATATAGATAACTCTTATGCAATATTAGTTGATCAATATTTTTCTATTAGAATCTATACAGCTCCTGCTGTTCTTATAAGCTATGCAATTATGGGGTGGTTTTTTGGTATGCAAAACTCAACATATCCACTCATGATTACAATTTTTATAAATATAGTAAATATTGTTTTAAGCTACTACTTCGTAAAGATAGCAAATTTAGGAGTTGAAGGAGTAGCTTATGGAACACTTATAGCTCAATATAGCGGATTAATCCTCTCTATTTTTCTACTATTAAGATATAAAACAACCATAAAAAAAGCAAAATTAAAAGATATATTCCATTATCACCAATTACTAGATTTTATACATGTAAACAAAAATATATTTATACGAACACTCTCTTTAACATTTGTTCTAGCGTTCTTCTACTCTCAATCAGCAAAAGATTCACAAGAAACACTAGCAATCATGATACTTTTATTACAGTTTTTGATCTGGTTTTCATTCTCAATAGATGGTATTGCCTATGCTACAGAGAGTCTAGTAGGCAAATATTATGGAGCAAAAAATTGGACAAAATTTTACAAAGCTATTAGATACTCATTTTATTGGAGCTTGGGTTTTACATTGTTGTACATGATCTTATACTATAAAGGAGCAAAAGAGTTATTAGAACTCTATACAAATCAAACTAATCTAATAGATAAAAGTATAGAATTTTTACCATGGATTGTCCTCATGCCTATTATTAGCTTTGGAGCATTTATCTGGGATGGAGTCTTTATAGGAATGACAGCAGTCAAATCTATGAGAAATAGTGTATTACTATCCATGGTTTTATTTTTAACTATTTTCTACACTACAAAAGAGTATAATTTTATCTACTCATTATGGATTAGCTTCTTGCTATTTTTTGTATTTAGAGGATTAATCCAAACCTTTTTATTTTTAAAATACAAAACAAAATTGAGATAGGAGAAATTTATGAATATATCAAAAACAACTACAACAAATACAGTTGCCTCACTAATTACAATAACAGCACTAAATACACCCGAGCCAATACACACACCACTACTATATACAGGGCTATTTGCCCTATCAGGAGCATTAACAAATCATCTAGCAATTCATATGCTATTTGAAAAAGTACCATTTCTATATGGTTCAGGAATAATAGAATTAAAATTTGAATCATTTAAAAAATCAATTAAAGAGATGATAATTACCCAATTTTTCACAAAAGAGCAACTAAACAACTTCTTTGAAAAAGAGGAAAAAAAGATAGATCTCAAACCATTAGTAGAATCTACAGATTTTAGCCCAGCATACGACGCATTAAAAAAGACAGTCATGGAATCAAAATTTGGGAATATGATAGGAATGATCGGAGGAGAGAGTGCATTAGAGGGATTAAGAGAGCCATTTGCAAATAAAATCAAATCAGCCGTAAGCAAAATAGTATCATCACAAACATTTCAAGAGCAACTAACTCAACAACTAAAAAATTCAACACTAAGTGATGACTTACTAAACTCCATAGAAAAAATAGTAGAAAATAGACTAAATGAACTATCCCCACAATTAGTAAAAGAGATGATGCAAGATCTAATGAAAGAGCATTTAGGTTGGCTTGTAGTTTGGGGTGGTGTATTTGGAGGATTAATAGGATTAATATCTTCATTTCTATTATAAAAACTACACTTTAGACAAAAAAAAGAGCAATAAAAGATGATTCTTAGAGAGTATACTACAAAGTATTGAATATAAAAATAAAGAGTTGCTACTAAATTTAATAAAAGCAGAATTAAAAAGTAGTAGTAGTTATCTAACAAGGTTAGCAATAATGGTAAATCCAAAACAATACCATACAATTCATAAGCTATTTAGCCGAGTAAGATTTGATTATGTATCTATACAAATAGAGATAATAGTAGCAATAGTTCTCTTTTTCAAAATAGGGAAAATAACAATTTCAATAGATGATAGTATTGTGTATAGAAACCAAAAAAGAATTTAATTTCAGTTACGATTGCTATTCAAAAAAAGATAAGAACTATCATCAATAAAAAGAGATTAAATATAAAAGTTGAGATATTGACAGATAGTTGGTTTGCAAGAGGAAGGCTTATATTACGGTCTGTTCATAATTATAATTTTTCTGTGATCACTATGGTAAGAATAGATGCAGCAATATATTCAAAAGCCTGTGGGTATGATGAAGAATACTCAGCACAATTTTTTGGACTACTGTTATGTCAAGTTATAATAGATAGAGAAAAAATATGGTTCTTTCTAAAACAAGATGTAGCAAGGGATGATATATTTTAGGAAAAAAGAAGTACATGAAATAATAGAAGAATTAGATGAAAAAAAAGTTACTGCTTCTTTTGATGATTTAAAAAACAAGTTTGGAGATTAAAATGAAAGTTTGAAAATTATCACTAGGGACTGGTGAATTTAATGATATTGTTTGTAAAAAAATGTTTGCAAATAATGTGGTATCAGTGTATCCTGGGACGAAAGCAAAAGGACAAAGTAGCAAGAGTCAGGGAGAAAATTTTTTAGAAGCTAAGAAAGGAGATTTGTTTTTTTTATGCCGTTCAAATAATTCGATTGAACTAATTGGTATGTTCAAAGACAACTTTCCATTAGATGCTATGGA
>CAZLLE010000094.1:0-9813 GCA_964560425.1 uncultured Campylobacterales bacterium
AGAGATTCCAGAAGTAAAAATAGATACCCCTGATGTTGAAGTGCCAGAAGTAAAAATAGATACTCCTAATGTTGAAGTGCCAAAAGTAGATATTCCAGAGGTAAAAATGGATACTCTTGATATTGAAGTTCCAAAAGTAGAGATTCCTAAAACAAAAATAGATACTCTTGATGTTGAAGTGCCAAAAGTAGATATTCCAGAGGTAAAAATAGATACCCCTGATGTTGAAGTGCCAGAAGTAAAAATAGATACTCCTAATGTTGAAGTGCCAAAAGTAGATATTCCAGAGGTAAAAATGGATACCCCTGATGTTGAAGTGCCAGAAGTAAAAATAGATACTCCTAATATTGAAGTACCAGAAGTAGAGATTCCAGAGGTAAAAATAGATACCCCTGATGTTGAAGTACCAAAAGTAGAGATTCCAGAAACAAAAATAGATACCCCTGATGTTGATGTATCTAAAGTTGGTTTAGTTACAGGTGCTGGTGGTATTTCAAAGAAAGTTGCTGATGATATAAAAAGTAAAGTTGAAGAACTAAATCTTGATACATCAGAAACAGAGATTGACATACCAGAGGTAAAAATGGATACTCCTGATGTTGAAGTGCCAGATGTAGAGATTTCAAAGGTTAAGTCAAATGATAGTGATATAACAGATGTTGCTAAAGTTGGTTTGCTAGCAGGTGTTGTAGGTATTTCAAAAAAAGTTATTGAGGAAGTAACTAGCAAAGTTGACGAGGTTAAAATACCAAAAGTAGAAGTTGATACTTCTGATACCAAATCTCCAAAAGTAGAGATTCCAAAGGTTAATATAGTTGATCATGTTGTTGTCGAAGAGTCTTTGATTAATAGAGAGAGCGTAAATACGAAACTTTATATAGAAGACTTAAAAAAGTATGAGAATGATAATATTGATGAACAATTATTAGCAAATGTAATAAATGTGATAGAACCATCAATTTATGGTAAGAATTGGAAAATTATATCTTGTTCCAAAAAAGTAGATTTAGCAATTATTAGAGAAGAATTTCTTAAAAAAGTGTTAAATTTAAGTGATAGTAATAGACAACTTGACCGTACTATCAAGGAAGTTTGTAAAAAACTTAAAAATGCTAAAAGAAAAAATCGTGTTACTATATATTATCTTTTGGCAAAAAAATATGATAGGTCTTCTTTTTAGAAATAGCCTAAGGGAGAGTGAAATTTTTCACTCTCTTACTTTTTTTCAATATTATCTTTTATCTCATTAATCATCTTTTCAAAAGCCTCTTTTAATATATTAAAATCTCCCAATTTCTCTTGTAGCGTTGAAAATATATCTACAGAAAATTTTTTTGCACTCTCTGTATAGAGTGATCTTTTTGTGGTATCTATATCTACTTTCCACTCCTTTTTATCTTTTAGAAGTGTAGTATTAAAATCAACTTTCATGCTTTTTTGTGGGTTAATATTAACAGGATTATTGAGAAAAAGTGTTGTTTCCACCTCTGCTTTATCTCCCTTTTGTTTAAATGTTCCTATTTTAAAATCTTCAATTTTAATACTTTTATGAAGTTTAACATCATCTTTATCTGTGCTAAATGAGAAATTTTTTGCCTCTTGAAAATTTTCTTTTTTCTCTGCTTTCCAAAATGATTTTGTAACCTCAATAGGCGTGACCGCTTTTGTTGCACAACCGACAAAAAGGGAGGATAGTATGATCGAAGATAGTATAATTTTTTTCATGATTTACCTTTATTTTTTTGAATTGTATCCAAAACTTATAGGTAAAAAATAAACTATTTATTATTTATACTCTTTTATTAAGTAAAAATTAACTTATGACGATATATATTAGAATCTTAAGAGAATAAAAAATATTAATAAAGTAGGGTAAAATATGAAACTTTTTGGTACCGATGGCGTAAGAGGAATGGCTGGTGAAAAGATTACAGCAATGTTAGCAATGAAACTTGCTATGGCTGCTGGAATATATTTTAGAAAGTATTCTGTTACAAATAAAATTTTGGTTGGTAAAGATACGAGAAAAAGTGGTTATATGATTGAAAATGCCATAGTTTCTGGACTTACTGCTGTTGGATATGATGTAAGACAAATAGGTCCTATGCCTACACCTGCAATTGCCTTTTTGACTGAAGATTTGCGTTGTGATGCTGGTATCATGATTAGTGCAAGTCATAATGATTATGAAGATAATGGAATCAAATTTTTTGATAAAAGAGGTAATAAGCTTGGTGAAAAGATTGAAAAAGAGATAGAGAAGATCTATTTTGATGATGAGATTATCAGTAGAAATCAGGCTACTCATATGGCTATTGGTTCATCAAAAAGAATTGATGATGTGATTGGTCGTTATATTGTTCATATTAAAAATTCATTTCCAAAATCACTTACGCTAAACGGAATGAGAGTTGTTTTGGATACGGCAAATGGAGCAGCATACAAAGTAGCTCCTACTGTTTTTAAAGAGCTTGGTGCAGATGTAATTATTATGAATGATGATCCAAATGGTCAAAATATAAATGATGGTTGTGGTGCTTTGCATCCTGAAAAATTAGGACAAGAAGTGAGACACTTAAGAGCTGATATTGGATTTGGATTTGATGGTGATGCTGATAGAATTGTTGCCGTTGATGAGAATGGTCAGATTGTAGATGGTGATAAGTTGTTGGGTGTATTGGCTTGTCATCTAAAAGCACATAATCGCCTCTCAAATAATGGCGTAGTTGCAACTGTTATGAGTAATCAAGGATTAGAAAACTTCTTGAAAGAGAGAGGTATTGAAATTTTTAGATGTGGCGTTGGTGATAAATATGTTTTGGAAGTAATGCAAAAAGAGGGTTTAAATTTTGGAGGCGAACAGAGTGGTCATGTAATTTTGGGTGATTATGCAAAAACAGGTGATGCTCTTGCTGCTGCACTTCAAGTTGTTGAGTGTGTAATCAAACATAAGAAAAAGGCAAGTGAAGTTTTAAATCCATTTGATCTATATCCTCAAATTTTAGAAAATATTAGAATTAAAAAGAAAATTCCACTTGATAAAATTAAGGGTTATAAAGAATTAGTTCAAAAGATAGAAGCTGATAATATTCGTGTCCTGATACGATACTCTGGAACAGAGAATTTACTTCGTGTTTTATTAGAAGGAAAAGAGTCAGCAATGGTACATAAAAGAATGGATGAAGCATTAGATTTGTTTAATAAGGCATTGAATGGCTAAATATTATAAGATATTTTTTGCTGTTTTTATTGCAACTTTTGTAGTAGACCAAGCTATAAAGTTGATATTTTTAAATGGTTTTGATTGGAATAGTGAATGTATATCTCTAAATTTAACATTCAATAAAGGTGTTGCTTTTGGGATGTTGGCATTTTTGGGTGAGAATCTAAAGCTTATCCAAATAGCCCTTATTGGTGGGGTATTTGTATATGTTCTTTGGCAAAAAGAGATCATGAAGGATTATTATTTTCCACTTGGACTTATTCTCGGTGGAGGAGTAAGTAATCTTCTTGATAGATTTACTCAAGAGGGTGTTGTTGATTATGTATATTGGCATTGTGGATTTGATTTTGCAATTTTTAATTTTGCTGATGTCATGATTGATTTGGGTGTATTACTGATTTTAATTATTAGTTTTAGAAAGCCTGACTAAAATTTTGGGAGAGTTTTAAACTAAAACTCTCTTAAGAAAACATGAAAGTGATTTTAGATAATATTGTCCTCTTCATAAATGGTCGCGTAGCTCAGTTGGTAGAGCACTACCTTGACATGGTAGTGGTCGTTGGTTCAAGTCCAATCGTGGCCACCATTACTCAAAGTATTTATCTATAATTTTTACTATTAATGAACTATTATAGCTAAGTACTTAAATTAAAATTAGGAAAATCTTATGGCAGATATTATTGCTATCAAAAAAGATGGAGAAATTATTGATACACAAACAGCCTCTATCCAAAATATAGAGGGTGAAGAGATTCTTTTTGATAATTCAGAAGATTCACTAGAGGTGATTCGACACTCCACTGCACATCTTATGGCACAAGCCATTAAAATACTATATCCAGATGCAAAATTTTTTGTTGGACCTGTGATAGAAGATGGTTTTTATTATGATTTTAGAACAGATCAAAAGATAAATGATACAGACCTAAAAGCTATTGAAAAACAGATGAAAGCTCTGATTAAGAAAAAATATCCGATAGAACAATATTCGATATCAAAAGCAGATGTTTTAGAAAAATTTAAAGATGATGATCTTAAACAAGAAGTTTTGAAGAGAGTAGATGATGAGAATATTACCATCTATAAACAGGGTGACTTTGAAGACTTATGTCGTGGTCCTCATGTTCCAAATCTAAGATATTTGCATAACTTTAAATTAACTCGTGTTGCTGGTGCATATTTGGGCGGTGATGAATCAAGAGAGATGTTGACTCGTATTTATGGTACAGCTTTTGCAGATAAAGAGACTCTAAAAGAGTATCTTGCCATGATTGAAGAGGCGAAAAAGAGAGATCATAGAAAGCTTGGAAATGAGTTAAAGCTTTTTACATTTGATGATGAAATTGGGGCTGGGCTTCCAATTTGGCTACCTAATGGTGCAAGACTTAGAAGTAAATTGGAGGCTTTACTCTTTAAAGCTCACAGAAAAAGAGGTTATCAACCAGTAAGAGCTCCTGAAATTTTGAAAGCTGATGCATGGAAAGTGAGTGGACATTATCAAAATTATGGTGAGAATATGTATTTTACCACTATTGATGATATAGAGTATGGTATTAAACCTATGAACTGCTTGGGTCATATTAAGGTTTATCAAAATGAGCTACGAAGTTATAGAGATTTACCTTTGAAATTTTTTGAGTATGGTGTAGTTCATCGACATGAGAAGAGTGGTGTAATGCATGGTTTATTTCGTGTAAGAGAGTTTACTCAAGATGATGCACATATCTTTTGTACGCCACAGCAGATCAAAGAGAATGTAATAGAAGTTCTTGAATTTGTAGATGATATTATGAAGAGTTTTGGATTTGATTATAACCTTGAAATTTCAACACGACCCGATAAAGCAATAGGTGATGAGAAAGTTTGGGAAATTGCTACTAATGGACTCAAAGATGCACTTGATGAAAATGGCATTAGTTATGGAATTGATGAGGGTGGTGGAGCATTTTATGGTCCAAAAATTGATATAAAAATTACTGATGCACTAAAAAGAAAGTGGCAGTGTGGAACAATTCAGGTAGATTTTAATCTTCCAGAACGCTTTATGCTTGAATATACTGATGAAAATAATCAAAAAGCACAACCTGTTATGTTGCATCGTGCAATTTTAGGCTCGTTTGAAAGATTTATTGGTATATTAATTGAGCATGTTGGTGGAGAGCTACCATTTTTTATAGCTCCTACACAAGTTATTATTGTTCCAATCTCTGATTCTCACATCTCTTATTCCAAAGAATTGGCATCAGAATTGATGGAATTTGAGATAGATTGTGAAATTTCTAGTAAAAATGAGAGTCTAAATAAACGGATTCGTATAGCTGAAAAACAGAAAGTTCCGATGATTTTAGTAATAGGTGATGAAGAAGTAGCGAATAAAAGCGTTGCTTTAAGGGATAGAAGAGAAAGAAAACAGTATAATTTAACCAAAGCTGAATTTTTCGAGATAGTAAAGGAGAAAATGAATGAGGTACACTTTTGAGTATTAGAGGTAGAAATAAAAAAGATGAAACAAAATTAAACGCTGATATTAGACTTCCTGAAGTCAGATGTATGAGTGATGATGGTACACAGTATGGTATCATCTCCTCAAATGAGGCATTGGATATAGCACAAGATAAAGGTCTTGATTTAGTTTTAATCGCTCCAAATGCCAAGCCACCAGTCGTAAAGATTATGGATTACGGCAAATTTAAATATCAAGAAGAGAAAAAGAAGAAAGAGGCAAAAAAGAAACAGAAAAAAATCGAAGTTAAAGAGATTAAACTTTCTGTAAAAATTGCTGAAAATGATGTTAGTTATAAAGTTAAGCATGCAAGAGAATTTTTGGCTGCTGGGAAACATGTGAAATTTAGAGTCTTCTTAAGAGGACGAGAAATGGCAAATCCAAATGCTGGAAAAGATGTCTTACATCGTGTATGGCCTATGGTAGAAGATATAGGTATAAAAGAGCATGAACCAAAATTTGAGGGTAGATATGTAAATATGTATGTTGTACCTCTCAAAGAGAATAAATAACTATTCCTATAAACAGCTACTTCTTTTAGTAGCTGTTCTTTCCTTAAGTTAAAACTTAACAAAAAGTGCTATAATTGCAATCTTTAAAAATGGGCTATACCCCGTTATTTAATAATCTAAAATCTAAAAAGGGTTTATAATGCCAAAAATGAAAACACATCGTGGTGCAGCAAAGCGTTTTAAAACTAAAAAGAATGGTTCTATCAAAAGAGGATCAGCTTTTAGAAGTCATATTTTGACCAAAAAAGATCAAAAGAGAAAAGTTGGTCTTAGATCACCTCAAACTGTTGATGCAAGTGATGCACCTAGAGTGAGAGTTTTATTAGCTAAGTAGTCTACTATTTAGTTAAGAGTTTTTGATAGTAATATCATTTAAATATCCTCCTATTTAATAGGACAAGTTCACAAAAAATGTGACACCAATAAGGTAAAGGAAAAAACATGAGAGTAAAAACTGGTGTAGTTAGAAGAAGAAGACATAAGAGACTATTAAAACAAGCAAAAGGTTTCTTTAGTGGTAGAAGAAAACATTTTAGAAAAGCCAAAGAGCAGTTAGAAAGATCTTTAGTATATGCATATAGAGATAGAAGACAGAAAAAAAGAGATTTTAGAAAATTATGGATTACAAGAATCAATGCAGCTTGTAGATTAAATGATGTTAGTTATTCAAGATTTATTTATGGTCTTAATAAAGCAGGTATTGAATTAGATAGAAAAATATTAGCAGATATGGCAATGAATGATGCAGCCGCATTTACAAAAGTTGCTGAAGCTGCAAAAGCTCAACTTTAAAATTATAATAAATATGGGACTTATCCCATATTTATTAATATCCCCTTAATATAACTCCTAGATATAGTGCTATAATTCCTAAAATAATATTAATTGGAAGTAGAAGTTTATTTATAATAGCCAATTGTTCTCTAGCTTTTAGTATATCGTGATCATGAATTAACTTTTGTGCTTTTGTTGTTGTTTGATAGATAGCAAAAAAGTTAAGTGCCATAAATAGCCAAATGCTCTCCTTTATATGAATAATATTATATATTTGTGTTCCCTTAAAATTTATTCCTAAAGTCATAACAATAGATGTAAGGATTAGTAGTATAACAAATGGAATTGTCATGATTTGTTGCTTTTTCATAATTTTTAATGTCTTTTTAAATTTAACATTATGGTCTTGCACATCTTTTAGTGTAGAGTAGACTGTAAACCTTGTACTAATCATTCCACCTACCCAAATAATTGCTGAAAGTACATGGATAAAAATAATAATTCCCATATGTTCTATAAAAATATTCATAAAGTTCTCTTGCATATTTTCTCCAAAAAAATAATTTAACTTCTTAATATACTGTTTTATCTTAAATATAATTTTAAATAAGAGTGATATGCTATAGTTTCTTAACAAAATATAAGGGATTTAGATGTTTAAAGTTTTTAATGCAAATTTAGATGAGATTAAGAGAAGTATAGAGGAAATTATAGATAGTAATTATCGAGAGGTTGAACTATTATTAAGTGATAAAAATCCTACTTATCAAAGTAGTATAAAATTGTTTCAAACACTTGAAGATAGATTAGAATTAGAATTTACACAGATTTCACATCTAAATAGTGTAAATAATTCAGAAGATACTCAAGAAGTTTACAACTATCTTTTGCCAATAATTACGGAGTATAGTACAAAAATTTCTCAAGATAGGAGATTATATGATCTTTATAAAGTAATTAAAGATAAAGAGTATAATGACCTAACACTCTCACAACAAAAAGTTCTTGATGATGGTATTTTAGGATTTGAACTTAGTGGTAGTCATTTGGAAGAGGATAAAAAAGAGAGATTAGCCAAGATCAATTTAAGATTTTCATCTTTGCAAAATGATTTTTCTCAAAATGTTTTAAATGCTACTAATGCTTATGAATTGATTATTACAGATGAAAAAGATGTAGAGGGAGTTCCTGAAAATGATTTAGCTAGTGCAAAGGTAGATGAAGGGTATCGTTTTACATTGCAGATGCCAAGTTATATTGCCTACATGACTTATGGTCCTAATAGTAATTTAAGAGAGACTTTATACAAGGCATATACAACAAGAGCTCCTGAAAATAGTGAGATTATTGATGAAATATTAGCTCTAAGAGATGAAAAATCAAAAATTTTAGGATTTGATAGTTACTCTGAATACTCTCTAGCCACAAAAATGGCAACTACTCCTCTTAGTGTAACCTCCTTTTTAAGAGAGTTAGCCCAAAAATCAAAAACTCAAGCCATTAGAGAGCTTGAAGAGTTGGAAAAATATGCCAATATGAAACTATCATCATGGGATGTTGCTTATTACTCCGAAAAGTTAAGAGTAGAAAAATACTCTGTAGATGAAGAGATGTATCGACCATACTTTGAAAAAAATAGTGTAGTAAATGGTCTTTTTAAATTTTTAAATAATTTACTTGGTATAGAATTTAAACAGGTAGAGTTGGATTTATGGGATGAAAAAGCAGTTGCTTATGATATATATGAAGATAATCAGATAATTGCAAGAATATATTTGGATTTAGAAGCAAGAGAATCAAAAAGAGGTGGTGCATGGATGCATAATTGGCAAGCACACTCTATTAATAGTGATGATTTTGAAACTAAAGCTTCTGCTTTTGTAGTATGTAACTTTCCTCCATCTTCAAAAGATAATCCATCTTTGCTTAGACACTCTGATGTTGTTACTCTTTTTCATGAGATGGGACATGCTATCCATCATCTATTGTCAAAAGTTGATGAGAGTTTTGTAAGTGGTGTAAATGGTGTAGAGTGGGATGCTGTTGAATTTCCTTCTCAGTTTTTAGAAGAGTTTGCTTATGAAAAAGATGTATTACAAACATTTGCAATTCATCATGAGAGTTTAGAGGTAATAAGTGATGAGATGATAGAGAGATTAAAGAGAGCCAAAAATTTTCAATCTGCTATGGCTATGCTTAGGCAACTAGAGTTTGCTCTATTTGATTTTGAATTACACTCTTCACTATATAGTGATACTCAAGTACAAAATTTATTAAATAGAGTAAGAGAAGAGGTTAGTGTAATTGTCCCTCCATCATATAATAAATTTCAAAATTCATTTTCACATATATTTGCAGGTGGATATGCTGCTGGGTATTATAGTTATAAATGGGCAGAGGTTTTAAGTAGTGATGCTTTTCTAGAACTGATTAAGAGTAATTTTAATAAAGAACTGGTAGATGCCTACAAAAAAAATATTCTTTACTCAGGAGGAAGTCAAAGTATGCAGAAATTATTTAAAAATTTTCTAAAACGAGAACCAAATGTAGATAATCTATTAAAAATAAGTGGAATTAATTAAATAAAATAGAAAAAAATTCACAAATATTTCATAATGAGAGCCTATAATGGGGGCTGAATATAAAACAAAAGTAAGATAAAAAAAGCAAAAAAGAGACTTTAAAAAACTTTTCCCAAAGTTAAGCTTTTTTTAAGGGTTCTTTGTATATAATTTCGGCTCCCAACAAGAAGGGGCGTTAGAAAGACCTAAGTTTAGGGCTTGAAGACAAGTTATTTAAAA
>CAZLLE010000095.1:0-3137 GCA_964560425.1 uncultured Campylobacterales bacterium
TAAACAGAGGAAAGATTTTCAACATCCTCCACCAAAGTTTAAAAGGAGACAATATCTTCTCAAAACCGGCAAAACTCTATCTTGCAAATACAAATTTATATTTTGCATACTGTAGCAATGTAGAAATCGGCACTCTAAGGGAGAGTTTTTTTGCAAATCAGTTAAAAAACTATCTTACACTGCACAAAAACTTCTCACACATAAACGATAATCTATTGGCTTCCAAAAAGGGTGATTTTTTTATAAATCAAAGATACACTTTCGAAATAGGAGGAGCAAAAAAGAGCTTCAAGCAGATAAAAGATATAGAAAATAGCTATGTCGTTTCCGATGATATAGAAGTGGGATTTGGCAGTAAAATTCCGCTTTGGTTGTTTGGGTTTTTGTATTGATTTTCCCTCTACATCCGCATTTTGTTACTTATGTGATATTGTACTAGATGCCACTGTTTACAAGAAAGGAGAGTGCGCAAATCATTATCGATTCTCTTAAATTTCTTCAATAAAAAGACAATCTAAAACTTTATGCTTATGTGATGCTTGAAAACTATATGCATAAAGTTGCACGAAAGAAGAAAAAGAGAAAAAGTAGCCTGTCCCCCTTTTTCCTTTTTTCTTACGCCTTATAGGCTTGAAGCATTTTGTCTAATTGATTTATCATATTATTAAGGCTCTCAATGGAGCTATTTATCTCTTCAACACTTCTAGCATTTGATGAAGCCAAAGAGAGAATTCCCTCTAAATTTTTAGCGATACTAGATACTTCCAAAGAGTATTCATCAAAATCATTTACGAGATTTTCAACTTTCTTGGTAGATTCCACCATTCTATCCATACTTAAATCAATCTCCTCTTTTGTCTTTTTAGCTTCATCTGAAAGCGTTAAGACATCATTGGCATTCCTATCCATTTCACTACTAGCTTCAACCACAGAACCAACTATAACATTTATAGTAGAGTCTATCTCTGAGAGTGATTTTTGAGTTCTTTCAGCCAACTTTCTAACCTCATCAGCCACCACAGCAAAACCTCTTCCATGCTCACCCGCTCTTGCGGCCTCAATCGCTGCATTTAATGCTAGTAGATTTGTCTGGTCAGCAATATCTTTTATCACATCCAATACATTTTTTACCTCTTGAGTATTTTCACTCAAAGTGCTTATTTTTGCAGATAGCTCTGTCTCTTTATGTGAAATTTGCAAAATTTTATCAGTTAATGTATCTATCTCAACATTTGCAACTCGCAACTCTTCTTGAGTGGTAAATATATTATCTTTGGTCTCGTTAGCAAATATTTTAGAATTTTGCATCTTATCATTAATATTTACAATTTTTGAATTTACCTCTCCTAAAATTTTCGCCTCATTCTCGACACTCTCTCCTACACTTCCAATAGTGTGAGAAATTTCACTTGAAGTTTCACTATTTTGATAACTCACTCTTTTGGCATCATTAATAGTCTCTTGTATTTTTTCTATGAATTTATTGATATTCTTAGCAACTTCTCCTATCTCATCATCACTCTTTGTCTCTAATCTCTTAGTCAAATCAGCCTCACCGCTAGATAGATTTTCTGTAAGTTTTTTGAGATTGTTTATCTCTTTTAGTATATATCTAAATGTCAAAACTATCCAAACAAGAGATAGCAATACCATTATTATAAAAAACATTCTAGCTATATTTAATTTAGCACTTAATGATTCTAGCTCTTTAGCTATCTCTGTTTTTTTATTTTCTAAAGTTTTTATATAGCCATTCAAAAAACCCTCAATACGAGATAGATACTCAAATGTTCCAAAAATCACCTGCTTCTCTATTTTGGCATTAATATCATCATCTATTTTAGTAATTTTATCAAGATAATCAAATGATGATGCTCTTAAGCCTCTATAAATAGGATATATCACCTCTTCATAATATTTTGCTCTTTCACTTTTAGGAAGCTTTAACAAAGTTGCAACTGCACTATGAATCTGCTTATGTAGCTTTATAAGCTCTTTCATATCTTGTTCTATATCTTTTAATTTTAATTTTTCAAAATATCCACTATATTTGTTAAGATATTTGCCAATCTCGCATTTCTTAGGATTGTTTTGAATCTTCACATCCTCTCCAATAGCAATATTTGCAACTCTCAAAAGCCATATAAATTTATACATCAAAACTCTGTAAGTTTGCTCATGCAAATCTCTATCCATTCGCACATACTTCTCATTATAAATTTTTACTAAATTGTGAAGTTTTGCATGATAGGGTTTTATCTGCTGATACTCTTTTTCAATTTTTGGAGAAAAACTTTTACGATATTTTTTTAGAAATTTTGCCATTGCACACTTATTTGGATTGGTTATTAGATTTGCTTTTTTATTTTGTAAAAAGGCTTGTTCAAATTTTGAAACAAAAGCCACATGTTTAACTTTTGTCTCTATTGAGTCAGCTATACTATTTTCAGCTTTTAAAAGCTCTTTCTCTTTCGCTTTGATTTGCGATTGTGCAAAATTATTTACGACAATCAATCCAATAACGCTTACAAACAAAACACCAAGTGCGACAAAACTCTTTTTTTGGATAGTCATAATAGTCTCCTGATTGTCAAATCATATATCACTACATTATATTTATTATAAGTTTAAATAAAAATTAAAATGATATTAAAGATTATATTTCAAGTCTTTTTTCTTATATTGTATCTATTATGTAACTAATCTACACTCTTTAATCAAAGCGGAAAAAGAAAAAGGGGACAGAGATGGAGAAGGGGGATAGTTGCCACCTTAGTCTTTTTATCCTGTTTTTGTTTTTCATACCCTATGTTATATGAATTTTGATTATAAGCTACTTATCCATATCTTAAGGTGAAAAAATGCTCAAAAATCTGTGTTGGTATCTGAACGATAGCTTAGGTTATGACTTAGTTGCTGTTTTTATCCTGATACATCAAACTGTCTGCTTTTTTGAAAATTTCTTTAAAATCATCTTTGTCTTTAAAATCTACAACCCCGAATGAAAATGTTATATTGAAAGTTTTGTTTTCGTGCTTTACAAAAATAACATAGGGGTCAGGTGATAATAATAACATATACCTCATAGATAAATATAATGATAAATTACCAAGAAATGATAAAAGTTGCTCAAGAAA
>CAZLLE010000096.1:0-21677 GCA_964560425.1 uncultured Campylobacterales bacterium
CCCTCCTTAATTCTCTGGACTTCCATAATCTCCAACTCTCTAGCTCCTGAAATAATTACCTCTGGATCTGTTAGATAATCCAAACTATCATCACGATCAGGATATGCAACACTATTTAGAATAACTTTAATTGCTCCTAAGCGTGCTTTATGTTTATCATCTGATCTTAGAATAGTCCATGGAGTTTTATGTCCATGTGTTTGTTTGAGCATCTCATATTTTGTATTTGTAAAATCATCCCATCTCTCCTGAGCCTGAACATCAATTTCACTCAACTTCCACTGTCTAAGAGGATCTGTTTTTCTCTTCTCAAATCTCATAGCTTGTGCCTCTTTTGTTACACTAAAATATAGTTTAATAAGAATTACACCCTGCCTTACAAGATCTTTTTCAAAACCCTTTACACCTCTCATAAAATCTGCATGCTCTTTTTTGGTACAAAAACCAAATACAGACTCAACCATTGCTCTATTGTACCAAGACCTATCAAACAGTACAATCTCTCCACCCCTAGGAAAGTGTGTAATATATTTTTGATAAAACCACTCTGTTTTCTGCTCTTCAGTGGGCTTACCAAGAGCAACAACACGATAATGTTTCTCATTCATATATCTAGTAACTCTTCTAATAGTACCACCCTTACCCGCTGCATCGCGTCCCTCAAAAAGAATAATCATCTTTTGATTTGTTGTTTCTAAATGTTTTTGTAATTTGATAAGTTCTGCTTGATAAGGCTTTAGTTCTTGCTCTTCAAGATATTTTTTAGTAGCTTTTGTTAGTATTGGATCTTTCTCTCTGATCTCTTCAAATTTTTGCATAAAGGACTCAAAACTAACCTCTTTGTTATCTATTGTGATTGTTTGCGGATTTGTATTGTCAACTTGATCTTTCATAACACGCCCTTTGTTTTAATGAACTAATTATATTCCTTTATATATTTACTACTCATCAAAACATGACAATAAGATTGACTTATGACAAAAAATAATAAAATTGTAACAATAAAGTTAAAAATTTTATACCTCTTCAACCCTTAAAGTTTGCCTATTTTTATAAAACTCTTTAACCTTATTTGATACTCTAACTACTCTTTTAAGGTATCCAATAAAATCCCCTCTGCCAAAAACTATTTTTAATCTTTTAGGCTCAACTGCACGAGAGAGAGCTACATAAAATTGACTATCTACAAATATATTATCTACATTACAAACCAAATTATCAAGACTCATACCTTGAGATTTATGAATTGTAATTGCATAAGCTGGACGAATAGGAAATTGAGAGAGAGTACATAGAGTCTCATTCTCTACCTCTCCTTTATCATTTACAACTGTTTGAGAAAGATCAAAATCAAATCTATCTACTTTCAAAAGTTGACCATTTTTATCCAACACAATAGAGTCATCATCTATATGTTCTACTAATGCCCTCTCTCCATTGTAATATGCACCCCACTTATTACTTGTAAATATGATAGGAACACCCTCTTTTAGTTTTAGGTTTGGTATGATTGGAAGTGTTTTTATCCAGTTATCTATTTTTCTTTGATCCAACTTCTCTTTTTGAATAGTTAAAATAGCCTCTTTTGTGAACTCTTCTCTTTTTAATAGTGATATCTTCTCTAGGTTCAGTCTATCAGCTTCTTGATTTCGCCCAAAAAGTGTTGTAGAGTCCTCTATTTCCAAAGTTTTCTCTTTTAGATTGATAAGATAATCAAGAGCATATTTATCCAATTCCCCAACTCTTACAGAGTTTAAAACCTTCATAAACTCTTCATCTGTTGTTCTTTTTATTTTGGTAAGCTCCACAATATTAAACTCAAACTGATCCCAAGCACTACTCTCAAATGCATAAACTTCATCATCGAAAACAGTACTCTTCTTACCAAATTTAATCACAGGAGGTAGCTGATAAAAATCACCAACTACCAAAATACGACCCTTAAATTTACCATTTCGCAGACGATATAAAATCATATCCATAAGATTTGAACTCACCATGCTTATCTCATCAATAACTAAAAGCTCCAAATTTTTTAAAATTTTATTTAGCTCTTTGATTCTATTTTTATTGTACCTATCAGAGCGAGATAACTCCTCAAAATCAGAAGATATCCCAAACACAAAGAAGCTATGAATAGTCTGCCCTCCCACATTGACTGCACTAATCCCTGTACTTCCTAAAACAACACTATTAAGTAGTGAATCTTTATAATATTTAATAATCTGTTTTGTCATGTAACTCTTACCAACACCTGCACCACCAGTAAGAAAAACATTCTCTTGGCTTAAAATTGTTAATACTCTATTTAATGTTTTCATAAAAACATTATAACCCTACTTTCTTTGATAAAACAGCAGATAAAGACTAGGAATTACAACCAGAGTCAAAAATGTAGAACTTATAATACCTCCTGTAACCACAACTGCTAAAGGATACTGTATTTCACTTCCCACTCCAGAAGCATAAAGAAGAGGTAAAATACCAAAAAGAGTAGTAAATGCTGTCATAAGAACAGGACGAAGACGGAGTAAAGTAGCATCTTTTAGAAGTTTTTCAAGCTTCATATCAGGATATTTTTCTCTTAACTCATCTATAAAACTTACCAAGACAATACCATTTAAAATAGCAATAGCAAAGATAGCAATAAAGCCTACAATAGCCGAAACACTCAAATATTCACCACTTATAATAAGAGCTACAATACCACCAATAAGACCTAGAGGCACACCCAAAAGTATCAGTGTAGCCTTTTTAAAAGAGTTAAAAGCTGTATATAAAAGCAACAAAATAAGCAAAAATGTAATAGGAATAATCATTGATAATCTATCAGTAGCCTCATTCATGTTTTTGAAATCACCAGCCCATTTAATATAATATCCATCGGGTAAATCTATAGTTGCTTTAATCTTCTCATTTGCCTCTTTTACAAATGATGCTACATCTCTATCTTCTACCTCCATGGACAAAACCATATAACGGCTCAAATCTTCTCGTTTTATAAAAGATGAACCTTGAGTAGTAGTAATATTACAAACTTGATCTAATCTTACTATTTTACCACTCTTACTTCTTAAATTTATAGATTTAATAGATTCAATATCATCTTTTGCTCCATCTATTTTTGGAACAATTCCAAAACGCCTAACACCCTCAATCTTTTGCGTAACTGCCTCTTCACCTACTCCATATCTAATAATATCCATAATCTCACTCACCTCAAAACCATATCTAGAGAGTGCTAAAAAATCAGGTTTTATTATAATTTGAGCCTGTCCCAATTGAACTTCAAGCTGAGCATGTTCTAATCCATCTATATCTTGAACTATAGGTGCTATCTCAGAAGCAATCTGTTGCATAATTTTTTGATCTTGACCATATATCTTAATAGCCAACTCTGCACTAACGCCTTCCAAAAGCTCCTCAATTCTCATAGCTATTGGTTGAGTTGGTACAAATTGAACAAAAGAGAACTCCTTTTTAACTCTTTTAGTCATCTCTTTTCCTAAAGCCTTTATATCTGAAATATTGGGTTTAAGAGTCAATAAAACTTCCATATAGTTTGCTTGTGCTGTCTCTCCCTTTTCACTCCTTCCAATCATACTCAAAACTGAAGATACTTCATTTGGATAAGATTCCAAAATAAATTTCTCTATTTTCCCTGCTGTATCCACACTTTGAGTAAGTGCTGTACCAGGTATAGCAATAACTCTATACATAATTGACTCTTCATTTAATGATGGCATAAACTCTCTTCCTTGTTGGGAGATAAACCATGAAGAGATAATAAATAGTATAGTTGCAATAAGTGCAACACTTTTTGCATATTTTAGTGAAAACTATAAAATTGGTGTATATATTTTTTTGATAACATTCATCAAAGGACTAATATCATTTGAAGTAGATTTCAATAACATATAAGCCAAAACAGGAACTAAAACCAAAGCTACCAATAGAGAGCCTAACATCACAAATACAATATCTATAGCCATTGGGGCATAAAGTTTTCCTGCAAGCCCATCGAGAGTAAGAAGAGGAATAAAAACAGCACAAATAATTAAAAGAGCAAAAAATACAGGTTTTGCTACATCTTTTGTAGCATCTGCAACAACCTCTATTTTTGATTCATTTGGCTTTTCATGTAGAAGTCTAAAACTATTTTCTACTACAACAATAGTCCCATCAACAATCATACCAATAGCAATAGCCAAACCACTAAGACTCATAAGATTTGCTGAAATATCAAAATACTTCATAAATAAAAAAGCAATAAGTAGCGAAAGAGGCAAAGATAAAATCACAATAAAGGCAGAACGAAACTCAAATAAAAACAGAAACAGAACTATAGCTACCAAAATAGCACCAAATTTCAAAGCATCTGTCATAGTAGATACTGCTTTGTATGTAATCTCTGCACGATCATAAATCGCTTCAATAGTTACATCTTTAGGTAAGGCTGAATGGATCAATGGTAATTTTTCTTTGATATTTTGAGAGACCTTAGCAGCATTTGTACCGCTCCTTTGAAGAACCATTCCAAACATTGCCTCTTTTGTATCTATCGAAACAGCACCAAATCTAGGAGCCTTTCCCTCTAGCACCTTAGCAATATCACCAATAGTTACAGATTTGGCATCATTAGCTTTTATAATAGTATTTCTAATATCATCTAAAGTCTCATAAAATCCAGCCCCACGAATAAGATATTGTTCACGATTAAACTCCAAATATTGCCCACCTGAAGATTGATTTGACCTTTGCAAAGCCAAAATAACCTCATCATAAGTCACATCAACAGCTTGTAATTTTTTGGTATCTATCAAAACCTCATACTGTTTATCAAATCCACCCCAACCTACAACCTCTTCTACACCATTTACAGATTTTAACATTGGAGCTACTACATATTCTTGAAGCTCTCTAAGCTCACTTAAAGAGTGTGAAGAGCTATTATCTTTGAGCTGATACCAAAAAACTTGACCCAGTCCTGTAGTATTTGGACCCATTGTCGGTTTTCCCCAACCTTGAGGAATATCTACACTATTTAATCTCTCCGTTACAAGCTGACGAAGAAAATATGTATCATATCCATCTTCAAAAAATATAGATACATAAGATAGACCAAAAAATGAGTTACTAAGTATCATCTTCACCCCAGGTAATCCCGCCATAGCTGACTCTATCGGATAGGTTATAATCTTCTCAATATCCTCTCCAGAGTTACCAGCACTCTCTGTATAGATCACAACCTGATTAGGTGTAATATCAGGAAAAGCATCCACAGGAATTTCAAGATAAGCCTTGTATCCAAATCCAGCAATAGCTATAAAAAGAGCTATAACCAAAAACTTATAACGAATCAAAAGTAAAAAAAAGTTTTTCATATCATCTCCCTAATGCCCATGTCCGCCAAGTTTAGATTTGAGCAACATGGACTTTACAAAATATACACCATCACTCACATACTCCTCACCCTCTTCTATACCTTTCACTCCAACTTCATCACCATATTGTTGTAATTTTTTGACAACTTTAATCGAAAAAGGAACTTCCTCCTCATCTTCATGATGATCTTTATGTTCACCATGATCACCATCTTCTTCATTTTTCTCCTCTTCATGTTCATCATGTTCTTCTTCATGAGGAACAAATACAACCCATTCACCATCAAACATACTTAAAGCATTTTTTTTCACAACCACCAATTTTTTGGATCTAGGATATGAAATTTGCATTAAAGCATAAGCATTTAAAAATAACATATCTTTGTCACTCTCTATCCAAAAAAGTATTTTTGCTTGTCCTGTTATTTGATCTACTTGAGGCAAAAGTGATATAAACTTACATGTATAGTTTTTATCACCCATTTTAAGCATAGCATTTATATCTTTTGAAATTTTCATTGCTTCATCTACACTCATATAAGCCTCTGCATAATATCCACTCTCTTGAACCAATGAGACAATAGGAGTTTGTGAATCAAGATTAGCATGAAGATTTACTAACAATTTCTCAATTTTTCCATCAGCATGAGCATATATTATAAATGAATCTGTTGTTGTTTTTAGATTAGAGATATCAATATCCAATGAAGATAGTTGAGATTTTAGAGTATTTATTTTTGACTCAATTTCAGATAACCTTATCTTTTCTAAACTAACATCCTGCATAGAAGTAAGACCTTTTTTATATAATTTTTGGGCATTAAAAAGTCTATTTTGGGAGAGCTTTAACTCTTTTTTCAAAGATATAAAAGAGGATGTCATGCGTGAAAGCTCAAGAGACTCAATCTTAGCGATCTTATCACCCCTTTTGATTCTATCCCCAACTTGAACAAAATAATCTTCTAAATGTCCTCCAAGCCTTGAAACAATCTGCTGTTTTTGATTTGAGAGCTGAATAATTTTTGCATTAACTGATATTACATCACCAAATGTACTATAAGTAGCATGAGAGATTTTTATATTATTTGCATTTAGTATTAAAGCTGTTAGTATCAAAAGTATAATTTTAATCATTGTATCTTCCTTCTATAAAGTTTAATTTGATCTGTTTTAAATTTAACTCTTTTTGAATTCGCAGTAATTTTTTTCTTTTTTGAATTACTCTATTTTTGATATCTATCAACTCCAATAAAGAGCCTTTAGAGATCTTATAACCATCTTCAAAAAGTTGTAAAAGTTGACTAAGCTTAATCTGCTGAGCCTGATTTAGAGTATATTGCTTTTTGAGATTTGATCTACTTTTTAGTAAATTTTTTATCTCTAACTGCTCTTTAATTTCAAGCTCTTTAAGAATTAATTTACTTTTTGTAGCTCTCATTTGAGATAACTCTGCCTCTCTAATATTTGTATCAAACAGAGGAACAACTAAAGATATACCGACCCTTTGAATCTCTTGATCTGGCTCTTTTTCAAACTCACCAAATAACTCTATAGATTTTATAGTATAGTCTAATACTTTGCTCTCTTTTTCAAATACTTCACTCTCTTTTTTAGCCTTTAACAAAACTGGATTTATATCTCTAGAGCTCTTATTATCTTGAGAAAATTTATATAAAAATTTGGCATCAAGATCAATATTCTCTGCAATATTAGAGAGAGAGAGAAGATCAAAATAACTTTTATTAATATATAGTTTTTGCTCAACTAATCTATTTTGAATATCCTCTTTTTCGAGTGTAACCATCATAAGTTGAGCTTTTGTACCAACTCCATTAATCAACCTATCTTTTGCAATATTTTCCACTCTTGAAGCCAAATGAAGCTCCTCAAAAATAAGAGATTTTAACTTTTTTTGATATACATATTGAGTATATAATATCTCTAAGTTTTTCAAAAAAGAGGCTCTCAAAAATCTATAATCTGCTTTTGATTTATCCTCTTTTGCTCTGCTTAAATTTTCTATATCAAGACCTAGAGAGGGATTTCTAAAGCGTTGAGAGATGCCAACTCTCCATCCATTTTCATCCTCAAAATGCCCTCTCTCTAATTCCAATGATGGATTTTCATATTGGAGCATGATTTGAGAAGTTTTTTGAGATATTTTTATATCTAATGATGCACTTTTTAATCTATTTGCATTATCTAATGCTTTTTGTCTAAAATTTTCAAAATCCATACCAAACATATTTATAGACAGAGGTATAGATATAAGTAAACCTATTACTTTCATGGTTTAATCCTTTTATAGTTTTTTTATGAAAAAAGGATTAAGTAGTTGGAGGTTTAAAAAGTCTGTTTTTGTTTGTAAATAGAGCAAAATCTAGTTGCTCAAATTTTGGTTTAAAAGGGGAGAGTAGATCTATTGTACGATTAACAAAATCTAAAGTAAAATTCAAGTGAACACAATGACACTTATCACATAAATCAACATGATCAACATCTATATTGTAAGATTTTACCTCACTATCTGAATGGGAGTGGTTATGATGGTGTGTAAAAAATCCATGAAAGATATTTAATGACAATGAAAATAGTAATATAAATATCCAACTTCTGTTTTTATTCATGAATAATTTAATATATCATTTATAGTGTTTAGCATTGCCAAACACTACAAATTATATTAATTTCTACCTATACAGTTAAGATCTTCAAAAGCTTGAACTAATCTATTTGCCATAGACTTTTCACCCTCTCTTAGCCATTTTCTTGGATCATAATATTTCTTATTTGGGATATCATCACCATCTGGATTTCCTATTTGAGATTGAAGGTAGTCTCTATATTTAGCTTCATACTCTCTAATACCATCCCAAAATGCCCATTGAGTATCTGTATCAATATTCATTTTGATTACACCATAATCAATCGCTTCTCGAATCTCTTCCAAGCTTGAACCACTTCCACCATGAAACACAAAGTTGATAGGGTTATTAGCAAGATTATATTTTTTACTAATATATTTTTGAGAGTTATCTAAAATTTTTGGCTGAAGTGATACATTTCCAGGTTTATAAACGCCATGAACATTTCCAAAAGATGCAGCGATTGTAAATTTATCACTTACTCGACTCAAAACCTCATAAGCTTCACAAACTTCTTCAGGTTGAGTATATAAAAGTGAATTATCTACATCTGAATTATCTACTCCATCCTCTTCACCACCAGTAATTCCAAGCTCAATTTCTAGAGTCATACCAATTTTACTCATTCTCTCCAAATAAGAGGCACAAATCTCTAAATTTTCACTTAATGGCTCTTCTGAAAGATCAATCATATGAGAGCTAAAAAGAGGCACTCCAAATTTTTTAAAATGCTCCTCTCCAGCATCTAACAATCCATCAATCCATGGAAGCAGTTTTTTGGCTGCATGATCTGTATGTAAAACTACAGGCACACCATAAGCTTCTGCCATCATGTGAACATGCTTAGCTCCACTAATAGCACCCAAAATAGCCGCTTTTTCATCTGTATTATCAAGGCTTTTTCCTGCATAAAAAGATGCTCCACCATTTGAAAACTGAATAATTATTGGTGATTTGACTTGTGCTGCTGCTTCAAGGGCAGCATTAATCGAATCTGTACTTACAACATTTACAGCAGGCATAGCAAAACTTTGCTCTTTTGCTACTTGAAAAACTTTTTGGAGATCATCTCCAGTTACAACACCGCTTTTTACACAATCTAAAACTTTTTTACACATGAAAACTTCCCTCAACTTTAATTAAAAACTTTTAATACTGATATCGGCTTTTGATCTTAAATCTTTAGAAGTTTTTTTCATTTTTTCTTGAAACTTTTCAACTTTTAAAGATTGTTCAATTCTTGCTTTTGCTTTTTCAAAAGCTACTTTTTGTGCTGGTTTTTTATCTTCCAATAATATAATATGATAACCAAATTGTGTTTTTACAGGTGTTTTTGTAAAATCCCCTTTTTTAAGTTTAAATGTAGCATCGCTAAATTCAGGAACCATTCTTTTTCTATCAAACCAACCAAGTTCACCACCATTTTTACCACTAGGTCCTGTTGATTTTTCAGCTGCCAATTTTACAAATGTCTCTTTTAGGTTTTTTGCCTTTTTAAGCTCACCAATAATAGCTTTTGCCTCTTTTTCATCTTTTACAAGAATATGTTTTGCTTTTGCCATCTCTGGTTGATTAAACATTTTGTCATTTTTATCATAAAATGCTTTCATATCTTTTTCACTTACTTTAACACTATCAAACTCTTTTTTCATCCAAAGTTCTAATGCTAATTCACCTTTAACTTTTTCTAAAGTCTCTTTATATTTTGGATCTTTATCAACACCACTTTTAAGTGCTTTTTTAGCCAAAAGATATTTATCTACTGCTTGATTTACAATCTGCTTTTTCTGAGCTTCTGGCAAAGTTTTAAAGTCCGCACCAGGTACAACTGACAAAATTCCAGCAATATCTTGATCTGTAACATCTTTTCCATCTACTGTAGCATAAACTTTAGCACTAAGTGATGTAGCTGTGAAAATTGATACTGCAACCATTGAGCTTATTAAATATTTTTTCATTATCTTCCTTATTATTTTTAGAGTGAAATTATAAACCTGATAGATTAACACAAAGTTAATATTAAATTACTGTAATTTCATAATAAAAAAAGAGATTATTTAATAAAGATAAACTCAAAGAGGTAATATAATTATAAATTTCGCCCCAATAGGTGTATTTTTCACTTTTAAGATACCTTGACAACTATCTTCTATAATAAATTTGGACATGTACAGACCAAGACCCGTAGAGTGTTCACTATCTTTGGTTGAGAAGTATGGCTCAAAAATTTTATCAATAATATCTTCGGATATTCCTCCACCATTATCACTCACTTCAATATAACACTTATTATCTTTTTGAAATGTTTTAATAAAAATTTGTGGTTTTACAACCTCCCTCTTAAAAAGAATATTCTCTGCATTTTTAAGAAGATTTAATACTACTTGTATCACTTCATTTGAGTAAGTTTTCAACTTTATATCTGTTGAATTATCATACTTTACAATAACACTTTTTTTTGTAAGAGATGGAGACATAATAAAGAGAGCTCTATCTATAAGGCTATTTACATTAACTTTCTCTTTTCTTTTTGTAGGTTTAAAAAAGTTTGTAAAATCATCAATAGTACGAGAAAGATGTATAACATACTCCTCAATTTTGGCTAACGAGTTATTAAAATAGTCATGAGTCCAATTTCCAAGTTCTAACTTAATCTGCATACCAGAAGATGTCGCACTAATAGCACTTAAAGGCTGTCTCCACTGATGAGCAATAAGCCCCATCATCTCTCCCATCTGTGCTAATTTGCTATTATGAATCAAAATACTATCTTTTTTACGATTAGCTTCTACCTCCTCTTTTACTCGTATCTCCAATTTATGGTTCAAAGATTGAAGCTCTTTTGATGAAATTTGAGCAATATTTGTCAATGCTTTGATAGTTTGATAATTTAAATCTGTCATAATTGGCTCTTCAAAAGAGTAAGATTTTTCATTATGTACCCTATTTGATTCAGACAAAACTAAAAGAGTCAAACTCTGACCCAAAAAATTAATCTCTTTTTCATTTGCAAAATATTCACCATATCCATAAAAACCACTAACACAAGCAATCTCTGTAAGTGCCTCAATCTCATAATAACTACTCTGTTGTAAAAATCTTCTTCTTGCACTAGAGCCATAAATAAAAATAGATTCTACTGGTTTTGAAGCAATCTCTTCAAAAATAGTCTTTGCATTTTTAATAATAGTATCTATATTGGCAAATGCAATCTGTAAAACATTACCCTTTTTCATATTAGCATTAAAAGCTAATGCACCATCTTTCATATCATCAATAACAATTTTAGATAAAAAGTTTGAACCTCTTTTTAATAAAAAAGGAAATTGCAAAGCACTCAAAGGGAGTTTTGAAGACAACTCTGAACCTAAGTATCTCTCATATAAAGATTTTATATCTATATTATCTACTTCATGTACGATATTGTCTTGGGCATTCGTTACTACAAACTCCCTACCTATAGGCTCCCATGCATGATTATATCTGTTGTAAGCACTCAAAGTCTCTGAACTTAAACTTACAGCCACTAGACCATCATTTGTAATCTCTTCATCTGAGAAAACAAAACTATTTTTAAATTCACCATTGTCTGATGCAAGAGAACCAGCAACAATAAGATCTTTTTTTTCTGCTTTTAATCCTTTAATAATTAATTCAGGATTAAGACCATAAAAAGTGGAAAATATAACAACAACTTTAGTATCTGGTTTTACAATTTTATCGTATATAGTTTTACCAATTTTTCTAGCATAATTACTATTTTTAATAAGTACCGAATCTATATTTGTCGTTTCAAATTGACTAAAAGAGATAACTGTATTATGAGTAAGCACTTTACTATCTATAATTTCACCATCTGTAGTCGCACCAATAATTGTTGAACTATGAAAAGTATCATTCAGAAATTTAATTAGTTTTTTTATTTCATTTTTATCTCTAAATGAGGTAAAAACTTGAATTAGCAATCTCTTATTGTCCCCGATATTATGGGCTTTTATATACTCTTTTAATTTCTCAATATTTCTATATCTTGTATTTAATGTGATCATGCTGGTCAGATAGCCTTAAAGTTAAAAATTATAAACATTTTGAAGCATTATATTAAATTTAATATAATATTTTTATTAAAATGTCTATAATTTATTACTATATTTATGATTTATTATTTGTTACTAACGGTATAGATATTAAGAAAATATTTTCATTTCCTATTAAAGCTTTTTTTAACTTTGCAGATAATTTATTTACAGCTTTCTCCACACTTTTTGGCAATATTTCATCTGAAAAATCTACAAAGTCACCATCTTGATCACTTTTTCTAAAAAATTTATCTATAAAAAAGTTTTTTGATTTAACTGTTTTTGGCTCTCTCATATCAATTAATAGACTATTTTGATCTGTATAAACCTCAACACGCAAAATACCACTATTCGAACTCTCATCAAAATCTCCACCAAAATAGCTACTCAAAACACCAGAGACCAAATCTTTCAAAAGAGAAGTATCAATATTCATATATACACTATCTTTATCAAAATCAAGCTCTTCATGAATATCATAACCATTTATGGATACTCTTTTCATAGAATATTTCTCTTTTAAAACTTTGCCAACAACTTCATAAATATTAACTCTCTCAAACCCTAGATCTTCTTTTAAATCTTTATTACGATTTTTTTCACGATTGACAAGACTATTAAGTGTTAATTTTAAACGATCTAACTCATTATAAATATTTTCACTCATAAAACCACCACTTAAATAACCAACTTGTTCTTTAATTAACTCTAATGATTTTTGCAGATTTTGTAAATCTTCTTGTTGTACTAATATATCATTTTTATTATAGATACCTAGAGGTGAAATATTCTCTAAGTTTACAAATTTACAGATAAAAATATTTTCATTCAAAATAGATATTTCATGAAACTCTAATACAAAATTATATACTTTTCCAAATCTATCTATCTGCAACATAAAAGAAGATTTATCAGAAAAAGTTATCATTTTTAACCATGAAGATGGTTCATAATGGTTAAGATAATTCTCCTCTTTCATATGAGGAATAAATTTATGAAATAGTTTTTCACTACTAATTACACGATTAAAATGGTAAATTGATGAGAAAAAAGCATTAAATGTTTTGTTAGCATCAATAACCTTATTCTGATTTTGATCATAAACAAATAGAATATTGGAATCTAAATCAAAAAAATTCTTATAAACACTACTATAATCTTTGGATTCAAGATATTTGATATCTGCCATATTTTGAAAATAGCCATTTGATCTATAAGATAACTCAATGATAGAGCGAACTTTTTGTTTAAAATTGATTACATTCAGTGGCTTTTGAATAAAATCAACATAAGTACCTTTAAAACTATCTTTTTTATTGATATCATAATTATCGCTAAGAAGTAAAATTTTTGGGATATCTTTGGATACTTCTTCTATATTTAGTCTATCAATGACATCATAACCATCCATTTTAGATAACATATCATCAACAATAATAAGATCTAAAGATAGGTGATTTATAATTTTGAGTGCACTTGAAAAATTTACAGCTTCATCAACTCTAAATCCACTATTTTTACTCAAAAATTTATTAATCATAAAAATATCAGAACTACTTTCACTAATAATCAAAATTTTATAAACATCCGATGATATCCGCTGAGATGCTCTAGAAGTTTTGTCAAAGCCAAAATTAGAAGATTTTTTATCAATATTTTGTATATCTTTTACTGCCATAAGTATATCCTTTAAAAAAGGACTAGCAATAATCATTCCATAATTAGTCAAAAATGGCTAAAAGTTTTTTAGCCATTTAATTGTAGAAAAAGAACTATTTTTTTCTTAATTTAACATGACAAGACATGCACTCTTTTAAAATTTTTGTATACTCACCAAGAGCTTGATTTCTTTCACCTTTAAAAAAATAATCCTCGACACCTTGTGCAAATTTATCAATTTTTTCTTGTTGTTTTTTTGCATATCTATATGCAAAAGTCTCCTCTTTTGTAAAAAGAGTATTGCCTACAGGAGGTTCTATTGTCGATATCTTATCCCTTAAAGCTTTTAGTCCACTCTTTACCAAATCACCATTACTATATAAAAAACCCTTCTGAATTTCAGCCAAAGAGTCTTCCATCACCTGCATATCTCTAGCTCTATCCTCTTTTGTATATTCAGCATTAGCTAGAACAAATGACCCCAATATTAAAAATGTTAAAACAATTTTCTTCATGCTCTCTCCTAAAATTTATACTTTAAGTATAACTACTAGAAGATTAAGAACAGATTAGTTTTATATAATTTTTTCTTATTTATCTACAAAACAATGATATTAACTTTAATTATAATTAAAATAGTTATTATCTATTTTTTACTACCACCAAATTTAAAAACAGATTCCATGATCTTTTTACTAATACCTTTTAGAAAGCCTTCATTCTGATCTTTATAATGCATAGGACGACATGATTTAATCGCAGCAACACCTACTCTAGCAGTCAAAATTCCATTTGCAATACCTTGAGCAGCATGATAAGAGAATTTAGAGACAATCGAAGTACCTACTAAATCATGAGAGTGTTGAGCCAAAATTTCTGTAACACTTGCAAAAACCAATACAAAAAATATCTTTTTAAATAACAAAATCTTTCCAATAAAATTTGGTTTATACCCATATATAGTAGCAATCTCATTTACCATAGCACCAGAACGAGAGATAATCAAAATAGCATCAATAAAAGCAACAGGACTAATTGCTGTAGAGAGTGCTGTTTGGTTAGCATATTTGATAATAGAACCTTTTGCTAATTTGTCCAAAGGATTAAATAGCTTTTCATTAAGTCTATCAATAACCTCATCATACATCAACGAAGGTAGCTCTCTTTTTAATGAGAGTGCATTTTCTCTAATAAGTTCATTCTCATGATTTTCATATCTCTCAATAATCTCTTTAGCATAAGCTACAACATCTATGGTTGGATTTTTTTTAAGAACACTACCTCTCTCTTGAAGTGTATCAATATTTTTCAACCTCATTACACTCAAATACTCTTTAAAAATCCCATATCCAAGAACTCCAACCAATCCAAGTATTGAGAAGAGATACAACACACCAATCAAAGGAGCATTACTCATCATTGAGGATATTGTCATAGAGGCATCATAAAGTGTACCTATTAAAATAACAGAAAAGAGCAGACCAAATACAAGTAAACTCTTTTTGGCAAAAACACCAATACCTTTAATTGCTGTTACTCTCTCTTTTTCAGCCTCTTCTATATTCTCATAAAATAGTTCATCCTCTTCCTCTATTGTAGCCAAGGGGATCTCTTTGACTGCTACTTCATCTTCTATTCTTCCTGGTTTTATTTTACTCATACTCTACCCTTTAATATACTATATATAATTCTATCCATTCGTATATGCTCTACCCCTTGAGTATCTCTCAGAGGAAAAGATATCGGTTTAAATTTTGGAAAATCAAACTCATGATTATCCCAAAAATCACTATCTTTATAATTTCGTGGTAAAACACCAGGGTAATGAGTAGAAGGTTCATGCTCTCCTTCTACTGTACCCCTCACACAATCAACCATCTCTCCGCCAAGTTTTGCCTGTACATATTGTGTACTTTTAACAGAAGAAAAAACAGTTACTTCAGTATTGGTATGCTGTACATTTAGATCATTTTTCAGATCCCAAATCATCTCTTCAAGCAATTTCTTAAAAGCGTTATGTTGAGATGGAGGAATATAATCAGCCTTTGTAGCAGCAAAAATTACATGATCTATTTTGATACCAAAAAGTTTACTCAAAAAGTGATTACCTCCATAAGTAAAACTTTGCAAAATATGTTTAAAAGATAGGTGCATATCTCTAAATGAAGCATAGCCATGTTGGAGCGTCTTAATCAAATCAACCAAAACAATCTGAACATCAAAATCTTCAAAATGTTCAACATACAACCTCTTTACTACCTCTTGGAGATAATTCTCATACTTTTTTTCAAACCTAGCATAGATAGAGTTTGGATCTACATCTTCTCTTGGTACTTTAAGAGGAAGTGGACAAAATCTCAAAAGAGGATCACCATCCATATCCCCCGGCTCCAAAAATCGTCCCGGTTGCACAAAACTAAAATTTTTATAGTGCAAGGACTTTAGATATTCAGTATAAACATCACTAATAATTTCATCCATACTCTCATCATCATTAAAGGAGTAAAGATCATAATCTTCAAGCATAGATAACCACTCTTTGGAATAATCACGACGCTGATCTTCACGAGCCAAAGATACTATATGAGCTGACCAATCCTCAAAACTCATATCTAACATAGATAAATCCAACAACCACTCTCCAGGATAATCTACAAACTCTAAATTAACAACTTGATTCTCCAATGCAGCAAACTCACTCTTAAATTCAAGTTGCAAGGTTGTCTGCGTTACAGATTTTGTAGCTTTTGGCCAGTGTGGTTTTTTTAATCTAAAAGATCTAATTTTACTATAATAATCAAATCGAACATATACACTTCCGGGAGGAAGAAGGGTAGCTTTAAAAGGTCTTTGTAATTTATCATTTAGATAGGGCAACTTATCATTTGCTATCAATTGATTAATAATAGAGGTCAAAAAAACAGTTTTTCCACTTCTACTCAACCCTGTCACTGCTATCCTAATCGTTTTTTCAGGAGTAGGTATCTTAAATGGTAATTCAACACTTTTCAAAAAACTTAACAACACAACCCTTTATAGAAAAATAGATAGATTATAACAAAATAAGTAGAAAAATAGAAGTATTAAATTTCATGGAGCATATCTAGACAAGTAACAGACAACCACACATAAAAATGAGGAGGAGCTGGTTGCTGTTACTTGAATGAGGGGAAAGCAACTTTTAGTAAATAGGGAAACTAAAAGTTAAATGTATTATGACTTTTAAATGTGAAATAAATGTGAAATTAACAATAAAAATAGTAAATTTTATAAAAAATATTTTATTTTTTATTTTAATCATATATTTTAAGATATCAAACTAGATTAAAAGTATTAAATTTTAGTTAAAATTAGAAATGAACCATTTAAAATTACTACATACATCGGATTGGCATCTTGGACAAAAATTTATGGGAAAATCTAGACAACTAGAGCATAAAAGCTTTTTGGATTTTTTATTAAAAACTATTCAAGAAAAAGAGATTGATATTTTACTTGTTTGTGGAGATATTTTTGATACAATCACTCCTCCAAACTATGCATTAAACTTATATTATGATTTTTTACATAATCTTTCTAAAAATACAGATATAAAACAGGTAATTATAACTGCTGGTAATCATGATCTAAGTGCATCACTTATTGCACCCAAAAAACTTCTATCTCTTATTAATGTAAGTGTTATTGCTAAAGGTGATGATATAGATGAAGAGATTATCCAAATCAAAGATACCAATAACTCTCTTATTGGAGTTGTTTGTGCTGTTCCATATCTTCGAGATAGTGTACTTAGAAAATCTATCTCACAAGAGAGTTATGAAGATAAAAATCTCGCACTTATTAATGGAATAAAAGATCATTACAACGATACTCTTCAAAAAGCCAAAAAAATATCAACCAAAGTACCAATTATAACAACAGGTCATCTAACCATCACAGGAACAACAAGAAGCGATAGTGAGAGGGAAATTTTTATTGGAGGATTAAGCACTCTTGAATCATCTATCATATCAGATCAATTTGATTATGTTGCACTAGGACATATTCATATATCTCAAAAAATATCAGACAAAATATATTATAGTGGATCACCAATACAGCTTAGTTTTAGTGAACACAAAAGAAAAAGTATACGCTTTGTTGAGTTTAAAGATAAGAACTTGAGTGTTGAAAAAATCTATATTCCTATTATTCGTGATCTTAAACGAATTAAATGTAATTTGGAAAATATAGAGAGCCAACTCAAAAAAATAGGCTCAAAAGAGCTAAAAACTTGGGTAGAACTAGAGATAAAATCAGAACAGAAGAGTGAATTTATCAACCAGAGAGTTTTGGAAATTACAAAAGATTTAAATATAGAAGTTTTAGCTATCAGGTATCCACACTCTACACACAAAATATTTGCAGAACAAAATTTGGCACTAGAGTTATTAAAACCAATTGATGTATTTAGAAAAAAACTAGAGTTAAGTGGAGTAGAAGATGAAGAGTTGATAGTTAGTTTTAATGAGATATTAAATGAGATTCAATTATGAAAATATTAAAAATAACACTACTAAATATTAACTCCCTCAAAGGCAAACATACTATAGATTTTAGAGAAGAGAGATTTTCAAAAGGACTTTTTGCAATTACGGGAGCAACGGGAGCGGGAAAAACAACTATTCTTGATGCTATTTGTGTTGCTATGTATGCAAAAACTCCTCGTCTTAGTAATCCAAATGAGCTAATGAGTAAATATAGTGGAGAGTGTTTTTGTGAAGTTGAATTTGAGATAGATAATATTGGATATAGAAGCAGATGGTCACAAAGAAGAGCTAGAAAAAAGTTTGATGGAAAATTTCAAATAGCACAAATGGAGCTATCTCTTTTGAAAGATGGCAAAATTATAGAGAGTAAACTTCAAGAAGTACCAAAAAAAATTGAGAAGATTATACATCTTGATTTTAAACGATTTACAAAATCAATAATGTTAGCACAAGGAAGTTTTGATGCTTTTTTGAAATCCAATCCAAATGAGAGAGCTAATCTTTTGGAAAAAATAACAGGAATGGAGATATATACTCAAATTTCTCAAAAAGTATTTGAAAGAAAGAAGATAGAACTAGAAAATTTTGAAGCTCTTAAAAAAGAGATAGGTGCTATTGAACTATTATCATCTACAGATATAGTTCAAATTAATATTCAAATAAAAGAGAGAAAAGCACAAAGAGAATATCTAAAAAAAAGAGTTCATAAACTTCATGAGAAGATTAACTGGATCAAAAATATAGAGGAACTCAAAAAGTTAATTTCTGAGCAAAAAGAGAAGATTATAAAATTACAAGAGAAGCAAAAAAGAGAAAAACCACAATTTGATAGACTCTTTCTTGCCAAAAAGGCAAACAAACATGAACTCTCTCTTAGACTATATCAAGATAGATTAACTCAAAAAGATAAAATAGAAAAAGAGATAGACAAAACTCAAAAAGAGATAAAAAAGAGAGAAGAGAGTGAGAAAAAAGAGCTAAAACAAATCGAACAACATAAACAAAAACAGGAGCTATTTTTATCTTCGTTTCAAGAGAAATTAGAGTCCATACAAAAAGCTCTAATAATAGAGAATCAACTCTTTGAAATTGAGAAAGAGCATAAAAATAGAGTAAAAGAGTCTATAGCAAAAAATAAAAAAATTAACTCCTTAGAAAAAGAGTTACTCTCTATCAATAAAGATATCAATCTCAATACAAAAAAAGAGCAACAATATATATCCTCTTTAAAAAAACAGATCGAAGATAAAAATATACAATTAGATCTACTAATAGATATCAAACAAACTCTAAAACAGGGTATGCAATGCCCTCTTTGTAACTCAACTATCATGAGTGATATTGAAAAAGAGGAGAATCATGATCAAAATCTAAAAGATATCAAAACATATATATCCACAAAAGAGAAGCTAAAAAAAATCCAAATCAAACTCCTCTCATTAAGAATGAATAAAATGGAAAAAGATACACATCTTGATATAAATAGAAGAGGAATTCAAACAGATAGTTTAGATATAGTATATATGGAAACAAAAATTAAAAATCTAACAAAGAGCATAAAACAGCTACTTCAAGATCAAAATCCCAAAATCTATCAACAAAATTTAAATATAGAAAAAGAGAGACTAGAAAAAGAACTCCTCAAGCTAAAAGATAATTTTCAAAAGCAACAAAGTCAATACATTGCAAATAAAAAACTTATTTCAATAGAGATAAAAAATTTGAATCAATTAAAAAAGGAGATAATCAACCTAAAAGAGAAGCTTTTAAAAGAGATAAGAGAGGATAATTTTTTTACAATAGAGGAGTTACAAGAGGCATATCTTGAAAAAAATGAATTTGATAAATTATTAAAAAGTGAAGAGAATTTACTACAAAAAATTCAACAAAATCAAATTTTACTCTCAGAAAATAGTCAAAAGCTAGATTTTCAAACTAAAAACCCACTCACAGAATATAGCTTAGAAGTTCTACTAAGAGAGAGAAAATCAGAGGAAGAGAGTCTTGAAACTCTCTCTAAAGAGATAGGAGAGAGGGAGAATAGATTAAAACAAGATTTAAGAGATAGAAATCAACAACTCTCTCTTATATCAAAGGTTCAAAAGCAAGAGAAAGAATTTTACAAATGGAGTAGATTAAACGATCTAATAGGTTCCAAAGATGGGGATAAATTTAGAAAATTTGCTCAACATCTCACACTTGGATATCTCACACAATTAGCCAATCAATATCTTGAAAAAATTTCACAAAGATATCTTATAAAAACTTCTGATATAAAAGAGCTTGAGATTGAGATTATAGATACTTATCAAGCAAATATTATAAGATCAACAAATACTCTTTCAGGCGGAGAGAGATTTTTGGTGAGTCTATCTTTGGCATTTGGATTATCTGATTTAGTAAGTAAAAATATCTCAATAGAGTCCCTATTTTTGGATGAGGGATTTGATACACTTGATGAAGAGACTCTTGATATTGCACTTAGTGCCTTAGATTACCTACAACATCAAGGCAAAATGATAGGTATCATATCCCATGTGGAAGTTCTAAAGGAGAGAATTCCAACCCAAATTCATATTCAAAAATTAAGTGGAGGATTTAGTAGATTAGTTAAAATTTAATTAAAATATTTAACTTTCAAAGGATTTATATATTAAAATAGTGAAATATTTTTTATAGGAGAAGTTGTGATGGATAGTAGTAATTTAAAGATAATTTCATTAAGTGTATTAAGCACTTTTTTATTAACTTTTAGTGGTTGTGGTAGCAGTAGTGGATGTTGTCCAAACCTAAAAAAGGTGGAGGAGAGTACACAAAACTTAGAAACACTAGCAGTAGCATCAACCCAACAAACTACAGTTGCAGAGGATACTGTAGAACAAAAACAAGTGGAAGAAGAACTAGTACCTGCTCCCGTTATAGCAGTAAATAGACCTCCCGTATCTGTAATAAATGGAATTACCTCACCAGAGGGTATATTGGGCAGTACACTATTAGTTAATGGCTTTAGTAGTAAAGATGATATTGGGATATCTACATATAAGTGGAGTGTAAATGATGAAGTAGTTTCAACATCAGAAAGAGCAGAAATACCTTTAGTAGAACCCGGATCATACAATATCTGCCTCGAAGTAACTGATGAAGATAATGCAACACATAAAACTTGTGAAACAGTTATTGTTCCTGCACCAGAAGAGAATCCAATAGAGGAACCCATAGTCGATCCAATAATAAATATTCCGCCTACAGCAGTAATAAGTGGCATTATATCTCCAGAAGCTAAAGTTGGTGATGTATTATCAGTTGATGGATCTTTAAGTAGTGATGATGTTAATGTAACTTCTTATCAATGGTCTGTAAATGGATTGGTAGTTTCAGAGC
>CAZLLE010000097.1:0-73651 GCA_964560425.1 uncultured Campylobacterales bacterium
CTGTATACAATGACTTTATAATTAATATTAATGGATTAGGATATAAAATAAACTAGATTTTAAATCTTACAGTAAAAATGAGTCCACTATTTTGGGTAATATCTAAAGAGCCTCTCATTTGCTTTACTGTAAGATTAATAAGTTTAATACCTAAATTTTTACTATTTTTAATTCTATCTATATCAACATTGTCATCTCTATTTTCACTATAAACAAAAAACAATTCATTATCTCTATGAACTAGATATATGGAGATTTTATTATCTAATTTTTCATTATTAAAAGCATATTTTATAGAGTTTGTAAATAATTCATTTATAATAATTCCTAAATTTTTCATAGAATCTAAAGGCAGATAATCAATATCACTATGAAGTTCAATATCAATATTTTTCTTATATGTTTGATTAATTAATTTTAAAAGATTATTTATATACTTTTCAAAATTAATTTTATCTAAATCATTATTTTTATAAATAGCTTCATGAACTAATGCCATAGCTTCGATTCTAATTTTACTATCTCTAAGAATTATTTTTGGATCATATTGATTACCATTTTCTAAACTTAATATTTGAAGCCCCATGATAGAGGCTATCATGTTCAAATTATTTTTTATTCGATGGTGAATCTCTTTTAACAAAATCTCTTTTTGAGCATCACTCTTTTGTAACTTTTGATAAGTTACTTCTGTAGAAAAATAGTAAAAAATGTTGTATATCAAAATAAGTAAAGAGGCAACAAACATTTGAATAATAGATTCATTGGTAAAAATCATATCAAAAGACGGATATATAGATTTTCCATAAAAAATTACAATACCCCAAAATATATAGTGTACCAATGTCGCTAAAAAAGCGTTTCTCAGCTTAAAAAAGAAAAAGAAACTACAAAGTAAAACACCAAATATCATATACAACATAAATGGATATATTGAAGAGAAACTAATAATTTCCCCACTTGAAAGAGTTAAAGCGATATCAAACTCTACTAAAACCATTAATAATATAGCAAATAACTTTGTTTTGTATGATTCTAGATAAAATCTAAATAACAAAATAGTGATAAATACAAATGTAGATTTTACAAAAAAATCAATATAGAAGTCATATACTAAAGCTATAAGAATCAATACTAAATTTATAGTTATTGAGCTAATGTAGAGCCCTACCAACATAATATCTTTATGATTTTTACTTTTAAATATATTATGAATATATTTCATATCAATCACCTCCAAAAAGATATCTTATTTTAACCTAATTTACTTTTTAGATAATAATAAAAATTTATTTTGTATTCTAGATAGGAAAGTAACCATAACACCCCAATCAATCTCTCTCTCACATGAGATAAACTGCTCAAAGTTATGAGAATTAAGATTGATAAAACCCAAAGGATCAAGAGCCTTCTGCCCATATTTGACCTCATAATGTAGATGTGGACCAGTGGATCTTCCACTATTTCCCAAGTAGCCTATTATATCACCCTTTTTTACATAGCTACCACTCTTTACTTTTAGATTAGACTTCATATGCCCATATGCACTCTTAAATCCAAATTCATGATCTAAAAGTACAAAATTACCATATCCACCATTTTCTCCAGCAAACTCTACAAAACCATCAGCTGTTGCTCTAATTGGTATACCCATCGTACCACCAAAATCTATCCCAGAGTGAAATCTTCTATCTTTAAAAATAGGATGTACTCTATAACCAAAAGCGGAGGTAACTCTAGAAGAGGCAGATGGCATGCCAGATGGCAAAAGTTCTATAATAAAATTTTTCTCTTTATCGTTTAGATTCTCAAAATCAAAAGTAGATTTTCTTGGTAATTTCGAAAAATTAGATATAAGGGTATCTACTGTACTATCTAAAGAGAATGAATTTTTATAAGATAAAGTATCTTTTTTAGAAGCAGATATAGATAATAAAAAAATAGAAAAAATTGTTAATAAAAATGCTACAGATACACCAAAGACAATAAGATACTTTTTATATGGTTTTACTCTCATAATATTTTAAAAATCTCTCAACTACCAAAAATGAACCAAAAACTAAATAGTCTTTATTTTTATCAATACCACTAAAAGGTGAATATTTAATATCAAGAGAATCAATTACCTTTATCAAATTTTCGCCTTCTTCAATGCGTTGATCTAATATCGGTATAATTTCAATATTTTTTATAATAGGTTTTAAAATTGATAAACTCTCTTCATAATCTTTATCACCATAACTATTAAATATTAGTGTAATTTTTTTATCTTTAAAATGAGATGCCAAAGCCGATGCAGCCAAAGGATTATGTCCTACATCAATAGTAATATTTTTACTCAAAGAGAAACAACGACCAAAAAGAGTAATATCATTTAGATACTCTAGTTTGATTTTCATACCCAAAAACTTCACACCACAAAGAGCCAAAGAGAGATTTTGTATTAGAAAAAGAGCCATTTTTTTATCTTTGATAAACTTCTCTATTTCATTCATCTCTTCAAGTGTAAAAAACTGCTCACAACGAAAAATATTAAGCTCTTTTTGAATAACCAATTTTTGAGAAGTATTATAAACCTCTTTATGTTTTTGATCTGCTAAAACAGCAAATTTTTTTATAACATTTAATTTTGTTTTTGCTATATCTAAAATATTATTACCCAAAAAAGATTGATGATCATAGTCAATAGGAGTTACCAAAGTGAGGATATTATCAAAAACAGCCGTGGCATCATACTCTCCACCTAATCCCGCTTCAAGTACAATATAATCACACTTTTCAAAGATAACAATAGCTAGAAGTGTCGTATACTCAAAATAGGATAGAGTCTCTTGAAAACTTTTATCCAAAATAGAGAGCAATCTTTGGTGTGCCAACTCCAACAACTGATCATCCACATCACTACCATTTAACCATATTCTTTCATTAAATTTCATAATATGAGGAGAGGTATAGTGACCCACATCTAAGCCACTTTTATATAGATAGTGAGCCAAAAAACGACCTGTACTACCTTTTCCATTGGTTCCAACAATATGAATAATTTTGGGAAGAAAAAAACGGTGCTTGATACTATCCCAAGCACGAGGCATTCTACTATAGTCTATCTCTTTATAGTAGAGTGGTTTTTGCTCCAAAAATTTTGCTAAACTCATAACTCTATTATATCATTTGGATAGACACGATTTCTACCATTCTCTTTTGAGTTATAAAGCATCTTATCTGCACCATTAATCAAATCTGTCTGATTTGCAAAATCTTTTCTATTTGATACTCCCGCACTAATTGTTACACTAATTCTCTCATCTTTATAGATAAAATTATACTCTTCAACTTTCATTCTAATTTTTTGTGCAAAAATCAATGCACCCTCAATCTCAGTATTTGGTAAAATCGCCAAAAACTCTTCACCACCATAACGACCGATAATATCTACATCTCTCTTATACTGATTAAAAATTCGCCCTATTCTCTTAAGAACAATATCTCCAGCCTCATGACCAAAAGTATCATTAAGAACTTTAAAGTGATCTATATCAAAAAAGCAGACAGAGTAATCAATTGTATATCTATCAAACCCTTTTTCGACTCTATGTAAATTTTCATCTAATGCTCTTTTATTCAACAAACCTGTGAGAAAATCTTTTTTGGACTCTTTTTTTGCTTCTGAGAGAGCAAGTTCCAATTTTTCAATGCGATCTTGCAAACTTTTCACAACACTACTATCTTTTTGCATACTAATTACTAAATTATCAGTCTCTATCTCCAAAGAGCTTGCAATTTTAATTAATCTATTTTGAAATGTATCAAAAGTATGTTTACTCTTATCAAGTGACTCCAAATCATTTTTGACAACTTGAATTTGACTTTTACTCAAATTACTTTTATTCATCAATGAGAGAATATTTTCAGATACATGCTCTAATACTTTATCTAAAGTTGCTACCTTATTACTGATCTCATCTTTATCTAACTTAATGCGTCTCTTAACTAGAGATTTAACCTCTTCTTGAACCTTGGCAGAGGTGAGAATAGATGGAGAGTTTTTCAACTCATAACTTAATGTAGCCAATTCATCATCAATAGAAGAGGCAAAAGATGGGGTCAAAGAGGCAATAAGAACAGAAGAGATAGATTCAAGAGTTGCACCATCTTCTCTATTATTTAAACATGCAACAATTTCATCAATCATATCTTCAATACTATCTGATTTAATATCACAAAATGCACTAAGCTTTCTATAATAAGCATCATCATAATCACTCAAAAAGTCAAACCAAACATCTTTTAACTCTTTATACCCTTTTATGTCCGTCAAATACTCTATCTTTTCCAAAGAACTCTCTGCCAATTTTTTGGCATTTTTACTAGGCAAAATTGCTATTGACTGGAGTAACCTTTTAATGAGTGTTGTCAAAACAAAATATTGTTGATTGTCATTTGTTTGGCTAACTTTATTAAGAGTTACTACCAAAAAAGTTAAAAGTTCATCAACTGTATCTACATTATATTTTGAGATCTCTACTTGCATATTTGGATTAAGTTTATCTTTGTATTTATCAATTATATTACAATCTGCAAGTACAATATTATGTGTTGAGGCTGCTTTGCAAAACTCTCTCATGTAATTTTCAGGTGTCATAGCAACATGTTTTTTATTTAATGCAACAAGTGCTTCTTTGGCAAGATTAGCGACGGTCATAATTTACACCTTTTATAGAAATTTGGGATATTAATGCATCTAATGCTTTTTGTGAAGCTCTTTTGATTGCATCAAACCTTTTGATATCAGAGATAATACTATTAGATTCAATACTAAAATCATAATCACCAAATGAGCGAATACTCTTCTCTTTTAAACTCTGATCTACATATCTTGTCAAAAGTACAACAGAGGTTTTATAGGCAACAACATAACCATTTCTATCATACTCAAGAGGTGAAAAAGATACAGAATTTAATTTGACAAAAAGTTTTGAAGTCGCCTTCTCTTTGGATACAAGCTCTGCTCTAAATTTATTGATAATCGCTTCATTTACAGCATCACGAATCAAAACACTATTTTCTGGGTCCTCTAAACTTACCTCTATATCGGCATATATCTTACTTCCTAATACCTTTTTGGTATATATGGATGTAGGCTTATAACCACATGATATAAATAGCACTAAACAGAGAAATAACCCAAAAAACTTAAACATGAGACTATTTTACCACAATATTTATAAGTCTATTTGGAACATAAATCTCTTTAATAATAGTTTTATCTTCTAACCATTTAGCTGCTTTCTCTTTTGCCAAGCTCAAAACACTCTCTTTATCAAGAGATTTATCTACCTCTATCTCTTCTCTCTTTTTACCATTTATAGTAACTGCCAAAACAATAGTATCCTCTACTAAAGTCTCCTCTTTTACTTCAAGTGGTTGAAAGTTCTTCATTCCAAAATACTTTTCACTCAATTCCCAACTAACATGAGGAATAATTGGCTCTAAAATATTTAATAATACAAAATATCCTTCACTCCAAACATCTCTATTTAATTGAGCATTTAAAGCGTTCAAAGCCTCCATACATGAAGCTACCAAAGTATTAAAAGTAAAGCCACCTTCATAAACCTCTTTTGATTTTAATAGTGCTTCATAAACTTTTTTTCTTGCTAGTTTTTCCTCTTTGGATAAAGATGAGTGATCAATATTTGGAATAGAATCTTGAGCCAAAATATTTGATGAACGATCATATAATCTTCTAATAAATTTAAAAGAGCCCTCAACGGCACTATCATTCCACTCTAACTCCTTTACAGGAGGAGCAGCAAAAAGTATAAATAGTCGTGCTGTATCAGCCCCATATTTTTGGATAATAGCATCTGGATCAACAGTATTTCCTTTTGATTTACTCATTTTTGAGCCATCTTTTAAGACCATACCCTGAGTTAAAAGGTTTGTAAATGGCTCATCTACTCCAATATAACCCAAATCTCTTAAAGCTTTTGTAAAAAATCTAGCATACAAAAGATGAAGAATAGCATGTTCAATTCCACCAATATATTGATCCACACTCATCCAATAATCAACATCTTTTCGATCAAATGCACTATCTTTACTATTTGCACTACAATATCTCAAAAAGTACCAAGAACTCTGCACAAAAGTATCCATAGTATCACACTCTCTTTGAGCATCTTCTCCACATTTTGGACATTTACACTTTTTCCATGTTGGATGATTTTCAAGAGGATTCCCCTCTCCTGTAATCTCAACATCATCAGGAAGTTCAACTGGTAAATTCTCTATTTTTTCAGGAACAACACCACATGAAGTACATCTTACAAATGGAATCGGAGCCCCCCAATATCTTTGGCGACTAATTCCCCAATCTCTAAGCTTATAATTAACTACTTTTTTACCAATTGAGTTAGACTCAAAAAGAGAGATAATTTTCTCTTTTGCCTTATCACTTCTAACTCCATCAAATTTTGAAGAGTTAACCAATTTTCCAACTTCACAAAAAGCCTCTTTTGATAAATCAGAATCTTTACCCGAAATAACCTCTTTGATAGGCAGATCATATTTAGAAGCAAACTCATAATCTCTTTGATCATGTGCAGGAACAGCCATAACAGCCCCACCACCATAACCAACAAGTACAAAATTAGCCACCCAAACAGGAATTTTCTCTTTAGTAAGAGGATGAACAACATTAATTCCTAAAGATACCCCCTCTTTTTCACCAATCCCACGATCTCTCTCGCTCACAGATTGCATCTTTTTGATCTGCTCTATTTTTTGAGCATCTAAAAGATTATTCTCTATCAAATATTTAACCACATCATGTTCAGGAGCCAAAGCACTATAAGTTACACCATAAATAGTATCAGCTCTTGTAGTAAACACACTATAAGAGTCAAATTTATTACCCAATTTCTCTTTAGATTCATCATCAAACTCTAATGAAAATTCAAGCCCTTCACTTCTGCCAATCCAATTTGATTGCATACTCAAAACCTGTTTTGGCCAACCCTTTTCAAGCAGAGCCAAATCATCTAAAAGCTCTTGAGAATATTTTGTAATATTAATATAATATCCTGGCATCTCTTTAATAAGAATCTCATTATCACATCTCCAACAACACCCCTCAATCACCTGCTCATTTGCCAAAACAGTATGACAACTTTCACACCAATTTACATTTTGACTCTTCTCATACAAAAGCCCCTCTTCAAACATCTTGATAATAAACTCTTGCTCAAACTTAGAGTACAAAGGATCACTTGTAGCAAACTCCCTACTCTTCGCAAATGAAAGCCCCAAAGATTCCAATTCACCCTTCATATAATCAATATTTTCATAAGTCCACTTCTTTGGATGAAGTTTATGTTTAATAGCTGCATTTTCCGCAGGCATACCAAAACTATCCCAACCCATAGGGTGCAAAACATTAAATCCCTCTTTACGATTATAACGAGCAATAGCATCACTAATACTATAATTTCGAACATGCCCCATATGAATCCTACCACTAGGATAAGGAAACATACTCAATATATATTTTTTTGGTTTATCATAACTATTTTCTGGCTCATGAAGATTATTATCACTCCAATATTTTTGCCATTTTTTCTCTATTTTTTGCGGATTATATTCCATCAATATTCCTGTAAAATTTTTTGGGAGAGTATAACATAACTCTACTTTTACACATGAGAGATATAATAGCCTTGAAAAGAGCCTTTTATCAAGACCTATTTTTTAGATTTATAAAATTTTTGGAGAATCTCTTTTGCCTGTTTAATATCTAGTACAATTTGATTTTTTAGATCATGAAGTGTATCAAACTTCATATTTTTACGGATGTGTTGTACAAAACATATCTCTACATTATCAACTATTTCTTCTATATTTTTATCTAATATATGTGTCTCTATACTAAATTGATTATCTACACTTACACGATTGCCTATAAAAGTTACGGAGGGGTATCTCTTATCTCCAATCTTTGAAAATGAAGCATAGACACCATTAGATGGGATCAGAAACTCTTTGACATCTAAATTTAATGTTGCAAAAAGCTCTTTTTTACCTAGTCCTTGCCCTTTTATGACAGTTCCAAAAAGACAATAATGACGACCAAGTAATCTATTTGCCTGTTCTATCTTATCATCTTTTATAAGATTTTTTATAGTACGAGAGTGTACAGAGACACCCTCTATAATCACTTCATCAACAATATCAACATCTACAAGGCAATACTCTTTAAGTGTATAAGCATTGCCTTTTCGATATTTTCCAAATTTAAAATCATATCCAACAACAATCTTTTTGAGATTTATAAAACGACTCTTTATAAAATCTATAAATTCAGAAGCTGTTAAGTGTTTAATATCTTCCAATGGCAAAAATAGACATTTTTTATCAAGATATTTACATCTATGTATAGAAGGAGTCAAAGATGCATTGCCCTTATCAACAATAATTAAAAGTCCATTAGATGTTAGTTTAGAAATAAGTGCTTGATGCCCAATATGGATTCCATCAAATCCACCTATTGCAATCGAATCTATCTCTTCATTTTTGAAAATGGTAGAAGACCTCAATATTACCCTCTTTGCCTTTGATTTGAGAATTCTCTTTTGTTATCATCTTATATCCAAAATCCAATATATGATTTTCAAAGAGATCTAAGGCGTGAATAATAGCTTTTTCATCCTTTACAACACCCCGTCTACTTCTCTTCACATTTTTGCCAACCTCAAATTGAGGTTTGAAAAGAATAATAATATCTTTAGCACTCAACCTATCAATAGAAGGCAAAATATATTCCAATGAGACAAAAGAGACATCACAAGTCACCACATCAAAAAGTTTATCACTCTTAAATAGTCTAATATCTATCTCTTCATGACTCTCTACTCTACTATTCTCTTTTATTTTTTGATGCAGTTGATTTGAACCCACATCTACACCGACAACCCTTTTAGCTCCAAACTCCAAAAGTACCTCTATAAAACCACCTGTACTACTTCCTATATCTAAACAGTATTTATCTTTTATAGAGATATCTTTATGTCTATCTAAAAAAGCTTTCAGTTTATCTCCTGCTCTACTCACATAAGCCAAATCTTCTAAGATCTCTACTTTGTGAAAATCTTCAACAATAAAAGATGGTTTTTTAATAATTTTACCATCTACTATAACTTTGGAATTTAAAATTAGTGCTTTAGCTCTATTTCTACTATCAGTAAGTTTTTGGTTAAAAATGTAACTATCTAGTCTCATTATCTCTTCATATTGGGGAAATTTCTATTTTTTTTCTAAAAATTGTAACAATTTCACATAAAATTCACGATTTTAGCTTATTATACGCTTAATTTACTTGTTTGGTGAAAATCTGATAAACAAAATTTAAATTCATACGATATAGAAGTATAACAAATTTAAAATATAGGGAAAGTTATGAAAGTATCTAACAAAGAAATCGCAGCAGCAATTAACAAAACGCCATCGGCAATATCATATTTGAAAAAAACAAATATGCCTGAGTTTCACATTTTAAAGTTGGGCGTTTTATGCCAAAAGCTTAATCTTGATAGTGAAGATTTGAAAGCTATGCATTCACTCAAACAGATAGAATTAAAAAGCATCGCGTCATAAATTAAAGTCTTCTGAGGAGGAGATTCTTTAATTTATAAATATGTGAATTACATTACAATAGAAAATTAGTAGATAATTTTACTTAAATATAGTCCATTTGGTGCTACTAAATAAGAGGATATTTTTCTCTCTTTATTTAGCTGTGCCAATAGATCATCTTTAGTAAGGTTACCTTCACTTATTTTCAATAAAAATCCAACCATCATTCTAATCTGAGATCTTAAATATCCATTTGCTTCAAATGAAAAGATATAAAAATCTTTGTACTTATAGAACTTGGCTTGGTGTATAACTCTTTTACTACTCTTAACATCACTACCACTCTTTTTAAAATACTCAAAATCATGTTCACCCTCAAAAAGGGATATAGCCGTTGCTATTTTTTTTGTATCTAACTTTTTTATATACAGCACATAAGATGCCAAAAATGGATTTGGCTCACCAACTTTGATAAAATATCTATATTTTCTTCTTTTTGCACTATATCTTGAGTGAAAACTATCATCAACAGGCTCTATTTTTTTGATATATATATCAGGAGAAGCTTTGGAATTCATAAATATTTTGAGTTTATCAAGCTCATCTATCCAAAAGTGTGGTAAATTTATATCAATAACTTGAGCAGTAGCATGAACTCCTCTATCAGTTCGACCACTACAATTAAAAGTAGGATCAATATTAAGAGATTCAAATATCTTTTTTAGTTTATTAGCAACACTCCAAGTTCCATTTTTTTGAAATTGAAAACCATAAAATTTACTACCATCATAACTGAGTGTAATTTTGACCTTCATCAATATCTCTTAAGAATTTTCTCTCGAAAATAGATAGCAGAGGCTAAATGAAAACCGATAATAACAATAGGTGTTCCAAGAAATGGAAATGATGAAGAGACTTTATAGAGCAAAAGATAATAAAGCAATACAACTATAAAAATATGTAGATAAATATTTGGTTTCTCATGTCTCAGATTTGCCACACCAAAACTTATTCCAAATAAGAAGGTAGCAAGAGGGAAAAAAGAGACAAAAATATTGATAGATAGATTTTTAGCTCTTTTAAAATTATCTAATGCTTTTGTCCAATACATGAGTACACTCTCATTATTTAACTCTTTATTTTCGGGGGAGTAACTAAGCTCCAAACCACCATAATTAATCTGTCTAATCTCTTGGGCTTGAAAATCAAAAACTTTTCCATTTTTTAGATTAAATCCAATAGTTGAACCATTTCTATCAATTGTAGCCTCTGAAGCCAAAATAAATCTCTCTTCATCTTTTTTGGCTTTATGATTATATAAAACAAGATTGCTATAAGTTGTTTTATCTGAACTATTGATAAATACATGCCAATCTTGAAATTTTTGCCCAAATTGTGTAGCTTTAATATTGATTTTGGACTCCATACTTTTATAATTGATAAAATTTTTATTAAGCTGTTTTGCAATAGGAACCAAAACAAGAGATATAAGAAGCAGAATAAGTGTGGCACCTAAAGATAATATAAAAAAGACTTTTGCTATTTTATGTGGACTCAAAGATAGTGCAAAAAATACTATAGTCTCATTATCTTTTGACATCTTAAAAATTGTCATAGCAACACTAATAAAAAATGTAATAGGAAATGTATAGACAATTATTTCAGGTAGTACATATAAATAAGATTCAAACAGATCACCAAAACTAATATTAAAAACTGAAGTCAATTGTGATATTTTGATAAAAAATACCACAGACGCAAGAAAAAAAAGTGTTAAAAATAGTGATAAAAATGTCTGAAAAAAATTATTTAATATATACCTACTGACTCTATCCATATAAATAAATTAAAACTCCATCAAAAAAGTCATCAAATAGATATACAATAAAAAGAGCCAATGCCAAAAATGGAATATATGGTACTTCTAAATCTTTTTCTTTAATTATAATAAAAACAGGCAAGGCAATAATTGCTGATAAAAATATAGCCACCGCACCCAATTTTAGTCCCACCATAGCCCCAATCGTTGCTGCAATCATGATATCTGCTTCACCAAGAGCCTCTTTTTTAATAATAAAAGAGACATAAAAACGAAGAAGAGAAAAACCACCAGCAAACAATAGAGCATTTACAAAATTATCCAACATCATACTAGATGCAAAAATTGCTAAAGTAAGAGCTCCAAGATTGAGACTATCGGGTACAGCTTTATAACGAAAATCTATAACCGAAAGCCCCAAAAGTAGTGCAAAAACCAAACCTGAAACTAAACTATATGTAAAATTACCATTTTTCCAATACATCAAAGCAAAAATTAAAGCACTCAAAAGTTCGATAATAGGATATTGAATAGAGATTTTTTCTTTACAAAAAGAACATTTACCGCCCAACAGAAGCCAAGAAAAGACGGGAATATTATGCCACCATTTCAGATTATTTTCACACTTTGGACAAGCGGAGGGAGGAAAAACTACACTTTTATCGATTGGTATTCTAAGTATTAGTACATTCAAAAACGAGCCAAAAAGAAGCCCAAAAAGAGTTAAAATAACACCATAATACAAATCCAAACTCACTTAGCATCTCCAAATCTTCTCTCAATTGTATCAAAACTTTTAATAATTGAATCTAATTCATCACTATTAAAGTCTGGCCATAAAGTATTACTAAAAAATAGTTCACTATAAGCAGCTTGCCATAAAAGATAGTTTGATAGTCGTTTATCACCACCAGTACGGATCAGAATATCAACAGGACTCATACCAGAAGTATCCAAAAGTGAATCAAAACTCTCTTCATCAACCTCTTGACCTATCTTTATAGCTTTATTAACCGCTCTTATAATCTCATCTCTTGAACCATAATTTACTGCCAAAACTTGAGTTAACCCTGTAAAATGTTTTGTTCTATTTTTGGTATACTCAATAACCTCTTTTAAAGAAGAGGATAGTTTTGATATATCACCAATAGTCTCAAATCTTACATTATTATCCAAAAATAGACTTAACTCATTTTTTAAATAACGCTCCATTAATTTCATCAAAAAGCTTATTTCAGTATCTGATCTTTTCCAGTTTTCTGTACTAAAGGCATAAAGTGTCAAATATTTTAATCCTAAATCAGAGGCATAAATAGTAATCTCTCTTACTCTCTTTGCACCCTCTTCATGACCGCTCATACGCTTCAAAAAACCCTGCTTTTTCGCCCATCTACCATTTCCATCCATGATAATTGCAATATGTTTTAGTTTATTCATTTTATGTCCTAAAAATTACTCGCCAACATTTTTTAACTCTTCTATAACTGCTAATGAGATATCCAATTTTGACTGTTTTGGCAACTCTATTTTTTTGTTACTAAAGATAAGAGCTATCTCATTTTCATCACTACCAAAGCTACTCTCTTCTACTACATTTAAACAAACAGCATCAAGACTTTTTTGTGAAAGCATTCTTCTTGCATTTGTCAAACCAGCATCTTTATCTATTTCAGCTTTAAAACCTAGTGCAAAAATACCCTCTGTATTAATTGAGCTTAAAATATCAATATTTTGTTCCAACTCCAAATTCCAACTCTTTCCAAGCATCTCTTTTTTAAGTTTACCAACTTGTGGAAATTTTGGCTTATAATCACTAACTGCGGCAACCATAAAAAGATAGGGTTTTTTCTGAATCAACTCAGGTACAGAATCATCCATAAGAGTAGCTTTTGTCATGATTCCTTTTTTAGCAACCCTAATAGCATCTACAAGATATTCTCTCATCTCTTCGCTATTATCTACATCTATCACATAGATATCTTGAGGTAGAGAAGATGTATCTTTTGTACTAATTAAACAGACATCAGCTCCTCTTAAATATAGAGCAAGAGAGAGAGCATTTCCCATTTTCCCACTAGAAAAATTGGATATATATCTAATAGAATCAATCTTTTCACGAGTACCGCCACCACTTACAACAACACGCCTATTTGTCCAAAATGGATCTCTTAAGAGGACTTGAGCACTTTTATAAAAGATATCTTTTACATCAGCCAAAGCACCGTTACCCTCATCTCCACAGACTAGAACTTTACTCTGAGGCTCAACAATTTCATAATTCATCAGTTTCAACATTTTAATAGAGTTTTGAGTAATTGTATTTTTATACATATTAGTATTAGCAGCAGGAGCAAGAATTTTTTTACCCACATGAGCTAAAGCAATTTGAGTAAGGAGATTATCTGCAATACCGTTACTAAGTTTATTAATAGTATTTGCACTCACAGGAGCAATTACAAAAATATCTGCCCATTTACCAATATCAATATGATTAAAATCATTAGCCCAAGATTCACTATTTTCATCTAATACACTATTTTGGCTAATTGCTTCAAAACTTAAGGGGGTAACAAATCTTTTTGCCGATTCACTCATTATAACACGCACATCTGCACCAGATTTAATATACAACCTTATTAGTTCTAAACTCTTATATATTGAGATACTACCAGTTACCCCAAGCAATATTTTCTTACCTTTTAATAGCGTATTATTATTCACATTTTTACCTTATTTTTTAAAAAACTTATAGAAATAACCCTCAATTGCACGCATACTTGTGCGACTAATTGCTAAAGAGCCTTTTTTTACATCTTTATTAACCGTTGTTCCAGCAGCAATCATGACATCATCTTCAATTGTTACAGGAGCAACAATTTGCGTATCACTACCTATAAACACATTTTTACCAATTTTTGTCTTATACTTTCTTTTTCCATCATAGTTACAAGTAATTGTACCTGCACCTATATTTGTACCCTCATCAATTTCACTATCTCCAAGATAACTTAAATGTCCAGCTTTTACACCAGTAAGAACAGATTTTTTGACCTCAACGAAGTTACCAATATGAGTATCTTTTAATACACTTCCAGGTCTTACTCTACCAATTGGACCTACACTTGAATTTATAATATGTGCATCCTCGATTACAGATTGAGCTTTGATATGACTATCAACAATTTTTGTTCCACTCAAAAGTGTAACACCATTTTCAATAATAGATTCGCCCTCAATCTCTACATCAGCATCAATATAAGTAGTACTAGGCAATCTAAAAATTACACCCTCTTTCATAAAATTAGTTTTAATACGAGATTGCATAATCTCTTCAGCATCGCACAGGTCAACTTTGGAGTTCACACCCTTAAAGTTCTCCTCTTTTACAAAAAGTGGAGCAATTTTATAGTTATCTTTTTTAGCTAATTCCACAATATCAGTAATATAATACTCCTCTTGTGCATTATCATTACTAAGTTGTGGTAGATATTTACTCATCATACCATTTGCAAATAGATAGATACCTGCATTTACACTCTTAATCTCTTTCTCTTCTTGTGTAGCATCTTTCTCCTCTACAATTCTACTAACTTCACCATCATCAATCACTACTCTACCATAACCTGAAGAGTCTTCCATATTAATTACACTCATAACAATATTTGCATCAAGAAGAGAGAATTTTTTTAACTCCTCAGATTCAATAAGTGGCATATCCCCATTTAAAACTAGAACTTTGTCATATTTGGTATCAATACCCATTACAGCACCACCAGTTCCTGGGTAATTTTCATGGTCTTGAATTACAAATTTAACATTATCAAAATACTTTTTCATCTCACTCTCTACCAACTCAGCTTGGTGATATAGAACAACTGTAATATCATCACTCAACTTTTGTGCCTCTTTGATAGAAAAATATAACATAGGAAATCCAGATATTGTATGCAACACCTTGGGTAATGTTGATTTCATTCTTGTACCTTTACCCGCCGCCAAAATTATTATTGAAATATTCATTTTTATTTTATCCTTACTCATTATTTATAGCATTAATTAAAATTAAATGCAAGTCTATAATAGTATCGTTCAAAACTTGAAATAATGAATATGTAAATTGGCATATTTTTTGCTTTCAATCCAAATAAATAATATTTAAGGATGTACTAAACATGGATTTAGGTAGTGTCATTGGTCTAGTATTAACACTAGCTCTACTTTTTGGAGCTATGGCAATGGGTGTGGGTATAGGTCCATATATAGATATTCCATCTATTCTCATTGTTTTTGGAGGAACAGCAGGGACTCTACTCATAGGATTTAAGCTCGAACAGATTAAAAATTTTGGAAAAATCTTTATGATCGCAATAAAACCAACAATAGATGATCCAAAAGAACTTATTGCAAAATTAGTTGATTTTTCATCAAAAGCAAGAAAAGATGGTATTTTAGCTCTTGAAGGAGATGTTGCAAAAGAGGAGAATAAATTTCTCAAAGATGGATTAAGTATGGCAATTGATGGAAATGAACCTGATGTTATTAGGGATCTTTTAGAGATAGATATGGAACAGACAGATGCAAGACATAAAACAAATATACAAGTTTTTGGACAATTAGGCGGATTTGCAGGAGCCATGGGTATGATTGGTACACTTATTGGTCTTGTTGCTATGCTTCTAAATATGGCTGATCCAGCAGCAATTGGACCAGCGATGGCGGTTGCACTCCTTACTACGATGTACGGTGCCATGCTTGGTAATATCGTTGGTGGACCTGTTGAAAATATTTTAACAATAAGAAATGCAGATGAAATGGTCGTAAAAACACTTATTTTAGAGGGTATTATGTCCATTCAAGCAGGAGATAATCCAAGAACACTTGAGGGTAAACTATTAGCATTTTTAGAACCAACTCAGCGTCAAAGCCAATTTAGATAAGGATAAATAGATATGGGAAAATGTAAAAAACAGGATGAATGTCCCAAATGTATGCCAGGTTGGCTTGCCGCATTTGGTGATCTTATGTCACTTCTACTATGTTTCTTTGTTCTTCTTCTATCCATGTCAAGCATGGATGCAAAAAAAGTAAATGAAGCTATGGGTTCTTTACAAGGAGCCATGAGTGTCTTAGAGGGTGGAACAAAAACAGAAGTAAGCAAAGAGAGACAACAAAAAGCAACACCAATGGATCACCAAGATGAGACTGCTCAGAAATTAAAAACAATTAAAAGAACACTAATTGAGATGAATGAGATGAGTGAAGCAACAGGTGGAGCATCTCAGGCAATATTAGAGGAGTCAGAAGATGGCTTTATGATTAGATTACCAGCGAGTTTACTATTTAAAAGAGGTGATGCAAAAATAGAAGATGAAAATGCAATACTTTTTCTAAAAAGAATGGCTCTTATTATTGATAAACTACCAAAAACCATGCGTGTAAATGTAATAGGTCACACAGATGATGAAAATGCAGAAGATAGCAAAATATTTAGCGATAACTGGACACTCTCAACACAAAGAGCCATCTCTGTCGTCAAAGAGTTAATAGGTAATCAAATAGAACCAAAACTTTTAACTGCTTGTGGAAAAGCCGAATTTGATCCAATAGCTACAAATTTAACTACTGTTGGTAAGGAAAAAAATAGGAGAGTTGAGTTATACTTTTTCTCACCAGATAAAAAGGATGAAAAAGATGCCAAAAGCATCTTAGATACCGTACAATAAAGGTTAGATCATAAGAGTTTTAGCACTTCTGTTTTTATTAGTGTTACATGTCTTGGGTGCAGACACAATAGGTATTCCCACTGTGGATCTATCAATCTCTGCCCCTAGTCAACCAGCTGATTTAGTAAGCTCACTAAATGTACTTGTTGTACTCACCCTATTAGTCATGGCTCCATCTCTAATTCTTGTCATGACAAGCTTTGTTAGATTAATTATTGTATTTTCATTTTTGAGACAAGCTCTTGGAACCCAACAGATGCCACCAAGTCAGCTTCTTGTATCTCTTGCACTAGTTTTAACATTTTTTATTATGCAACCTGTGGGAGAGAAAGCTTATGAAGCTGGAGTAAAACCCTATATAGAGAAAAAAATATCATATCAAGAGGCATTTGAGAGAGGAACTTTACCCTTTAAAGAGTTCATGATACAAAATACAAGAGAGAAAGATTTAGCTCTCTTTTTTAGAATCAGAAAAATGCAAAATCCAAACACATATAAAGATGTTCCTCTCCTCATAGCAATACCAGCATTTATGATAAGTGAGCTTAAAACTGGTTTTGAAATAGGTTTTTTACTATTTTTACCATTTTTGGTAATAGATATGGTAGTTAGTTCTGTATTAATGAGTATGGGTATGATGATGCTGCCTCCCGTCATGATATCTCTGCCCTTTAAGCTTCTAATATTTGTATTAGTAGATGGATGGAACCTTTTAATCGGAAATTTAATAGAGAGTTTTAAATGAGATGTAATTACTTTGGAATATGTGGAAGTTGCACACTTTATAACATGAGTTATCAAGAGCAATTAGATTATAAAGTCAATCAAATAAAAGAGGATTTTGAACTAGAAAATATAGATATTCTAACTTCCAAAGAGAGCCACTTTAGAAACCGTTCAGAGTTCAAAATCTATCATGACGAGGATAAAATTACTTATGCTATGAGTAGATTAGATAGAAAAGGGGTCATTAGAATCTCCTCTTGCTCAATTATCAGTCCAATAATTGATAAATTTATGCCTATTTTAATCCAAGAGATAGAGCCAATCAGGATATTAGAACATAAACTATTTGCTATAGAATTTTTATCATCAACTACAAACAATCTACTAATAACCCTAATATATCACAAAAAAGTAGACCAAGAGTGGGAAGATGAAGCAAAAAAACTTTCACAAAAATTAAATATAGAGATAATAGGAAGAAGTAGAAAAATAAAAAGAGTGATTAACAAAGAGTATATAAACGAAACTCTTACAATCAATCAAAAAGATTATCATTATAGATTATACGATACAGGATTTACTCAACCAAATGCACTAGTAAATCAAAAAATGGTAGGCTGGGTAAAGAAGCAAATAAAAAAAACAGATAATGATCTACTAGAACTATATTGCGGACACGGAAACTTCACAATTCCACTAAGTGAACAATTTAGATCACTGTTAGCTACCGAAATATCCAAAACTTCTATCAAAACAGCAAAAGAGAACTGTATATTAAACTCTATAGAAAATATAGATTTTATAAGACTAAGTAGCGAAGAACTTACATCTGCACTAAAAAAAGAGAGAGAATTTAATAGACTAAAAGATATAGATCTAGACCAATATAACTTTTCTCATGTATTTGTAGATCCTCCAAGAGCTGGATTAGATGAAAAAACACTAAATTTTATATCACAATTTAAAAATATTATATATATCTCATGCAACCCTCAAACACTAAAAAGAGATTTGGAACTTTTAAAAGATAAGTTTAAAATTCAAAACTTTGCCGTATTTGACCAATTTGCATATACTTTACATCTAGAGTGTGGGGTTATTTTGAAGTCTATTGAAAAAGGGTGATTGTTTAACCTCTCCTTTTTCTTCGTCTTGGTGGTTTATTAGACTCTTTTCTTGGCTCTTCTCTTCGTCCATTGGCTCTTCTTCCTCCACGAGGTTCATATCGCCCGCCACTCTCTCTTCTTCTTTTTTTAACAAAGGCTAATTTTTCAGATTTTAGTGACTCTTCACAAATTTTATTGACAATAGCTCTTGCACTCTCTGCTTTATTTGAATCGGGGAAAAGTTCAGGAAGTTTATAAGCAAACCAGAGATATAGACTAATCTTCTTTACTTCATCTTCAGCTTGTAAAAGCTCTTTTTCACTACTAACTATACCCGCTAGTCGAATTGATGGTTTATATTGCACTATCTCCTGCTTGATAATAGCATTGATATAATAAAAATATGCTCTTTTAATAAGAGGTGATTTTGTACTAACTGGAGCTTGAGAAAGCATATATTTTTCATCTAATTTCAAAGCTTTTTTTTCATCCAAAACAGATGCTAAATCCATCATATATGAGATATTAGCCGCTTCAAAAGGTCCTGTGAAATTCATATATTTTGAAAAATACTTCAATACCTTATATATACTTTTTGTTTTGATATGTTTAGCAATCCCCAATATTTGAGTAGTCGTAGCTTTGACTTGAAAAGGTGGTTTAATCGTCTTTAAAGAGGAGTGAAAAATCTCATCAATATGATTTAAAACACTTTGAGTTGTAGCCCCAATATATCCACTTTCATGATGACCATATCGACCTGCTCTTCCTGCTATTTGTATCACCTCATTTGAGAGAAGTTTTCTTTGAGTTGTTCCATCAAACTTATTATCAGTAGTAAATAAAATAGTTTCGATAGGAAGATTAAGCCCCATAGCGATAGCATCAGTAGCCACCAAAATAGTACTTTCGCCCTCTCTGAATCTTCTTGCCTCTACTCTTCTCACTTCTGGACTAAGATTTCCATAAAGTACAGATACTTTATGCCACTTGGATAATTTATTTTTTAGTTTTAGCACATCTGCTCTACTAAAGGCTATAAGAGCTGTAGATTTTTTAAGATCCTTTAGAGGCGTTGGCTTAGCCAAAACCTCTAAAGGATTTTTTCTCTGAAACTTCACAATCTCCAAATCTTCTTCCAAATAAGAGGCAATTTTTTTGATTGCATCAAGAGCATTTACACTCCCCGTCATAATAACCTTATCAGCTGGAGCCCCTACAATAGCATTGACCCAAGCCCATCCACGATCACTATCACCAAGCATCTGAACTTCATCAATAACACACACATCTACATCAAGATTAAAATTAACCATCTCTATAGTAGAGCAAATATGAGAACCATCCTCATCAATAATCTCCTCCTCTCCTGTAATTAAAGAGGCAGAAATATCACTATTTCTAAGATATTCATAATTCTCTAATGCAAGAAGCCTAAGAGGAGCCAAATAGACTCCACAATTTGCATCTATCAAAGATTGCATAGCCTGATAAGTCTTACCACTATTTGTAGGTCCCACAAAAAAATAGAGTTTTCTCTTTTTCTCACGAGCCAAAGGAAAAAGTGATTTTAGATCACAATTCAGAAGTCTGTTTAGTTGGTCTTGCCAATATTGTTCTTTTTTCATACATTTATCATAACTAAAAGAGATGAAAAAAGAACAACGAACAATTTTTATTTCTCTTTTATTATACCGTTTTTAGAAAATTGAATGTATATTTTGGTTTTAACTTAAAAAGATAGATTACTCTCTTCTCTCATAGCTTTTTTAGGTTCAGGCTCGCTATTTATAAATTCTCTTAAAAAAACCAAAAAGATTCCAAGAATGATAGATGTAATAAACGCAACAATAATGATAAGCCCCCTTTTTGGCTTAACCTTATCACTTAAATAAGCTACTTGTGGCTTAGTTAGTTGATCAACCATATAGAACTTTCCACTTTGAGAAAGTACTTTTTTCTTTACGAGAGAAGATATTAACTGATTTAAATTAGCTCTTAAATCAAGATTATTTGTAGAAAGAAACTCTTTTTCATAATATTTCATCTGCTCATTAATTTTTTCTAAATCTAACTTTTTGATATAGGTACTCATCTCTCTAAGATAAATCTGAACCAATCCTTGAGCAGCAAATCTATCTTCAAAGGTTGCTTTAAGTATAATATTACCAGTTTCCTTATCAGCACTTATAGATAAAATACCCTTTATTTTTTTATAGGTATCGTAGACTTTCCTATCTTCTGTTACATTATTTTCACTAGGTGAAGATTTAGAATCCAAAAAAATCCTAAATTCCTCTCCAAAAGAAGAAAAAACCAAATTTTTACTGATTTGCTCATCACTTAATTTGTAAACTAAATTATATTTTTTTATAACTTCTCGATTAAAACTAAAATCTTTTATAAGTGTACTAAAGAGTCCATCAACACTAATACCACTAACACCCAAATTAACCCCAACCATAGCAGCAAGAGCACTTGCTTGTGCAGTCAATCCACCACCCTTACCATCAGTTTGTGGCAACAAAATTGTTTCCGAAGTATAAATATTCGGTAGTGTTACAGTATAAAGAAATGCCGAAAATGTCACTATAAAGCTTAAGAATAAAATACGAAATTTATTTTTTACAATCGTAGAAAATAATTCCCTTAAATCTATTTCATCCTCTTCTATATAGTTGAGTTCCTCTCTATGCATCAAATTTTTTGACTCCTATCGTAAATTTGTAAACTTGAGCATACCTATATTTTGGCGAAAAGTCAATACTTAACTATTTTAAGTAAATTTATTTTATAATTTTAAGTATTTTAACTTCATTATTTAAGCCAATGTGTTCATAGATTTAGAAAAACAATCAAATTTGGACTCCCTTTTTGCTTGCTCTATCTTTTCAATCAAAAGATTCAAGCCAAAATCAGATTCTTTAGTATCATAGTGTTCCAATCCCAAAATTATTTTTCTAATACGAAGGGATATTCTAGCATATTTTAAAGCCTCATATAATGCACCTATACTTCCATATATGGTAGATACATTATGATAACTCATAGCTGTTACAAGACTTCCTTTGCCTAAAACATGCTCTCTTATCAATAATGCTTTTTTATGATAATCTAATGCTTCTTGCATATTTCCCTGCTCCCTATATGATGTCCCCATATTGTTGTAAATTATTGCTATATCAAGTCTTGATTGTTTTTGTAAGCCTTCTTGTATCTTTAAGGCTTTGTCATAATAATCTAAAGCTTTTGAATACTCACATAAATTATGATAGACTGAACCAATATTGTTATAACTGACTGCTATCTCTTCGCTCTCTGCAGACAAGCAGATATTTGATTGTATACTCAAAGCTTTATTATAATATTCAAGTGCCTTTATATTTTGACCCAACTTCTTGTAAAAAAAGCCAATATTATTATAATTGGTAGCAATTTCAATATCATCCTTATTATATAGTTTTAGATCAGATATCAATGAACGATGTGCATATTTCAAAGCATTATCATAATCTTTCATAGTAGAATATTTTAACATTTTTTTATATGTATATTTAGACATTGATAATTCACCAAATATTAATGCAGAAACCAACCCAGTAAATTTAAATCTTTTATTTTTTATTGTATATCCTTTTATATGTTTAATTTTAAATATAAATCGACATATACAAAACAATCTAAAGTTTACTTGGAAATATTATTAAAAAAAACTATTATCAGGTTACTATATGTAACACTAGTTGATATACTCCCCATACCTAAAAGTGGATTCTAAGGTCAAACAAGGATAGCACTCGTTAAGAGTGTCTAACATCCTCTAACTTAAGAGTCGATATCCCAACTCTATGAATATTAATACTTGCATTTAGATCTCTATCTATTTCAAAACCATAACTGCCACAAACAAAAATTCTATCTTTTAAACCCTCTAAAGTGTAGTACTACTTATTAAACTTTCTAGATAATCTATAAAAAGTTGGCAATAAAATTGCTTTAGGTTTAAGTCATAAATTGTAAAATGGAGCAATGATGAAAAAAATTTTATTATTAATATTATTAACCCCTCTTATTACTTTTGCACACCCTCATGTTTATGCAGATATAGACCTTAATCTAAAGGTTCAAAATAATCAACTCACAGAGATAGAGATATCATGGAACTATGATGATATGACTTCTCAAATATTATTGATGGATTATGACAAAAACAGAGATGGTAAGTTTAGTAAAAAAGAGTCAATGTTTTTTAAAAGCCAAGTATTTGATACACTAAAACCTTATGAATATTATACTCATGTCAAAATAGATGGTAAAAAAGTACCTGTTGATCACATCATGAATAACTTTTTCTTGAGCTTTAAAAACAATAAATTTATAGTAAACTATAGAGTAATACTCAAAGATATCCCTCAGAAAAAAAATATTGATATAGGTTTTTGGGATAAAGAGTTTTATAGCTCATTTGATCTCTCTTCAAAAACAATCAAATTTAGTGGTAAAAAACTAAAATACAGCATCGAAGAGGTAGAAGATGATATATTTATGGGTGTAGTGCTAAAGGTAAAACTATGATAGAGTTTTTTAATACTATTTTACACTACATCACAAAATTTCAACAACAATTTCAATCTATAATAGCATCAAATTTTAGAGAGATAAAAGAGGAGAATTCACTTCTTTCTATTGCAATAATCTTAGGTATATCACTAATTTATGGAGTAGTTCATGCCCTAGGACCAGGACATGGCAAAGCACTTGTAGCTGGATATTTTCTAAGCAATAATCATAGCTATAAAAAAGCTTTTAAAATGGGTTATATGATATCTATTATTCATGCTTTATCTGCTTTGTCTGTTACATTTTTTGTATATTATGTTCTTACTGTTATCTTTTCCAAAACCTTTCATGATACATCTATCTACATGACTAAAGCTTCTGGTGTTTTGATTATTTTAATAGGTATCTATATGTTTTTTGAACATCACAATCAAGATGAGACAAAAGATAAAAATAGTAATAAATCAGATTTTGCTATAGCTCTAGGTGCAGGAATAGTTCCATGTCCTGGTGTTATGACTGTAGTACTATTTTCTATAATGATGGGAAAAGTTATTGTAGGAGTTATTGCCGCTCTTCTTATGAGTATAGGAATGGGATTTACGATCTCCATGAGTGCTATTTTAGCAACAGCTACAAGGAAAAAGAGTGGAGATAAAATATCAAATATTTTTCCTTATATTGGTAATAGCATGATTGTTTTGCTTGGGATATATTTGGTATTTTTCTAATACCGTATCTCAAATCCATCATAGAGGAGTTCATCTTCATTATATTCGATAATCTCCCAAGAGATATCATCTACTCTACTTGATGGTGAGCCATTTCTTAGGATATTTAAAAAATCTTCTAGTTGATCTTCATACAAATCTGCTACAACTTCTACAGTTGCATCTTTTCTATTTTTAATATATCCTCTGATCTGTCCAAAAGATACCATTTGTTGGATAGCTTTACGATAAAAAACTCCTTGAACCTTGCCACTTACAATAAAAAGATATCTCTCCATCATAACTTCCTTTTTCACTTATTTTAGTATAATCAGTTTAAAACTGGACTTTATATGTTTGAAAATATTTTACGATTTTTTGTCAATAATAGTAGACTAAACTACTCTCTTTTTATATTAGTTTTTGTTACTGGCATTGTTCTCTATAGCAAAACACCAAAAGAGATTTTTCCCTCTTTTGAGCTTGATATGGTCTCTATTAATGGACACTATGCAGGGGCTTCTATTGATATGCTTGATAAAATGGCCGTCAAAGAGATAGAGAATGGTGTCAAAAATATTGATGGCATTGACAAAATGGCAACTATTATCTCTGCTGGTAAATTTAATATTATATTGGAGTTAGAAAAAAGAGTAGATAAATACAACACAGCAGACAAAGTAAAAGATGCTATTACTCTAACCAAACAAAATCTACCAAATGATATGGATGAACCTAGTGTAAAAGTTTTGGAGATCAAAAAAGATCTGATGCGTGTTGCCATATCATCAGATGATATATCTCATGGAGAGCTAATAGAGGTAGCAAATAGATTAAAAGATAAAATTACTCTACTCAATAATATATCCGAAGTAACTATTTTTGGTGATTCAGATAAATATTATGATATTCGTATCAATAGTGAAAAAATCCGTGCATTAGGATTAGATGAGAGTAGTATAGTATCTGCAATTTCTGGAATATCTTATATATATCCCATAGGAAAAATAGAGGATAATCAAGAAGGGTATCACTACATATCAACATACAATGGAGCAAAAGATGCACAGCGTATGCTCCAAAGCAAAATCACTATCGCAGATAAAACACTCTACATCAAAGATATAGCAACTATTTCAAAACGATATGAAGATACAACAACTATGTTTTCCATAGACAAAAAACATGCCCTAGATCTATCTATCAAACAAAGTAGCATTGGAAATGCAATAGAACTTTCAAAAAAAATTGAAAAAATTATTCAAGAGGCAAATAAAAAAAGTAAAAATGTTAATTATATAATTCATAATGATAGATCAGAAGCGATCAAAGATCGTTTAAATATTGTTATCTCAAATATTTTACTAGGACTTATTCTTATATCTCTTTTGGTTTCACTATTAATCAACAAAAGAATGTCTTTTATTATCTCTTTAGGTATTCCAACATCTTTCGTTATGGGTGCTGCTTATCTATATTTTGCTGGTTACTCTATAAATATGATTTCACTTATTGGTGTTTTGATTGCTCTTGGAATTATTGTAGATGATGCTATTGTAGTGAGTGAAAATATTCAACAACATATTGAAGAGGGAATGGAGCCAAAAGAGGCTGCCATTTTGGGATCAAAAGAGATGTTTAAGCCTGTTACAATCGCATCTATGACAACACTTTTTGCATTTATTCCTGCACTCATGATGAGTGGAACTATGGGTGAAGTTATCAAACTCATTCCAATCGCTGTATCTGTTTTAGTTTTTGCTTCACTTATTGAATCTTTCATATTTTTACCAATTCATGCAGCTCATGTTCTCAAAAAAGAGCAAAAAACAACATCTTGGGAGAGCATAAATAAAATATATAGTTGGATAATTCACTTTTTTATGAGATACAAAAAAACTTTTTTAATACTTTTTGTAATTTTGGTTCCACTTTTAATTGTTCTTGGTATTAAAAATAGTAAATTTCAGATGTTTCCACAGTTTGATTCTACAACAATCCAAATCACACTAAAAGCCAATGTCAATACAAAAACAGAAGATACACTCAAATATTTAAAAACCATTGAGAGAGATCTATATGATAGAAAAGATCAATTTTTTATAGATCATGTTGGCTCAGTTGCAGGGTGGAGAAGAGATAGTGCAGGCAATAGTGAAACCTATCCTTATGTAGGACTCCTTACAATAGAGCTTCAAAAATTAAAAGCACAAAATTTTGTAGATAAATTTATTACTCCAACACTAAGCTTTTATTATGATAAAGAGGGAAGAGTCAGAGAGCAAAAATCAGTTGAAATTGCAAAAAGTTTGCGAAAGTTTTTAGAAAGGCAAAAATATAAAGATAAATTTAATCTATCTGATCTAGCTATTGTAGAGAGAAAAGTAGGACCTATCAAATCTGATCTAAAAATTGGGCTTATTTGTGATGATAATCAAAAAGTGATGCATTATGTAAAAAAAATAGAAGATGCCTTACAAAATATTGAAGGTATTGTATCTGTAAATGATGCTATGAATTATGGTATAGATGAGATCAAGTTACAAGTAAATAGCTATGGAGAGTCATTGGGTCTTAATGAACAAAAAATAGGAGTAGTTTTATCAAACTTCTATTTAGAGAGAAAAATGGCTCTCTCTTTTGATAGTAGCGATCTATTAGAGCTTAAAATCAGACGGGAAAATAAGGACTCTCTCCAAGAACTTAAAAATTTTCAAATCAAAATAGGAAACAATCAATTTGTAGCACTTAAAGAGGTAGTTAATTTTCAAATAATAAAATCATTTGAAAAAATTATCAAAGATAGTGGAGAAAAAAACTTCTATGTATATGCCAATGTTGATAGTAAACAGATTACAGCAACAGAGACTCTTCATAAAATTGAACATATATTAAATGATGCAAAAAAAGATGGAATTAGAATAATACTAAAAGGGGAAGAAGAGAAGAAAAAGGAGCTTAAAAGTGACATGATGTTAGCTAGTAGTGTAGCACTACTTCTTATTATGCTCTCCCTACTCTATCTATTTAACTCTTTTAGAGAGACTCTCATGATGATGTCAGTAATACCTTTTGCATTTTTGGGTGTACTTATGGGTCACTTTGCATTAGGATTAAATCTATCTATGCCTTCTATTATAGGTATGTTAGGATTATCTGGCGTTGTAATTAATGATGGAATTATTATGATTATGAATCTAAAAAAAGCTAATAATTTAGAAGAGATATTTATATACGCCTCAAAAAGATTTAGACCCATTATTCTTACTTCTATAACAACCCTTATTGGATTATCTTCTCTTGTATTTTTTCCAACAGGACAAGCTACTATCTTTCAACCAATGGCAGTTTCATTGGCATTTGGACTTGCTTGGGGAACTATACTAAATCTACTATATTTACCAGTTCTATATACTATAATAAATCAAAAAAGATTAAAAATTTAAGTCTATTTAATAAACTATTGAGTAGTATGAGTGTATGAATTGGCTTAAAATATTTGCAACTTTTTTAATTTTTATTGTTATTATTGGTGGTGGTGCTGTTATTTATCAGCTATTTTTTCAAAATATTCCAGAAAACAAAGTTAAAACTAAAAGAGCACAAATTAAAGAGGTCATCACAACATATGAAGCTGACTTAAAACCAAATTTAGCAGATCTTGAGCAGAGCAGACAAGATAAGATCAAACCATATCAAACAAAGAGCGTGATCAAGAAAGTATACAAAAAGGAAAAAAGAGTAATCCCAGTTCTTACCATTGAAGATCTCAAAAAAAAGATTGATATGGATAAATTTTCACTAGAAAAACTAGATAAAATTAGACCAAAAAGAAATATATATAATAGAGAACAAAAAAAGATATTTAAAATTTTAAAAGCACTTCTTTTAGAAGCATCACAAAAAAGCCCCTCTTCACAAAATATTGTACTAAATAGCAGTATATCCTCTATACTAAAATCAAAACAAGAAAAAAATAGGTTTTTTCATCTTATAAGCCAAAATTTCAAACTTCCAGTTGAGGTAGTTGAAGAGCTATCTTATAATAATGGCTATGTTTGGGATTGGATTTTGGAATTAACCAATAGATAACCTTTGAGCCGAACTAAAAGCCCATTGAAAATTATATCCACCAAGCTCACCAGTTACATCTAGACATTCACCTATAAAATATAATCCATCTATTTTTTTACTCATCATAGTCAAATTATCTATTTGTGAAGTATCAATACCACCTTTAGTTACTTCTGCCTTGGTATAACCAAAATTTCCAGCGGGTGAAAAAGAGTAGTTTTTAATTAGAGCCAATTTTTTTAGTTCATCTCTATTTAACTTATCTATAGGCTTATCTTCCAAATCAATTGAGTCCAAAAAAGCCTTGCAAAACCTCTTTGGCAAAGGTAAAAGTGAACTAACCTTTTTTCTACTGTTTTTCAAAAGCTTTTTTAACTCAACATCAGGTAAAAAATCAATCTCCATTCCACCCTTATCCCAATATAAAGAGGCATTTAAAATCACTGGTCCACTTATCCCTTTATGAGCAAAAAGAAGCTCATCTTTAAAATATTGATCTCCTATTCTGATTGCAACTTTTATTGAGATACCACTCAAACTTTTAAACCAAAACTGATCTTTTTGAACTGTAAATCCTACAAGGGAAGGTTTTAGAGTTGATACATGATGATTAAATGTTTTTGCAATATCATATGCAATACTACTTGCACCAATAGAGGTATAGCTCATGCCTCCAGTAGCTACAATCAATCTATTTGAGGAAAAGACTCTATTTTTGGTATGAATTAAAAAAGTATCTTTTTTTTCTACTTCTATGATAGTCTCTGAAAAATATATCGGTATATTTTTTAACTCATCTTCAAAAATAGATATCAACTCTAAAGCACTATCCTTACAAAAATATTGAGAATTTTTTCTAATAATAGGTCTAAGATTTCTATCTTTCAAAAATTTTAAAAGTGCTTTTTCATCAAAATTTTCTAAAATTGGTTTAATAAAACTTTTATCTCCCCAATAGTTATCTTCAGAGACATTTTGATTAGTAATATTACACTTTCCTCCGCCAGAAATTTTAATTTTTGCTCCAATATCTCTATTAGAATCTATAATTGCAATATCTCTATCTTTCAACTTAGTAGCCACCATCAGACCACTAGCCCCTGCTCCCAAAATTATAATATCATGGTAAATCAATAATCAATCCTTCTAGCCCATTTATAATTTTTTCGATAAAAGCCACTATTTAGTGGTGATATTACCACTCCTCGTCTTTTACCGCTACTAGAGTGAATAAATTTACCATTTCCAATATATATACCGCTATGATTTACATGCCCTTTTGAGCTCGTATCAAAAAATACCAAATCACCCTTTTGGAGTTCATTTTTATTAATTTTATAACCATATTTAGATTGATCTCTTGATGTTCTTGGAATTGTTTTATTAAGAGCCTCTTTATGGACAAAATAGACAAATCCAGAACAATCAAAACCACTACTATCTACACCACCATAACGATATGGTACACCCAATTGACTTTTTGCAAAAGTTACAATATCTTTTTTTGAAGAAGGCTCTACATTTTTGGATTTAGGTGTTTCAACCTTGGCTGGGGTAGAATCTCTCTCTTTTGGAGAAGTAAATATACAACTCGACATAACAATAATTATAGACAAATAGACAACAATTTTATATTTCATAAAATTATTTTACCCTATTTTGGTATAAAATATCACCATATAAAGCCGATATTAAAATATGTAATCAGAAAGGGAGAAAAAGTGAAAAAAATATGGCTTTTTAGTTTATACTTTTTAGTGCAAATAGATCTATTTGCAAATGGTACTTACCAACAAGAGAGAGAAATTATCTATTTTGAATCTTATAAAGAGCCTGGTTCTATCTTGATTAAAACAGATGAGAGAGCATTATATTATATTTTGGGTGCTGACTTGGCATATAGATATCCAATTGCAGTGGGTAAAAACCATCATCAATTTTTTGGTACATATCCAATATCTAGAAAAGTAAAATGGCCAGCATGGAGACCTACTCGAAATATTAGGCGTGAAAATCCCAGCCTACCTGCTGTAGTGAGAGGAGGAGCAAGAAATCCTCTAGGAGCAAGAGCTCTATATCTAGGAAACTCTCCATTTAGGATACATGGCACAAATAACCCAAACTCCATTGGTAAGGCAGTATCTCACGGATGTATTAGAATGTATAATACAGATGTCAAAGAACTTTACAAAATGGTAGATTATGGAGCTATGGTTTATGTGGAATAATGTGAAATATTGTTACAATTTAGCTATAATACAAAGAAATGTAGGAGATTTCAGTGATAAATAAAATTATTTTAATAATAGCGACTTTTTTATCTACAACACTATATGCAATGACTCAAAAGGTAGCATATTCTGAAGATCAAGTTGATGATTGGGAGTATAATTCAACTATACAAGAGGATTTTATAACAAAAAAAAGTAAAAATATGCCTCGTTTAAAATCAGCAGGAATGCCATCTCCTGTTATTATGAGTGCCGCACCTGTCATGTCTGAAAGTCTTGGCTTTGCAGTAGGTGGAGCAAAAGATGCAAATAATTTTTATGAAAATATTAAAAATAACTACCTACCAAAAGTAGACTCTATCACATATGAGGGTCTATTTTATGATCACTATTTTGAGACAGGAGAAAAAAGAGAGTGCCTTCAACTATTTTGTCCTAGCTATAGTGGAGCAGTAGTAAACAACTTATATACAGGAGAAAAAGAGTTTTATCTTAGTGTTGGATTAGATTCTAATATTGAAAAAAAGGATTTTAAGAGAAAAAAACTAAATATTGTTGTTGTTTTGGATATTTCTGGTTCTATGGGAGCTAAATTTAACCAATACTACTATGACAAAGGCAAAAAAATATCTCTAGAAGAAGAAGATCTTCAAGATAACAAAATGCAAATAGCGAACCAATCTATTGTTAATATGATTAATCATTTAGGAAATGATGATAGGTTAGGAGTTGTTCTTTTTGATAGTAGTGCATATTTAGCAAAACCTCTTAGAGAGATAAACAAGACAAATATTAAAGCTACAAAAAAGCATATATTGGAACTTAGAGAGAGAGGTGGTACAAATTGGAGTGCAGGATATAAAAAAGGGATAGAGCTATTTGATTCTCTTGATGATAATCTAAAAAATCCCCTCATTTATGAAAATCGTATTATCTTTTTAACTGACGCTATGCCAAATCGTGGAGAGCTAAATAAAGAGGGGCTTTTTAATCTTGCAAAAAAAGCATCTGATGAAAATATATATACCTCTTTTATTGGTATAGGTGTAGATTTTAATAATGACCTGATCGAATATATTACCAAAACAAGAGGTGCAAACTATTATGCTATCCATTCAGCAAAAGAGTTCAAAAAAAGATTAGATAAAGAGTTTGATTTTATGGTTACTCCTCTTATATTTGATCTAAATTTAGAGTTTCAGAGTGATGGATATGAGATAGTAGCTGTTTATGGTTCACCTGAAGCTAATCTTGCTACAAAAACTATAATGAAGGTAAATACACTATTTCCAAGCAACTCTCAAGAGGGAGAGGTCAAAGGTGGTGTAATTTTACTAAAACTCAAAAAGATATCAGACTCAAAAAAGCTTGATCTAAAATTATCTTATGAGACAAGAGAATCTAAAATCTATAAAATTCGCCAAGAGATAAATTTTAAAGATGGAATTTATTATGATCATAATGGCATTAGAAAAGCAATTTTATTATCACAATTTGGAGATTTAATGAAAAATTGGATTATTGATATGCGAAAGAGTTGCAATGATAGTGTCAACTATCCTCCTTTACATTTTCATGATCTTAAACCAATATGTACACAATATCCTCCTAATAGAGATGATTTTAAATCTATAAAAACTTTTGAGAGAAAATCATGTCCTCTTGAAGTTTCAGATGGTTATCGTAAGATTTTTTCAGTTTTTGAAAATCATTACGAAAAAGAGAGCAAAATTTTGGGGGATAAATCACTTCTAAAAGAACAAAAAATCTTGGAAAAACTTATCAATACAACAACTACACGAACAAGTAAAAAAGTAGTTGATGATTGGCAATTAGACAAGAGGGATAGATAATGATATATTTAATAGTAGCAATTGCACTTGTTATCGTAGTTAGTACGATTATTTATAGTTACAAAAAAGAGCATGATAGTAAAAAAATGATCTTGAGTACATTTTTATTAATTAGTTTGCTAATTCTTACTTACGCTAGTAAAATATTAGTGATCTATAAACCAATTTTTGTATTACATTTGGCACTTTTAATTATGGGTTGGAGATACTATTCAAGATATCTATTTCAACATAAACTCAATCTATATTGGACTTTATCCCCAATAGTTAGTGTGGTACTATTTATTGCTATTTCACTCTTTTTTAGAGAAAATGGGTAAAAGTGAGATAGTTTACTAAAAACTACTCTCTTGTAATATAAAAAAACTTTAGAGATAGCAAAAAATGACGATTAAAAATAATAACAAGGACTTTTAAAATGATAAAAAATTTACTTTTTTCAACAACAGCAATCTTTTTTCTAATTGGTTGTGGAGGTGGTACTACAGAATCAAAAAGCAGTACAACAAATAATATTAATACAAATAATACACAGGCAATTGTATCTACACCAAAAGGGAGCTATAATTTATGGGATTATATTGTTCCAAATAGTAGTAAAACAAGTGAATTTTTCGTACACTCTCAAAAAGATGGGGATAGATCTTATAGAACTAGCTATGCAGTTAAAACAAATAGAGTTGAAGAGGTAGCAGACTACGCGGAAAATGAGACTACTATTTATGAGATACACTCTGATAAAATCACAATTAAATTTCTCAAAGATGGTAAACCAAATGGACTATATCAACTACACTCATTTGCAAATATTGGTGAAGTAGTAACTGTGAGAGGGTCTGATTGCAAATTGGCTAAACATCATGATCAATATAAACTTGATGATAAAATCTTTGATGATGTTATTGAAATAGTTTGTGCAAATCAACCGGGTCTATACCAAAAGGGTGTGGGTGAAATCGCACAAATCAATAGTGGAAAAGATTATAGGGTTTTAAGTAATTAAAACTTCTCCTTTAAAGGGACTATTTTACCACTTTTAGGATAGTTTTTTTCAGCTATCCTACTCTTCATCCCCTCTATTCTACTACCAAAATCTGGATGTGATTCTAAGAAATATTCCCATTTTTTAGAATCATCCATTCTTTCAAAAAGTGTCGTTGTAGCTGTTACATCTTTATAGCTACATGCTATTATATCAATAGCAAAAGTATCCGCACTATACTCCGCAGATTGTGAAAATTTTGCATTGGAGAGATGTAGAGATGTCTGAAATAGTTTGCCATATTCATTACCAAAAAAGGAGGATAAAACACCAAGAATGAGAGAGTTACCAAAACCTTTAAGATGATCTTTATGTCTAAAATGACCTATCTCATGACCTATTATTGTAGCTAGTTCATTCTCATTTCTCAAAAGCCTTAACATACCTCTTGTAATATATATTTTTCCACCAGGAAGTGCAAAAGCATTTGGCTCTTTTTGTTCAACAATATATGTAGTTATGGGATAGTCTAAATTAGCACATACTAATAATTTATCTGTAATCTCTTGTAAATACATATCCTTCACAATATCTTCTTCAACTTCAAAAGAGAGCATTGAAGCTAATTTTTGCTCTTGTGAATAGGATATATTATCTACAATAAAATTTAGAGATATCATCAATATTATATAAAACAGCAAAAAGATAAGAGATATAGAGACAAGAAGTTTAAAAGCTTGTAAAAACATATTTGATTTAGGTCTATTAACCATAGAATCTGGTAAATTTGAACTATTATATTTCATCTATAAACTGCACTTCCATATACAAAAACCTCCACACTACCTATATTTTGTGCATTTTTACTAATAGAGCTTGTCTCAATTTTGACATTAATAATTTCAGAAGCTCCCAAAGCATTATCTTTCATTCTAAGTGTTGCTTCACGCCTAGCACGATCAATTAATGTCTCATAAGATGAAATATTACCACCAAAAAAATTAATCAAACCAGCTAAAAATCTTTTAAAAAAATCTATAGAGATCACAACACTACCACTAACTAATTTAACCTCTTTTATCTCTTCATCAAAAATAGGTTTTTTTAGAGAAATTACAGGTAAAATTTTGAGTTTTTCCTCCCTATCTTCCAAAGATTTATAGTGATTTTTTTCTATAATAGAGCCTACAACAAACCCTAAACTTAATAATATTATAAAAAATAGAATATCATACATGACAATTATACTCTAACAGCTGTACCATAAACATACAATTCAGCAGCACCAGAAGAGACAGAAGATGTAGAAAATCTAACATTCAAAATAGCATTTGCACCCAAACTTTTTGCCTGTTCTACCATTCTCAAAGTAGCCTCATCTCTAGATTCACTCAAAAGTTCAGTATACCCTTTTAGTTCACCACCAAAAACATTTTTGACTCCTGCCATAATATCTCTTCCTACATGTTTAGCTCTTACTGTAGAACCAGAGACAATACCAAAATGCTCTTTTATCTCCTTATTAGGAATATATTCAATATTTGTAATAATCATTTTACAATTACCTTTCAAATTATCTTTATTAAATATCATATCTTTTAAATATAATTAATCTTTACCTTCTAAAAGTAGATTGTATCAAAATAAGTGTTCATGGTAGCCTTAAATAGTTCATAAAATTGACCGATATAATCAATATAGACCTGATAACGCAGAGAGGTAAAAATGCAAACACACTTATCCAACAATAAAACATACAAAGATCTACAAGTACTTTTGAGACTTTTTATAGGCGGTATTTTTATATTGGTAGGTCTAAATTATGTTTTTGGTGATTTAATAGAGAATTTAGATAAAGAGAGTAAAAATCTAAAACTAGAACTAAATATGGAGAAGGTAATCGAACATGAGACTATTCAAGCACAGTATCATCTAGCACAAGCCATTTCTCAAAAAAACTTAAATGGTTTTAATGCTCATACAAAAAAAGTAATATCACATATTAAAAATACTGATAACACTATGAAAACTCTAAAATTTGGGGGAATGGTACAAATAGATAAAAACCAATCTTCTGATCTATATGAACCATTTAAAAGCACCTTGATGAATAAAACATTACAAAACAGTACTCTTTTTATACAAATTAATCGAATCATTGAAAAACTCTCAAAATCAGTAAATAAAAAAGAGATAGCATTAAAAAATAGAGATATAGACTCTATTATAAAAGAAGAACAAAAAATCATAAATAGTATGCAAAAGACAGATGCTCTTTTGGGGAAACAACTTGCTAACATCTATCAATTAAAAGAGGAGACCCTAAAAAATATTAAAATTAGAGAAAAAGAGATAGATACAAAACAACAATTTTACTTTTACGCACAGATAGCTGCTCTTATTTTTGTAATTTTATCTCTTCTTTATACAAGTAAACCTATCAGAGATCAAATTATACAAACACATAGAGATCTTGAAGACACCACATTTAAAGCTCAAAAATTTGCCTCCCAATCGATGCAAGCTAGTAAAGCAAAATCAGAATTTTTGGCAAATATGTCTCATGAAATTCGTACACCACTAAATGCAATATTAGGTTTTATAGATTTACTATTAGAAAAAGAGACAGATAAGGACAAAATCACCTATCTTCAAACTGTACACAACTCAAGTCAAACACTTTTAGGAATTATAAATGATATTTTAGATTTTAGTAAAATTGAGAGTGGTAACTTAAATATTGAAAAAATTGATTTTAATGTAGTAGATGAGTTTCAAACTTTGGCTGATCTTTTTTGTGCAAAAGCATCAGAAAAAAGTCTACAATTTTTTCTCTCAATGGATCAAAATATGCCAGCAGCCCTATACTCTGATCCACTTAGAATAAAACAAGTCATGGCAAATCTACTCTCAAATGCAATTAAATTTACACCAAAAAATGGGAGAATAGAGCTTAAAATGAACTATAGAAATGGTGAATTAAATATTGCTGTTTTAGATAGTGGAATTGGAATTGCTAAGGATAAGCAAGATCATATTTTTCAAGCCTTCTCTCAAGCAGAGAGTTCTACTACAAGAAAATATGGTGGAACAGGTTTAGGACTATCTATTAGTGCAAAGTTGGTTGAAATGTTAGGTGGAAAACTAAAAATTAAAAGTGAACCAAATAATGGAAGCATATTCTACTTTTCACTACCAACTAAAGTAGGTAAATATAAACCACAACATAGCAGAACAATACAAACAAAAGTAGATTTCAAAGGTAAAAAGATACTTTTAGTAGAGGATAATAAAGCAAATCAAATGTTTATGACTCTTATACTTAAAAAGTTTTCATTGAAATATGAGATTGCAAATGATGGGAATGAAGCAGTAGCACTATTTAAAGCAAATAGTTATGATCTAATTCTAATGGATGAAAATATGCCAAATCTTAATGGGATTGAGGCAACAAAACAGATATTAGAGATAGAAAAACAGAACAATTTAGAACATACACCAATTATTGCATTAACAGCCAATGCACTTAAAGGTGATCGAGAAAAATTTATGGGGGCAGGAATGGATGAATATTTGAGTAAACCAATAAACAAAGAGAAACTTGCGATGACAATAAAAATATTTTTAAATCCAAACTATAAAAAACAGAAGGAAAATGCATGATTAATATAGAGAAACTAGCAGAACAATTAGAGTTTGATGTTGAAGATGTACATGAGCTACTAGAGATGTTTATAGATAGTGCAATAGGTTCAATAGAGGATATTAAACAATCTTTTGCAAATCAAGATATTACAGGTATAAGAAATGGAGCACATGCCATCAAAGGTAGTGCGGGTAATCTATTGCTAAATGAAGTCTATCTTGTAGCTCAAAGATTAGAAAAATCAGCAACAGAGGGAAGAACAATGAATCTCTTAGGAGAGTATAGAGAACTAGCCCATTTGATAGAACAGATGCATGAGGAATTTGGAAAAAATGTATATGCCTAAAATATTAATAGTGGATGATATAGATGTTAATCGTCTAACTATAAAAATATCATTAAAGTCAGAAAAATATACATTTTTAGAAGCATCTAATGGAAGAGAAGCTGTAGATATGGCACTAATACACCTTCCGGATATTATTCTAATGGATGCTATGATGCCAGTTTTAGATGGATTTGAGGCTACAAAAGAGATACGAAAAATAGAGGACTTAAAAAGAACTCCTATTTTAATGGTAACCTCTTTGGGATATAAAGAGGATAAAATCAAAGCAATAGAGGCAGGGGTAAACGACTTTATCTCAAAACCATTTGACAAAGAGGAGCTGAAAGTACGCTGTAGATCTTATGTCCATATTTCACAATTAAATCATAAATATATGCTTGCAACAATAGATCCTATTTCAAATTTATATAATAAAATAGCACTATTAGATCATATAAAAAATTACAAAAAAAGTAGTGAACTATTTATTATCAAAATAGAAAATTTTGAAAATTATGAGAATTTCTATGGAAATCAAATTGCAAAGCAGTTAGAACTAACTTTTATTGATAAGATAAAAGAGCTTTATCAAAATATTATTGGTAATAAATATCAAATATACCATCTCTCTAGTGGTAAATATGCTATTTTACTACAGAATAATACCCACCTAGAGTCAATGGAAATAAGCTCTTTTTGCGAACTTTTTACAACAAAGATAAAAGAAGAAAAATTTTCTATTCTTCGACATGATGTAAATATAAATATAATCATGAGCTTTGCAATAGGTAAAGAGAGCCTATATTCAGATGCTAATGAGGTATTAAACAAAGCGATTTTAGATCAAAAAGATTATCTTGTAGCAGATCAAGTTATAAATCAACTAAAGGAGCATCTAAGAAGAAACCTTAGTATGCTTCAAGGTATTAAAGTTGCACTCAAAGAGAATAAAATATTTCCATATTTTCAACCAATAGTCAACAATAAAACAGGAAAAGTTGAAAAATATGAGGCACTAATAAGAATGAAAGATGAACATGACTATCTAATCATGCCCGGACCATATTTTTTAAATGTTGCCAAACAAGGAAAATTATATCCACAAATAACAAAAATTGTAATAGAAAAAGTTTTTCAAAAGATCTTAGAATCGGATGTTGAGATATCTATAAATTTATCTTCATTAGATATTGAAGACCCTATCATGAATAAATATATTCTCAAAAAAGTTAAAGATAACCCACAAATATCAAAAAAGGTGACTTTTGAGCTACTAGAAGATAAAGATACTCAAGATTATGAGATGGTCAAGAGTTTTATTAAGGTAGTAAAATCTTATGGTTCAAAAATATCTATAGATGATTTTGGAAGTGGGTACTCAAACTTTATGAGAATCTTAGAGTTTGAACCAGATATTATAAAAATAGATGGAAGCCTTGTCAAAAATATAGAATACTCTCAAAAGAGTAGAAATATTATAGAGACTATTCAAATTTTCGCAACTAAAATGGGAGCAAAAACAGTAGCTGAGTATGTATCAAATCGAGAAATATATAATATTATCAAAGATATGAATGTTGATTACTCTCAAGGTTTCTATTTTGGAAAAGCCGAAGCAACACTAATTGAAGAAAAAATATTGGAAGAGACTATCTAGAAGAGAGGGGAAAATCCACATCTCTTCTAAATTAAATTACATCATACCAGGCATTCCACCCATGCCACCCATTCCACCCATGCCACCCATATCAGGCATTGGAGGCATAGCAGGTACTTTCTCCTCTACAATATCACTAATTGTAGCTTCTGTAGTAAGAAGAAGACTAGATACTGAAACAGCATTTTGAAGAGCTACTCTTCCTACTTTTACAGGATCAATAATTCCAGCTTCAAACATATCCACATACTCACCATTTGCAGCATTAAAACCATAGTTGGCATCTGTATTTAATTCTACATTATTTGCAACAACACCAGCATCAAAACCAGCATTTAAAACAATCTGTTTTAGTGGAGCTTTTAAAGCTCTGTTTACAATATCAGAACCAATAGCTTCATCACCAACTAAATCCAAAGATACTTTTGAACTAGCAAGAAGCAACGCAGCTCCACCACCAATTACAACACCCTCTTCTACTGCTGCTTTTGTAGCAGACAAGGCATCATCAACTCTATCTTTTTTCTCTTTCATCTCAGTCTCTGTAGCCGCTCCAACTTTAATTACAGCTACACCACCACTAAGTTTTGCAAGTCTCTCTTGAAGTTTCTCTTTATCATAATCACTTGATGTCTCACCAATTTGAGCTTTGATTTGATTAATTCTTGCAGCAATTTTATCTTTTTCGCCAGAACCATTTACAATAGTTGTATTATCTTTGTCAATTACAATTGAAGAAGCTTGTCCAAGATCTTCTATCGTAGCACTCTCAAGAGTTCTTCCTAACTCTTCACTAATTACCTCACCACCAGTTAAAATAGCAATATCTTCAAGCATAGCTTTTCTTCTATCCCCAAATCCTGGAGCTTTAACAGCAGAGATATTTAATACACCTCTTAATTTATTTACTACAAGAGTAGCTAATGCTTCACCATCAATATCTTCAGCAATAATCAAAAGTGGTTTGTTTGTTTTTTGAACTTGTTCTAAGACAGGTAAAAGATCTTTTAAATTAGAGACTTTTTTGTCATACAACAAAACAAGAGGAGTCTCTAAAACAGCCTCCATTTTCTCTGTATCAGTTACAAAATATGGAGAAAGATATCCTCTATCAAACTGCATACCCTCTACAACATCAAGCTCATCTTCAATACCTTTTGCCTCTTCAACAGTGATAACACCATCTTTACCAACTTTATCCATAGCTTCAGCAATCAAATCACCAATTTTTTGATCTGAATTTGCAGAGATAGAAGCAACTTGGGCAATCTCTTTTTTATCTTTTACATCTTTTGCAATAGCTTTAAGCTCTACAATAATAGCTTCAACTGCTTTATCCATTCCTCTTTTTACTTCAATAGGATTTGCTCCAGCAGTAATATTTCTAAGACCCTCTTTAAAGATAGCATGAGCTAATACAGTCGCAGTAGTAGTACCATCACCAGCTTCATCAGCAGTTTTACTAGCTACCTCTTTTACAAGTTGAGCACCCATGTTTTCCAAAGAGTCTTTTAGTTCAATCTCTCTAGCAACAGAAACACCATCTTTTGTAATGTGTGGAGCACCAAAACTTTTTTGAATTAGTACATTTCTTCCTCTTGGTCCCATTGTAACTTTTACAGCATCATTTAACTTTTTTACACCCTCATATAGTGCATTTCTAGCAGTGTCTGAAAAATATATCTCTTTTGCCATTGTTATCCTTTTATTCTTTTTTTATTTATTATTTTAAAATTCCCAATATATCATCTGTGTTCATCACAAGATACTCAATACCATCCAAAGTAATTTCACTTCCTGAATATTTTGCAAAAACAACAGTATCACCCTCATTAATCTCACCATCTTCTTTCACTTCACTACTAATAGCGATAACAGTTCCATTCAATGGCTTCTCTTTTGCATTATCAGGTATAATAATCCCTGAAGCAGTAGTTGTCTCTTCCTCAACCCTTTTGACTAAAACTCTTTGACCTAGTGGTAAAAAACTCATGTTTTCTCCTTATTTATCATATTAAATATATTTGATTTTGTTTATAGATTGTGAATTCTACACAAAAAAATCTAAAATGTCAATAGAGTTTCAAAAATAATATCACTAAACTTTAGTCATAAGAACTAAAGAATATTATTTTTACAAACTAAACTAAAATAAAAAAATATTTTCCATGTCAAATTAAACTTTATTTAAGTATTTATTAGTTAGAATCTCACTTCAAATTTGTGGCAAGGTAGCTCAGCTGGTTTAGAGCGCTGGTCTCATAAGCCGGAGGTCGAGGGTTCAAGTCCCTCTCTTGTCACCATTAACTCCACAAATTTGAATCTATTTTTACCTATTTTTCAATACTTTTTTTTATATCCAAAATAACCATTATTCACATTAACATATCTATATGCTACAATTGCAAATGAATGTTTAAAAGGAAAGTATAATGAGTAGTAATAAGATAATAGAGATGATGGAAGAGATAGAGCAGCTGAAAATGAAATTAAAAAAAGAGATAGATGCTAGAGAGTCGGGTATTGCTTATGAAATTCGCAAAGGAAAAGTACGCTTTAGTAATGAGATATTAGCTAATCATAAAGATAAGGTTACACATTTTTTTAATTATATTAAGGAAGCACCCTTTTTACATATAATCTCCGCTCCTATTGTATATATGATGATTATTCCTGCTGTTATTTTGGATTTGATGTTATTTGTATATGTGGAGGTGATATTTCGTATATATAAATTTCCAAGAATTAAACGCAGTGATTATATTGTTTTTGATAGGCACTATCTTAGATATCTCAACTTTATTGAGAGACTCAACTGTGTTTATTGTTCCTATTTTAATGGGCTTATCAACTATACAGCAGCTATTGCGGCACGAAGTGAACTCTATTTTTGTCCTATAAAACATGCCAAAAAAATAGCATATACGCATGAATATTATTATGATTTTTTACCATATGCCAATGCAAAAAGTTATCATGATAAATTAAAAAATTGTCAGAAAAAAGCACAAACAAAGAAGCCTTAAAAGGAATTATTTATGTTTATGATTAAAAAAAATGAAGAGCAACAAGATCGTCTAAAAAAGATGTTTCGCAAAGTAAAAGCGATTTATGGAAATATTCCACCTCAAATGGAATTTTTGGGAAATATTGATGTAGATTATTTAGAAGAGTTTTTGGTATCTATTCTTCGTATAGCAAAACATCCAAATATAGAGTCTAATCTATTTGGATTTATACGCTTACATGTAGCATTTAGAGAAAATTATCCCTATTGCAAAATGTTTAATACCAAGCTTTTGCTTTCTCATAAATATACTCAAGAGATATTGGATGAAGTTATCAAAGATATCAAAAATGTACCATTTGATACTAAACATAAACTTTTAGCAAAATTTGCAATCAAAGCTATATATAATAGTGCAAACTGCTTTGAAGATGATTTTGATAAATTATACTCTTTAGGGTGGAGTCAAAAAGATGTTTTTGATCTAGTTGAACATGCAGGAACAATTTTGAGAAATGGTAGAATACTCACCGCATATAGTCTCAAAGAGCCAAAATGAAAATCACACAAATACCTTTTGTTAAACATATTGGAATTGAAAAACTTGATAATAAGACTTTAATTTACTCTACCAATCCATCTTTTGATAACCTAAACTTGAAACATCATGATCAACAGTAAGTCCAACTTCTCCTTTTCCTCCCCAACTATCACCTTTGGAACTAAACTCTACTTTAAAACTATGTTTTGTTGCTAAAGGATTAAATCTATTATAGACCAACCAACTAAAAGGAGTATAGATAATTTTATCTTGGTGAGGTGTTTTATCTACATTTATTGTAATTCTATCTTTCTGGTTTGTGGAACAAGATGAATGATAGAGTGATTGAGGATTAGCACTAATACCAAAATTTGGATCAAAATTATCCAATATATACCAATAAATGGAGTCCCTACTCTCCTCAAGATTATCCAATCCAAAACTATTTTTATCACAATTTTTACAATATACTTCATAAAAAATTGAAGCATTTAACTCTTTTCCCACTGTACTTTGAGTTGGAGCATTTGCTCTTATATATAAAAAATCTACACTTTTATCATGTGTATCACCACTTGACTCACCTCCAGAAATAGAGACATTAATATCTGTTAATATTAATTTCATAGGTTCTCTAACTACTGAAACATCTCTATCAAAATTTAATCTTAGATGTTTAAAAGCATTTCCATTTGAAAATATCTCTTTTTCAAGTTTATAATTAATTTCAAATAGTGTATCCATAGCACTATTTACACTTTGATGAGAACTATTCAAATCAATGACAATAGGATTAGTGGGTAAAGCACCTTCACTAAGATAGTTAATCTTAATATTTACATCTTTAGAATAACATCCATTTTTAAAATTCTCAACCAAAGCACCATCGCTATTTTTAATAGTGACATCGATATCAAGATCAGCACCTACATCTAATGGTGTTTTACTATAGTAGCTATATGTACCACTACTCTTAAAATCCCAGATAAAACCTATATTAGAGGGCAAAATGGATACAATTGTACTATCAGCATTAATAAACCTATTATCATTAGATCCATCATATTTATCAATCAAAGCAAACTCTTTTGAATCTATTTCACTCACATTCAGATCTAGTTTTCCTATTTCGCTATATTTAGCAACAAACCAAGTTTTTCCATTTTTAAAATCACTCTGAGTAAAATCTAGATTACCTTGGGTACAACCTGCATTGGATTCACTATATTTTAGAGAGTAAAATGATTCATTATAATCTGAAACTATATTGTCAAGATAGTCTAATGCTTCAATTGTAATATTAAAATCATCTCCTGCTTTATATGTTGTTGAAGATGGTATAGTTTTGGTTGTAATTTTGTAGGCATTAGGACGAATGCTAAATGGATCACTAGCATTAACTTCATGAGTGATATTTAGATCATCATCATATCTTATTTTTATATAAGCATATTTATGAGAGGTCGTAATTTTACCAAAATTTTGCAAATAGGGATTGGAGATTGAAAAATTTACATCTATAAAATTTGTCAAATTAGTATCATCATCTTTTGAGAAAATTGCAACTTTTACATTTTTAAAAATATTTTCACTTAAAATATTATCTTTTGAAATAGAAGCAATTTTAACTTTTATATCTTTATTGACAATTTTTGTTTTAATCACCCTTTGTATAATATTGCTACTCTCATCCCATGCATCATATAGTGAACCTTTTTTAATACTAATTTTATAATCTTCTACTTCACCATTATTTTTAATACCAATTGAATCACCTTCATCAAGTGCAAGAGAATCTGTTGTCACTCTAAATCTAGCATATGATTCACCTTCTACAATATCCTTATGAATATTCCATTTTAAGACAACCTCTTTAGTTGAATGTGGACTAACATGATCTATTGCTCCCTCTTTAGACTCAAATCTACCATTTCTATTAAAATCAATCCAACCTACAACCGTTGCTCTCTTATCCAAACCATTTCTAACCATCAAACTTGCTTGATATTTTTTCATAGAAGTATATAGAAGGTCAAAAGTACCAACTAATCCATCATCTATATCATTATCAACTATAATAGCATCACTTTCACTATCAACATCATTTCCAAAATAGAGAGAAGCTCCATTTAAATCTAGTTTATGTCTAGGACCATTATCACTTAAAAGTGTACGATAATTTAGTTGACTTGAACCATCTCCCTCACCAAAAGTGCTACTATCAACAGCATCTCCATAATCAATTAAAATAGGTAATTTATTACATCTAGCACCATCTATATTTAGATTTTTGGCATCTTCATTTACAAGTGATGAAAAAATATTAGCTTGAACATAACTACCATTTTCATCATCTTTAAATAAAACTCTCACAACATCTCTAGTACTATTTTTAATTGCATAAAAAATACCACTACTATCAAAAAAGCTAGTCCCATATGTCCCAGTCGCTAAATCAACAACATCTTGATCTACTAACTTCACCTCTCTAGTGTTCAAGTCTATCTTATAAAAATCATTATCAGACTCTATTGCATAGAGCTGATGATCTACAGGATTAAAAGACATATCGGCAATTGATATTGTATCAATACTAAAGGAGTCAATAACTTTTTTATAATCTGAACTATTCTGATCCAAATCAACAACAAACATTGTATTTACACCATAATTAGGATAGTTTGAATAATTTAAATATAGATGTCCATTATCATCAATATCACCTATATATGTACTTCGGTCTGTAGGTAAACCATTAATGGGACCTATCTTCTCTTGTGCATATAAATTATCTTTATCTTTACCAACTTTGACTAAATATCCACTTTTACTTTGATTACTACCCCATAAATAACCATCTTTAATGTTATATCCAAATCCATTAATTGAAGCACCCGCAATCTGCTTTTTATTCATGACATATTTACTCTTATCACCAGTTGCCAAATCAATTTCATATACATATTTGGTATCATCAATGACAATCCCTTCCTCTTTACACCCTATAGGAGAGAGACAACTACTCCTTTCTCTTTCACTTCCATCATAATTTGTACCATTATTCTCATTATCAAAAATAGTTTTTATTTCACTTTTATCTAATGCTCTATCAAAAACTTTAACCTCATCAATAAAACCATTAAAATAGTTATCTTCATGTAAAGATGCACCAATACTAAAAGGACTTCCAACAGCTTGATCAATTTCAGTGGAACCTGTCCAAGTACTATTATTAATATATTCTTGATTATCAATATAAGCTTTTACAACACCATCATCATAACTAATAGCAATAAAATACCAATTACCAACACTAATTCCACTACCAAAATCTGCAAAACTATCTTCTTCTTTTGTATCAAGATATAGATGCAAACTTCCATCAGGATTTACACCTAGTTCTAAATTATCATTATGAGAATCGGAAGCTTTGGTAACAAAGGTATTTTTTGTATTATGATTTGTATGATTTTCTTTAAGCTCTTCTGGTTTTATCCAAGCTGTAATTGTAAAAGAGTTATTATTTGAACCAAATATATCGTTTAATATATCTCCACTACTAATATAATTTGAGCCATCAAACCTAGCAGATCTATTAATTTTAGATTCGGAAGTAGTAATAGTACCATTTTTAGATTTTCCATCTAAAGCATTTTTACTACTATCTTTGACCTCTTTATCTGCTCCATCCCAAGAACACTCATCAAAGTGATAATCTAGAGCCAAATTTTGAGTTATATTTGTATTACTTTCAAGCTCAATAGAGGTAGTAATCTTAAAATTTGACCCTGTAGTATGTCTCTCTGCCCAAAAGAAATCCAAAGGATAACTCTCTCCTTCTACCAATCCTAAACTATCCAAATCAACACTTTGACTCTTTGGTGTATGCAATCCACCCAAATCAATAACTAACTTATTATTAATAAATACCCAAACATCATCATCACCTCTAAAGTCAAAATTTTGTCCATTTTCATAAGTAAAGTTTGTATGGAGCTCATAAGTCATGTGAAAATTATGATCATAACTTCTCCCATGAGCATCCTCTTTACCAAATAGCTTACCATCAGCAGGAAAAAAAGCATCACTATCAAATTCATATAGATTATTTATATTTTTATACAAAGTAATAGTATAAGGCATGCTCATATTCACACCATTAATATCATTAAACCACTCATTTAATTTTTTTGGTTTAAAATTATTACTAGAAGAAGAGTTAACTCTAGGTTTTTTATCAGCCCCCAAAGAATTAAGAATACTACCTTTTTCAAGACCATCTCTTTTTCCATCAAAAAATCTATATTCTCCAGAGTAAGAACCATTTTCCCAAGAAGCATGAGGCTCAAAATCTACATGCCATTCATGGAAATCTCTTAAAATACCCGTCAATGTCATGGTTTCACTAGGTGTAAACTTTATATCTAGCGAATAATCATCTCGGTTACTATTATTATATTTCCATATTGATAGATAAACTTGTTCATTTGCATTTACTTCAATTAAATGTATCTTACTATTTGTAGAAGAAGCATCTCTAAAAAATTGTTTCCCTCGACATGAAGTTCCAGCTTTAATATTAATTTTTTTAGGAGAATTTATAGATATTTCATAAATACCATGAGCTAAAGGAGTAAAATAATATAAATCATTATATTCACCCTTTATACTTCCATTACCTCTAAAATTAGTTAAACTATTAATTGAATTTACTTCTGAAATAAGTTCATGGTTAAGACATTCGCTATTGCTATTTTCGGCATTATCAAATGCAAACAAGTTAAACGATAAAAATCCAACTACAACAAAAGGTAAAAAATATTTTTTCATCACGATATCCATATAAACAAAATTCTTAGTAATAATATCGACAAAATAGAGGATTAAATGAATTTTTCTAGTAAAGTTTTTGTATAACCTAGAAGTTTAGAACTGTTAGTTAAAGTTCCAATGAATATAATTTTTTACGATCACCTGAGCTTACAAGACCTAAACCCATGCGGTATTTTGTGATTGTTCTTCTTCCAATTGTAACATTAAAATGTTTTTCTACAAGTGTTTTTATTTTGTTATCACTAAGCGGTTTTTTTCTATCTTCCTCTTTTATAAGTTTTTGAATATAGACTTTTATCTCTGCATTTGAAGTATCATTATCTTCATTAATAGCTAAAGAGAAGAAGCTTTTGATAGGAAAGACTCCTCTTTCACATGAGAGATATTTATTAGAAATTGCACGAGATATTGTAGAGTGATGTCGCTCTAAATCTATTGCCAAATCTTCAAGTTTCATAGGCTTAATAGCTCCGCCTGTAAAAAATTCATATTGATACTCTATGATACTTAATGCAACTTTTGTGAGTGTTGCTTTTCTCATATCAAGTGCATCTACCAAAGAGGCGGCTTCTTTAATTTTATCTTTTACAAAATCAAACTCATCATCAAACCCACTTCTATCAATTACAACTTGAGGATAATAGGCATTATTTAATACTACTTCAATACTATTATTTTTTTCAATAATAAAGATATCAGGCACAACTTGAACACCCTCTTCTTGAAATTGAATTGCAGGGGGATTATGTAGTCGTTTGATGATATTTAAGGATTCATGAAAATGTTTGTCTTTCTGATACTTTTTTAGATTATCAAACTCTCCAATTAATTTCACACAAGTCTTATAAACCTCATCATCAAGATCTAAACTCTCAAGTTGAAATAGAAATGATTCATGCATATCTATTGCCCCTACCCCCGCAGGTTCTAATCTTGAAAATCTAAGACGAACTTTTTCAAACATATCAAATGTAATACCTAGCTCTTTAGCTAATTTTTTTCTATCTGTATCTAAATATCCATCATCATTTATATTATTAATGATAGCTCTTGCAATTTTTTTTGACTTTGGAGTAGGAAAAAGTGGCGATGTAATCTGATTTTCTAACTGTTCATACAAAGAGCAACATGTATAGTTCATATTATCAATCATATCACTCAAATCTGCACTATGAAAAGAGTCACGAAAAGAGTTTTTATTTACACTGCTATGCATCATCTCTTGAGCTGGTTTTATCTGCACAAAAGGGTTATCTTTTGTCTGCTCATCCAAAACCTCTTTGAGTGATTCCAAATCAGATTGTAAAATAGGCAACCACCCCCTTAAGGTTTGAGATAATTTGCCTTTTATCGCAAGGTTACTAGAAGTTCTTAGTTTCAAAGTTTAAAGTCCGCCCCAAGATAATATTTTTTTACAAGAGAGTTTGCAAAAATTTCACTAGAAGTTCCTCTAGCCAATAGCTCTCCACTCTTAATCACATAAGCTCTATCACAAATTTCCAAAGTCTCTCTTACATTATGATCTGTAATTAAAACACCAATATTTAGGGCTTTTAGATCTTTGATAATACTCTGAATATCATGAACAGCCAAAGGATCAACACCAGCAAAAGGCTCATCAAGAAGTATAAATTTTGGAGAGATAGCCAAAGACCTAGCAATTTCACACCGTCTTCTCTCTCCTCCACTCAAACTAATCCCCAATCTATCACGAATAGGCTCAATATTCAAAAGCCCCAAAAGTTCATTTACTCTTCTATCTTGTTCTTGTTTATCTTTTGTTATCAGCTCCACAGCAAGTAGAAGATTCTCTTCTACACTCAATTCCTTAAAGATACTAGACTCTTGAGGAAGATATCCAATACCCATTTGAGCTCTCTTATGCAAAGGAACATGAGTAATATCTTTACCATCCAAAAACACCTCTCCACTAGTAGGAGCAATCAAACCACAAATCATATAAAATGTAGTAGTTTTTCCAGCTCCATTTGGACCTAGTAACCCCACAACTTCGCCACTATTTACCTCTAGTGAAAAGTCATGAATAATTTTTGTTTTTTTGATAGTTTTTGCAAGATGTTCTGCTTTTAGATTATGATTCATACTATAGTATACTCTCTTTTTTCATCTTTTGGTTCTATTTCGATGATAACAGATTCAAATCCATACATATCCAAAATTTTCTCCAACTTCTCATCTGCCCACTCAATAAAATGATATCCCTCTTGTTCCAAATTTTCCAAAAGTCCACTCTCTATAAATTTACTACTTCCCTCATTGTAAATATCATAGTGATAAACTCTATCTCCATAAATATTCATAATAGAGAATGTAGGAGAGCTTACATCTTCACTCATTCCCAAAAATTTTACAAAAGATTTCACAAAAGTAGTTTTGCCACTTGCTAAATCACCCTTTAGAAGTACAATTCCACCATTTGGTAATCTATTTATCACCTCTTTTGAGAGGTGATCCAACTCCAATAAATCCAATATCATAGAGTATTAGAGACCTTTATAATTTTGGCTAGATGATCTTTTGCTAAACCTTTTTCTATCGCTTCTCTTGCCATTTCTATACCATCTTGTATATCTCTAGCCTTTTTATCTGCTACTAGAGCCATTGCTGAATTTAAAAGTACAATATCTCTCTTCGCATCATTTGCACGAGATTTGAAAATATCCATAGTTATCTCTGCATTTTGAGTGGCACTACCTCCCAAAATTTCCTCTTTTGAATAGAGTTTCATACCATACTCTTGTGGATCAATAATAAACTCCCTACTCTCACCATTTTCAAGAATACGAGCATAAGTGATATCAGATATAGATATCTCATCCATACCATCTCTACTACTTACTACAACTGCTTTTGTAGTATCAAGTAGTTTCAAAGCATCAACTAATCTCTCCAAATAAGTAGGAGCAAAAACACCCAAAAGATATTTTTTGGCTCTAGCAGGGCTTGTAAGAGGACCCAAAATATTAAAGATAGTCCGATGATCCAAACTTTTACGAATAGGCATAATATATTTCATAGCAGGATGATGATTGATAGCAAACATAAAAGTAAAACCACACTCTTGCAACATTTGTACCTGTTTTTGTGGATCTAAATTGAGATTAATCCCCAAAGCCTCCAACATATCAGCCGAACCAGAGTTACTTGTAATAGAACGATTACCATGTTTTGCTACCATCGACCCCATAGAAGAGAGTAAAAGAGCTACTGTACTAGAGATATTAAAACTATTACTCTTATCTCCACCAGTACCAACAATATCAATTAACTCACTTCTCAAACTCTTGTCTATATCCAAAGCAATAGAGTATTTTCGCATTACACTCGCGGCTGCTGCAATCTCTTGTGAACTCTCCCCTCTCTCATAAAGATCAACCAAAAGGTTTTTTGCATCTGAGGGTGAGAGTTGATTTGTAAAAAGTTTTTCAAAAATTTCTACAGATTCATCATAATTCATGAGATCTCCTTTACAAATTCATCTTTTTTACTTTTTGGTATTGATTTGGTTACGGGAATTTGTAAAACTTCATATTTAACTATTTTTTCTAAATATGCGATTGATATAATATCCCCTACTTTTACATCTTTGGCTGGTTTTACAACTTTACCATTGATACTCACTACTTTACTCTTGCACATATCTTCAGATATTGCTCTTCTTTTTGTGATATTAACTGTATTCAAAAATTTATCTATTCTCAATATTTTACCTAATATATCTATTTAATCTCTATTTTATAATAAAAATATGAAATTTTTGATAAAATTTCTCAATTTTCTACAAATGGAGGGTATATGAAAAAAGAGGTAAAAAAAGTAGTTTTAGCTTATAGTGGTGGACTTGATACGAGTATTATTCTAAAATGGTTGCAAGATGAATATAACTGTGAAGTAATAACTTTTACAGCCGATATCGGTCAAGGTGAAGAGGTAGAACCAGCAAGAGCAAAGGCATTAGCACTTGGAATAAAACCAGAAAATATATTTATCGAAGATCTAAGAGAGGAGTTTGTTAAAGATTTTGTATTTCCTATGTTTAGAGCAAATACGATTTATGAAGGTGAATATCTACTAGGAACATCTATTGCAAGACCTCTTATTGCTAAAAGACAAGTAGAGATAGCAAACAAAATGGGAGCAGATGGCGTAAGTCATGGAGCTACAGGAAAAGGAAACGATCAAGTAAGATTTGAAATAGGATACCTAAGCCAAAATCCAAACCTCACAATTATAGCCCCGTGGAGAGAGTGGGATCTAAATTCAAGAGAAAAACTCTTAAAATATGCTTCAGAACATGGCATTAAAATCGACCAAAAAAAGGGAAAATCTCCATACTCAATGGATGCAAACCTCTTACATATATCTTATGAAGGACTCCAGCTAGAAGACCCAAATCAAGAGCCAGAAGAGAGTATGTGGAGATGGTCAGTAAGCCCAGAAAATGCACCAAATGAAGCAGAATATATCACTATAGAGTACAAAAATGGAGACCCAATAGCACTAAATGGCAAAACTCTATCTCCTGCAACCATGCTAGAAGAGTTAAATGCACTTGGAAACAAACATGGAATAGGAAGAATTGATATAGTAGAGAATAGATTTGTAGGTATGAAAGCTAGAGGATGTTATGAAACACCAGGTGGAACAATCATGCTAAAAGCACACCGTGCAATAGAGTCAATCACACTAGATCGTGAAGCAGCACACCTCAAAGATGAACTAATGCCTCGTTATGCAAAACTAATCTATAATGGTTTTTGGTTTGCACCTGAGAGAGAGATGCTTCAAGCTGCCATAGACTATTCACAAAAAAATGTAAATGGGACAGTAAGACTAAAACTCTATAAAGGAAATATAATGGTAGTAGGAAGACAATCACCAAATACACTATTTGATGAAGAGTTTTCAACATTTGAAGAGGATGAAGTTTACAATCAAAAAGATGCAGAAGGTTTTATCAAACTAAATGCACTTAGATTTATTATCAATAAACACTCCTAATATATAGATACTGAAAGAACTCCTCTCTTTCAGTATCTATTAATTACAAGATCACATTCCCGTAAACTTAACATAATATCCAGCTTTTCTAAACTTTGCTTCAACTTGATCTTTTGTTGTTAGATATCTTGCAATATCCTTTTTCTCCAAATCTCTTTGTGGAAATAGATATGTAAACTCCTTTTTTGTTTGAGGATCATAGATAATTTTAAATATATAGTTTGGTATATTTATATTTTTATTCATGAAATATTTACTTTTTGAAGGAATTGCACCTGTAATTATATATAGTTTTTCTACTGTTTTTAGCTTCTCTCTTACTATGCTCTCTACTGCTGCCATTGCTGATCTATTTAATTTTGGTTTTTGTGGAACTATATTTGACATCAAAAAGGACTCTTCTTGAACATGTAAATCAAAATCCATGTTTGCATTTGGTGCTAAATGTCCCCTATCATATCCTGTATTTGTATAGTCATAACTATATACCCTATCTTTTTTGGGAAGTTCCAAATCTGGTTTAAAATCATCTAATCTAGGAAGAGATTGGCTTGTCTCCGCATGAGTGAGAGTGTATGCACTCCATATTGATATTTTTTTATTTGTTATATAGCAGTTTGTAAATGCTAATTTATCCAACACAATATCACATTTAGATTGTATTGATAATAACATATCATCTGTATCTACAAATGGTGTTTCACTTTTCAAATTTAGATGTGCATTATACTCTTGTACAACATCATCAATAGATTTAAATGCCATAAACTCATCAAAGCTTGATAAGATATCATTTACACCTATTAAAATATTATTCTCTCCATACCTTACTGAGACATTATTTGAGTAGTTAGCTCTATTATCTACAAGTTCAAAGTAGTAGTATGTATCCTCTTTGAGTTTTGTTTTTATTTTTAGATTATTATCCAACTCAAGTTTTTTTAGATCTATCTCAATAAATTCATCACTATCACTCTCGAATGACTCTTGTAATATATCTTTAAACTCATTGATACTTTTAGGGTATATAACACCATCTTTATCTGGTTGATTTTTTATTAAAAGTCTCTTCTGTTCTATCTCCTCAAAAGATAGTTGTCTAGAACCTCCACTACAACCAATATTAAACAGCACAATAGATAAAAATAGTATATTTATTAAAATTTTCATAAAAACATTTCCAATAATTTGATTTATGAGCTTATTATAAAATAATACTCCTTACTTACCATATCACTTTTATAACCATTTTTCGATAAAATACCCTAAATATAACAGTTTTACGAGATTCTTAACTGTTTTTCGGAGAAATAGTCGTCATGAAACTACAAGCTATTGGTTATGAAGCTCTTATTCAAAAATTTAATCTTGATGTTATACCAAATTGGCATCGCTCTTTTATTGCTCTTGATACTCATATTCACCGAATTGAGAGAGATGGTAATAGTATTAGAGAGATATATCCTCAAAAGTACATGATAGATGAAAGTATTATGAACCATTTAGAGTTTGCTTTTAAGTATGATGGAGTTAATCTTGCTATATTGCATCTGATTTTTGAGCATATAGGCCAAAAAGAGGTTGTTAAATATATTTTAACAAAACCTACAGGTAAATATGTGAGGAAGATATGGTATTTTTATGAATTTTTGATGAATATCAAACTACCTATTGAAGATTTGAAACAGGGAAATTATATTGATCTACTAGATACAAAACAGTATTATACTATTAAAAATCCACAAAGCATTAAGCGATATAGAGTAAGAGATAATCTATTAGGAGATAGAAGATTTTGTCCAATGGTACGCAAGACAAAAATACTCAAAGAGTTTGAAAATAGAAATTTATCAGCAAAATCAAAACAACTCATGAGAAACTACCCTGATAGAGTATTAAAGAGGGCATTATCATATTTATATACAAAAGAGACAAAATCATCATTTGAAATAGAACAAATCTCACCATCTACTTCAAGGATTGAGAGATTTATTACTCTTCTCAAAGAGGCACAAAAGGCAGATTTTTGTACCAAAGATAGACTAATTACTCTTCAAAATCGCATTGTAGATTCTCGTTTTGCAGATAATGATTATCGCTCTAGTCAAAATTATGTAGGAGAGTCTCTCTCTTTTTGGGGAGAGAAAATTCACTATATTTCACCAAAACCAAAAGATCTATTATCTCTTATGGAAGGCTTAATTGACTCACATCAAAAGATGATTGGTGATGAAGATTTGGCAGTAGTTCATGCTACTGTTATAGCTTATGGATTTGTATATCTACACCCTTTTGAAGATGGTAATGGTCGAATTCACCGTTTTTTACTTCACAATATTTTGGCAAATGAAAACTTTACCCCCAAAGAGATTATATTTCCTATATCTGCTGTAATGCTCAAAAATCCAAATGAGTATGAAAATTCGCTAGAGAGTTTCTCTTCAAAATTACTTTCACTAATAGATTATGAATTAGATGAAGAGGGTAAAATGAGTGTTTTAAATGATACTAAACTATGGTATCAATTTATAGACATGAGTGAACAAGTAGAAGCTATTTATACTTTTATTACTCAAACGATAGATAATGAACTCAATAGAGAACTAGAGTTTATTGTCAATTATGATAGCTCCAAAAAGGCTATTCAAGAGATAGTTGATATGCCTGATCGAAAAATTGACCTCTTTATCCGTTTTAGTATGCAAAATGGGGGAAAGTTATCATCTAATAAACGCAAAAAATATTTTGAATTTTTGAGTGATAAAGAGGTAGAGTTGATTGAAAAGAGTATCAAAAGATAATCTTTTCAATTAATCAAGCAGTCTCACAATCTCTAAGTTTTGATTCCACTCTATCCATGAAAGAGCTTGGAGTATCATCATTTTCATGAAGAGTAATTGCATAAGTTAGATCAACCCGAAGAGTTGCAAATGTTTTACTCTCTGATATACTTTTGATAAGATGAGCTATTTTTTGAGCAGACTCAAGGTTGCATTCAGGAAGCAAAACTAAAAATTCATTATCACTCCACTTAGCCAAAACATCATGCTCTCTTATCTCATATCCTATACTCTCAAAAAGCTTATCTCTAGCCTCTCTTACAAAAAATGGATCATCCTTATCCCAACTAGCATTAAATAAAATTATAGATAACTCCTTTTCATCACTTCTATCATTATGAATATCTGAATTTGCAAATGCTGTTAATTTTTCTTTTGTATAAGTCCCTAGAAAATCGTCAAAAGAGATTTGATCTCTCATTTTTTCAGATCTCAAAAATGCTTTTAGAAAGAACATTTTTTTACCAACCATAATATTACCACCTTATATTTTCTAAAGTTAAACGCCTTATAGCAAACAAGCTATCTCACCGTCTTCAGAAATTAGATCGGTTATTTCTTTTTTTTGTTAACTAAATTTTAACTTTTAATAATAAATTTATAATTTTGTTACCTTTTAGATTATTTATGCAAATAAAACCAGACTCATTATATAATTTTTTTGTTTATATAGTATAAAGTATTCTTTTTTTGAGCCGATCTAGTTAGTAAGACTTTGTAGCGGTTTATTTTTTAACTCCTCCTCTTTTTATAGGCTGCTACGAAGTTCTTTTTTACAAGAATCTATCCAATGCCAATTTCAAATCCTCTTTTGTATCAATACCAAAGCTTTCACTCTCTACTTTTACCATAGCCACTCTTTTTGAATAATATAAAGCTCTCAGCTGTTCTAATTTTTCAATATCTTCTAGTGGTGATCTACCAAGTGTACAAAACTCTTGCAAACTCTTTTTTGTAAATCCATAAATCCCTAAATGCCCAAAATAGTTATAATGCTCTTCCCTATTATAAGGTATTTTACTACGAGAAAAATATATAGCATCCTCTTTATTATCCATGATCACTTTTACATGATTTGGGTCATCTGCAAATCGAGGCTCAATCTCTTTATAACAACTCACCATCATGATATCTTCACCATTTTTTTGAGCTAATTTTACTCTATCATATACAGCTCTTACCACATCTACTTCAATAAAAGGTTCATCTGCTTGGACATTAAGAATAATCTCCCTCTCGCCAAGATTTAGTTTTTGAGAAGCTTCATTGATTCTATCTGTACCACTTTTATGTTCACTACTTGTCATAATTGCTTCAAATCCATAACCTTTGACAATATCTATCACATCTTGAGAATCTGTTGCAATAGCAACTTTATCAATATTTTCAACTGCTTTCGCCGTTGCTACGACCATAGGGACACCACCAATATCGGCCAAAATTTTATTTGGAAATCTGCTAGATGCAACCCTTGCTGGAATAATAATCATGTAAGCCCTTTTCTAATAATATATTGTTATTACATATAATACTACTTATTAGGTTCAAAATTTGTTACTTTATCAAAATCAAGATGGTTTTTTATTCAATAGTGATTCACACTTTTTATATGATTTTATTTCACAACTATCCCCAAAAGGTAAAATATTGGATATAGGGAGTGGTTGTGGTATTTTGGGACTGTTGGTAGCTAGGGATTTCAAAGTAAAACTAACAGGAATTGACAAGCAAGAGAATAATGTTTTTTTGAGTCAAAAAAATGCACAGGTTAATAATATAGATGCTAATTTTTTTCATGGGGACTATTTTAAGTATGATTTTAGAGAAAAATTTGATTTTATAATATCAAATCCACCATACTACCATGATGGCGTCTCAAAAAGTCAAAATCAATCTTTACACATTAGTAGATACAATATACACCTTCCATTGGAGAATTTTATTCAAAAAACATGTCAAATACTTAAACCACATGGACACTTTATCTTCTGTTATGATGCAAAACAGATTCAAAATATTTTACTAATTTTGCATAAATTTAAATTAACACTCAATACTCTACAATTTGTACATGGTAGCGATAAAAAGCCTAGTTCATTGGTTTTTATCCATGCAAGAAATAATTCAAAAGCATTAACAAAAATTTTACCACCTATATTTCCATTTATAAATGGTCAAAATAGTGAGATGGTAAAAAAAATTTATAATAAAACAAGGACTTATAGTATAAAATGTTCAATATAGTAAAAAAAGAGGGGTTTAATTTTATTTTTAATGCATCAGCTTGTGAAAGTTGTGCTGGAAATTGTTGTATCGGTGAGAGCGGTTATGTGTGGGTAACGCCACAAGAAATCAAAGATATATCTTCATTTTTAGATATGCAAGAGATAGATTTTAGACAACAACATCTACGAAAAATAGGGTATAAATTTTCTCTTTTAGAAAATAGAGACCAAAATAATTATATTTGTGAATTTTTTGATATTAATCTAAAAAGATGCACTATTTACGAAGTGAGACCAAATCAGTGTCGAACTTTTCCATTTTGGGAATATTTTAAAACAAATATAGAAGAAGGAGAGAGAGAATGTCCAGGAATAATCCGTTTATAATACTAATAGTTGCCCTACTTCTAAATGGTTGTGCATTAAAATCTGACAATATTACAAAAGTAGAGAAGCATAAACAGAAGAGTAGTAGTGATAAACCATACAAATATGATCTAAGAAATGACCTATATATTTTATCAGCACTTGATCTAAGAGCTATGGGAGATTTTACAAACTCTAGTTATTTTTTTGAAAAACTATATGAAAATACAAAAGATACCCAATATCTTCATGATGCAATCAAAAACTATATTGCAATCAAAAATTATCCAAAAATCAAAGAACTTCTAGATAAAATTGCAAAAGATCACCCACAAGATGTCACAGCCAACCGCTATTTGGTAGCCTATTACATAGATCAAAAAAACTTCTTAAAAGCAGAAGAGCTAATGAAAGAGGTTTTAAAAACAGAGACATCAAAAGAGCAACAAAAAAGAGATCAAGAACTATTAGCAATTATAGATATTGGACTCAAAAGATATGATAAAGCTTTAGATTTTTATGAAGATAAATATAGAGAGACAAAGAGTGAAGAGGCTCTAATAAAAATTGCAAATATACTATATTTTCATCTAAACCTTAAAGAGAAAGCAATTCAACGACTACAGACACATGCAAATATGGTAGGTTGTAGTAAAGATTTATGTTTTGCCCTTTTAGAGCTATATCAAAAAGAGCAAGATCTAAATGGATTAGCATCTATATATAAAAAACTATACTTTCAAACAAAAGAGACACAATTTGCAAAGGTTCTTCTTGAACTATATGCATATCAACAAAATTTTACAGATGCCATCGAATTTTTGGAAGAGAGTAGATTTGATGAATCGATGTTACTTGAACTATATATCTCACAAAAACTCTATCCAAAAGCAAAAGAGTTAGTAATCAAACTATATAATCAAAGTGGTGGCGATCTAAACTTATTAGCAAGAGAAGCAATGATAGATTATGAGGGGAGTGTAAATCAAAATGACCCAAAACTTCTAAAAGAGATTATCAAAAAATTTCAAAAAGTAGTAAAACATATAAAAGACCCTCTATACTATAACTACTACGGCTATATATTGATTGATCATGATATTGATGTCAAAAAAGGGATGGATCTAATCCAAAAAGCACTTAAATTTGAGCCAGATTCACTCTTTTATCTAGACTCATTAGCATGGGGACATTATAAACTTGGAAATACAAAAGAGGCTTATAAAATAATAAAACCTCTCATAAAAAAATCAGATGAACCAGATATTTTAGAACATTATAATAAAATAAAAGCAAATTTAAAGGAAGATGATTAGAATGATATTAGATGATATTATGAAAAAGACAAGAGAAGATCTCAAAAAAAGGGAGAAAGAGATGCCTCTTGATTGGCTAGGAAGGTCACTAGCTTACAACCCTTATGCTCCAAGAGATGTCAAAGAGTACCTAACCTCAACACCACAAGATCCTTACAAAATCATTGCAGAGGTCAAAAAAGCGAGTCCTAGCAAAGGTATCATAAGAGAAGATTTTGACCCATTGGTAATTGCACAAACTTATAGCAATGCAGGAGCTGACGCTCTATCTGTTTTGACTGAGCCTCACTTTTTTAAGGGTGATCTTGAATATCTTACAGGAATTAGAAGATATGTACCTACTCCACTTTTGAGAAAAGATTTTATTTTTAGTGAGTATCAATTGGTAGAGTCTTTAGTATATGGAGCAGATTTTGTACTATTAATTGCTACAGCACTCACACAAAAAGAGCTAAAAGATCTACTCAACTATACTTGGCATTTAGGTATGAACGCCCTTGTAGAGATTCATGATAAATCTGATCTAAAAAAAGCAATCTATGCAGGAGCTGATATTATTGGTATAAATCATAGGAATTTAGAGACTTTTGAGATGAACATGAAACTAAGTGAAGAGCTTATTCCACTTATTCCAAATGGTAAAATTATTGTTGCAGAGAGTGGAATAAATAACAAAGAGACAATTATAGAGTTAAATAAAATTGGTGTAGATGCCTTTTTGATTGGTGAACATTTCATGCGTCAAGATGATATAGCCAAAGAGGTGGAGTTGTTTAAATCACACTAATGATGAAGAAGATATCAAATTCCATAGAAGCTACAACAACCTTTTTTGCAAAATTATCCGCTTTTTTAGTTATTGTGCTTAGTATTATGATAGTTTACGAAGCTATTAATCGCTACTTTTTTCAAAATGGTTCAGTCATGATGCAAGAGTTACAGTGGCATCTTTTTGATATTATTTTTCTTTTGGGGCTTTCATATACGCTCCAACAAGATAAACATGTAAGGGTAGATATATTTTATACTCACTTCTCCAATAAAACACAAGCAATAGTCAATATAGTAGGAATTATATTTCTAATCTTGCCACTAACAATTATTATTTTAAAAACAAGCTACACCTTTGTAGAGATGAGCTACAACCAAAATGAGATATCATCAGACCCCGGTGGGCTTTGTTGTAGATATATAATCAAAGCAACTATACTATTTGGTTTTGTACTATTAGGATTGCAGAGTATTAGTGAACTATACAAAAATTTCTTAACAATCAAAGGTACCAAATGATCGGTATATATATGTTTATTACGGCATTAGTTCTACTTCTTATAGGTTTTCCTGTAGCTTTTGCCTTTGGAAGTGCCGCTATATTTGTAGCATTTTTTACTCCTGATATTGGATTGGAGACTTTTGATCTATTACCATTTCGTATCTATGGAATTATGCAAAATTTCAATCTTATTGCTGTACCTCTATTTATCTTTATGGGCTTAGTATTGGAAAAAAGCAAAATCGCAGAATCCATGCTTGTATCAGTGGGTAGACTTTTTGGATCAATTAGAGGTGGATTAGCAATTAGTACAGTACTAGTGGGAGCAGTATTGGCAGCTAGTACAGGGATAGTGGGGGCTAGTGTGGTCATGATGAGTGTTATATCTCTTCCTATCATGGTCAAATATGGATACTCAAAACAGCTCTCTTCAGGAACAATAGCCGCTAGTGGAACGCTAGGGCAGATTGTACCACCATCAATAATATTGATTATATTGGGTGATGTTATGAGTGTTAGTGTAGGTGATCTTTTTCGTGCAGCTCTAGGACCTTCTTTACTACTCATAGCCCTATATGTCACATATATTTTGGTTATCTCATATATAAAACCATCAATTGCACCAGCAATTCCTAGTCATGGAGAGAATCGAAGCAAAATAGTTTTTGATGCTATTATCTCTATTATTCCACCAATGTTACTTATTATCTTGGTACTTGGAAGTATATTTATAGGAGTAGCCTCTCCAACAGAATCAGCAGCATTTGGAGCGGTAGGATCAATAGTTCTTACTATATTAAATCGAAGTTTTTCATTTGATACACTCAAATATGCCTCTATGGAAACTGTCAAAATGACATCTATGATATTTATGATCTTGATAGGAGCCACTGCATTTTCACTTGTTTTTAATGAATCAGGTGGGGCTGATTTAGTATTAGAATTTTTTGAAGAGGATATTGCAGATCAGTGGACATTTATATTTATTGCTATGGCTGTGATATTTATATTGGGATTTTTTGTAGATTTTTTGGAGATAAGTTTTATTGTTATACCAATTCTCATGCCAATAGTAAACTCATTTGGCATAGACCCAATCTGGTTTGCTATATTAGTAGCAATGAATTTACAAGCCTCATTTCTCACACCACCATTTGGTTTTGCACTCTTTTATCTAAAAGGATCTGCCGATAAATTGGTAAGTACCTCTGATATATATAAAGGTGTTTTACCATTTATCGCACTTCAACTTGTGGCACTTTTGATACTAATCAAATTTCCACAAATTGTTAAAATCTTTGGATAAAAATTATTTCCCTTTTGCCTTTTGAATTGAATCTATATATTGATAGGTAATAGGGATATTCATCTTATTTGGCAAATTTGTAGAAAGAGATTTTATAACACTTGTAAAATCTTCAAATAGATAGTTTGCCATACTACCAGGGATTGGATTGATCTCATTTAGATAAACTTCCCCTTCTACTTCAAAAAAGTCGCATCTAATTAGTGAACCTTCAAAGAAATTTTCATAAATATGTGCAAAATTCTCTTCAATTTTATCTAAAATAGCGACATTAATATCTGCTTTTTGAACTTTTGAAGTTCTTGAAAAATCCAAATATTTTTTATCAAAGTCCAAAAATTGCTCTTTTTGAGGCTCTTCTACTATTGAAAAGATAAATTTATCACCTTTGACTCCAGCCAAATTATACTCTTTAACTCCATCAATAAAAGGTTCAATCAATACTTCATGATCAAACTCATATGCCACATCAAGGGCATAAGAGAGTTCACTCTCCTCTTTGACAATACTAATACCAATCGAACTTCCCAAACGCAAAGGTTTTATAATAATAGGAAACTCCATTTTTGTCTTATATTCACCCTTACGAAGTACCTCATAAGGAAAAACTTTGACTCCTCTCTCTTTAGCATAAGATTTTGTTAATAATTTATTAAAACTAATCACACTAGCTTCTACTCTAGGACCAATAAAATCTATACCAAAAAATGTTAATAAAGATGCCATTTTACCATCTTCTCCATCGGCTCCATGAATTAGATTAATTGCAAATTCAAACTCTAATTTTTTTTCGCCAAAGAGTGTTTTTTGGAAAAAACCACCATTTTTTAATATTAATTTTGGATATTTTTTATATTCACCTGAACTAAAAAGTTTTGATTTTATATCCTTTGTAGGAATAAAATAGAACTCTCTTTTTGCATCACAAAAAATATAGGTAATTTTTGCATCTAAAACATCTTTGAGAGAAATTGCACTAACAATACTAATCTCATGTTCAAAACTAACACCTCCAAATATTATGGCACACTGCAAATCTAATCCTTTATCTACTTAATTTTTTTAATGCTTCTTTTATCAATTGAGCTGTTGTATTTGCATCAATGGTTTTTAGAACTTTTTTAATACTCTCTTTTTTGAATCCCAAACTCTCTAGTGCCATGGTTGCTTCATTAAAAGCTTGAATAGTATCTGATTTCTCTTCACTTCCAAAATCAAAATCGCCAAGCTCAACCAAAATTCGTTTTGCACTTTTAGGACCAATACCAGGTACACTCTTAATCATATTTATATCATCACTCAAAACGGCCTGAGCAAAAGATTCTGGTGTAAATGTAGAACAAATAGCAAGTGCTGTACTTGGACCTACACCATTAATTTTTATCACTCTATCAAACATAATTTTCTCTTTTGCATCCAAAAAACCAAAAAGTGTTTGTGAATCCTCTCTGATAATATGTGTAGTATACAAAGATATAAAACTTGTATCAAAACTTGAACTACAATTTAATGATACTTTAACCTCGTAAGTAAGCCCCATAGCTGTCTTAATAGCAAGAACTGTTGGCTCCTTTTTAACAACTTCACCCTCTATTGCAATAATCATATTTACCTTTTTTTAATCTCATATCCATCATCATCCACCTGCTCAATTGTAATAGTTTTGGCTACCTCCCCCTCTTTTGGAAGAAATGCCATCTCAATGGCAGGATTAATAATCTTAAATTTTATCTCATTAAACTCTTTCCATTTGGAATTATTAATTACCTTTGCTTCTACAGAGGCAGATTCCAACTCTTCTAACTCTTTATCAAGTGAAGATTTTTCTATTTTAACATCTTTGAGTTCTTTTAATAATAAATTATGTTTTTTAATATGCTCTTGTTGCTCTTTTAATTTAATCATAAAAGCAGCTGGTATTTGTATCTTAGTAGCTTTAAACTCTGCAATCTTTTCATTTATAGCACCAATTTTCTCTTTTTCATTCTCTATCTTTCGTCTTATAGCTTTAATCTTTTTTGTAAGTTGAGTTATAGTCTCATTTTTTTCACCAATTTTTTGAGTAAGAGAGTCCATTCTCTCTTTAAAACCTCTATGAGCCAAAGGATCAATAGTAAAAATATTACCACTACCATTTAAACTATTCATCTCAATAATATCTGAGGCTGTCAGTGTTGCATTACTTGTTACTATACCAACATGAATCTCTTTTGCTATAATTTCACCACCAACAAGTGTTTTGACTGTTACAATATCTCCTACAACTTTCCCAGATTCAAGAGAGTTAATCTCAATATTACCACCCTCAATATAACCTTTGTGGATATTTACTTTAACATTCTCTCCAAAAATTCTTGCACTTTGATGAACCTGCCCACCAATATCTACCAATTTTGCTCTTACAGTTGCCGCACTACCAACATTCCCACCAACTGTTAATTCTGTAGTCTCTATGTTCATGCCCTGTCCTATGGCATCACGCATAACATCTTTGCCTTGGATATTTAGTTTTACATCTCCATCAGTTGAGCCATTGATTGAACCTGTAGATTTAAAACTTATTTCATTTACCACTAATTCATCATTGATTTCAAAACTATTCTTCTCTTTCTCATTGATAAAACCATTTCTTTTAGCAATATATAATATTTTATCACCATCTTTAGTAATTTTAAAATCATTTGTTACCTTTATATCTACAGGTTTTTCATCAACATTTAGCTGAACTGCATCTGGTTCTATCAATTCACCTTTGACATTTCGTCCAAATTTTTCCTCTTTTTCATCCACTACGATCAAAATAGTATCACCTTTTTTGACACTATGAATAAAAGATCTATCTGAATGATCTATCTTATCTTCTTGATCGACAATTTCCTTCTCTTCATATTTTCTAATTATCCTCTGCTCTTCTAGAGAAGTTGCCTCTATTCCTTTACAAACAACAAAAGAGAAATCTTCTAAAATTGCATTATTTACACGAATATGAGAGACTAACTTTTTAATCTCCTTATCCACTCCATCATCGAAAAAATCTAATAAAATATTTAGTCTTGCTTTTTTACGATTAATTTCAGATAATATTTCGTCTCCTAATCCATCAAAATATTGCACATTATCCTGTTTTTTAATATGAACAACAATTTTTGTAAAACTTTTATTACCACCCAAAATAATTTTAATAGGAAATTTATTACCAGCTTTTCTCTTAAAAACCTCTAATTTTAACTCTTGTGTAATTTCCAAATTTGGGTGTAAAATATTTTTCTCTTCATAAAATTTCTCTTTTTGGTCAATAGGTAATTTTTTGAACTCATCTTGTTTTCTTGTTTTATAAAATAGGGCATTAGACAGAACTTTTATATCTAAAACCTTAGATGAGATGTTGTGTATCTTTGCCAAACTCTCCAATGTTTCTGTTACATCTCTTGTAACCAGTACTGTTTTTGTAAATTTTTTGGAACTAGATCCACTTGAAATAGAACTAGAATCTTCATCTTTACTTTTAAACATTCCAAATATAGACATCTCTTCTCTCTTTTTAAATAGTAATTGTATCTCCCAACATCGGCAATTTTTTAATATACTTTAACTTAATAATTTTTTTTGTAGGATATGCTATGTTTAAATCAATTTTCACCAATAGTTTCGGTACACTTTTTTCAAGAATTTTAGGTTTTATTAGAGACATGTTACAAGCCTCTATTTTAGGAGCAAATATATATACAGATATATTTATTGTAGCATTTAAGCTTCCTAATCTCTTTAGAAGAATCTTTGCAGAGGGTGCTTTTACACAAAGTTTCCTCCCATCTTTTACCTCTTCAAGATATAAAGGAGTTTTTTCAAGTAGTATATTTTTAAGATTTGTTATATTTTTGATTCTATTTTCCTCTATAGTTGCACTTTTTTCAAACTTTTTTACCAAACTTATAGCTTTTGGATTTAGCCAACAGACAATAATAACTGCCGCTCCATTGGTGGCTATTAATTTTAATTATCTCATACTTATATTCATGGTGACATTTTTGGCATCACTTTTACAATATAAAAACCACTTTGCAACTACAGCATTCTCTACAGCCCTTTTAAACATGGCACTAATTGGGGCACTATTATATTCAAAAGATTTAACACCTTTAGAGATTATTTATAACATGAGTTATGGTGTAATTATTGGTGGTGTTTTACAACTTTTAGTTCATATTATTGCCATTAAAAAACTTGGATTAAACAGAATTTTAATAGGTGGAGTAAAACGAATATCTACAAAAAAAGATGAAGTAAAAAAAGATATTAAAAAGTTTAATAACAACTTTGCAGCCTCTGTACTTGGTAGTTCTACCGCACAAATTTCTGCATTTTTAGATGGCTGGCTAGCATCTTTTTTGATTAGTGGATCTATTAGTTACCTATATTATGCCAACCGTATTTTTCAATTTCCACTAGCTCTTTTTGCTATTGCAACATCTGTAGCAATCTTTCCAAAAGTATCAAGATATCTCAAACATAATAACGAAGAAAAAGCAAATGAGATGCTCAAAAAAAGCTTTTGGTTTTTATTATCTATCTTGCTACTCGCTACTATTGTAGGCATTGTATTCTCAAGAGAGATCACATGGCTCTTATATGAGAGAGGAAATTTTAGTGCAGAAAATAGTAAAAATACAGCCATGATTTTATCTATGTACCTAATCGGTCTTATCCCTTTTGGATTATCAAGAATATTTTCTTTATGGCTATACGCAACACATAGACAAAAAGAGGCAGCAAAAATATCTGGAATATCTTTGGGATTTAATATAATTTTATCTCTTAGCTTAGTCTACCCTCTTCAAGCGGCAGGATTGGCACTATCAAGTTCTCTTAGTGGATTTGTTTTACTATTTTTGACAATAAGGTCGTTTGGAGTGGAAGCCTTTTTGGATATAATCAAAAACAAAAATCTAATTTTTATAGTCATTGCAGCAATAGTTTTGACTATATTTTTACTATTTATAAAGGATAATATTAGTGTATATATACAATAGTGTTTCTAAAACAAAAGAGCTTTTCTCCCCGCAAGAAGATCGTATAGTTCGTATTTATGTGTGTGGACCTACCGTTTATGATGATGCACATCTAGGACATGCTAGAAGTGCTTTGGCTTTTGATCTTCTTAGACGAACCCTCAAAACCCTCGGATATAGAGTAATATTTGTCAAAAATTTTACAGATATTGACGACAAGATCATAAACAAAATGAAACAGAATAATCAAAGTTTAGAAGAGATTACAGATCATTACATTCAAAAGTATAAAGATGATATGCATGCTCTAAATATAGAAGATGCAGATATAGAGCCAAAAGCAACAGAAAATATAGAAAATATTATCAATTTCATTCAAAAACTAATTGATAAAGATTTTGCTTATGTTATTGATGATGGTGTCTATTTTGAAGTCAACAAAGATAAAGAGTATTTTTCTATAAGCCATAGAAACACAGAAGATGACCAAAATATAAATCGTGTAGAAAATAGCTCTCAAAAGAGAGACTCAAAAGATTTTGCACTATGGAAACTATCAAAAAAAGGTGAACTCTCATACAAAAGCCCTTGGGGAGATGGACGACCGGGGTGGCATATTGAGTGTTCGGCTATGATAAAAGAGCATTTAGCTACAGATAAAGAGTATCAAATAGATATACATGGAGGAGGTGCTGATCTACTATTTCCACATCATGAAAATGAAGCCTCTCAAAGCAGATGCCACTCAAATCAACAACTTGCAAAATATTGGATGCACAATGGTTTTGTACAAATTGATGGTACAAAAATGAGCAAATCACTAGGAAATAGCTTTTTTCTAAAAGATGCACTCAAAAATTATAATGGAGAAGTTTTAAGATTTTACCTACTCTCTTCTCACTATAGATCAAACTTTAATTTTAATGAAGAGGATTTAATAGCATCCAAAAAAAGGTTAGACAAACTATATCGTCTCAAAAAAAGAATTAATATAGATAAAGGTTCAACAGTAAATAAAATTTTCAAAAAAGAGCTACTTGAAAAATTAGAAGATGACCTAAATATCTCTGAAGCTCTATCCGTAATTGATAGTATGATTACTAATTCCAATGAGATATTGGATAAAGAGCCAAAAAACAAGGGTATCAAAAAAGAGATTCGATCAAATATTTCATATATTGAATCACTCCTTGGCATTGGCTTAATTGATCCATATAAATATTTTCAAATAGGTATTTCTCAAGAAGAGATTAGTAAAATTGAGGAGCTTATAAAACAGAGAGATGAAGCCAAAAAAGAGAAAGATTATACAAAAGCTGATCAAATCAGAGATATTTTACTAGAAAAAAATATCTCAATCATGGACACACCAAATGGCACAGTTTGGGAAAAAGGGACTAATTGAAAGATATAAAGGTTCTACTAAATAGATTTTTACCATTTTATAGAGATTATAAACTAAAATTTGCTCTCTCTATTTTGGGAATGATCATGGTTGCATTAGGGACAGCATCTTCAGCCGCTATTATCAAACCAATTCTTGATAAAATTTTTATAGAAAAAAATGAGGAGATGTTATATCTTCTTCCACTAGGTATTATCATACTATATACGATTAAGGCTAGTGGTGCTTTTATGCAAGTATATTTTTCATCTTATATTGGACAAGATATTGTTCGTCGCCTAAGAGATAGAATTGTAGATACTATCTTATCTTTTGAGATGGGATTCTTTCATGAGTTTCGTAGTGGTGAGTTAATCAGTAGAAGCATGAATGATATTGAGAGAGTCAGACAAGTTGTATCAGCTACTCTTCCTGTTATGAGTAGGGAATTTTTGACTATTTTGGCTCTTTTGGGATATGTCTTTTATCTTGATCCACAAATGGCTCTTTTGTCTATTATTTTTATTCCCCTGACTGCAAAACCTATCTCTATGATTGCAAAAAAAATGAAAAAGTTCTCTCATACATCACAAGAGAGGACTTCAGATCTTACGGCAAGACTAAGTGAAATTTTTAATAATATTGAAGTGATCAAAGCTAGTGCAGCAGAACAGTATGAGTCTAAAAGATTTGAAAAAGAGAATCAACAGATATTTGATGTAAATATCAAAGCAACCAAAACAGGAGAACTTGTAAGCCCACTTATGGAGATTATAGGATCTTTGGGTGTTGCTTTAGTCATTATATATGGGGGTAAAGAGGTCATAAATGGAGATATGAGTGTAGGAAGTTTTTTCTCATTTTTGACTGCTCTATTTATGTTATATACTCCTGTTAAAAGAGTATCAAATCTATATAACAAAATGCAAGATGCAATTGCTGCTAGTGAGCGAATATTCTCCATACTCAATAGAAAATCAAAAATAGAGGGTGGTACAATTATAAGAGAAGGAGATATAAATAAGATAGAGTTTAAGGCTGTTGATCTAGATTATAGCGATAAAAAAACATTGCAAAATATAGCTTTCTCAATCAAAAAAGGAGATACACTAGCACTAGTAGGAAATAGTGGTAGTGGGAAAAGCTCTATTGTGAATCTTCTTCTTAGATTTTATGATACAAGCAAGGGAGAGATACTTTTTAATAAAGAGAGTATCAAAAACTATACATTAGATAGTATCAGAGATAGCATCTCAATAGTGACACAAAGAGTCTATATATTTAATGATACCATAGCACAAAATGTAGCTTATGGAAAAGTAGTGGATGAAAAAAAGGTTGTAGAGTCACTAAAGAGTGCAAATGCTTGGGACTTTGTAAAAAATATGCCACAAGGGATCAATACAACTATTAATGAATTTGGAACCAACTTATCAGGAGGACAAAGGCAGAGATTAGCAATAGCTAGAGCAATATATAGAGATCCTAAAATATTTATTTTTGATGAGGCCACAAGTGCACTTGATACACAAAGTGAGCAAAAAATAACAGATGCCTTAAAAAAGATATCTAAAGACAAAATTACGATTATAATCGCCCATAGACTCAAAACAATTGAACACGCCAATGAAATTCTAGTTTTAAAGGATGGTAAAATCAGTTGTAAAGGAAATAAAAGTGAACTTATGAAACACTGCATTGACTTTAAACAGCTAAATGGTTTACAAAAGTAAATTTTTATTGTATACTTGTTAAAAATATAAAATAAGTTTACTTTAAGCTAGAAGGGGTCGTAATAATGTTGACTAGCAAAAATTTTCTTTGGTTAGGATTTTTCACAACTTTACTTTTCCTAACTTTTTGTGTTACATTTAATTTGGACAAACTTAATCCAAATATTGTAAATATTACACCTGAAGAGTTAGATCAGAGGGAAGTGCAAACAGATGAAAACCAAACATATCTATCAGAAAAAGAGAATAAAGATGGCTCTCCTCAATTTACTATTATAAAAGTATCAAAAAAAGAGAATACATACATAAATGTAGTAGATAAATTTAATACTGAATCTCTTGTAAAAGAGAGTGTTAAAAAGATAGAAAAAAATATTATACAAACAGCACAAGAAGAGAGAGATCAAGAGAAAAAAGAGAAAGAAGAAGAGAAATATACAAAAATTATAGAAAACAAAAACTTCTCATTTCATAAAAAACTTACAACAAAACAGAAATATATCTTAAATCGGTTAGCTTATAAAACAAAATTAGCCAAAAATAGTGCTATTTTTATAAAAACATCTGATATTAATATAGAAGATAAGATAAGTAACTATCTACAACAAATTGGTCTTGAAAAATCAAAAATAAAGATAGATCAATCTTCAGATAAAAACAAGAGAGTAAATCTTTCATTAAGGAAAAGGGGATAAACATGGCATTTATAATTGCAAACTTTATATTATGTTTAATTGGTGCAGTTGTTTTTGGATTTATATTTGGGTGGATTTTATCATCTCTTATCAGAAATGAAAAGTTACATGATAAACTCATCAATCTTCAAGATAGCCTTGATAAAAAGGAGATGGACTACAAACAACTAGATAATAGTTTAGCTGAAAAAGAGCTAGAGATTGAAGAGCATAGAAAAGAGTATTTTATACTAAAAAAAGAGTTTATGAAAAAAGAGATGGACATGGAAGAGTGTGAAAATAGAGAACCAATTTCACATGATGATTCTCAACTAAAACTAGAGAATAAAACACTTACAACACAGATCAAAGAGTATCAAGAACTAGAAGAGAGTAATATAAGTTTACAAAAAGAGAACGATTTTTTAGATAATGAGCTTACAAAAATAGAGAAAGAGGTAGAAAAACTATCAAAAGAGATAGAAGAGTACAAAACAATATCAAAAGGAAGTACATCTCTAATTCAAATAAATCAAGCTCTACAAGAGAGAACAAAAGAGAGTAATAAAGTTATAAAAATAGTTCATGCAAATATAAAAGAGATAGAGAAAAAAATTGCAAAAATAAAAGATATGAATGATAATAGAAAGTTAGAAATTCCTATTTTGGAGATAGAAAAAATTCTACAAACAATAAGCGAATATATCTTAGCAACAAAAGAGCATAGAGAGAGAACTGATATAAAATAAAAAAGATAAAAAAATATTTTCAATGAACTATAAAAGAACTCTTCTGTATAATATTAATTAAATCCAAATTATAGAGAGTAAATGAAATACAAATACTTAAAGAAAATAATTTTTAAAACAGATCCAGAAAATGCACACCATTTAGTAGAGAGTACTCTTAGCTCTCTTGCTAAATATACACCTTTTGTACTAAATGCTCTTTCAAAGAGATATCAAGTCAATACACCAAAACTATCACAAGATATATTGGGGATTAAATTTCCAAATCCTGTTGGACTTGCTGCTGGTTTTGATAAAAATGCCACGATGCTAGAGGGATTAGCTGCTATTGGGTTTGGTTCTATTGAGTTTGGTACAGTTACACCAAAACCACAAGAGGGCAATGAAAAACCTAGACTTTTTAGATTTCCAGAGGCAAATAGTCTACAAAATGCAATGGGATTTAACAATGGCGGTCTTGAAAAAGTCAAAGAGGAAGTAGAGAAAGCCTCTCCTTTTAAAGTTCCTTTAGGAGCTAATATTGGTAAAAATAAGCTTACTTCTCAAGAGGATGCTCTGGAAGATTATCGTATTTTGATCAAAGGGTTTAAGGATATATCTGATTATATAGTCATTAATATCTCCTCTCCAAATACACCGGGGCTTAGAGATTTGCAAAATGAAGATTTTATTAAATCTATTTTTGAGATGGGAGTTAATCTAACAGATAAGCCTATTTTTCTCAAAATTGCACCTGATTTGGAGGTACAAGATGCTCTTGATATGTGTCAAATTGCTATCAAATATGGAGCAAAAGGGATTATCGCTACCAACACCACTATAGACTATTCTCTTCTTCCAAATGCAAAAGATTTTGGTGGAATTAGTGGAGCAGTTTTGAAAGAGAAGAGTTTCAAACTTTTTGAGGCTTTGGCAAAAGAGTTTTATGGCAAAACTATACTTATTTCCGTAGGTGGAATTAGTGATGGAGATGAAGCATATAGACGAATTCGAGCGGGAGCCTCTTTGATTCAAGTTTTTAGTTCTCTTATTTTTGAAGGACCTTCTCTTGTTAAAAATATTAATAGTCGATTGGTTGAACTTTTGGAAAAAGATGGATTTGAAAATATATCACAAGCCGTAGGAGCTGATAGAAAATGAAAAAATGGTTAATTATAATCACAATATTAATAACAGGAACTTTAATGGGAAATACTCTACCTAAATACTATACACAAACTCTGAAAAATGGATTACAAGTTGTTGTAATTCCAATGGAAAATGGATCTAATGTCATTACAACCAATATCTTTTATAAAGTAGGAAGTGTAAATGAAGTAATGGGTAAAAGTGGTATTGCTCATATGTTGGAGCATCTCAATTTTAAATCTACCAAAAATTTAAAAAGTGGTGAATTTGATACTATTGTCAAAAAAATGGGTGGTGTAAATAATGCCTCAACTGGCTTTGATTCTACTCAATATTATATAAAAAGTTCTGCGGATAAACTATCAACTTCTTTAGAGCTTTTTGCCGAGTTGATGCAAAATCTTAATCTTACAGATGAAGAGTTTCAACCAGAAAGAGATGTAGTACTTGAAGAGAGACGATGGAGAACAGACAACTCTCCTATGGGATATCTATATTTTAGACTATTTAATAATATGTTTCTATATAACTCTTATCACTGGACACCAATTGGATTTATTGATGATATCAAAAATTGGAGTATAGAAGATATAAGAAAATTTCATGCAACCTATTATCAACCCAAAAATGCTGTAATTGTTGTAGCTGGAGATATCAAATCTCAAAAGGTATTTGAGACAAGCAAAAAATATTTTGAAGATATTAATAATAGTGTAGAGATTCCAGTACCTCATCAAGTAGAGCCTATTCAAGATGGAGAGAAGAGAATTACAATATATAAAGATAGTGAAGTTGAGATGTTGGCAATGGCTTATCATATCCCAAACTTTCAACATAAAGATCAAGTAGCTTTATCTGCTATTAGTGAGCTTTTGAGTAGTGGCAAAAGTAGTAGATTAGATTCAAAACTTATCAATGAAAAGAAGCTTGTAAATACAATATATGCTTATAATATGGAGACAAAATATCCAGGAATTTTTCTATTTTTGGCAGTATGTAATCCAGGGGTAAAAGCAGAAGATGTAGAAAAAGAGATATTAGAAGAGATTAAAAAACTCAAAACTTCACCTGTAACACAAGAGGAGCTTGAGTTTTTTAATCTCTTTTAATATCTCTTTTTCTACATCTTCTGCTTTTACCCCCGGATTACATACTGCCAAAAATAGAAAAATTCCTGGATATGTTGTCTCCATATTATAA
>CAZLLE010000098.1:0-28677 GCA_964560425.1 uncultured Campylobacterales bacterium
TTTTTTCCTTAAGTTATTCACATATAATTCACCATTTGAATATTTATTTTATATACTTAATTTTTATTTTATCTTTTACCAATAACTCATAAAAGTGACTATAGTAAAGGTAAAATTTATAAAAAATAACCTACTGTTTTTATTATATAATTCTTAATAAAATTAATTAATTATTTTTATTAATAAGTTTTTTTTCTTAAACGATTCAATAATTATCTTTAAAATATTTTCTGATAGAATATTCACATGTGAATATTTCATGTGAATTAAAAAAACTTAGACTTAAAAAAGGAGATCATTTTGCCAGATAATAGTATCTTAGATCTCCTCAAAAAAGAGATTCCACCACATGAATATCAGAGATATATTAGACAATTAAAATATAATGAAGAGGATTCAAGCTTCGAAATAGCTATCTTTATAGCACCAAATCCTCTTATTTCTAGTTGGGTAAAAACTAAGTATGCTCAAAAGATATCACACCTTTTTGAAATTGCAAACGGAATCAAGCCAGAAGTAGTGATAGAAACCAAAAGTTATTCACCCTCTTTACGAAAGAGTAGTGAACAGAGTGTGAAAAAGAGCAATAGTGTACAATCTACAATTTTGAATCCATCTTACACATTTGACACCTTTGTAGTGGGTAGTTCAAACCAAGTGGCCTATAGCATTGCAAAATCTGTATCTGAAACACCTGGTGAAATCTACAATCCGCTCTTTTTATACGGTTTTAGCGGGCTTGGAAAGACACATTTACTGCAAGCTATAGGTAATAGTGCATCAAAAAGGGGAGATTCTATCATATATACTACATCTGAGCAATTCATGAATGATTTTACCTATAATCTTAGGAATAAAACACCAGAAAGATTTAGACAAAAGTATAGAGAATGCGACTATCTTTTAATTGATGATATACAGTTTTTAAGCGGTAAAGACCTTACTCAAGAGGAGTTTTTCCATACATTCAACCAACTACACACAAATAAAAAACAGATAGTACTCACATCTGATAAACCACCAAAAAAAATTGCAGGTTTTGAAGATAGATTAAGAAGTAGGTTTGAGTGGGGAATGATGGCAAATATACAGCCTCCCGGACTAGAGACCAAAATATCTATTATAATTAAGAAATGTGAATTAGATGGAATAAACTTAAGTGACGAAATAATTAACTATATTGCCATCAATATGAGTGATAATATTAGAGAAATTGAGAGTGCAATCATAAATTTGAATGCACATGCGTCACTGATGCGTCAAGAAATTACATTAGATTTTGCAAAAAATGTGATTAAAGAGCAGATTAAAGAGCAGAGAAAAAGTATAAATTTAGAAGAAATTATAAAAATAATCTCTCAAGAATTAAATATAAAACCGAGTGATATTAAATCTAAAAAAAGAAGTAAAAACATAGTTGAAGCCCGTAGAATCGCTATTTATCTAGCAAGAACATTGACACCAAACTCCATGCCAAAACTTGCAGAATACTTTGGAATGAAAGATCATACAGCGGTATCACACAATATGAAAAAGATAAATCAGATCATAGATGAGGACGAAAATTTCAGATTAAAGCTAGAAGAGTTAAAAAATAAGATCACGACAAAGAATGATTAGTTTATGTGAATAGATGTGAATAACTTATTCACTAAGTTGGGTAGTTTAAATGCCTAGTTTTAGGGCTTTAAAACAGTTATTCACATTTTCAACCTAAACTACTACTACCACTAAGTTTTAATAATATAATAAAGGGAAAAAAAGATGCAAATTATAATTAATAAAAGCTCTTTAGAGCAGATACTAATAAATTCTCAAAATTTCATAGATAAAAAAGATGCTTCTCAAATTACATCACATATATTACTTCATGCAGATGAGATGGGGCTTTTATCTAAAGCTACAGATTTTGAGACAGGTATATCTATACAAACAACAAATTTAGAGATAATACAACAAGGTGAAGCTACAGCTAATGGGAAAAGGCTTTTAGATATTGTGAAAATTTTAAAAGATGAAGAAATCACATTAGAAACAGATGAAGATTTTTTACACATTAGACAAAATAGATCTAAATTTAAACTTCCTATGTTTAAAGCAGACCAATATCCAGAATTTCCAATTATAGAGAATAAAAACCAATTTAAAATAGAACCTATTGCTTTTTTGCAAGCTATAAAAAAAGTATCTCCTGCTATTGATACAAATAATCCAAAATATGAGTTGAATGGAACTCTTATAGATATTGGAACTAATAATATTAATTTTGTAGCAACTGATACAAGAAGATTAGCTATTGCCTCTTTAGAACAAAACTCTGAAGATAATAAAGCAATTATTATTCCTAAAAAAGCAATTAGTGAGATACAAAAACTATTTTTTGATGAAATGGAAATTTTTTATGATGAAAATATATTCCTTATAAAATCTAGTAACTTTACATTTTTTACAAAACTGATAAATGGTAAATATCCAGATTATCAAAGAATTATTCCAAAAGAACATAAATATGAATTAACTCTCAATAGAAAAGATATGATTGAAAAATTAAAACAGATTACAACTATCTCTTATGAGATGAAACTCACATTTAGCGGAGATAAAATTACATTTGAGAGTCTTAATGAAGATAATATTGAAGCAAAAACAGAACTCTCAACCAATTTACCAATAGATGAAGATATATATCTAGCTATAAATAGTCGATACATTCTAGATTTTCTAGCAAATATAGAAAAAGATGAATTTAAATTAAGCTATAATGATTCTACTTTACCCTTTATGTTAAAAAGTCATAACTTTATTACTGTTGTGATGCCTATCATGATTTAATTTTTGGAGAAGATAATGCAAGAGAATTACGGTGCATCAAATATTAAAGTCCTAAAAGGACTAGAAGCCGTTAGAAAGAGACCCGGAATGTATATTGGTGATACCAATGTAAATGGTCTACACCATATGATTTATGAGGTTGTGGATAACTCTATTGATGAGGCTATGGCTGGATTTTGTGATAAAATTACAATAGAGCTTACAACTGAAGGTTCTGCAATTATTGTAGATAATGCTAGAGGTATCCCTACGGATATACATCCTACAGAGAATATATCTGCAGCAACTGTTGCTCTTACTGTTCTTCATGCAGGAGGTAAATTCGATAAAGATACTTATAAAGTTTCAGGAGGGTTACATGGTGTTGGTGTATCTGTTGTAAATGCACTATCATCAAAACTTATTCTTAAAATTAACAGAGATGGAAAAAAACATTTTCAAGAGTTTCACAAAGGTATTGTAGATGAGCCTTTAGCAGTTGTTGGAAATACAAATCGTACAGGAACATCTATTGAGTTTTGGCCTGATGATACCATTTTTGAAGTTACTGAGTTTGATTATGATGTTTTAGCAAAAAGATTTAAAGAGTTAGCATATCTAAATCCTAAGATTACAATTGTATTTAAAGATCATCGAGTAGGAAAAGAGAATATCTATCACTTTGAGGGTGGTACTGCTCAATTTGTAGTTGATATCAATAAAAAAGATGCTCTTATGAAACCTCTTCAAATTATTGAAGCAATAGAAAATATTGAAGTAGATATAGCTATTTTATATAACAGCAGTTACCATGAAAATCTATACTCTTTTGTAAATAATATTAAAACACCAGCAGGTGGTACTCATGAAGCTGGTTTTAGAGGTGGATTGACAAGAGCCATTGTGAAGTATATCAATAATAATGCCGCACAACGCGAGAAAGATATCAAAATTACAGGAGACGATGTCAAAGAGGGGTTGATAGCTATTGTGAGTGTAAAAGTCCCTGAGCCTCAATTTGAGGGACAAACTAAAGGTAAGTTGGGAAATACTTATGTAAGACCTCTTGTTCAAAAAATTGTAAATGAGAAATTGAGTAAATATTTTGAAGAAAACCCTCTTGAAGCTAAAGTCATTATGAGTAAAGCTTTGGCTGCTGCTCGTGGTAGAGAAGCTGCTAAAAAAGCTAGAGACTTAACAAGAAGAAAAGATTCTATGAGTGTTGGTACTCTTCCTGGAAAATTGGCAGATTGTCAAAGTAAAGATGCCTCTATTAGTGAAATATATCTAGTAGAGGGTGATTCTGCTGGTGGAAGTGCAAAGCAGGGGCGAGATAGAGTATTTCAAGCAATTCTTCCCCTTAAAGGTAAGATCTTAAATGTTGAAAAGAGTCGTATTGATAAAATTTTGAAATCTGAAGAGATTACAAATATGATTACAGCTTTAGGTTGTGGTATTGGTGAAGAGTTTAATGAAGATAAACTAAGATATCATAAAGTTATTATTATGACAGATGCCGATGTTGATGGTAGCCACATTCAGACACTTCTTTTAACCTTTCTTTTTAGATTTTTGAGACCTATAATTGAAAAAGGTTATGTATATCTTGCACAACCACATCTTTATCGTTATAAAAAAGGTAAAAAAGAGATATATCTCAAAGATGATAAATCATTAAATGAATTTTTAATAGAAAATGGTATCGATTCTATAGAGTTTGAAGGTATGGGATCTAAAGATTTAATGGAGCTGTTTAAAATAGTTTCTGCTTATAGAAGTACCCTTAAAGAGTTAGAGAAGAGATTTCATGTAATTGAAGTTGTACAATATTTGATAGAAAATCCTAATCTTGTCTCTCTCTCTAGCGATAAATTGTATTTAGAGATAGAGAGTTTTGTTAATTCTCTTGGTTTTAATATTTTAAATAAAATAGTTACTGATGAAGATATTCACCTCTATATACAAAATTTTGATGGTCTTGAAGAGATTATTATAAATGATGACTTTTTTGCAAATCCTCTCTTTATAGAGGCTGTATATATTGGAAATAAGATGAAAGATTTAGGTCTTGAATTTTCTAATCAAGAGTTATTATCTATGCTTGATAAAATAGAAAAAAGTGCAAAAAAGGGTGCTTATATCCAAAGATATAAAGCTCTAGGTGAGATGAACCCTGAACAACTTTGGGAGACTACAATGGATCCTACAAATAGAAGATTACTTCGTATAACCATTGATGATGCTCAAGAAGCTAGTGATACATTTACTCTATTTATGGGTGATGAAGTAGAACCTAGAAGAAATTATATTCAATCACATGCAAAAGATGTGAAACATTTAGATGTTTAGGGCTTATTTATGAAATATGGTGAAAAAGAGATTTTAAATTTTGATGTTGAGAAAGATTTAGAGATTTGGCCAAATAAACATAAAAAAAATTATGTGATTAAAATAACCCTTCCTGAATTTGCCTGTCTTTGTCCTAGGAGTGGTTATCCTGATTTTGCGACTATATATCTAGAATACACTCCAAATGAGTTTGTTGTTGAACTTAAGGCTATTAAACTATATATTAATAGCTTTATGACTAGACATATCTCTCATGAAGATAGTGCAAATGAGATATATGATCTATTAAATCGTAAATTAAATCCAAAATGGCTTAAAGTTATTGCAGATTTTAATCCAAGAGGAAATGTTCACACTGTTATTGAAATTGATAGTAAAATTGTGGAAAAATAGTTAAGTTATTCACATGTTAACAACATAGATGTGAATAAAGTAGGTAATTAATGGGAAAATTAGGAACTAAAAAGTTAAAAGACCCCCCTCAAGGTTCCTACGGCACATAAAAAGATAGAGTGCGTTGCTGTGTTCCCACCCTGGCGCGTTGCTCTAAAAATTTATTGCATAGGTCTTAAGGAGAGCACTCAAAAAGCCTTGGCTTTCTCAATGCTATCTCTTTTAAGAGGTGAGAATTTTACATAAAAGAAACTTAGTTTACACTGAAGGTTAAAAAGATATGGAATTAAAGAGACGAGTGAGGAGTCGATTTTTATCATTTTTTAGGGATATTATACTCTATCATAGTAGTTCACTTGAGTTTCGTGCAGAGCTTTTAGCTCTCATGATTGCTGCAAATAAGGAGATGAATGAGTGTGAACTTATCTTATTAGAGCAAGTTGCTCAAGAGATATATCCTAATGATGAGGCAAGAGTGGATGTACTAGTTAGAATCGTTAGAGAGTTTGTGCAAAAAGTTATTGATAATAATGGACTTGATATCAATGAATTGATTGATAAGATTCAATATGAGCTTAAAGTTGAGAGTAGATTTTATGAAAAAATAGATATTGGAATGTTAAAGAGATTTATTGCATGTGGGCAGAGTGATGCACATACTCAGCTTATTCAAAGAAGAATTATAGAGTTTTTAGAGATAGAGGTACAAAATTTTAGAAATTTACGCTAAAATACTGCTCTTAAAAATATAGAGAGGTGGCCGAGTGGTCGAAGGCGCTCGCCTGGAACGCGGGTGTAGTTTATTCTACCGAGGGTTCGAATCCCTTCCTCTCTGCCATAAGTTTTAAGATACTCTTACTGTTTTATAATCTCTAGAAAAATAAGAATAATCGGGACATGTGCCAAATATAAAAATAGTGTATGTTTCCCAACAAGTGTTAAAAGTAGGGTGGTTTTATTTTGACTAATTGCTATTTTTTGACTAAAGTTTGCTATATATTTCCCCAATCCTAGACCTATTAATACTACTCCAAACCATGGAAAAATTGGCTGATAATCAAATGCTGGGGCTACATGTATGCCTAGTCCTGTCCAAACTAATATAGGATTATCAAATAATTGGCTACGATAATATATTCCGATTATTATTATGATAATTCCTAAAATAGTTATAAATTTATATGGTATTTTAATTTTTAAAATATATAAAGCTAGTAAATAGGATAGAGCTATTGAGTGTAAAATACCAAATATAATAATACTATTGGGATATAAAAAGATACTTACGATAGTTACAATTAATGCACTACCAATTAGTTCTATCATTCGCATAGTGATTTTTTTAAGAGTTATATTATGTTGATTGGTAAAATAGAGACTTATTCCAACAAGGAAGAAAAAACTACCCGCAATTAATTTTTGATAAATTTCCCATCCAATAGAGTTGGGTATAGTTGTTTGAATTACTCTATATTGTGTTGCAAATAGCATTGAGTGGTAAAAAAACATATTAAAAAATAGAATACCTCTTGCTATGTCTATTATCTGATATCTGTGTGGTGAAGTTTTAAAAAAATTTAAAATTAGACTCTTATATTTTATCACTTTTATTCCTTTTACGAAAATGGTATTTTGATTGTAAATGTTGTTCCATTTTTATCACTTTTTAGTGTGAGTTTTCCACCCATCTCTTTTTCGATAATAGTTTTACTAATATATAGTCCAATCCCATCACTATCAGTTTTGGTGCTAAAATATGGCTCAAAAATTTTCTCTATATTCTCTTTTTTGATCCCTTTTCCATTGTCACTTATTTTTATTTCACATGTATCTATTTTTATGTGAATAAAGGGTTCTTTTATAGACCTTTCTATTAAGATATCTCGTGCATTATTTATAATATTTAAAATAGCCTGAGATAGTTCATGTAGATTGCCTATTATTGTACATGGGTTGTTCTCTTTTAGGGTTATTTTGATATGTGATATTCTTAGTGTAGGCATTGCAATCTTAATTGCTTCATTACATGCCTCTTTAATATTAAACGCCTCTTTTATTTTGGATGGATTATAGAAGTTTCTAAAATCATCAATAGTTTTAGACATATATTTTAACTGCTCTTTGCCCTCTGCTATTTTCTTCTCTATTAGTGTTTTATTATCTGCTGATTTTTTTATATTCATAAAAATATAGGATAGATGTGTGAGTGGTTGTCTCCATTGGTGAGCTATTGTAGCTATCATTTCACCCATACTAGCTAGTCTAGATTGTTGTAAAAGTAGACTTTGTTGTGCTTTTTGGGCATCTTCTATGAGCTTAAATTTATATGATATTGCCAAAGATAAGATAAGAGATTCTAGTGCAAATGCAATATGTAAAAATGGAAATTCTTTGTTTATAAAGGCAATAATGCCCATGTACTCGGCTATTGCGACTGTTAATGGAATAGCCCATCCTAGATAAATAAAATAAAAGGAGAGGTTTTTATCTTTGATTAGACGGTGTGACTCACTGAGAATTAGCCAAATTGGAATAAAAATTGGTATAAGTCTAATAAAAATTGCATGTGAAAGTATAATTGTCAAAATGATATCTATTAGTATAAAGTATTTAATGATGTTAATAATTTTATGTAAAGTTATAGAGTTCTGTTTTGTATGAAAAAATTTTTCTAAAAAGAGAATAGAAAAGAGTAAAAGGGCATGTTGGTATAGATCAAAGAACATATGGTTATCTAATCCAATAATCTTATCAAAAGGGGTGATATATATACTATCTAGTGCAAAAAGAAAGAGTAGTGTAGATGCTTGTGCTAGGGAGTAATATAGGTATTGAATATCTCTATTATAAATAAAGAGAGTAAAGTTATAAATAGATGCTGAAATGATTACTCCAAAACAGATTGAGGTGATAAAAACTTGAAAAAGTGAATAACTATAAGCAGGAGCTTCTGGCATGTGAAAAACATGTGAATAACTATATATAGAGATAGATAAAAAAATCAATATAATTAATAATTTAATTTTTAATGCTCTATGCACTAATAGCCTTCATGAAGTTTTATTTTATATCCTTGTTTAGAAAAATTTTCAATAATACTCTTATCTATTTTGTTACGAAGAGAGCGAACTACTGATTTTAGGGCATCACTACTCATAACTTTATCATACCATATAAAATACTCTATCTCTTCGTATGAGACAATTCTATCTCTATTTTTGGTTAATATGTCTAGGAGTAACAACTCATTTTTTGTAAGTTTAATTAAACTTTGATTGAAAAATAGTGTTTTATTGAAGGTATCAAAAGTGTGATTTTCTGTTATTTGGATAATATTTGAGTTATTTGAGGAGAGTTTTTCACAGCAAAGATCTATCGCTTCTAATAGTTGATCCTCTTCTATTGGTTTGATTAAATATTTGACTAGGTTTAACTCTATAGCTTTTAATAGATACTCTGTATCTGCATGAGCTGTTGTTATTATAATTGGTGTTTTTTGATCACTGATGCGTATCTTTTCACATAGTTTTAAGCCATCCATTTTAGGCATTGATATATCAGTAATTATAATATCTGGTTTTTGAGCTTTATAAATATCAAGCCCCTCTATTCCATCTTTTGCTTCATATATTGTTTGAAATTGATCTTCTAAAAAGAGTATTGCATTTTCTCTAATAAACTTTTCATCTTCGATATATAATAAAGATAGGTTTTTTGATCTGTTTTTCTGATTTTTTTGCATTTTTTCACTTTTTTCACACAATTTTTTGCTATATTACTTGAGAAAGTCTTAAATCATCAAATTACAAAAGGGGTTGATTGTGTTTAAAAATATTTTAATATTTATTTTCAGTTTAGGTTTCCTTGTTGGCTGTGGTTTGATGGGTAAATCTAAAAGTGATTCAATAACAGCTTTGCCTGAATCATCAACTATAGTAAATGGTGAAGATAATAAGTCTGGTGGTGAGGCTGTGGCTTTCCCTGCATCTGCAGATAATGGAGTTTATCAAATAAGTGATATAGATATTTTAGCTCAAGAGATTATATTTATTCCAAAACTTTTTGATGAGATAGATAGAGAGCCTAATATTTTTATTCGAGAAAATAATATAACAAAACTTAATAAAAAATATAGTTTTGATAACTATACTCTGCTTTCTGGTGATATTAAATATGAGAGTGATGGTAGTATGATACTTAATATGAGGTTGTTGGATAATAGATATAGTATAACGAAAGAGTATCTAAATTATAGATTTAATTTTTCTGTTAACGGTGATGAAAAATCTCTATATCCTATATCAGGGCAAGAGACAATAAATAATCATACATTTTTGGCAATAAATGATAATAATCAGAATGCAATGAAGTTTGACCTTATGAATAATCTTTTAAATGGTGGGCTTTTTAGATACTTTAATCAAAATAAAAATCAAGTTGTTTTTGAATCAATTGGCATAAATGAGATGAAAATTTTTGTTGATAAAAACTCTGATAATATTTTTGAAGATGAAGAGATAATATATATTATATTGGGAGAGTTATGATGAGAGTATTAATAATCATAATGTTTTCACTTATATCTCTATTTGGTTGGGCTAATGAGAGAACAAATTATAATAATATTGCTCAACTAGAGCATGGTGTAGAGATTAATCCTTTTAGATTGATACTTATTGATGGTTCATGGAGGAGTGCTAGTGGATCACTCTCTATATTTGATTATACAAATAGTGCAGAGATTACTATTCCTGTTTTATACTCTCATGAGAGTGATTTTAAACTATTGACTTTAGATATCCATTATCGTAAATTTATAGAGAATAGAGTTGGTGGATTATACATGAGTGCTATTGGTAGAGTTGCCTCTTTGGAGGGTGAATTAAGAGATTCCAAACGAGATAATAGTGGTGAAAATTATGCTAAAGTTACTAAACTTGGTGTAGGTTTAGGAATTGGATATCGTCTTTTCTCTAAATCATCAAGGTGGTATTGGGGTGTTGGTTTGATAGCTGGGCGTTATTTGGGATCTGATAATGATATATTTGATAGTTCAAGTTTATCAGCTATCGATGATGCTCCTATCTTTATTGATATTGAGTTATTAAAAATTGGGTATAAATTTTAAAAAAATAAAAAAGAGAGATAAAGTATGAAAAATTATGTAGCACTTTTTATAAGTTTATTGGTATTTTCGGGATGTGGTGATGGAATTAATACTCCTATTAATAGTATTGATGATAAAGAGATTGTAACTAATGAAATAGCTAAAAAAAGCAGTGATGATTTAAGTAAATTGAGTGATAGTGAAAAATTGGCAGTTGCCATTAAGAGTGGACGCTCTTATGAGAGTGCTGGTGAGAATTTAAGAGAAAAAGATGAAATATTTACTCCAAATACACTACAAAATTGTATAGATGGTGGAAGTATGGAGATGATTATGGATTTGGATGAAAATCTTAGTGAAGATGTAGCCCAAGAGATGATAATACTATTTAAAGATTGTAATCAAGATGGTGAAATTATAGATGGTAGTATGAAAATTATTACTATTGGTGAAAATACTAGAACTGAATTTTCTGAAAACTTTAAAGTGATTGGTCAAGATTTTAGTTTTTATACAATTGGAACTGGTAGTGTTAATTCTAGAATTGAAGATGATTATGAGGTATCTACTATTAATTTGGAGATGGATATAGATGGATTGGTTCATGGTGGTCAAGATTTGGTCTATAAATCAAGAGAGCTGATAAATGGTGGATATGAAGAGTACCCTCTATCAGGAGAAGAGAAGATTGGTGATAGTGCTTATTTCAGCGTAGATTCAAGTTATGATGCAAGTTTAACACCATTTGTAAGTGATAAAAATTCAAATTTATTAAGAGGAAAGTTTAGATATATAGATGAAAAAGGGCATCAAGTAGAATTAGAGGTAACACAAAAAAATGAAATTAGTGTTAAAGTTGATGAAAATGGTGATAATCAGTTTGGCAATAGTGAGATAACAGTAGTTTCTTTGTAAAAAATTAAATTTTTTAATAACATTTTAAACTTAAAATTAGATATAATATGTTTATAATATATAGGTAAACATATAATATATTTAATTTTAAGGAGATAGAGATGATTCGATATATAATAGCACTTTCACTATTTATTCAAATTGCTGTAGCAGGGATTGAAAAAGAGCCCAATGACAGTTTTGAAGATGCACAAGAGATTTTTTCCAATGATGAGATGATCGGAGAGAGATTAAAAAATGAATACTTTCATGATTACTATACTTTTATTGCACCCAAACAATCTTTTAAACTACTTTTTTCAACACAAGAAGAGCAAATAAGTTATACTATTTATCTTTACAACAAAGAGCATAAAGAGATTGGAAGGTACCGTGTTGCAAAAGGTGGTGGTTCCCTAGAGAGAGTTGTAGGGGTACATGAAGGAAGGATATATATTAAAATTTATGGGGCTAATACAACAGATAGTCATGGTACTTATCAGTTAGAGATAGATGCTTTTGAGAACAGTGAAGATTTAGATCTTTATGAAATTGAACCAAATAATACTTTAGCCACTTCTAGCCCAATTTTACTAAACAAAACATACAATGGTTATAGAGAGAGAGGTGAGAGTAAGTATGATTTTTATAAGCTCAATAATGTAAATAATTCATTATCTCTGCATTTTAGTACAAAAGAGGAGTATATAAAATTTTATATACGAGTATATGATCAATATCGAAATGAAGTTAAAAAATTTTCCATTCCTATAGGTGAATTAGAGTTTAGTACAAGTTTTGTTGCTCCTCTAGGTAGTCTTTATGTTCGTCTTTATGGTTATAACTCTACAGATAGTAGTGGTTTGTATCAAGTTAGTCTTAATAGTTTATCAGAAGCTAATTGCGAAGTAGTATCTCTAGTCTCTAATGTAGTATATAATGGATCTTGGAATGATAGTTGTCTATCTAGTTATAGGAGTGGAGCATATGCTAAAAGTTTTAGTTTTAAACTAAACTCTGCACAAAATATAGATATTAGTTTAAGTTCAGATAAGGATACATATTTAAATTTGATTGATAAAGGTGGTAATAATATTGCTTTTAATGATGATCGTGGTGATGGATCAACAAATTCAAGAATTAATATGTTTCTTAAAGCAGGTGAATATAAGATTGAGGCAACAACATATTATCCAAGTACTTTAGGTGATTTCAGTATTAAATATAGTGCTAAATAAGTTTTATTTGTTAGAATGTTAGTACTTATACTTTAAAAGATAATACTGGAGAGATAGATGGCAAATATTAGTTATAAAGATGCGGGTGTAGATATTGATGCTGGAAATGAGTTTGTTGAGAATATTAAGCCATTTGTAAAATCTACATTTGATAAAAATGTAATTGGTGGTATAGGCTCCTTTGCGGGGGCTTATGAGCTACCAGCTGGATATAAAGAGCCTGTAATGCTTGCAGCTACAGATGGAGTTGGAACTAAACTAAAACTTGCAATTGATGCCCAAAAATTTGATACAGTTGGTATTGATCTTGTAGCAATGTGTGTAAATGATCTTATTTGTAACTTTGGTACGCCATCTTTTTTTCTTGATTATTATGCTACGGGTGAATTGAAAACTCATGAAGCTACTTCTGTAGTAGAGGGTATTTCTAAAGGCTGTATTGAGAGTGAGTGTGCTTTGATTGGTGGTGAAACCGCTGAAATGCCGGGTATGTACTCAAAGGGTGATTTTGATTTGGCTGGTTTTGCTGTGGGCATGGCTGAAAAATCAGAGATGGATCGAGTATCTTTGGTAAAGGAGGGGGATGTTTTGATAGCTCTTCCTAGTTCAGGTATTCATTCAAATGGCTACTCTCTTGTAAGAAAACTATTTTTTGAAAAACTAAATATGAAATTTGATGATGAGATTAATAATCAAAAGTTAATAGATATTTTACTAACTCCTACAAGAATATATGTAAAAACTTTTAAAAAATTAAAAGATAGTATAACTGCACTAGCTCATATTACTGGTGGTGGAATTACTGAAAATTTACCAAGAGTTTTACCTTCTCACTTACAAGCTATTGTACAAAAAGAGAAAATTAAAGTTTTACCAATTTTTGATTTTATGAGCTCTCATGTATATGAATCAGAGATGTTTAGAACATTTAATATGGGTGTTGGTATGGTATTGGTTGTATCACCTGAAAATGTTAAAAATGTACTTGAAAATAGTGATGGATATGTTATTGGTGAGATTAGTAGTGGTAGTGGTGGTGTTACTCTAATTTAAAAAATAGATAAGGGGCGTACTGCTCCTATTCTTTATTACTCTATCTAAATATAATAATAACTTATTAAAAACTTATAAAAACTCCTTTTCTATTAAAAATTGTTTAATTATAGCTTTTTTGTATTGCTTATAATTTATAAAAAAGCTATAATTTTAATTAATAGATTAAGTCTAATAACTACTTCAGGAGTTAAATATATGTTTGGAAATACGCTATTTAAGTTAACTATTTTAATATTGACAGTGCTGTTTTATGATGCTAATAGTGAAAGTAGCAGTGATAACTTGGAATCTAATATTACCATTTTAGATTCAGGTAATAACAGTTTGGAGACTAATGTTTTAGATATAAATTCTACTGTTGATGGCTTAGAAAATAATATTACAAATTTAGATCTAAATACCTCTCCTTTAGATGAAAATGTTACTGTTTTGGATTTGAATACTACTATCTTAGACTCTAATATTTCTAAGAGTGATATTTTTGAAAAGAGATTTGTATATTTTGATCAAACTATTTTTAATGATGATAATTTTGAAAAACTAAAACAAGTTATAATTGATGCTAATGACTTAGGTTTTAATGGATTAGTATTGAGTGAAGAGTATATTTATACAAGACTATCACATGAAAATGTAGCTATGGATATAGTAAGAGAAAGATTTATGGAGATCTCTAATCTTGCACGAGAAAATGGATTAGAAATTATTCCAATGCATTTTAACCCTAGTATTCCAACAGTTGTTGTTAAAGATAAAAATGAGAATAATCCATTTTATCAAAATGGTAGATTTGATTTTGATGAAGCCAATAGTGCAGATAATATTTTTGAGGTAAATGGTAGGGAAGCTAGAATTAAAGGTTATAAACAATCTATTATTTCAGAAGAGTTTTTTAGTCAAGGAAAAACATTCCAATTTGAGGGGTTAAAACCAAATAGAGAGTATAAAATCACACTAACTCTTACAACAAATAATTTTCAAAAAGATTATTTAAAAGTGAGTGTGTTAGATAGTTTTGATACAAGTCATACAGAAATTTTATATGGTATTAATAAATATTTTAGAGGTATCAAATCAACACAAATAGATGCACTACACCATGTATATTTTAATACCCTTAATCATAAAGATTTTAATGGAAAAATTAAAATATATCTATCATCTGAGGGAGAAAAAGATATCTTTTTCTCAAAAATAGAGGTTGAAGAGGTTGCTCTTGTATCTTCTCTTAGAGTTAATAGAGCAAAAAACATACCTATTGTTCGATCTATAGATTCAAATATAACCTTTAAATCAGGTGTTGATTATATGATTGGTGAAGAGTATTTATATCTGCTAAGCCAAACAATAAAAGATGAACAATATTTAATGGTCACTTGGTATCCAAAAGTTGATGTTGCTCGACTTCAAAATCAGGAGACTATGGCAGATTTTTGTGCTGATCCAACACTCTATATTGATATCATAAAAGACCAATACCAAAGAATTGATAACTTATTTGGAGGTGTTGATGGTATTGCTTTTAATAATGATGAATGGAGAGAAGCTGGATACAATAAAGATTGTAAAAAGCTTTTTGAAAAAGAGTACAATTTACTAAATAAAACAGGTGATTTTACAGGTGGAGATTATATAGGTATTACTACAAGGAGAGTAATAAACGAGGCAATTAATTTTGATAAAAAAGTACCTGTATATGTAATGAGTGATATGTTTGATCCAAACTTTAATGCTAAAAACCCTTATATGGGTGTCAATAATGGAGCAGAGGGATCATGGGATTATTTACCAAAAGATACAGTAGTGTTTAATTGGATACCAAATCCTAAAGAGACTGGCTTAGATGAAATGCCATATCAAAATTTTTTAGATAGTTTTAAACATTTTAGTGATCATAATATCTCCCAAATTATAGCTGGATATCACGATGATATAGGCAATGTGGATACTAATTTAAGAGTATATAAAGACTCTTCTCCCAAAGTCCAAGATAGTATAATAGGCTTTATGTTTCTAATATGGAATCAAGGAGGAAAAGAGGCAACTTATGAAGATATGCCTTTAGTTGTGAAACAAATTTGTGAGCAATTACCAACAAAGTGGCCTGAAGATGTCTGTATAAAGTTAAAATAAGTAAAATAGTAGGGAAATAAATGAGAGGGGAGATATATGAGACTTTTATTAGGGTTAATTATTGGACTTAGTGCAATTTTGGCAGGACACAGTTATTATGGTCAAAGTGAAGTTGGTTATTTGGTTGGTGCTGTTGGTATTTTGCTTGGTGCAATTTTATATTATAGTAGTGCAGCAACTTCATCAGCAGATGCAATTGAGTATATGGATACATCAGATGGTATAAATGATATTGTTTCAGATGTAATAAGGACAATGGCGCTTACACTAGGTAGTGGTGCAGCTATACAACAATTTGTAAGACTTATTTTATCTGGTGGGAACGATACTCAATGGTACTTTTTTGAAGTTGTTATTATCCTTCTAATTTTTACATATATCTCATTTTGGGAGTTTAAACAGACAGTAAGGCATACTATCCAAGCTTTTTATATGCTTGCTTCTCCTAGTAAGATGGTTTAAATATCAGACCTTATAGTTTTTCTCTATGAAAGAGGTTGCATTATTAGGTGCTACTGCATCAGGAAAATCAGCTTTAGCTATAGACATTGCAAAAGAGGTAGATGCTAATATTTTATCTCTAGACTCACTAAGTATATATAAAGAGGTAGATATTGTCTCTGCTAAACCTTCATTGGAAGAGAGGATGGGGGTTAAACATTTTGGGATTGATGTTTTATATCTTAATCAATATTTTAGTGCTGCAACTTTTTTTAAACTATATAAAGAGGCTAGGGATATCTCTATAAAAGAGGGAAAAAATCTTATTATTGTTGGTGGGACAAGTTTTTATCTCAAATCTATGATTGAGGGGCTATCTCCTAAAATTTTGCCTTCCATAGAAACTTTAAAAAAAATAGAGAGTAGATTACAAAACTTAGATGATGCCTATCTTTTTTTGTCTACTCATGATAGAGCTTATGCTAAGAAAATATCATCTAGTGACTCTTATAGGATTCAAAAGTGGTATGAGATATATTTTGAAAGTGGATTATCTGCTACAGATTTTTTTACTAAAAATAGAAAAGAACCTTTGCTCTCATATATTGATGTTTTTGATATAGAGATAGATAGAGATGTTTTAAGAGATAGAATAGCCCAAAGAACTTCTCTTATGATAGAAAATGGATTAATAGATGAAATATTTTATTTAGATAAAAAGTATGGTCGTTTACCTAGAAGTATGAAAGCGATTGGTATTACTGAGACTCTTGATTATCTTGATGGAAAAATAGATATTAAAACACTTGAAATATTAATTACAACTCATACCGTTCAACTAGCAAAACGACAAGAAACTTTCAATAAATCCCAATTTTCTAATATAAATAAAAATATAAAAAGAGATTTAAAAAATATTATAATTTCAAAATTTTAAAAATTTTTTACAAAAGTAAAATTAATAGTAATCATATTTGCAAATTAAACATTTTTTTAACATTATAACTGTAGTATGGCATTATGACTATAATTTTTATAGAAAAGGAAAAGAATGAAAAGATTATTGTTTGTTTCCCTTGTAGCAGTCTCCTTGTTGCATGGTGAGTATAGACCGTATGAGTTTGGAGCTACCGTTGGTGTCACATCTGTAGAAAATGAGGATAGTATAAAGCTCTCTAACCCAACATTTGGTTTACATTTTCAGATGAATGTTTCAAAAATAAAGCCTAGGTTTGATATTGAATATTCAACATTAGATATTGCTGATAATGAACCAGACTCCCTTTTGAGAACATCTATCAATGGTGTTTATGAGTTTTGGGATGATGGTGGTCGAACATCTCTAATGCCATATATGTTAGTTGGTGGTGGTTATGAGAGAGTTGGTCATGATAGAAAAAATTTTGAAAGTTTACCTTTCATGCAAGGTGGTGTAGGTCTAAAATATTTAGCAAAAAATAGTAATATTGCCGCACTATTAGAGGTGAAAGCTCTGCAAATTGTTGGGGGCGATAAAGAAGAGAAGAATGAAGGTATTGTTACACTTGGTTTCTCCGTTCCCTTTGGAAACTTTCCAAAAGAGCCTGTAGTGGCAGCACCTGTTGTTGTAGCTCCTCCTTTAGAGATCCTTGATAGTGATGGTGATGGTGTTATGGATAGGTTAGATAAGTGTCCAAATACTCCTATTGGTATTGCTGTAGATGGCTCAGGATGTCCACTTCCTCCACCACCACCTCCTGTACAACTCTCTTTAGATAATAATGAGTGCCCTATAAAAATTGATGGAGCTGATCGTGATAGGGATGGTGTTTTGGATAGTATAGATCAATGTCCAAATACACCTTGTGATTTTAGTGTAGACTCAAAAGGTTGTCCAATTAAAGCGACACTAAGAATCCACTTTCAGACAGATAAAGCATATATTACAGATTACTCTAGACCAAAAGTAGAGAGATTTGCACAATTTTTGTTAAATAATAAGGGAAGTAATATTCATATTGTAGGACATACAGATTGGAGAGGTTCTGATGCTTATAACATGGTTCTTTCTAAAAAAAGAGCAGCAAGTGTAAGAGAAGCATTAGTTCAATATGGGGTAAGTGCGTCTAGAATTACATCTACTGGTAAAGGTGAAAGTGAACCAATTGCAGATAATAGAACCAAAGAAGGTATGGCTTTAAATAGAAGAATTGAAGTGACATTAACATATCCAAATGAAGTTAAAGCTGAAGGAGTAGAATAATGAAAAATATATTAGCAAAAAGCCTTTTGTCTTCATTGGCTTGTGTTTGTCTATTGGCTATCAATGGATGTAGTGTAATTGAAGATAGAGCAGATTTTGGAAGTAATGCACTAGACCCTAGTGGAAATATAGTTAATCCACCAACACCAAAAGATAGTGATGGTGATGGATTAACAAATGATCAAGAGGTTCCAATAGATCAAGGTGGAACAGGTACAGATCCAAATAATCCAGATACAGATGGTGATGGACTTTATGATGGTTTTGAGGTTGAAATTGGTACAGATCCAAATAATCCAGATACAGATGGTGATGGGTTGAGTGATGGAGATGAAGTTCTTAAATATAAAACTGATCCACTTAAAGAAGATACAGATGATGATGGATTAAATGATGGAGATGAGCTTAAAATTGGTACAGATCCTTTAAATCCAGATACAGATGCTGATGGTGTTGTTGATGGATTAGAAGTAAAAGGTGCACTGACTCCAGATACTTTTAGAGGTGGATTTGGTGTAGATAATCCTGCAAATACAAGACACAAAGATAAACCAGATGTAATTGATGCTCTTGATCCATTAAATGATTCAGATGAAGATAAAAGACCAAATTTAACTGAGACACAAAAAGGTACAGATCCACTTGATCCATTAAGCTTTTATCCATGGATTTATGAGACTCCAGAGGGTATAGAGATGGAAAAAGCTGGTTTTGATTATATTCCTGGTGGTTTTGATGTTGATGGTGATGGAAAAGCTGAAACAGGTTTTTGGATGGCAAAATATGAGGCAAGAGCAGGTAGTGCAATTACTGCAAATATCTCAAACTTAAGTGAATATGTCAATAAGAACTTTAGTGTAATTAATGCTACTAGTGCATTAGGCTATATAGAATCAGCTCCCGGTTCATCTGAAGAGCCTCTTGCTATTGCAGTTTATAATCCAGATAGTGCCTCTGTAACGGGAATGTATGGTTATGAAGCTGCTTCTATTATAGAACAGAGTCAAATACCTGGTGGTGTGGCGATAAAATTACCATCAAATAAGCAATATGCACATGTCTTACAGCTAATCAAAGCAAATAAAGTAGATAGTGTAAAAAATGGTATTCTCGGCAATGATGTAAATGTTGAAGAGGATTATGAGAGAGCTATATTTGAGACAAATAGTAATATGCAAGAGTTTACAAGTGATTTAGTAAAACTTGATGAGTTAGATGAGTCATCTCTTCCTGCATGGTGGGGAGTGGAGCATCCATTCTATAATGATAGTGATAAGGCAGCAGCTAGTACAAATGCACTTATTAATCCAGATACTGGTCTTGGTAAAAATCAAGATCCATATGCTGTTATTGTAAGAGGTGATGTTGATACAGCAGGTCTAGTAAAAATGGATTTGACATATGGTGTTACTTTTGGTGAAAAAGGTGATATTGGCTTTAGAGCAGCAAGTGATTACTATAAATAATAATTTTATTTAATTAGCTATAATACTTTCTAAAAAATAGGAGGTGTTATAGCCATGAATATAGTCTGTCCGCATTGTCTTCAAGTCAATGCAATCCCTCAAAAAGATTCTTATAAAAAAGCAAACTGTGGTAAGTGTAAAAACTCTCTACTAGATACTAAACCTAAAGATGTTACTCCTGAAGATTTTTATCAACATATTAATAATAGTGATATTCCTGTAGTAGTGGATTTTTGGGCTCCATGGTGTGGTCCATGTAGAATGATGGCTCCTGCTTTTGAATCGGCAGCTTCACATCTTCCACTAAAAGCGAGATTTATCAAAATTAATACTGAAAATCATCAAAATATTTCAGGAACTTTTGGTATTAGAGGTATTCCAACGATGATTATTTTTAAAGATTCAAAAGAGTTGGATCGTGTAAGTGGTGCATTATCTGAAGATCAGATTTTGCAATGGGTCAAAAGATTTATCTAAAAAACTCCATTACTGGAGTTTTTTGGCTTGAAAATTTATAAGCTTTCCATCTTTCATAATAAAAGTAATCTCTATAGGATTGCAACATACTTGACAATCTTCTATATAACTCTCTTCACTCATATCTGGATCTAAAAGCATAGATATATGCTCCCAGCAATATGGACATGTAAAAAAGTGTTCTAACATCGTTTATCATCATCCCTAATTTTTTCTGTTGATTTAAGATAGAAAGATAGACCAAATAGCAAAAATGTAACTCCACCTAATAGATAGATGGCATATACAATTTTTTCAGGTCCAATTAGTGCAAATTTAAATACAAGCATCAGTGCTTCAATAGATAGAGCAATAATAATAGATCCCAAAAATCGAATCATAGTTTTATGAATATCTCCACTATTTTCTTTATGATGTCCTAAAACCTCCTCTTCAAAGATCGTTTTGACAAGATCAAATATAGCAAGTGCTAATGTAATCAAAATTGTTGATTTAAACATCTCTTCAATTGCTAATTTTTCAATAGCAATACCATGAAGCATTAGGCTTTTTACACCATGAAAAAAGAGCAGAAAAGCAATAGAGAATAGAGCCAAAGAGAATATAGAATATGAAGTTCGACTAATCCAAGTAAAAATTCCATCCATAGAAGTAGGATGAGCAAAATCAAGAAGGTGTTTAAGACTAATATCAATACAGACAACAAAATGTAACTTCTTATTGTTATCATAAACAGGATAAGAGGCTGTTACAGTAAGGTCATTTGTTAAAGATGACGGATATGGATTTGTAATGATACACTTTTTCTCTCTAGCTGCTCTATAGTAATAGGCTCTTGAGCTTTTATTATCATTTTTTACTTCTTGTCCAGCAATATTTGGATTTTTAGATAAGATATCACTTATCTGTATACCTTTTGAATTGAGAATATATAGTGCATCAACTTTGATACTCTCTTTTTTAAGATTTTTTAACCCTCTTGTTATAGTATCAAGATCTGGATCAGGTAGATAGTTTGGAATACTTCTATTAAGAAGTAGGCATAAATATGCTCTAGCTTGTACGCGAACTTTTTCAAATTCGGCAATTTCTCTTGGCATCATAGTTTGATTCCTTATTTAATTTATGTTTTTGTTTATTATATCAAACTAAATACTAAGGCAAAAATAACTTCGTAATATAATGAAATTATTTTTGCCTTAGTACCTATTTTGCTTTTAAAAACTTCTTCAAACTCTGTTTTGCATTTTTATCAATATTGTAACTTACAAGAGAGAGGTAATTATCAATATCTTTACCATCTATTTGACGAGAATATATATATTTTTTTTTAATATATTGAGGAATTCTTATCTTTGTTTTGAGAAAATTTTTTGATAAATTATTATAATAAGAGTAGTTTCTATTTACGCACAAACGGGCAAAGACAAAAGGTAGATTTGTCCTTTTTTTCCACTCCTTTGCTAAATCTATATATTCATGTGGAGTTTGTAAATAAGCTTTGAGGGCTTTATCTCCTATAATTACCTCTCCATTTAGTTTTAAAACATGAGCTAATTGATTTGATGTAGCCGAGTGGGAGTCTGGTTTAAATACTCCCTCTTTTAAAATTACACTTTGAATCTCTCCCTTGGCAATAATTCCAATATCTAAAGATCTAAAATTCCCTCTTTTACTCTCAATACTTGAGATAAATGCAGCATCAATCGCTCTTCTCTTAAAATCTCTATTAATTTTAGAGGGAAAACTCTTTTTATAGTTTATCGATTGTTTGGTTTGTGAATTTCTGACATATCTCTTGATAAAGATATAAAACGGTAGTAAATTAATATAATCTATTTTGCCAAAGAGCACGCAAAAACCTTTTTGTGTTATATCTACATTATACTGTTTTTAAGTTAGAAAAAAAGTTATTTGTTTACTATGAGTTTAATATCTTGGTTTATACTTGTTGAATCTAGCTAGAATAAATTATTAAGGATTATCTTATGAAAAATTTTATTATATTCGTTTTATTATCAACTTCTATATTATTTGCAGATGTTGAACCAAATAGTAGTTGTCAAACTTCAGAGGTTGTTTCTCTTTTAGATGGTGCTAAAAATAGTGTCTCCTATGGAATAGAAGGTTCTATTGTTGGTTTGAAAAAATTAGAAGGTGAAGATAGACCTCCTTATGAGAAAGATTTTTATAATTTTACTGTTCAATCAGATGGCGAATTAACTATATCTTATAACGCTGATGGTAAAGCCTATTTTAGAATAGGTACTAATGGATGTGGTAGTCGTAATATTGTAAAAGAGTTTGGTAAACCTGTAACTAAATCATTTAGAGTTTCTAAAGGTGAAAGAGTAGATATCTTGACATATTGTCGTTATGGTGGTGATTATACAATAGATATTGATTTTAAATCAGATACTGTATCAGATCCAATATTGGAAGATAATAGTACAAAAAAGAAAAATCTTACATTTACAATTACTATTGAAGATATTCAAGATGAGATAATAAGTGCAGATTATCAAAGTGGAATATTAACTATTAATAGTGGAAATGAGAGTAAAAAAATCACTATTAATGTAGATGGTAAAAAAGTTATAGAACAAAAAACTGATTTTCTAATAGAGCTTACACAACCCAAATCAGATGAGCCTTTATCTATAAGTAGCAAAATGGATATCGAACCAAATAATAGTTGTTCTCAATCTGAATTAATAGCCTCATTAGATAATATAGATAGTGTTATTAGTTATCAAAGTAGTGGTTTAATTAATTCAAAAGAAGATGGAGATAGTGATGGTAAATCTATGGATTACTACCATTTCACACCAAATACTAAAGGAAAATTAATTATTAATGCTACTGCAAATAAACCTTTATGGTTTGCATTGAGTGATAATGGTTGTCACCAAGAGTGGGATGATGATTGGAATATTCAACGAGGTGTCTCTAAAAGTATAAATAAAACAATTGATGTTGTTGAAAATCAGGAGATTAACCTATTAGTTTTGAGTTACTCAAATAAAGAGTATAAATTTGATATTTTATTTATGCCAGAAGAATAAAAACTTCCCCCCTAAAAAGGGGGAGTTTATCTAAAATTTAATTTCCAAAAAAGAGATTGAATACTATTAATCTTATGCACTCATTTATCTTCTATAATATTTTTCATTAACTTCTTATTAATTTCCATGGTATAATATTTGCTTCTTAATTTATAATAGACAAATATAGGAGAAATAATGGGATTATACGATAGAGATTATGTACGGGATAATGCTCGTAATAGAGATATAGGTTATGCACAAGAGGCTCATGTAGAACATAGTGACCTTTCAGCATTTATTAGTAAGACTTATCAGCTTTTTGCAGCATCATTGATAGCTGGGGCAGCTGGTGGGTATATTGGTGTAGGTGTAGCAGATTTTGTTGCTGCAAATTATTGGTTTATTGCAATTCCTTGGATGCTTTTTGGTATGTTTGGGATTAATATGGTTATTCATAAGCCAGGTATTAATTATATTGCACTTTTTGCATTTACTTTGGTTTCAGGTATTATTATTGGTCCACTTTTAAATAGATTTTTGGGAATGTCCAATGGTCCAGAGTTGATTGCAAATGCTTTTATTAGTACTTCTGTAATTTTTGGGGCTTTGAGTATTTATGCAATGAATAGTAAAAGTGATTTTTCTTCTTGGGGTAAACCTTTGATGATTGCATTTTTTATTGTAATTGTTGCTTCTTTGATTAATGTGTTTTTTCTTCATAGTCCTATGATGCATGTAGTTATCCTTGGGATATTTATGCTTATTATTAGTGCAATGGTACTTTATGACACACAAAATATAATTAATGGTGCATATAGCTCTCCAATTGAAGGTGCTTTAGCACTTTTCCTTGATTTCTTTAATATGTTTGTAACACTTTTACAAATTTTTGGAATTATGGGCGATGACTAATATGGAAGGGGATTTTCCCCCTTCAAAACTTTATAGATTATTAGATGCCAATCTAAATCGTTTACGAGAAGGTATTCGTACTTGTGAAGATATACAACGCTATATTTATGATAATAAGCAACTTTCAAAAAAATTAAAAAATCTAAGACATCAATCAAGAATTAAAGATTATCAAAAATTACTAAAATATCGGGATATAGTAGGTGATGTACTCAAAAAAACAACCTCTTCAGAATCTAATAGATCCAATATAGAAGAGATTATAATTGCAAATATAAAACGAGCTCAAGAGAGTGCAAGAGTCTTAGAAGAGGCTCTAAAACTTTTGGATATAGAAGATGCCGAAAAATTTAAATTAATTAGATACGATCTTTATAATATTGAAAAATCTCTTTTACTCTCTCCCCATACAAATAGTACTTCAAACTCCAAATAATCAAGAGGATACTCTTTAATAAGTTTTTTTGTAGATATGTAATCTAATTTTCTCTCTCCTCCACTTACTCCACTCTTTTTTATGTATCTAAATTTTGATAAATTATCTTTAAAACTTAATTTATAATTTACTATTTCAAATTCAAAATTAAAATATTTATTTAATTGTTTTATCGTTGCTTTTGATGAAGGTAAAAAGGTTTGCAAATTACTTGTCTGATATATTGTCTTAAATGTACCATCGCAAAAAATTGATAGTGCAATTTCCTTACTGTTTTTATGAATTTGATCAAATAGATTCTCTATATTCATTGCCCATTGCAAAGCTGAAGAAGATATTGTTAAATCAAAGTATTTATTTTGATTAAAAAAGAAATTTTCAAAATCTTGGTTCATGATACGGATATTAGGTCGTTTGGGATGCAAAATACACATTTTGTTTGCTTTATCTACTCCAGTAAAGGTTTTGAACCCCTCTCCAATAGCTTTATATACGGCTCCGCTACCACATCCAAGGTCTAAAATTTGTTTATCTTTTGTAATTACTTTACTTAAAAGCTTTTTTACCACTTTTTGTTGGATAATATTATAATTTTCATAGCTAGATGCTCTTTTTGAAAATTCATCTGTGTGCTTAAAAGAGATGGTATTTGTGTCTGAAAGGTGCATTTAACGCTACTTTAAATCTTTTTTGGTATAATCCCCAAAATTATATCGAAAAAAAGGTTTGAAATTATGACATCTGTCATGTTAGTATTGCAATTTGGTTTGGCGATTGTCCTAGCTATTATTGTTCTTTTACAAAAAAGCTCCTCTATTGGACTTGGTGCCTACAGTGGTAGCAACGAGTCTGTATTTGGAGCAAAAGGTCCCGCTGGTTTTTTAACAAAACTTACATTTTCTATTGCTGCTCTATTTCTTGTAAATACACTTGCTTTAGGATATGTGTATAATACAGAGAGAAAACATACTTTGGTTGATGAAATTCAAGTGGATAAACTTGTACCATCTTCACCAATCCAAGAGAAGGTAAAGTCTACGGCTCCAGAAGCTCCAACAGCTCCAGTTGAAAAATAGAAGAGAGGAAAAAAATGGCATTAAGTGAGATTTATAATCATCAAAAAGAGGCTAACAGCAAAAGTATAGAAGCACTAAAAAAAGATTTTCTTACACTACGAAGTGGTAAAGTAACAACATCAATTTTGGATGGTGTAAGAGTTGATTATTATGGTACTCCTACGGCTCTTAGTCAAGTGGGTTCAGTTTTGGCAACAGATGCAACAACTATTACAATATCTCCATGGGAAAAAAATCTTTTAGGACCAATTGAAAAAGCGATTCAAAGTGCAAATATAGGTGTTAATCCAAATAATGATGGTGATGTAATCAAGCTATTTTTCCCTCCTATGACAGTAGATCAGAGAAAAGAGAGTGCCAAGGGTGCAAAGGCTATGGGTGATAAAGCAAAAATTTCTGTAAGAAATGCAAGAAAAGATGCTAATAATAAAGTAAAAAACCTTGAAAAAGAGAAAGAGATTACAGAAGATGAGAGTAAAAGAGCTCAAGATGAGATTCAAAAAGCTACTGATTCCGCTTCAAAACAGATTGATGAGCTTGTAAAAGCAAAAGAAGCAGAGCTTCTAAAAGTATAATTGATGAATCTAGAACAAGTATATAGAGATGCAGGTGCCTTATTAGAAGGGCACTTTCTTCTTAGTAGTGGAAATCATTCACAATTCTATCTTCAAAGTGCAAAAGTTTTGGAAGATCCAAAAACAGCTCGTATGTTGGCTGAAGCTTTGGCAAAAGAGATCAATGAGAGTGGTATTGAAGTAGATACAGTATGCTCTCCTGCTCTTGGTGGAATTTTGGCAGGATATGAGCTAGCTCATGTTCTAAATGCAAGATTTATTTTTACTGAAAGAGTTGATAAAGTGATGACTCTTCGAAGAGGTTTTGAAGTCAAAAAAGATGAAAAAATCTTAATCTGTGAAGATATTATAACTACTGGTGGTTCTGCTTTAGAAGCTGCAAAAGTAGTAGAAGATGGTGGAGCCAAAGTAATAGCTTATGCTGCCCTTGCAAATCGTGGTTTTTGTAAAAAAGTAGGCTCACTTACTGATGCTAAAGATGAGTGCAAATTACCTCAAAATATTCCATTTTTTGCTCTTGGTGATTTCAATTTTGAGATTTATGAGCCAGATAACTGTCCTCTTTGTGTCAATGGTTCTATTGCTTATAAGCCAGGAAGTCGAGGAAATTAGTTTAGTATGAAATTATAAAACATGAAGAAACTCTTCATGTTTTATATTCAATATTTAAGATTTACTTTTTTCTATAGTTTTCTTCTCTTCTACCATAGAACTTCCCTCTGTAGCTTTGATAATATTAACGATTTTGCTACCAATACCTTTAACATTTTTTAGGTCATCAATATTGGCAAATTTACCATGCTCATCTCTATAAGCAATAATTCTTTCAGCTTTTTTTTGACCAATACCTTTGATTTTAACAAAATCTGCTTTTGTTGCTGTATTTATATCAAGTGCAAAAAGTGAAATAACTGTAGCTACTAAAAGTATAAAAATTTTTTTCATGTAATCTCCTAAATTTAATTTGTTTACATTGTCTAAATCGGATATTTTTTAAACAACTTTAGTAACTAACCGATAGGTAAAATAAAAACTAGGATATTTGTATGTTTTTAAAGTTTCTTCTACTTCTCTTTGTAGTTGAGTTATTAAGTGCCAAGACATTAGAGTTGCAAAAAGCAGAAATATATCATGATCAAAACATTTCTGGTTGGTTTATGAGTGAAAAACTTGATGGTATTAGAGGATATTGGAATGGAAAGGAGATGTTGAGTAAAAAAGGTTATAAAATAAATACTCCCAAATATTTTACTCAAAATTTTCCACCTTTTGAATTAGATGGTGAATTGTGGATTGAAAGAGGCTTGTTTGAAGATGTCCAATCTATAGTCATGGATAGTAGACCTTCAAAAGAGTGGAAAAAAATTACATATAATATTTTTGAAGTACCAAATGCTAATGGAAATTTTATAGAGAGATTAAAGAGAGCAAAAGATTGGTTTAATTTGCATCCAAATAGATATGTTAACTTCATAAATCAACTTTTGTGTAATGATGTAGAGGAGTTAAAGCAATTTTTACAAGAAATAGATTCTAAAGGTGGAGAAGGGGTTATTGTCAAAAATCCAAATATGAAATATTTCACAGGAAGAAGTTCTCATATCTTAAAAGTTAAAAAATTCAGAGATATGGAAGGAGAGGTGATATCTATTAATAGAGGAGCTGGTAAATATCAAAATATGATGGGAAGTTTAACTATAAAGTTAGAAAATGGAGTTGTTTTTAGGCTAGGAAATGGCTTTAAAATAGAAGAAAGAGAAAATCCTCCACAAATCGGTCAGATTGTAACATTTAAATATTTTGGTTTTACAAAGAAGAAAAAGCCCAAATTTGCGTCATTTATGCGAATAAGAGATACTAAAAACTGAAATAAAAATTATACTAAAAAAGCAAAAAAGAGACTTTAAAAAACTTTTCCCAAAGTTAAGCTTTTTTTAAGGGTTCTTTGTATATAATTTCGGCTCCCAACAAGAAGGGGCGTTAGAAAGACCTAAGTTTAGGGCTTGAAGACAAGTTATTTAAAA
>CAZLLE010000099.1:0-20346 GCA_964560425.1 uncultured Campylobacterales bacterium
AAAAAATAGTTGTTTTTGATACAAAAAATTGATTTTAACAAAATATAAAGGCATTTTTATTGTCTGATTATTTACATAATTTCCCTTAAAATAGGCTATAATGTCTACCAATAAATAGTCGATCGCCCCCGCTACGCTGGAATGATCGACGCCGAGCTGAGGCACTGAATGTGCCACCTGCAATCTATTAAGTGTTCCCATCCTCTCTTGAAGCCAAAGAGAAAAGTCAATATGGAAGTCAACTTATCATGATAGTTCCAAATGAACTATGAAAGCCACAACTTTTTCAAAAAAGTTGAACAAAAAATTTATGGAAAAGGATATAATAACAATAAATAAAGATGTAAAGGACTTTTTTGAACTTTATTTACAGAACTCATGCGATAGAAAGAATGTTTGAAAGAGATATATCAGATGAAGTTGTAGAAGAAGTTATAAAAAATGGAAAAATTATTGAAGAATATTTGGATGATAAACCATATCCATCTTTTCTGATTTTGGATTATGAAAAAGATGATACAAAAAAGCCTATTCATGTAGTTTTTGCAAAAAATAGCAAAGATATTATAGTTATAACTGCTTATCGACCAAATGAGTCAAAATGGACAAATAATTATCAGACAAGGATAAAAAAATGAAATGTGTAATCTGTAAACATGGTGAAACAGAAGAAGGAGCAACAACAATTACCTTAGAAAGAGGTAGCTCTACAATTGTTTTCAAAGATGTTCCAGCCCAAATCTGTGATAATTGTGGTGAAAAATATGTTGATAGCAAAACAACAAAGAATCTACTTAAAAAAGCAAATGAACTTATAAAAAATGGAGCTGAAGTAGATATTAGAAAATTTAAAGTTGCTGCCTAGTTAGTATTTATCAAAATTTAAATCCGAAGTAGAATTTTATCATCTAACCTCTTTAAATCCCTAAATTGCAATCTCTGATTCTCTTTTTCTCAAAAATTGCACTTCGGATTTAAATTCTGGAAAACTAAAATTTTCAAAACATCAAAAAGTTTGCTATAATATCTTTATATTACAAAAAGGACATAAAATGCGATTGTCAATAGATTTAAAAACGAACGATATCATTTCACTAATTTCACAAATGTCTCTTAATGAACTTGAAAAAGTAAAAAATAGCTTAGTTCAAAGAGAACTATATTTTAAAAAACATCAAAAAGATAATATTGGAAATATTATGGATGATTTTAGAAAAGAAGATTATTCAAATGACTTTTTAGCTGATTTGGAAGAGGGGTTAAAAAAAAGTTCACTCTATAAATGAAAATCCAAAAAATCAGAGGCGACCAAGAGAGTTATCTTAGAAAACACAATCTTACAAAAAAATATGAAAAAGCTAAAAAACTTTTTGAAAACGACCCATTTTATCCTTCGTTAAATACTGAACTGTTAGAACCCAAAGATAGGTTAATTTACTCTTTTCGATTGGATAGAAAGTATAGAGTAATTTTTATCTATATCGGAGAAAATGAGATTGAGATTATTACTTTTACTAACCATTATAAGTAAAGAGATATCAAACGACACCTTTTTCAAAAAGGTATCCAAAACTTTTAGAAAATAATGCATGGCAAAATCATGTTATGGATAAATTTAAACAAAATGATTAGGGTAGATACAAACTATATTGTTAGATCTTTACTCAATGATAACATTGAAATGGCAGATATTGCGGAAGAAATTTTAACAATGAAAAATGTGTTTATCTCAAATCAACTATCAGAACTTATTGAGTTTGATAATATATCAGTATCAAATATGAAAGTAATAAAATAAGCTTTAGAACTATTAAAAACCAAAAATTTAGATTTTGTAGATTATTTATTATGTGGTTATTCAGTTCAAGATGAAATAGTCACATTTGATAAGAAATTAAATCAGTGTATTTCTAGCAATCAAATATAATAAATCAGTGGAACCAATAAGTAACCCATCAGCTTAAAATTGGCTCAAGCTTTGAAACTGTGAGTTATTATTGATCGTAGCGAAGAGCAATGAAGATAGGTGATACTTTCAGTATCTCAGCTTGGCGTCGATCGCCCACGCTACGCTGGAGCGATCGACTAATTATTACTAAATCATTCCCCCAGCTTGAACACCCCAAGTTGTTCTCCATCTTGTTTTTACAAAGCTTATTCCTATGATTGCTACTAAAACAACACAAGCAAATATAACAAATCCCGTGGCATAACCATCAAATGCACCTTTTGACCAACCTAGCGTTTTGATAAGTAAAAAACCACCGATACCTCCAGCAGCACCGACGATTCCTGTCATGATTCCAATATCTTTACCAAATCTTTGAGGGACAAGTTGAAAAACTGCTCCATTTGCCATGCCAAGGTTTGCCATGATCAAAAATAGAACAAAAATTGCCAATAAAAATGGTAATTTTACAAAAGCTGAAATAAATACCAAGATAGCAACTATTCCATAGAAAAAATATAGTGATTTTACACCACCAATTTTATCTGCAATACTTCCACCAACTGGTCTTAAAACTGCTCCTGCAAAACCAAAACCCAAGGCTACAATTAGAAGTTGATTATAAGTAATACTATCACCCAATAAATAAGCACTCAAAAGAGCAATAATAACTATAGATTGAGATATTAAAGCTGTTGTTTTTGCTCCAAGTTTATCAACTCCAAAGCCAAGTAAAATTCTCAAAACTGCACCAGAAAGAATAGGAAGAGCAAGAAGAGTCGCTTTTTCTCCAGCACTAATTGTATAACCACCAATAGCCAAAGCCTCTGCTATCTCTGTACTAAGTGGTCCCAACATTGTCCACACCATAAAACTCATATCAAAATATAAAAAAGCCATAAAAAGTGTAGGGGCATCTCCCTGCCCCTTTAATGCTTTAAATCCACCTGCCATATTTTCTCCAATCTTAAAAATTAAATTTATATGAAGAATTATAATAGACTTTTGAGAATAAAGAGTCATTTTATTGATTAATTTTTAATCAGTAAAATTATACTTTTGTATTTCTCAATGCATTTCTAGATGCTTTATCTACTAAAGTAAATAGCTTATCTATATCATCTTTTTGACTTGATTTTTTATGCCCTTTAACCTTTATAAATTCATAATCTAATTGATCAAAGAGCCTATAAAATTCTTGATATAGCCTATAGTTTTTAATATATTCATTTTTTTTACTCTTATAGCCATTTTGTTCAAGTCGTTTTCGTCGTGAATGTAGACCTATAATATTTTGACAATCACTATAGATAGTTATTTTAGAATCAATAGTTTTAATATCACTCAAAGCCCAAAGTAGTACTTCTAACTCTAATTTAGTAGAAGAGCTATTTTCAAATCTCTTAGTTTTGATATCCTCCAAACTTCCATCTTCAAGCACAATCAAATAAGCTCCATATCCAATACCAGATTGTGGATTTACGCTTCCATCTGTAAATAATTTCAAAATACTACTTTGCCTCCTTATTATTATATTAAGAGTATCAAAAATAGAGTTATAATTACAAAGGCAATAATATCAAAAATAATTTAGCTGATTAATTTCTAATCAACTTTAAGCACCAATACAATGATTTACTAATATATAATATAGGAAAAAGAGAAGATATCATGAGCCAAAACAGACCACTTGAGAGTTTTATCTCTTACAAAGCTGATACAGGAATGCAGTGTGGTAATTATCATATAGATATACCAGAATTAAAAGAGGATGAACAGTACCGTTTTCACTTTGATCTTACAGCTTGTGTAGGTTGTCACTGTTGTGAGGTAGCATGTAATGAGCAAAATAATAATCCAGCAGATATCAAATGGAGAAGAGTTGGAGAGATGGAGTCGGGAACTTTTCCAAATGTTAGCCAACTCTTTAACTCTATGAGTTGTAATCACTGTATTGACCCAGAGTGTCTAAAGGGTTGTCCTACCAACTCATATATAAAATTTGACAATGGTATTGTTTTTCATGATGATGATGTATGTATTGGGTGTCAATATTGTACATGGAACTGTCCTTATGAGGTACCAGTATTTAATGCTGATCGAGGAATTGTTACAAAATGTCATATGTGTCATGAAAAATTGGAAGAGAAACAGACCCCTGCATGTATACAAGCTTGTCCAGCAGGAGCAATAGAAATTGAAGCAGTAAACAAAGATGAATGGATCAAAAATGATATGGCTAAAGAGGGTATAGCACCACATCTTCCAGATATTTCAATAACCAAACCAACTACAAGATATACACTTCCAGAGTTTGTAGGTGAAGTAAAACCAGCAGATGAACATCTATTAAAACCAGCCCATGCAGAACTACCACTTGTATTTATGACTGTACTCACTCAAATATCAGTGGGCGGGTTTTTGGCACTATTTTTGGGTCAGATGCTAAATCTATTTGGATTTAATTTAGCTACTCCAAATCTATACTTAGCTATAGCAATATTTTTGCCAGTAGCAATAGGATTACCTCTCTCAGCTCTACATCTTGGTCGACCAATCATGGCAATTACAGCAATGAAAAATATCAAAACATCATGGCTCTCACGAGAAGCTGCTGCTTTGGGGGCTTATGCAATGGGTGCAAACTTAATAGCACTCATGTATTATTTAAAAATAGATGGTTTTTTGATGACTTTTGCACAATTAATTTTCCTCATAATAGGAGTATATGGAATATATGCCCAATCTATGATCTACAGAATAAAAGCAAGACCATCATGGAATAGAGAATCAACCACAAAAAGATTTTTTGGTTCAGGATATATAGGCTTTCTTCTTAGTGCTTTTGTTATGTTGCTTAGTGATGCTGATAGAAGTGTCATGGCAATTTTGGCATTAACACTTCTTTTTGGAATGTATCAAATGTATCTTATTTATGAGGAGACAATATTTTATAAATATTTAGACAAGGAGAATCCAAATTACTATCAACTAAATCGTACCAAAACACTTTTGGAGGATAATTTTGGAAAATTAAAAAATATAAGATTAACCACACTAGCTATTTTTGCTCTTATTTTACCTCTTCTAGCAATACTATTTATTGCAAGTGGATCACTATATCTTGCATCTATACTATTAGGAGTATCAATAGCAGGGGCAATGATAAGTGAATTTATTGGAAGGTATCTATTTTTTGTGACAGTTGTTCCACTAGGACTAGCTGGAAATTTTTTTGCAGGGAATCAAAGGTAATGATCCCTCCGCAAAATATTATATTTTTTTAGTGTTATCTCAAAAGTTTTTTAACAAATCCTACGACGGCTAATAAAACTCCACCACCAACAGCACCACTTCCTATACTTCCCGCAATAGAAGCAAGATCAAGAGCTCCACTAGGAGCTGCAGCGATACCAATCAAGCCAAGAAGTGTTCCACCAAGTCCACCACCTACAATACCAGCTACGGAATTTACTAGCGTTCCAAGATTAAGACCTGAAAAAATTTTTCCAACTACATTTCCACCTACTGCTCCACTCACCAACTGTATAATTAACGGTAAAAGTGCTTCCATTCTAAACTCCTTATTATAAAATAAGTTGAAATAGTAACATATTTTATAATAAATATTAAATAATTTTTATTATTAGAATAATTAGTAAATAAAGTTTTAACAAATCTCCTTTAATTTACTTTATTAGGAGTACCAAAATTATCAGTTAAACTCCAATTACTATTCACATTATTATCACTATTAGGATCAATCAAAGATAGTGTTTTTCCACTACTTTCCAGAGTCCAATCTTTATTATAATCTACATGATCTATTAGTGATCCTTGCTTATTATAGAGATTTATACTATCTTCTCGACTATTTAAACCAAATGAAAAATCACCCAAAACAGTCCCTTGAATACTATATTGTTTATCAAATTTTGCTCTATTTTTACAGACTACCAAATATCCATTTGGCTCTAAAATTGTATTTTGAGGGATAGTAAATCCCAAAGATGGAGAGTCATCTTTGATTATCCAATTAGATAAGTCAACCACAAGAGAGTCATTATTATAGATCTCTATCCAATCTCCACTATCATGAGAACTGCTTGAAGAGAAGTTAAATTCATTAATAACTATTTTCGGTAACTTAGTAGATTCAAAAACAGCACCAATAGTTACATCACTATTCAATACGACATTAATACTCTGCTCTTTATTGCCATTTGACCACTCTACAAATTTATAACCACTTTTAGGTATTGCTTTTAGAATAACTTCTGCTCCATTAAAATATATATTATTAAATGTGCCACTCACTTTTACACCGTTAATTGTTATTGTACCATGCTCTGATGGATTAATATTTAATATTTTATTACCAATTAAATTCAATTCACCTCTTAACTGATCTATAGCTTCAATTTGTCTATATGTAGAAAAATCATATATTTTATCAATATAGCTACTCCATTTTGATTCGGATAGCTCTTTTCCTTTTTGATCTCTACTCCATCGACTAAAGTGTCTTGGAATTTCATCAGCTATAGTATCTTTTGCTTTTGTAATAATTTTATTCATTCTTTGTGTCTCAAATGTAGTATAAACATGTGTAAAGTAGTGACTTGCAAAGAGATTTACAAACTTCTTATTTCTAAGAAGCTTATTAAAAAGAAGCGTTGTTGGATCATCATCCATAATATATTCTAACAATCCACCACCCTCATCAAGATATCCAAATCCTCTATCTAAATCAAATAATAACCATCTCCATTTACCATTATCACCCTGCTCTTTCCAACACTTAATATTATGGCTAATTGAGTTATTAGCTGAAAAACTTTCACTAATCATATAGTTCATAACTTCAGTCAAATCAATTTGGGAAATAACTTCATTGTAAATAGCATCATTTGAGAGATCATGAGTATCAATATAATCAATAAGAGACTTATAATCTACACCTGTTCCATCTTTTACCTCATCACCATTTGCTATTAAATCTACTTTTTTGGAATCTATATTTGGATGATTTGCCTCAAGATAATCTGCATTCATCTTCTCTCTAACATTATGAATACCCCAATATCTACCATTAATAAAAACTACAGTAGATTGAAATGATTGAATATCAATATCCATTGTATCTTTTACAATACGATGAACAATACCATCTTTTATAATGGCATAAGGCCAATCTGTCCCGCCTGAACGAAGCACAAAACTTTTGACCTCTTTTATATAAGGTTTATCCTCAAATAGTGGATAATTAATAGATTTTGACTCATACTTATCTTTACTATATATAGCCAATGATTTTTGGGGATAAGAGCGTGTATTATTACCATGAATTTTTATTCCAACATTTTTAGAAAATTGAGATTTTCCATCTTTGATATACTCTACACTTCCAGGTCTTGACCAATTTTGCATATAGTTTAGATTATTACCCTCTGTATATATTCCAATTTCACTATCAAATAGATATTTTTCATCAATAGCAACACTTACAACAGGAAGATGAACATCTTCATCAATAAGAAAAGTATGATTGACAACCGAACTCAAAAATTTATTTCCCTCAAAAGCTCTAGCTCTAATTACTGTGGTTTTGGATATAGAGATAGGTTTTACATATTTATTAGATTGTTTTGTAGGAGTGGAACCATCAGTGGTATAGTAAATATCTGCACCATTATCTTGAGATAAAATAATCTCTTGTTTACCATTATAAAAACCACTCTCTTTATCAAAAATAGGTTTATCTGATTCATAAAGAGCATTTATAGCTTGTCCATTTTTTAGACTAGGGGTTGGATCCATATAATAGTTTACTGCACCTAATGATGTAAGAGAGATATCTCTCTTTTGTTTTTTAAACATAACTTTATCAATCTCAATGCCACTACTATTTGATAAGATTAGTGTTTCTCCTTTTTCATTCAATGAAAAATTTGTATGAAGTGCTTGTTTATTAATATCCTCTTTATCCGCCCAAATAGTTAGATAACTTCCCATTTGAAGAGTTGTATTAGATGGTATTTGCCATTTTTTTGGATTTTTGGGATCATCACTGAGATAATAACCACTAATATCAATATCATTGTTACTATTATTGTAGAGTTCTATCCAATCTGAAAACTGTTTGAAATCTGGGTCTAATCCACTATTACTATTCATTGCCAAAACTTCATTTATAACAATCCCTGACTCTTTTTTTGATTGAGGATTATTGATAACATCTAATACAACAACTGTTCTTTTTACTATATCTTCATTACCCGCTTTATCACTTACCTTATATATAATTTTATAACTACCTGATTTACTAGTATCTATAGTTGGATTTTGTTCTGTTATAATTAATCTTGAGATATCTCCATCAAAATTATCAACTGCATTAGCTCCTGGATCTATAAATTTATCACCTATATTTACCAACATAGTTTTGTCTCCATTTAAAGAGATATGTGGCTTTTGAATATCTATTTTTTCACTATGATTTATATTGATACCATCTTCTGTTTTGGTTGAAGAACCACCTCCACATCCTTGAAGTATAACTCCTGCTATTACAAATGATAATAATTTTTTATTTATCTTTGAGTTCATAAAATATAACCTTACTTTTTACAAATAAGTGTACTATTTTTAATTATAGATAAAATAATTTTCTTAAAAATTTTAATTTTTTTTTACTAATAAAATATTTTAATACAAAATGTAACATTTAAAAATAATACTTGCAATGAATATTAAGAGAAATTATTATTGATGTCTATTTTTTCAGCATATTAACTGAACAAAAAATACTCATCTATTGTAAAATTATATATAAAGGATTTTTCATGATAAAAAGAATAAAAAACTTCCTCGGATTGGATATTAAAAATGAAAAATATGCTCTAGTAGATGATGAAATATTTGGGAAAGTAACAAAAGAGAAAAAACCAGATAAATGGGTACGATCTACTTGTGGATATTGTGGTGTTGGTTGTGGATTATATATTGGGGTTAAAAATGGTGAACCAGTATATACCAAGGGTGATCCAGCACACCCTGTAAGTAAAGGTACACTCTGTCCAAAAGGTCTTAGTGAACATGAGATGGTAAGAGCTGATAATCGTCTCAAATTTCCATTAATCAGAAAAGATGGTAAATTTCAAGCAGTTGAATGGGATGAAGCATTTAAAAAAGTGAGTGACTCATTTAAAGAGATAGCTTCAAAACATGGTAAACAATCAGTTGCATGTATCTCAACAGGGCAACTTCTAACAGAAGAGTTCTACACACTTGGTAAATTTGTTCAATTGGGACTTGGAACAAATAACTACGATGGAAATACCACTCTTTGTATGTCTAGTGCTGTTATGGGATACAAACAGACATTTGGAAGTGATGGACCTCCAGGGTGTTATGAAGATTTTTCTCATGCAGATGTAATTATGTTAATTGGTGCAAATATGGCAGATAATCACCCAATCCTAAAATTACATATTGCAAAAAATAGGAGGCTAACGGGCAAAAAACCAACAATTATTGTAGTTGATCCACGACATAGTAAAACAGCAAATATGGCAGATATTTTTGTACCAATCAAACCACGAAGTGATCTAGCTCTTATCAATGGATTGTGTCATATTATTTGGGAACAAGGCTGGGCAGATGAAAAGTTTATGAAAAATAGAGCAACAGGATATAAAGAGTTTGTAAAACATATTCAAAAATATCCACCTCAAGAGGTAGCTAATATCACAGGAATAGAGGTAAAAGAGCTTTATGAATTGGCTAGAGTTTATGCAGGAGCCAATAAGGCTATGAGTGCGTGGACTATGGGTGTAAATCAATCAGCTTTAGGAACAGATACAGTTTCAGCAATATGTAATATGGCATTTATGACTGGCAATTTAGGTAAAGAGGGAGCTTCACCATTTAGTATTACAGGTCAATGTAATGCAATGGGGACAAGAGAGAGTGGATTTACCTCTTCAATACCGGGATATCGTAATTTTGCCTCATTTACAGATAGAGAAGAGTATGCAACTATTGTAAATGTGCCTACAGAGATTGTACCCCATAAGAGAGGTTACGCTTATCCTCAAATAATTGAAGCAATAGAGAAAGATGAGATAAAAGCTCTTTGGATTGTTGCTACAAATCCACTTGTAAGTTATCCCGATCAACCTCGTCTACGAAAAGCACTTAAAAAGTTAGACCTTTTAGTAGTTCAAGACTCATTTATGAGTGATACCGCAGAAGTTGCTGATATAGTTTTTGCGGCTGCTACTTGGAGTGAAAAAGATGGAACATATACAAATAGTGAAAGACGATGCAATCTAGCCAAAAAAGCAGTAGAGCCATTTGGAAAAAGCATGAGTGATTTTCATATTGTAGTAGAGTTTTCAAAATATTTTGAGGGAGCATATGAACTACTATTTAAAGATTGGTCTCACCCTCTTGATGCCTTTAAAGAGTGGCAAAAAGTGAGCAGAGGAAGGCTTTGTGATTATAGTGGAATGAGCTATGAAAAAATAGAAAAATTAGGCGGAATCCAATGGCCATGTAATGAAAAAAATCCAAATGGAACTCCTCGACTTTATACAGAAGATATGGAGTGTGCCAATGAAGATGGAAAACCAAAATTTATCTGTGCTGATTGGATACCAATGGCAGAAAACTTATGTGAGAGTTTCCCTCTAATATTAAATACAGGTAGAACAGTAGAGCAATTTCACACTAGAACCAAAACAGGCTCAATATCAATATTAGATAATTTAGCTCCAGAAGCATGGATAGAGTTAAATACCAAAGATGCAAAAAAGCTAGAGGTAAAAAGTGGAGATAGAATATCTATAAGTTCCCCTCGTGGTAAAGTAGAAGATATAATTGTAAAAGTAACAGAAGGGGTGAGAGAGGGAAATATCTTTGTACCATTCCACTTCAATGAACAACTAATAAATCAACTAACTCAATCACTTTTTGATCCAAAATCATTTGAACCAAACTTCAAACAAACAGCAATTCAACTCCACAGCCAAAAAGTTCCACAAGGGATTAAAATGGAACAAAAAGAGATAGCTGGAGCTTTAGAATATCAGAAGGTAGAAGAGTTTACTACAACAAAAATCAAAGAGACAATAGAGGGAAAAGCATGATAGAGAAAATTATAGAGGTTAGCCAAAGAAGAAATAAAAAAATAAATAAAATAGAGAAAATCAAACCTCTTAGGAGTGTTGATGAAGCGATACAAAAATTGCGAGAATATGCAAAGAGTGGCTATGACTCTATAGAAAAAGATGACAAAGCAGTATTTTTCAAATATTTTGGAATTTTTGATAAAGAGAAATCAAATGGCAAAAACCACTTCATGCTTCGTGTAAGAATCCCCGCAGGACAAATGACTCCTACACAAGCCAAAAAAGTGGGAGAAGTTGCACAAAAGTATGGAAATGATTATATTGATATCACTACAAGAATGCAGATTGAGCTTAGATATCTTCGTATTGAAGATTTGGCAACTGTTATAGATGAGCTTGAGAGTGTAGGAATCACTACCTATCAAACAGGCATGGATAATCTTAGAAACATTGTAACTGATCCACTTGATGGATTAAGTCATGATAATATTATTACAACCATGCCACTTATAGAAGAGATGCAAAAAGTTTTTCTAAAAAAGAGTGAATGGATAGGAACACTCCCTAGAAAATTTAATACCTCTATTAGTGGAAACTATGCAAATAGATGTAATGTTTTTGCTCATGATTGTAGCTTTTCATTGGCTCAAAAAAACGGTATTTTTGGATTTAATGTTTATCTTGGTGGACGAGTAGGAATTTTGGCAAAAAATGCAAATGTCTTTGTAAGAGAGAGTGAAGTTGTAATATTTTTTCAGACACTAATAGAGATTTTCAAAGAGTATGGTTTTAAAGATAATAGAAATAAAAATAGATTACACTTTTTTATTCAAGAAGTAGGAATGCAAAATCTTATAAATTTGATAAAAGAGAGAAGTGGAATCAAATTTGATGAAGCTGGTCAACAAGCTGTTGAGATGGAACATTTTGATGCAAAATATGGAAAAGTAGCTCTAAAAGATGGTACATTTGCCCTTCATGTAGTAGTTCCTGCTGGTATATTTACAGGAAAAGCTATGATACAAGCTAGTGAAATTGCAGAAAAATATGCAAAAGAGATAAGACTTAGCATAGATCAAAACTTATATATCACAGGGGTAGAACAAAATAGTATTGGTGAAATATTATCATCTGATCTATTCTCTAAATACAAAAATATCAATACACCTTTTTATAATAATATGATCTCATGTGCAGGTAGTAATACATGTTCGTTTGGTGTGATTGGTGGTAAAATTGATGCACTTAAAATGAGTGAATATTTAAGCAATACAATAAAACTAGATGATGCAAAAATAAGAATATATTGGTCTGCTTGTGTCAAAGGTTGTGGTATTCATGAACTAGGAGATATCGGATTACTTGGATGCAAAACAAAAGTAGAGGGCAAAACAGTATCAGGAGTAGATATTATGCTTGGAGGAAAGCTAGTAAATGAGAGCAAAGATGCCAAACTTCTACTCAAAGCTATACCGCTAAATTTAGCCAAATATTTTGTGGAAGAGTTGGTTTTGGAGTATCAAAGAGTGAAAAAGCCAAATGAGAGTTTTGAAAAATTCCATGATAGAGTACTAAAAAACTACTCTTATGGAGCAATCGCATTCATGATGAGTTTTAACTATCTTGTGGATAAAAGATTGACTCACTACTCTAGTTTCAAAATCCAATTAGAAGAAAATCCAAAAACATTTACTCATGAAGCATTTGAAATTTTCCATTTTGGTGAAAAAATATACAAAAAAATTGAGAATAAAGCACCTTACGGATTAGTACACAACTTTACACCAACAGGTAAAAGTATAAAAGTATCCAAAAATGCAAACATACAAATTACATCATTAGTAAATAAAATGATCGACAGTGGCTCCCAACGAGCAGAGGTTTTTTCAGAGTTATTAATAGAACTTAATCAATTTTAAATTTATGTAATTAAAAGATTATAGTTTAGCTTAAACTCACCACCATTTTTTCTACCTCTAATTTAAAACATATTGCATATAAACAATATAACTTAAAATTATTTAAATTATATAAGAGTTGAAAGCTTATATTTAATATTACTTCTTAAAATAAATTTTGGTATTCTATACATATCTATAGGGGCGGGGAAAATCCACATAGAAAGAGTTGTATGCAGTATTTACCTGAAGAGGAGGGTCTTTACGATCCTAGGTTTGAACATGATGCTTGTGGAGTTGGTTTTGTTGCCCATTTAAAGGGTGAGAAATCTCATGATATTGTGCAAAAGGGATTGGAGCTTTTGCTAAATTTAGAACATAGAGGAGCGGTTGGAAGCGAGAAAAATTCTGGAGACGGGGCTGGAATACTCATACAAATGCCTCATAAGTTTTTTCAAAAAGTAGCACTAGAAGTTGGTATAGATCTTCCAAAAGAGGAGTACTATGGCGTTGGTACAGTCTTTTTACCAAAAGATCCTGAAGCAAATTTAGAGTGTAAAACTATTTTAGAGAATACTATTAAACGATTTGGACAAAAATGTTTGGGTTGGAGAAAAGTTCCAACAGATAATAGTTCATTGGGAGATATGGTAAAAGCTGTTGAACCTGATATATATCAAGTATTTATAAAAAGATCAAAAGAGCTAAAAGATGCAGAAGCATTTGAGAGAAAACTTTATGTCATAAGAAAATCTACAGTAAGACAAGTTGCAGCTTCATCTACAAACGGAATGAGATACTTTTATATCCCTACTATGTCATATAAAACAATCTCTTATAAAGGTCAGTTAATCACCGATCAAGTTTTGGGCTATTTTAAAGATTTGAGTGATAGTGATTTTGAGAGTGCTTTTTCACTAATTCATAGTAGATTCTCAACCAATACATTTCCATCATGGCCTCTAGCTCAACCATTTAGATATATTGCTCACAATGGAGAGATTAATACTCTTAGAGGAAATAAAAACTGGGTAAGAGCTAGAGAAGCGATGCTAAAATCTGATCTTTTTAGTGATGAAGAACTCAAAGAGATATTACCTTATTCTATCAATGAAGCTGGTTCAGATTCTGGAGTGTTAGATAATGTAATTGAGCTTCTTACAATGGCTGGAAGATCACTTCCTCATGTCATGATGATGCTTATTCCTGAGGCTTGGGAAAAAGATGAAGAGATGGATTCTAAAAGAAAAGCTTTTTATGAGTATCACGCTACATTTATGGAGCCTTGGGATGGTCCTGCTTCTGTTGCTTTTACTGATGGTAAATATATTGGAGCAACACTCGATAGAAATGGTCTGCGTCCTTCAAGATATTCACTGACTACTAATAATATTTTGGTCATGGCTTCAGAACAAGGAGCTTTGGAATTTGCACCTGAGGATATTGTATTAAAGGGTAGATTACAACCAGGAAAGATGTTTTTGGCAGATTTAGAAGAGGGGAGAATTATTCCTGATGATGAGATCAAAGCCAAAATTTCAAATCAATTCCCTTATGAAAAGTGGGTAAGTGAAAATAAAATTGAGCTTGATAATCTTCCACTTAATCGTGAAGTAAAACAACCAAATCATAATACAATTTTGCAAAGACAAAAATGTTTTGCATATCATCAAGAAGATCTAAAAGTTATCTTGACACCTATGGCAAATGAAGCTTATGAAGCTACGGGATCTATGGGAAATGATGCACCTATATCAATATTATCAAATAGATCAGTAAATCTTTTTAACTATTTTCATCAACTTTTTGCACAAGTAACAAATCCACCTATTGATCCAATTAGAGAAGAGTCTGTAATGTCTTTGGTATCTGTAATTGGTCCTCAAGGAAATCTTTTTGAACAGAGTGCAGGTGATAAGAAGTTTATTGAACTCTCTCAGCCAATTTTGACAAATATTCAGTTGGAAAAGTTAAGAGGTGTGAGTGAATTTAATTTTAGATCAAAAACTATCAAACTTCTTTTTGATTCAAAGAAAAAAGGGGCATTAAAAGTAGCTCTTGATAAAGCTAGAGCAGAGGCTCTTGAAGCAGTAGAGAATGGTTATCAAGTTTTAATACTCTCAACAAGAGGAACTAGTAAAAAATATGCAGCAATTCCTTCACTTTTAGCTGTAAGTGCTGTTCATCATGCTTTAATCAAAAAGGGTGTTAGAACACAGTGTGGACTTGTAATAGAGAGTGGTGAAGCTAGAGAGATACACCACTTTGCAACACTTGTTGGGTATGGGGCAAATGCAATCAATCCATATTTAGCATTTGAGAGCATTGAAGATATGAGAAAAAGAAAGCTTATCAATCCAGATATATCTTATGAAAAAGCAATTCAAAATTATATCAAAGCAATTGGAAAAGGTATGCTCAAAATTATGTCAAAAATGGGTATATCAACAATCCAATCATATACTGGAGCCCAAATTTTTGAGACTATTGGACTTTCACAAGATTTAGTTGATGAGTATTTTACAGGTACTGCCACAAAACTTGGAGGTATTGGTCTTGATGTAATAGAAGAGGAGACCCTACTTTGTCACCATATTGCATATCCAAAAGAGAGGATAGAGGCAAATGATTTAGGAGTAGGAGGAAACTACTCTTACAAACAAAGAGGAGAGAGACATCTCTTTAATCCTGAAGTAATATATCTATTGCAACAAGCAACAAAAACTAATGTTTATGAGACTTTTCAAAGATATACAGATCTAATAGATAATCAAGATGATCATCTATATACATTAAGAGGATTATTAGATTTTACAAATCATGAACCAATCCCTATAGATGAAGTTGAGCCTATTGAAACTATAATGAAAAGATTTGCTTCAGGAGCTATGTCTTATGGATCTATATCAATAGAAGCACATAGTACTCTAGCAATAGCCATGAATAGAATAGGAGCAAAAAGTAATACTGGTGAAGGGGGAGAAGATAGTGATAGATTTAAGCCTTTAGCAAATGGTGATAGTGCAAACTCTGCTATCAAACAAGTTGCCTCTGGAAGATTTGGTGTAACTTCAAACTATCTTGTAAATTCACAAGAGCTACAGATCAAAATGGCACAAGGTGCAAAACCTGGTGAAGGTGGACAACTTCCAGGTCATAAAGTAGATGAGATAATTGGAAAAACTAGACACTCAACTCCGGGAGTTGGACTAATATCTCCACCTCCTCATCATGATATCTACTCTATTGAAGATCTAAAACAGCTAATTCATGATCTCAAAAATGCAAATACAAATGCAAGAATTAGTGTAAAATTAGTGTCAGAAGTAGGAGTTGGAACTGTAGCAGCTGGTGTGGCAAAAGCTCACTCAGATGTAGTATTAATCTCTGGATATGATGGAGGTACAGGGGCATCACCTCAAACATCTATTAAACATGCAGGACTTCCTTGGGAATTAGGTCTTGCTGAAACGCATCAAACACTTGTCAAAAATGGTCTAAGATCAAGAATAGTGGTTCAAACAGATGGACAGTTAAGAACGGGTAGAGATGTAGTAATAGCAACCCTTCTTGGTGCTGAAGAGTGGGGAATTGCAACAGCTGCTTTGATAGTAGAGGGTTGTATCATGATGAGAAAATGTCATCTAAATACTTGTCCTGTTGGTATTGCTACTCAAGATAAAGAGTTAAGAGAGAGATTTACAGGAAAGCCTGAACATATTGTAAATTATATTAAGTTTATAGCTACTCAAATGCGTGAAATCATGGCAGAGCTTGGATTTAGAACAATAGATGAGATGGTCGGAAGAGTTGATAAATTAAAATCAAAAGACAATATCAAACATTGGAAAGCTAAACATCTTCAACTTGATAAACTACTCTATCAAATGCACTCAAAAGGTGGTACACAATATCAATCAATCACTCAAGATCATGGCATAGAAGATGCTCTTGATAATCATCTTTTAGAGTTAGCAGCCCCTGCTCTTGAAAATAGAACAAAAGTTGAAGAAGATATCAAAATAAGAAATATCAACCGAACAGTAGGAACAATTCTTTCAGCCGAAGTATCAAGAAGATATGGAGAAGATGGACTTGATGAAGATACTATCTACTTTAATACAAAAGGAAGTTGTGGTCAAAGTTTTAATGCTTTTGGTACAAAAGGTGTAACTTTTGAGATAGAGGGTGATGCAAATGATTACTTTGGAAAAGGTCTTTCAGGTGGTAAATTGATACTCTATCCTCCAAAAAACTCTACATTTGAAGCAAATAAAAATGTTGTTCTTGGAAATGTAGCATTTTATGGAGCTACAAGTGGAGAAGCTTATATATATGGATTAGCAGGTGAGAGATTTTGTGTAAGAAACTCTGGTGTTAAGGTAGTGGTAGCTTCTATTGGTGATCATGGATGTGAATATATGACTGGCGGAAGAGTTGTCGTGTTGGGTGAAATTGGTAAAAACTTTGCTGCTGGAATGAGTGGCGGTATCGCTTATATCTTGGATCAAAATGATAAGCTAAAACATAGAATAAATCAAGAGATGGTAGATTTGGAATCTTTTGCAGATGAAAAAGAGTCAAATGAGATAAAAACTATGGTAGAAAATTATGTCAAATATACAGGTAGTGAAGGTGGAGCTAAAATATTGGAAGATTGGGAAAACCTCAAATCCAAATTTATAAAAGTAATGCCGAAAGATTATAAAAGAGTACTGGCAGGAAAGTCACGAATCAAAGATGAACAAGATGTAAGTGCGTAGGAGAAAACAATGGGAAAAGTAACAGGATTTAAAGATTTTCAAAGAAAAGAGTTTACTTACGCACCTGTAGAGGAGCGTATAAAAAACTATAATGAGTTTATAAAACCACTTCCACCAAAAGAGATGGAAGATCAAGCAGCTAGATGTATGGATTGTGGTGTACCATTTTGTCATAGTTGGAGTGGATGCCCCGTAGCCAATATTATCCCTCAATTTAATGATCAAGTATATAGAGGTCGTTGGGAAGCTGCATTTAGAACACTAATGAGTACAAATAATTTTCCAGAGTTTACGGGTAGAATCTGCCCTGCTCCATGTGAGAGTGCTTGTGTACTTGGGATAAATGATCCATCAGTAACTATAAAAAATATAGAGTTTTCTATTATAGAAAAAGCATATCAAAAAGGGTGGATGAAACCACAAATACCAAAAAATAAAACAGGTAAAAAAGTTGCTATAGTAGGATCTGGTCCGGCAGGTTTGGCTGTGGCAAATCAACTAAACAAAGTGGGACATAGTGTAACAGTATATGAGAGAGCAAGTAGAATTGGTGGACTTGTAAGATATGGTATTCCAAACTTCAAACTAGATAAGAAAAAGGTAGTTCAAAGACGAGTTGATATTATGAAAGAGGAGGGAGTAGAGTTTATCACAAATGCTCATATTGGAGTAGATATCTCTGCTCTTGAACTAGAACAAAAATATGATGCACTCGTACTCACAGGAGGAGCTACACTCCCTAGAGATCTACCAATAGAAAACAGAGATGCAAAAAATATCCACTTTGCAATGGAATTTTTGGGACAAAACAATAGCAGAGTTGAGGGAGACAAAATCCCTGAAGATCAAGCTATATTGGCAACAGACAAACATGTTGTTGTAATTGGTGGAGGTGATACAGGAAGTGATTGTGTCGGTACATCAGTAAGACAAAAAGCCAAATCTATCACTCAAATAGAGCTAATGCCAAAAGCACCCGATGAGAGAACTGAAGATATGCCATGGCCAACATATCCAAGAATTTTCAAACTCTCAACCTCACAAGCAGAGGGTTGTGATATGGATTTTAATGTACTCTCCAAATCATTTATCAAGGATGAAAATGGAGATGTAAAAGGTATAAAATGTGTCAAAATAGAGTGGGAAGGCAGAGGATTTAAAGAGATAGAGGGAAGTGATTTTGAACTAAAAGCAGATATAGTTTTTTTAGCTATGGGATTTTTGGGACCAGAACAAAATGGAGTAATCAAAGAACTCTCTCTTGAAACAGATCAAAGAAGCAATATCAAAACCAACAACAAATACCAAACCTCAAAAGATGGAGTCTTCAGTGCAGGAGATATGAGAAGAGGACAATCTCTAGTAGTCTGGGCAATCATGGAGGGGCGAGAGTGTGCAAGAGCAGTAGATGAATATCTTATGAACCGACCTACCATGCTCAACTCTACTAATCACTCCTTGTGTGAGATTAGGTAGTTAATTTTATATCTATGAGTAGGCTGTGATCTCCTCACCACACCTCCTCAAAAATCAAATATTCTATAAGCTACATATCGAGAGATGTGTAGCGAGTAAACTTTATAATTTTCCTCTAAAAGCCCTATCCAATATGGAAGCTTTTAACTCTTTTAGGTTTTGGAATTTCTCTTGTTGGACTTTTTTTAGTTGTTCTGTTTTTTGGGAGATTTGGTCTAGGTATGTGACGGTTTTTTGTTGGATTTGGAGAGGTGGGAGTGGAATTTCTATCATTTTTACAAAATCAACTTTAACACCTTTTACAGTTGCACCCGTACCATTTTTCAACATATAGTCTTTGATATGTTTGAAAAAATTATATAGAAATCTTACCTCTAATCTATCATTTGAAGGTACTAGTCCTTTTAAATCTTGATTAATTGCTGTATCTTCAAAAAGATAACAAACTTTGCCAAGCCCTACTCTTGTAGCTATGATAATAGCATCTTTTGGTATAACATTTGAAGAACTATTTTTAAGTCCTTTTTCTGTGATTGATAATTCTGTATCAATCACGGTTTCAACATTCATATCACCTACCGTAGCCCACTTTATATCTCCACCATCCCAATAAGTTGAATCTTGCTTAGATGGTGTTCCACCGCCTATAATCTTGACAATATCTTTTAAATAATACTTCTTATACTTCTCCTCCAACTCTCCAAAAATCTCATTTAAAACACTTCCCATAAACTTGTCAGCTTCATCTATATTTTGCTGATGCAAAACGATGGCAGAGTCAATCTTTTCAAAAAGGCTATCAAGCTTGGCTACAATTCGTTTTTGTTCTTGGAGGGGTGGGAGTGGGATGTCTGTTGTTTTAACAAGTGCTATATTTAAATTTTTTACTGTTGTACCTGATGCTTTTGATGAAAATTGTTGATACATATAGTTTGAACTAAGAAGATAATAGAAAAAATCTTTATCAGCAGTTTCTATTTTAGTTCTCATCAAAAGCCATCCATCATGAATAGCCCCTTTTGTTTTTACAATATATGGTCTACCAAAACTCATAGAGTTTGACATTATAAAATCACCTTCTACTACTAACCTACTTTTTTTTAGCCCTTCTGGTTTGATTTTTTGTG
>CAZLLE010000100.1:0-1847 GCA_964560425.1 uncultured Campylobacterales bacterium
TTTTTGGTAGCTATTTTTAGTTCATCTCTAAAATCTTTGACATCTGCTCTTTCAATAGTTTGAGCTTGAATTTTCATCCATTTTGGAGTAACAATATTTTTGGTATCACTCTCTTTGAGATATGAAATTTCATAAAGTTGTCTGATTGAAGAGTGTTTATCTGCATTTGCAAAGGTATTGGCTACTTTAAATGCATAAAGCATGTTTTTGAGAACTTCACTTGTAATAGATACTTTTGGCTTATTTGTCATAGTAGTTTTGGTGTAATATTCTATATCTGTACCGCCCAAATCATCTATAAGAAAAAAATTTGCTGTTGGTTCTTGATTTCTTTTGGTAGTAATAGTGGTTGGAAACAGTTTACCGGCAAAACCAAATGCCCTTATCTCTCCTCTTTTTGTTTTGGACATAGCAGAAGAGGCACGAGCAATAATTAATGCTTTTGAACCTTTCTTAAAATATCCACTATACGGATTTTCACTCTCTATCTCCCAAATACCCTTGAGACAGATACCATTTGGATGAGCCAATTTATCAAAATAGTCCAAAATATCCCCTCTATCATCAAGAGTTCTTTTGGCATCTCTTTTAATGTTTTTGAGTTTCCAAAATGAAACCTCTTCTTGAGGTAATTTGGTATAAGGATCACGAGTAACAATATCCCAAACAGATTGAAAAGATCTATTCATATTACCATCTCCTTGTACCAAATTTATTTGATTAGCCTCTTTTGCACAGCCTGTAAAAATAGTAAATGAAAAAATAAAAAATATGGATTTCATGAAAAGAGTATATCTAAGTTATCACGAATTTAAGCCCGAAGTTCAATTTTTAAAAATAAAAAAACAGAGATACTATTTTTTGGCTTAAAAGAGATTAGATGATAAAATTTACAGATATAAATGTGATAATGATCTCCGTCATATTGAAGCTATCGAAAAAAGGGAAGTTGCTCCTCTTTTTTCTAGTGATGGACGATGCGATTTCGACGGATTTCAAATTTTTATTTTTCAGCTTTTTTTGAAGGCTGAATACACTCAAAAGCTTCTGCTCAATCTCTGGATATATAATTTTATTCTTTGTCATTTTCTCATTCCAAAGTTCCAAGCTTTGGAATGCATACAAACATACAAAACTATAATAAAAAGTATATATTCAAGTATTTATTCCCAAGCAAAACTTGGGAATAAGTGAAAAATTAATAGTTGTACACTAAACATTCCTCCTGAATTTTCTCTGAAAACTTTCTACTTTTTAAAGGTGTTATTAGTCTGTTTGTTGGTATTTTATATTTTAGAACTATTTGTGCTAAAATTGGTAAAAATAAAAAGAGATGGATATGACTACTTGTGTGCTAAAGCTAAGTTTGCACCTGCACTTGAAGATGATAAAGAGAGGGAGGAGATTTTAGCTATATATGAAATATTGTAAAGAGTTAAAAAAACTGTTCAGCCATGATGAGTTAAGATATATCACCAAAGAAGCAACACTTGTTTACACAGATGAGAATGATGAAGTTGATTATCTTTTATGGTTAAGAGATGATAAACTTCATGCTGAGATAAGAGTAGAGCAAGGTAATATACCAAAGATATTTAGACTATATGAGAGTGAGCATCAGCTGTATGAAAAAGATGAGTTTTTAGAGATATTGAAAAATTCAAAACCATCGAAATTAACATATTTAGAGGTAGATTAGATGAACCAAATCAATAATGCTATATTTTCAAAAGCATTTTTGATCACACTCTTTTGGAAACAAAACAACCACCACAGGCATGGTGTGTTTATACATACGATGAAAGTAGTTTATCACACGATAAAAAACAGAGATACAAAACTCATAA
>CAZLLE010000101.1:0-29674 GCA_964560425.1 uncultured Campylobacterales bacterium
ATATTGTTACCTTTTTCTGGAGTGATACCATTATTAGAGGCTGCCGATGCTGTACCCCCATCTGATGCTGATGCAGAACCATCCGTTGTTGATGATGTGTTATCTGCTACTTGCTGAGTTGTATTGTCAGTTGTTGCTGCTGGTGTTGCTGCTGCTGGTGTTGCATCATCACTAGACGATGAACCACCCCCGCCGCCACATCCACTCAATAACATTACTGCCGCTACTGCTGAAATAAATAAAACTTTTTTCATACTTTGTCTCCTTATTTAATATTGATATCTCTACCAATGGTAATATCGGCAGATTACAATATCAATATTAACAAAAAGAGTATAAAACTTTTATTAGTAAACAATCAAGTGTAATATATTTTTAATATATTTTACCTAATTAAATGAAATTAAAACATCTTCAATCAATTTATTTAAATCACCATCCAAAATAGAATCTACCTGAGAGTATGCTTTGTTACTTCTAGTATCTTTTACTTGCTGATAAGGGGCTAAAACATATGACCTAATCTGATGACCCCAACCTATTTCACTTTTTTGAATACCATCTTTCTCTGCTTGTTGCTTCTCTAATTCAAGCTCATAGAGCCTTGATTTTAACATTTTCATAGCATTTGCTCTATTTTTGTGCTGACTTCTATCATTTTGACACTGAACAACTACACCACTCTCTATATGAGTAATTCTTATTGCGGAGTCTGTCTTATTAACATGTTGTCCACCCGCTCCACTTGCTCGATAAGTATCTACTCGAATATCTTTATCCTCTATCTCAATATCTATATCATCATCAACTTCAGGGGAGACCATAACAGAACTAAAAGATGTATGCCTTCTTGCATTTGAATCAAAAGGGGAAATTCGCACTAATCTATGAATTCCATTCTCTGCTTTCATGTAACCATAAGCATTTTCACCCTTTATCATAAAACTAACATCTTTGATGCCAACCTCTTCTCCTGCTTGATAATCTAATACTTCTATTTTAAAACCTTCTCTTTCACTCCAGCGAAGATACATACGATAGAGCATATGAGCCCAATCTTGACTCTCAGTCCCACCAGCACCTGGGTGAATAGAGACAATCGCATTTTTATTATCATTTTCACCACTTAGCATCATCTCTACTTCTACTTTATTGACTAATGCCTCTAATGTTCCTGCCTCAGAAAATAGCTCTTCTCTACTCTCTTCATCATTCTCCATCTCAACCATTTCCAACATTTCAAAAGCATCTTCTACTGCAATTTGAGCATTTTTATACTTTTTCATGATAGATAAAGCTCTATTTTTCTCTTGTCCAATTACTGCTGCTTTTTTTGCATCACTCCAAAATTCTGGATCTTGTTCAATTTGGTCAATTTCGGCTAATCTAGCATTTACTTTTTCAGGATTTATAATCTGTTCTATATTTCCTATTTTTGTTTTTAATCTATTTAGAAGTTCATTGTATTCATAACTATCCAAAATTTTCTCCTAACTTTGTTACAATATAATTAAATCTATTTTACACAAAAGAGACTTCAAACATGAAACAATTTACAAACCCAAATGAACTATTAAAATACCGAAACAGCTTAAATAAAAAAGTTGGCTTTGTTCCAACAATGGGAGCCTTACATGAAGGTCACATTTCACTAATCAAACAATCAGTAGAAGAGAATGACTATACAATAGTATCAATTTTCGTAAATCCTACACAATTTTTAGAAGGGGAAGATCTTGATAGTTACCCCTCCAAAATAGAGGCAGATCTCAAAATATGCTCTATAGCTGGTGTTGATATAGTTTTTTTACCACAAAAAGAGGATATATATCAAAAAGATGAGTTAAATATCACAGCTCCTATTATTAAAGGTTTTATTTTGGAGGGGTATAACAGACCTCACCATTTTGATGGAGTTTTACAAGTTGTACTTAAGCTTCTAAATATTACCAAGCCAACAAATGCTTATTTTGGCAAAAAAGATGCACAACAACTCTTTTTAATCAAAAAAATGGCTTTACATCTATTTTTGGATACCAATATAGTAGCCTGTGACATAATAAGAGAGAGTGATGGACTAGCACTAAGTAGTCGAAATGTATATCTATCTTCTCAAGAGAGAATAGAAGCTCTTTCTCTTTCAAAAGCCTTAAAAAAATCAGCCAAATCAATAATAGAAGGTATAAAAGAGAGCAATATACTCAAAAAAAATATGCGAGAAATTTTAAGTGAATGTGAGATAGAGTACATTGAAATTGTAGATAGGGATTTTAACCCTATTCAAACAGTAGAATTAAATAATACAATTATACTTGTCGCTGCTAAAGTAGGAACTACGAGATTAATTGATAATATATGGATATAAAAATGAGTAAAAAATTACACTTGGTTTCACTAGGATGCACAAAAAACTTGGTTGATAGTGAAGTAATGCTAGGCAAACTAAAAGAGTATGATATTACAGATGATAGCACAGATGCAGATGTAATTATTGTAAATACATGTGGTTTTATTGACGCTGCAAAAGAGGAGAGTATCCAAACGATACTAGATCTTCATGATGGAAGAAAAGATGACTCTCTACTTGTCATGAGTGGTTGCCTTAGCGAAAGATATCAAGAGGAGCTTCAAAAGGAGCTTCAAGAGGTAGATATCTTTACAGGTGTTGGAGATTATGACAAAATTGATGAATTGATTGCAAAAAAAGAGAATAGATTTTCTCCAGAATCTTATCTTATTAAAAATGAAGATAGAGTAATCACAGGATCATCTCACCATGCATATATTAAACTAAGTGAAGGTTGCAACCAACAGTGTAGTTTTTGTGCTATTCCTAGCTTTAAAGGAAAACTTCACTCAAGAGAGATCAGTTCAGTAATAAAAGAGGTTAAATATCTAGTAGAAAAAGGTTTTTATGACTTTAGTTTTATATCTCAAGATAGTAGCTCTTATTTAAGAGATTTGGATATTAAAGATGGACTATTTGAACTTATAGATAAAATTGAAAAGATAGAAGGTGTTAAAAGTGCAAGAATTTTATATCTATACCCTTCAACTCTCTCTCAAAAAATACTTCAAAAAATAGTAGATTCAAAAATCTTTCACAACTACTTTGATATGCCTATACAACATATTAGTGATAATATGCTCACTCTAATGAAAAGAGGAGCACCCCAAAAAACTATCATTGATCAACTATCATTTATGCAAAACTCTCCTGATAGGTTTTTGAGAACGAGTATTATTGTAGGACATCCAGGTGAAAGTGACAAAGATTTTGAAGAGGTTTGTCAATTTTTAAAGGACTCCTCATTTGATCGTATTAGTATATTTGCATATTCAGATGAAGAGGGTACAAAAGCTCAAACCATGGATAATCAAAAGATAGATTCAGAAATCATAGATGAGAGAATTGAGATAATAAATGAAATTGTCAAAGAAAAAAGAGAAGAGAGTCTAAAAAGAGAACTAAATCAAGAGATAAAAATAGTTACAGTTGGTGAAAGTAGTGAACATGAACTATTTATTGGAGCCAAAAAGATAAACTGGGCAGAGGATATTGATGGAGAGATTCTAATCAATGAAAATGAGAGTGGCAAAGAGATAGAGATTGGAAAAATCTATATAGCCAAAATCACAGACATGGCTGGAGATAATCTTATTGGAACAATCCTTAGATCAGCTTAGAGAGAAAAAGAGTCTATTAGCCTTTTCTGCGGGAGTAGACTCTACTGCACTATTTTTTATATTATTAAAAGAAGATATAGATTTTGATATTGCTATTGTAAATTATCAAATTAGAGAGAGTTCAAAAGATGAACTGCTATATGCACAAGAGCTATCTGCAAAATATAACAAAAAATGTTTTATCAAAAGAGTTAAACTCCAAAATAGCAATTTTGAATACAATGCAAGAGTAGAGAGATACAAGTTTTTTGAAGAGATCATCTTAGAGTACAACTACCAAAACCTCATCACGGCACATCAATTAAATGATAAACTAGAGTGGTTTTTAATGCAACTTGCAAAAGGAGCTGGTGTTGTAGAGATTTTGGGATATGAAAAAATAGAACAAAGAGAAAACTATAAACTAATTCGCCCACTAATAAATAGTACAAAAGAGGAGTTATTAGAGTTTTTAGAGAGAGAAAATATCAAATATTTTATAGATTCTACCAACTTTGATACTAAGTTTAGAAGAAATGAGTTTAGAAGAGAGTACTCTGATTCATTAATCAAAAGATACAAAAAAGGTATTATTAGAAGTTTTCAATACCTACAAGAGGACAAAAATCAACTTTTTAAACTAAAGATTATCCAACAAATCAAAAAACTAACAATATTAAAAACCTCAAAACACCCAAAAGAGAATATAAGAGCCATAGATCAAATAGTAAAGAGAATGGGATATATACTCTCATCCAAACAAAAAGATGAGATACTAAAACAAAAAGAGATTGTCATCTCTAATATAATATCAATATCAATAGGAGAAAATATAATATATATCTCTCCATACACAACATACCCTATGAATAAAAAATTCAAAGAGGAGTGTAGAGTAAAAAAAATACCTCCAAAAATTAGAGCGTATCTTAAAAAAGAGTCTATATCCCCTAAAGAGCTAAAGAACTCATAAGCATCTTTGATTGTTCATCTTCTCTAAATGATATGCCCTGTCCCTTCAATGCTTTATAGAGATTAACATATCGTAGATACTCTTTTTGTTTATAAAAATTTTCTAATAATTTTTTTGCTTTTTGCTCAATGTTGAATCCTTGTGGTTTAAAATTTCTATTTTTCTCTATCTTTTTAATAAGCATCTCCATGCTCTTATAAGAGTTATCTATTTTTAATACCTCTTTGGCATATTTATATGCCTCATCCAAATCACCTTGATTATAAAAATATTGAGCTAAAATAGAACGACTCATAGCATCTTTTGGATCTTTTTTCACAACATCTAAAATATATACCAAATCATCACTTACTCTCTTTTGTGTAGGTTCAGACTTCTCTTTTTCAAACTTTACTACAGTTGTCTCCATTTTTGGCTTTGTAGTTTTTACTTTCTTGACTTTTCCAACTCTCTTATATGAAGAGGCAAGCCTTTTACTTACAGCATTATTTTTATGTTTTTTCAAAAAATTAGTAGCATAATAGATCACATCATTGTACTTTTTTTGCTTATAAAGTATCTTTATCAGCAATTTAGAAGCATCTGGAAAATCAGTTTTTGAAACTATATCTTTAAGGATTTTTTTAGCTCTATTTTTATCTCCATTCCAATAATACAAAACTGCCAAGAGATTTTTACCTCTATAATCTTTAGGATTCTTTTTAATAAAATTATTTACAACATGCAATGCTTTTTTAGTTTGCCCACTTTCATGATACCTATATGCAACCTTTTTCATATCCATGTATGACTCAGCATATAAACTTACAGTTATAATTTGTATCCACAAAAATACAATTACTAATTTTTTCACACTAAAACCTTTAAACTATTTTCATAAATATCGGCATCTTTTAAAAAAAATAAATATTTTGTGCTATTTTTTATATATAATGGTCGATATATAAATAAATCAAATATAAAGGTAGGAATTTATCATGAAAATAGCTAATAATATTACAGATCTTATAGGAAATACACCTCTTATCAAACTCAATAAAATTTCTGCACAAACAGATGCTACAATTTTAGGTAAATGTGAATTTTTAAATCCCACAAGTTCAGTAAAAGATCGTATTGGATTCAACATGATTAATGATGCCTTAAAAAATGGTCTTATCAATAAAGATAGTACGATTATTGAACCAACTAGTGGAAATACAGGTATTGCCCTAGCAAGTATTTGTGCATCTTTGGATATAAAACTTATTTTAACTATGCCAGAGTCTATGAGTATAGAGAGAAGAAAGGTACTCTCTGCACTTGGAGCAAAAATTGAACTTACTCCAAAAGAGAGAGGAATGGCAGGAGCAATCGAAAAAGCAGATCAATTAGCTCAAGATATCGAAAACGGTTTTGTATTGCAACAATTCTCAAATCCAGCAAATCCAGATATTCATCGTAAAACTACAGCACTTGAGATATATAATGATACGGAAGGAAAAGTTGATTTTTTCGTTGCAGCAATTGGAACAGGTGGAACAATTACAGGTACTGGTGAAGTATTAAAAGAGAAGATACCCACTATTGAAATAGTAGCAGTAGAACCAAAAGATTCTGCCATTTTAAGTGGAGGAAATCCTGGTCCTCATAAAATTCAAGGTATTGGAGCTGGTTTTGTACCACGAGTACTAAATGAAGATATCTATAGCCAAATTATTCAAGTATCAAATGAAGATGCTATAAATACAGCAAGAGATTTAGCTAAAAATGAAGGATTATTGGTAGGTATATCAGCGGGTGCAAATGTTTTTGCAGCTTCCCAAATTGCAAAAGCAAATCCAGGTAAAACAGTTGTCACAATTCTTTGTGATACAGGAGAACGATATCTTAGTACAGAGTTGTACCAAGCATAACAAGAGCAACTAGACCTTAAAGCTGGTCTAGCCTCTCACTTTATCTAGCAAAATCAGTAGCTCTCAACTCTCTAATAACATTTACTTTAATATCACCAGGATATTGAACTTTCTCTTCAATCTCTTTTGCAATCTCTTTTGCTAAAAGAATTGATTCATCATCATTTATCAAAGTTGCATTGGCAATTACTCTTACTTCTCGACCTGCATTGATGGCATAAGCTTGTTGCACACCCTTTTTACTAACAGCAATCTCTTCAATATCTTGAACTCTTTTTAGAAATGCTTCCAAAACTTCTCGCCTAGCTCCTGGTCTTGCAGCAGAGAGTGTATCTGCCGCACATACTGCTGCTGACTCTACAGAGGTAGGTTCTTGATGTCCGTGATGAGCATAAATAGCATTAATAACTGCTTCAGGTTCTTTATAGCGGTTACATACATCTGCACCTAAATCAACATGACTTCCAGCAAAATCATGAGTTAATGCTTTTCCAATATCATGTAAAATTCCTGCTCTTTTTGCAAGTTTTTCATCACCGCCACACTCAGCAGCAATAATACCTGCAAGATGTGCCACTTCCAAAGAGTGTCCTAAAGCATTTTGTCCATAACTAGCCCTAAATTTAAGTCTTCCAATAAGTTTAATTATCTCTATATGAATATCATGAATTCCCAAATCAAAAAGAATATCTTCACCCTCTTGAAGCATTTTTTCTTCAAATTCACTAGATACTTTCTTATATACATCTTCAATTCTTGCAGGCTGAATTCTACCATCTTCAACCAACTCTTCGACAACTTTTGTAGCAATTGCTCTACGATAAAGGTTAAAACTACTAAGAATAATAACATTTGGAGTATCATCGATAATAATATCCACACCCAAAATCATCTCTAAAGATTTAATATTTCTACCCTCTTTACCAATAATACGACCCTTCAAATCATCACTAGGTAAATTAACAGTATTCATCAATCTTTCAGAAGCAAAATCTCCCGCATAACGAGAAGTAGCTTGGGCTAATATAAAATTGGCATTTTTCTTAGCTTGGGCTTTAGCTTCAATCTCATATTTTCTTACAATATGAGCAATATCTGCACGAGAATCCTCTTCAACTCTCTTAAGAATAATATCAGTAGCTTCCTCTTTCGTCATTCCCGCAGATCTCTCTACCAATTTTTCAGCATCAGAAATCTTCTCTGCATATTCAGTTTTTAGCTCTTTAATCTCTTCTTCAAACTTTAAAAGACTATCTCTATCTTTTTTAATCTCATCTTTCTCTCTAGTTATACTTCTAAGTTCATCTTTAAATAAATTATTTAAATTTTCATCTTTTTTTTGAAGCTCCTTAAATCTATGTTCATGCTCTTTCATGAGAGAATTAACCTTCTCTTCATAACTATTTTTTACATCAAGTTCAAGCTCTTTGATCTCTATTTTTGAATCTTTCAAAACTGCTTTGGCTTCATCTTCTATTGCTTTTGCTTTTGCTTTTGCTTGCTCAAAGTGTATTCTAGCATCAGCACTGTGCATTTTTTTTGCACCAAAAAATGCCACTAATCCCCCAGCGATGCCACCACCACCTAAGAGTAAAATCTCATTTATCATTACTTTCTACCTCGAACTATAATATCTTTAGGGGTTACATAATAATCACAATAAATGTCATGTGAATCACATACCTTTTGGGAGGTAAAACACTTCTCTCGTTGTACAAATATTACTATTGGTTTTTTCTGTAGCTTTTCAAAAAATCTATCATACATACCTTTACCAAATCCGATTCGTTGTAAATTCCGATCAACCCCAACCACAGGAACTACAATTAAATCAACCTCTTTTTGCATGAATCGTGAACTTGCTGGCTCTAATATACCAAAACCATTTTTCTTTAAAGGTAACCTATATTCTACCATTTTAAAACTTTCACCCTCTATAAAAGGTACAAAAATTTTTAATCTTTTCTTATAAAATAGCATCAATTTTCTCAAATCAGCCTCAATCCCAAGAGGGAGATAAAAGAGTATACTTTTAATTTTTTTAGAATTAATAATTGTCTCCAATTTTTGGGAAATTTTTTTATCTTTTGAAAATTTAGAGTTACTTTTTGATACTTTTTTTAGCTTTTTTATACACTTTTTCCGTAATTTTATTTTATTCATTTTAAACCTATAAGGAGTTATTCTATATAATTGATTCATACTATAACATAAGGTTAAAGATGATATCAAGAGTTTTCGTAATAGCTTTTACAATTGGGCTATTTTTTAATGGTTGTCAAGATAAAACACAACCAAGTGGAGAAGAACAAATAGTTGTGGAGGAGACTCCAATAAAACAAGAGCCACAAGTAAGAGAAGAACCTAAGAAAGAGGAGACAAATAAGAGTCAAAAAATTTCAACAGCATCTATGGCAGCTTCTATTGAAGATATGGTTCAAGAATCTAATGCTATATTTCTAAAAACTACTACTGGAGAAAAAATTAAACTTATCTCAACAGAAAATGGTATAAAATTTCCTGATTATCCAGATAAAATTGTTTTATTAGACTTTTTTGCTACTTGGTGTCCACCATGTCGTGCGGCTATTCCACATCTAAATAGTCTTCAAGCTAAATACAAAGATACTATACAAGTAATTGCTATTTTAATGGAAGAAAATAAAGAGAATAGTGAAATTGAAAGATTTATCACAAAACACAAACTATCATTTCCTGTCTCAAATTCCAAAGAAAATTTTATTCTTTCACAAGCACTAGGCGGTATTAGAAGCCTACCTACAATGGTAATGTATGATAAAAAGGGAAATTATCATACTCATTATGTAGGTGTAGCACCTGAAGAGATGATTGATGCAGATATTCAAAAGGCACTTAAAAAATAATGTTTGGATTTTTTAAAAAGGCATTAGAAAAGACAACTGATTCTATCAAATCAATTGTTCCCAAAAAGAGTGATAGTGTAACCAAAGAGCTACTTGAAGAGATACTTTTAGAAGCAGATGTAACTTATGAATTAGTAGAGGAGATTATATATTATCTTCCTCCATCAAACAGTGTAAAAAGGAGAGATCTAAGACGAATTTTACTCTCTTATTTCATTGATGTTCAAAAAGTAGAAGAACAAAAAGATATAAAACCATACATTGAACTTATTTTTGGAATTAACGGAGCTGGTAAAACCACAACTATTGCAAAGCTAGTTCACTATTATAAAAACAATTTAAATCAAAAAGTCCTCCTAGCCGCTTCAGATACATTTAGAGCCGCAGCTATTGAACAACTCAAAAGATGGGCAGATAAATTAGATACACCTATTGTATACACACAACAAGGGCATGACCCTTCAGCTGTTGCTTATGATGCTATTAGCTCTGCTATCGCAAAAGGTCTTGATAGAGTAATCATTGATACAGCAGGAAGACTACACACTCAACAAAATCTAGCAAAAGAGCTACAAAAAATTGTACGAATTTGCAATAAAGCAAAAGAGGGAGCACCACACCAAAAAACTCTTATTTTGGATGGTACACAAGGGAACTCTGCTATATCTCAAGCAAAAGCTTTTAATGAAATAGTTGGCATTGATGCTCTAATAATTACCAAATTAGATGGTACGGCAAAGGGTGGAGCTATCTTTTCCATAGCAAAAGAGATTCAAAAACCTATTTTGTTTATAGGAATGGGAGAAAAAGCTTCCGATTTAATTGAATTTAATAAAGAAGAGTTCGTAGATTCTCTTCTTGACTCTTTTTTTGAGAGCCAAGATTAAATAGATTAAGATCATGGCAAAAAGCAAACAACTTTTTGAGTGCCAATCGTGTGGATTCCAAAGTGCCAAATGGCTTGGAAAATGTCCAAACTGTGGCACTTGGGATGGCTTTTTGGAACTCAACAAAGAACAACAAAAAGTATTAAAGGAGACCTCCTCCAAAACTACATCTAAACAAAAAGCAAAACCCATAACACAAATAGAGGAGGAGAATCATCAAAGATTTTCCTCTTATGATAGAGAATTAGATTTAGTTCTTGGTGGAGGAATTGTACCAGGAAGTCTTAGTCTAATAGGTGGTAGCCCAGGAGTTGGAAAATCTACACTTCTTCTTAAAATTGGATCAAATTTAGCAAAAAATGGCAAAAAAGTACTCTATGTTAGTGGAGAAGAGTCATTGGGACAGATTAAAATTAGAGCAAATAGATTAGAAGCAAACCATGATAACCTATATCTTCTTTCAGAAATTAAATTAGAAAATGTTTTTGGAGAGTTAGTATTACATAAATATGATATTCTAATTGTAGACTCAATTCAAACTCTCTATAGTGAAAAAATAAGTTCAGCACCCGGAAGCGTCTCACAAGTAAGAGAGATTACATTTGATCTTATGAGACATGCAAAAAATGAAGATACAGCTATCTTTATTATTGGACACATAACAAAAGAGGGATCTATCGCGGGACCTAGAGTATTAGAACATATGGTTGATACTGTACTCTATTTTGAGGGTGATTCAAACCGAGAAATTAGAATGCTTAGAGCCATTAAAAATAGATACGGTTCAACAAGTGAAGTAGGCATTTTTGAGATGACAAAACAGGGACTGACAAGTGCAACCAACATTTCAAAAAAATTTTTTACCCAAAACAACAGCAAACAAGCAGGCTCTGCAATAACAGTCACCATGGAAGGAAGTAGACCAATAGTATTAGAGGTTCAAGCTTTAGTCTCACAAAGTAGTTATCCAAATCCAAAGCGAAGTAGCACAGGATTTGAACTAAATCGGCTTACTATGCTCCTTGCTCTTTTGGAGAGAAAACTAGATCTCCCCTTTAACGAATATGATGTCTTTGTAAATATTGCAGGTGGAATTAAAATTACAGAGACAGCGGCCGATCTAGCTGTTATAGCAGCAATTATTAGCAGTTTTAGAGATAGGGCTATTAGCAAGGATACTGTATTTATTGGGGAGGTATCACTTGTGGGAGATATTCGAGATATTTATAACTTGGATTTAAGACTTAGAGAGGCTTCAACACAAGGTTTTAGTACAGCAATCATTCCAAAGCTACCCATAGAGCCTATCAAAAATCTTAAGTGTTATGAAGCAAATATTGTCTCTAAAATTATAGATTGGATGTAGAATGAAAACTATAATTATAGCAATTTTATTTTTTGCTACTTTATTAAATGCAAATGATAAAGAACTTATCAACTATGCCAAAGCAAATCTTCCACAACCTTGTCTTTTTTATATTAAACTCTACAACCAAGCAAAAGATAATAGAGCTTTTGCCATAGCGATAGATAACAAAAATAGGTATGCATGTAAATTTAGTGCCAAAAGTAAAACTACTCAAAAAGCTAAGGAGATAGCTCTAAAATCTTGTGAGAAAGTTAAAAAGAAGAGAAAAATTGAAGCTTCATGCTATCTATTAGCATTAAATAATACTATACTTACAAAGGAGCCCCAAAAAGCATCTTCTATAAAATTACCAGATGCATGCGTTATGTTTTATACTCTATATAAAAAAGCTCCATCTTTTAAAGCCTTTGCTGTTGCTATAGATAATAATAAAAAATATACATGTCGTTTTAGTTCAAAAAGTGAAACAGACGAAAAAGCACGAGAGGTTGCCCTAGCATCATGTGAAAAAATGAGAAAAGAGAGAGATATAATAAGTGAATGTACTATTTTTGAAAAAGATGATAAATCTAATAATATAGAACCACCACTACCAATTCAAAAGACTTTACCAATAGACACAAACTCTTCTAGCTTACCTATTGCACAAACGCAACCATCTCTTGAAGATATAGAAAAACAAATATCAAAAGAAAAACCGAAAGAAGAGCCAAAAGAAAAATTAAAAGAAGAGCCAAAAAAAGTAGAAAAAAATGTTCCAACACAAACTGACATTAAAAAAATAAATCTCCCCGCAGAGTGTAAAATGATATATAGTTTATACCTCAAAGCAACATCACCTAAAGCATTTGCAGTAGCAATTGATGATACACAAAAATTTACTTGTAGATATAGTTCTCAAAGTGATAGTGAGGCAAAAGCAAAAAAAGTAGCACTTGAATCTTGCCAAAAAAAGAGAAAAGAGCGAGATATCAAAGATAACTGCCATATTATTGCATTTAACAATATAGATTTTTTAAGCACATTAAAACCAGTCAAAAAAGGAAAGTTTCCAAAATTTAAAACTTTTATCTATGAAGGAAATCTAAAAAAAGTAAAAGAGTATATTAAAAAAGGTGCTGATGTAAATACTAGAGCACAAGATAATAGTAGAGCACTATATGTAGCAGTAGCAAGAGGAGATATAGCTTTTACAAAAACACTTTTAAAAAAAGGAGCTAATCCAATTTTTAGAACCACCGCAGGTAATAATTTATTAGTAGCTGCAATTATGAGTGGTAAAAATGAGTTACTTAAACTAATGTTGGATCAAGATATATCACCAAATAAGCCATGTGAAGATGGGAACACCCCCTTACACTTCGCTTTTATGGTCTTTAATGAACAGATGATGCAAACACTTTTTAAATATGGAGCAGATGAGAATATCAAAAATAAAAAGGGTGAAAGTGTTAAAAAACTCGCATCCAAATACCACTGCAACATTAAGAGACTTAAGAAAAAATAGCACTTAAATAGATTTAAATTTTATTTGAAAAGCCAAACCATTTTTTTGAAAGATGTTCATCTCTGCCCGCATCTCTTTTAAAACAAGATTAATCAACTTTATCCCAAGAGTTTTGCTATTTCTGATCTTATTAATATTGACAATTTTACCACCCTCCTCACTATAGTTCAAAATATAGCTATCCTTATAAAGCCCCTCAACTAATGATATCTTGATAAACTTTACATCTTTTTTTGGAAAAGCATACTCTAATGAATTTGTCAAAAGCTCATTTAAAACTAAACCTAATTTCAACATAGTATTTGTATTAAGGGAGATATTCACTACATCAATATAAAGAGGGATATCTTTACGATATGTTCTTGAAACCAATAAATTTAAGTTATAAACATATTTCCCAAAGTCTACCTCAACATCTCCTTTAGAATAATCTAAAGCATCATGAACTAAAGCCAAAGCTTCCACCCTCAACTTACTTTTCAATAATATACCCTCTGTACTATCACTAGATCCATTTTTTAAATTTAAAATCTGCAACCCCAATATAGAAGATATCATATTTAAATTATTTTTAATTCTATGATCAATCTCACTTTGAATACCACTTTTTATCAACTCTTTTTTCATAACCATCTCTTATCTATAAAAATAAATAACCCTCCACCTACTAATCAAGTAATAGCACAAAAGCATATAACATATTTTTTAATATCAAACAAAATTATATATTAAAAAAGTTCCAAAAATGTTTCTTTTTCATTTTGATAAAATAGAACAAAAAATGAAACATTTTTGGAACTTTTTTAATATATATTTCTTATGAGTGTATTAATATCTTAAAATTAAGACACAAATAAAATAAGAAAGGATAGATTATGGCAACTTCAAATTATAATCCAGGACAAGAACTTTCAAGTATAGATTTCCAAAGCATGATAGGAGGTCCTCTAGGGGCTATTGTTAGTGCACAGGCACAAGCTGCTCTTTCAACTGTTGACTTTATTAAATCTGTTGGGTTTACTCCTGATTCAGAAGATGAGACTACAGGTGAAGTCTCACCAGGTACTCCCGTTTATGTAAATTTCAAATATCCCAAAATGGTTGAGCCATACCAACCTGCAATAAGAGGAAAAATAACAGCCATTGATGTTACTAATGGTGGTACTGGCTACTCTCAAGGAGCAACTGTTACTATTAGCGGAAGTGGGACAGGTGCAACTGGTGTAGCTACTGTTGATCAATATGGTGTAATATCATCAATTACTGTTACAGATGGAGGTAGTGGCTACGATGCAGAGAGTACAACTGTTAGTGTTGCAGGAGGAAATGGATTGGAAACCACTATTACAACAGAGGATACTGAAGCCGTACCTGCAGTATTTAATGAAATGCAACTAGAAGTTCCTATTCTAACAATGTTACCAATTCCATTTATTAGAGTAGAAGAAGGGGAAATTGATTTCCATGCTAAAATTACTTCTATGGAGTATTCTCGTGTTGGTTCAACTTTTAAAACATCTAGGAGTTTTGGTTATAATTCCACACACTCTGGTTCTTCAAGTGTTCATACGGGTGCTCTTTTTTCTCTATTTGCAAAAGCTGGAGCTAGAGCAAGATATAACTCATCAGTAAACTTAAAAGTAAATGCCTCATATCAAAGAACTACTAGACAAGGGAGTAAAGTAGATAAGACATATCAATTAGGAGTTAAAGTAAAAGTTTCACAAGATGAGATCCCTGCTGGTATGGAAAAATTATTGGGTATTCTAGAAGATGCTATTGTTGCACAGCCAATTGCAGAATAAAAAATCATCTATAAAAGCTCAAAAAGAGCTTTTATAGATAAATGAAGGAGATATAATGCCAACACTTAAAGATTACTTAGGATCTCTAGTAAAAGATCTAAACCATGCTAGAGTTATAGCAGATATAGAATCTGCTAGTATTGCTAAAATGTATGCCCAAAATGATATTTTAAAAAATTTTTCTATTCCTAGAATGAAAATACAAGAGACAGAACTTACCATTCCAATTGCAGTAGATAATTTGGAAGAGGTTCAAGAGAAAGATTATCAACCAATAGATAATAATAAATTCTATTCTCAAGTATATCGTACAATAACCGATACACTAGAAAAAAAAAGTTTAAAAAGTACACTCTCAAGGGAATTGAGTAATAATATTAAACATAAAATAAATGAGCTAGAAACATCTATTAAAAGTGGTAAAAATATCGACTCTTCATTGGAAGAATTTTGTACCTACATATCTGAGAACTCAATTGAAACTATTAAAAAAGACAACAAAGAAAAGAAAAATTTTGTACAATTATTGAATAAAAATAAACTTACAGAACCACTATTTAGAAAAAAACTATCAACTCAATTAAAAGAGAATCTAAAAACAAATATAAAACCAAAAATAGCATCTGGAAAAATAGAAAATGCAATGGTTACTGTTGAGAGCGATAAACTAAAAGAGAAAAAACCAGACAGTCTACTATATATTAAAATGAAAATTACAGAAGAGAGTATGGAGTGGCAAACAATGGAAGATGCCAATGGCAATATAGTCTCTAAATTAGTGGTAGAATAGTTATGCAAAATTCTAATATAAATGTATACGAAGAGTTATTAAAACAGAGTTTATTAATACCAGAACTTGTAAATAAATCTACAAAGAGAGATAATATTTTTATTGACGAGTTAAACCAATGGTTACTTAATACAGAATCAAAAATGAAAAAAAACAATATTTCAAAATGTTCGGAAATAGCAGGATTAAGAAGTAAAATAGTTTCTGCTAATTATTCAATAAGTGATTCAAAAGTTTCAAGAAGAAAACAAAAAATTTCAATAGCAACCTCTATCATTTATGATGCACAAAGAACACTACTAGATGTATTAGAACCTATAGAGAAAAGATTAGAAGAGGCAAAAGAGAACATAAGACAACTTTTAGGTGTTGCCTACCAAGCAGATATGATTGATCCTAATATGGAATTTAATTTAATAATTCAAACACTTTGGAAAACATTTGCAACACATGATCAGCTCAAAGCTATCATTGCAAAAATATTAGTCTTAGTCAATAAATCAGATGCTTTAAGACTTTTAGCACAAGAGATTGATATATCAATAGTAAAAGAGATGGGAACTTCTAAATAAAACAATAGAGAAACTTTTCTTCATTAAAATGGGAAAAACTAATACCATTAAGGAGATAAGTCATGAGTAAAGAGAAAAATATATATACATATAGAGGAGGAGAGAAAATTGAACTCCAAAAAAGTTCTCAAGAGATAGTAATTCGTCTATTACCTACTAAAGTAGATGATCCATCTATACAGAAGAAGGAACAAGTATCCTCATCCTCTACAAAAGTAACCGTAAATCAAAGTGAATTAGAGATACTTATGGAGAAGAGTCGTATCCTTGCACCCACACATCATGCCTACTCTGAAGTAGAAAATAATAGCGATTTTTTAATTACTGATCGTATTTTTATCCTCTTTAAGGATGAACTTTTAGATGAACAAATTGATACTTTCTGTGCAACTTACGGACTAATAGAGATAGAGAAATATGATGATAGAAACTATCTGTTTCAACTTACAGATCATACAAACATGAATCCTATTAAGCTAGTCGTCAAATTAACAGAAGATGATCCACTTGTAGAGATTGCCGAACATGATCTAAATCAGAGAATAAAAACCTATTCTCTAAAACTGCCTAGCGATCCAAAATATCTACAGCAGTGGCATCTTCATACAAATTTTGAAAATCCTGATTATGACCCTAGATCTTCAACTAAGTGTGATGAAGCATGGAAGCTTTTAGATAATTATGGAAGTGAAGATGTAGTTATTGCTATTTCTGACGATGGCTGTAAATTAGATCATAATGATTTTAATTCACCAAATAAATTTGCAGATTGGGGATACATGAGAGCTAGAAAACTAATAACTAAATCAGATATTAATGCAGATCCTTCCCAAATGTATAAAGAGGGTTCAGATCATGGAACCTCATGTTGTGGTGTAATTGCAGGCGAGGTTGATGCTTCTCTAATTGTTGGAGCTGCACCAGAGTGTCGATTATTACCCATTCAGTGGGAATCTAGTGGAGCTTCCCTATATATTAGTGATTCAAAATTACTAACTATACTAAACTATATAGATGATAAAGTAGATATCATGTCTAACTCTTGGGGAAGTAGTCCATCAAGTTTATGGGCAATACAAGTAATTACACGCATTAAAGAACTAAGTACAACAGGAGGACGGAGGGGAAAAGGAATTGTATTTTTATGGGCGGCTGGCAATGAAAATTGTCCACTTAATGATACTACAACACAAAATGTACCATATACACATGGATGGAAACAAAAAGAGAATGGTTCTTGGTTTTGGAGTGGAGTAAAGAGTACAAAAGTTTTTAGAAATAACTTAACTAATATTCCAGGAGTCATACATATTGCGGCTTTGGCAAGTACAGCTAAAAGAAGCCATTACTCTAATTATGGACATCATATATCTTTATCCGCTCCCACTAGCAATAGTCATAAATATTATCGTTTAATTGTTAAAGGGCTAGGAATTACAACAACTACAGGAAGGTCATCTAGAGCTATTACGACTAGTTTTGGAGGAACATCTAGTGCTACGCCCCTTGTAGCTGGAATCAGTGCATTAGTAATATCTGCAAATCCAAAGTTAAGTGCACTAGAAGTTATTCAAATTCTTAAACAAAGTGCCTCAAAAGATTTAAATTTTAGTGGCTATTCACAAACTCCACCATCAAGCTATGATAAAGATACTAGTTGGGATATTTCACCCATTGCACCTTTTGATAGTGGTAATTTTATAGATAAGGGAGATATTGATGGAAGCTGGAGTCCTTGGTTTGGATACGGAAAAGTAGATGCAATGCAAGCAGTAACTGAAGCCTTTAAAAGAGCAAACCAAATAATAGGAAACGCAAAATTCAGCACAACCTCAACACCAAATAGAAATATTCCAGATAATAGTACTCAAGGAGTACAAGATACTATTAGATGCGATAAAAATTTTATTATTCAATCAATCAAATGCAAAATAGATATCAAACACACTTTTATTGGTGATCTTATCATATCATTAATTTCACCAAGTGGAAAAGCTATTAAATTACATAATCGCAATGGAGGAAGCAACAATAATATTATTAAAGAGTTTACTATCAGCAACTTACCTCAATTACAACATTTTATTGGAGAGAAGAGTATAGGTGAGTGGAAAATAAAAGTTCAAGACCTTGCACAATATGACATGGGAAAACTAAAAGAGTGGTCAATTGAGTTACAAGGGGAAGAGGAGAGATCAATAACTGTTGAAAAAACTTTAGGTCTAATTATTCCTGATAATAAATTTGATGGAATAACAAGCACCATAGATATATCCCAAAATGGGCAATTAAAAGATATTGAAATAGAGGTTAATATTACTCACCCATACATAGGAGATCTACTTATAAAATTAACCTCACCAGACAAAACAGAGATATTACTTCATAATTATAGTGGCAGTAGTAGTGATAATATTGTAAAAAATTATAATATCCTAAATACAAAAGGGCTAAAAAAATTAATAGGAAAAGAATTTTCTGGAAACTGGAAATTAGGAGTTTCAGATCATCAAAAAGCAGATCAAGGGAAATTAAACTCTTGGTCTCTAAAAATAGTACCAAAAGCTTAATAAAAGGGACTTGTTACAGTCCCTTTTACACTCCCTAAAATCCAACACTATCTACTCTACCACTTTCACATGACTTACTACTCTTTCGTGCAGGAGGAGCATTTTTAAGTAAAATACTAAGATTTTTATCTCTTCCAATATCTCCCTTTAAATTAATCCATAAATCGACAATCAATCCATTTTTATCACATTGAATATCTACCTTTTTACCAACCCCTATTCCGAATGATTCATCAAATCTCTTACGAATCTCTTGCAGAGTTATTATGTTATTAATATTATTAGCAAAAAGAGTACTGATATTTGTATCATTGATCTGACCTAAAATAGATAGAGAATCTCTATAATAGACCTCTTCCAGATTACTATAACAAGTTCCATGTTTTATCCATTCGTGGCGTTGTAGATAGGAAGCTACTCCAGGCATAGATATAATTAGATTAGAGAAAGTATTTTCAGAAAGAGTTAAAGGATCCAAAAGATGCCAATAACCTCTACGATCAATACTTTTATCCTTATCGCTTACACCACAATAAACACTATTTCGAGGTTGAGGCCAAAGCCCATGTAGAGAAAAATGTGTTGCATCATAACGATCATCTCTCTGTGTTTGACACTCTGTTTTTGATTTATGTGATTGACAAAATGCTGCCTGCCAACTCAAAGCTAATAGATACTCTTTTTCACTTTTTGACTTTTTAACTACTTGATTAGTTTTGCAACCAGTCAATAATAATCCACAATCAATAGGTATCCATCTATTTGGATTTTTTTCTAATTGATCAATATATATTAAATAGTGTGTTGCTTGAAAAGCTCTATTTTTAGCTTTTACTTTATATGCCATACCCTTTTGAATAGTAAATGGATATGTCCCTTTTTTGATAGAGTGAACTGCCTCACAACTCTTTTGTGCTATAAAATAGCCATCTATTTTAGCAGAAGCTCCAACAACTATAGGGAGCATTAATGATACAATTATAAAACTAACAACTATTAAAAATTTACTTCGATACATGAGAACTTCCTTTATTAACTATTTTGCTTTGGTATAAGATTCATTTTTCCAACTGCTTCTGATACATCTTTTGCCCATATAAAAACTCTATTATATGGCTTAACTTCATAATACTCTTGAGGAGAATATATCTCCCTTGTTGTCATATCTACACAAAATCTCGATATCCAACTATTTTTTTCTCTTGAAGATAGGCTCTTATTTAAAATAAGTTTTTTAGTAATTTTATATAACTTAACGCACATGCGAAACTCATACCCACTCAACATAAGCGAATTACTCCAAGTACCCCTTTTCTGTTCATACGCCTCTTTTGCTACTTTTTGCAATAAAATTAAATCCCTATAACTTGGTAAACTAGGATAAATTGGGAATGAAACAGCCCAGCCAGCAGAGATCATCTGTAAATTAAAAGTACTCCTCTCAATCATAGACATAGAGGCTAATTTCTTTCTATTATGATAGGGAGAGATATATGCCAAAAGCCTACCATAAGAGTCAAATGGTTGATCCAAAGCTCTTGTATATAGTGTTTTTGAACTATTTAAACCACTCTTTAGTAAAGCTCTGAAATAGTTAGTTGCTCCTTTGCCCTGCTCTTCTTGTAAAGAACCCGCTTTTTTAGTTACTAATTTGGGATATAAATATTCACCCAATTTTTTATCAATAGGAACTCTATTCTCTTTAATCCACTGAGCTAATTTATAGAGATTTTCATCTTGAGAAGAGGGTCTTTTCTTACCAGGATAGTGCAATTCAGGAGTATCAATACTTAACATCCTAACAGACATTGATATATATGGAGTATCACCATCACTTGCTCTAATATATTTTTTACTACCTATAGAATCCAACTCAAAGCCTTTTGGATCCCAAAAAATTTTTACTCTAGACATAATAAGCCACCTTTCTATATCTATTTTGGAGATGGAGCAAGAAGTCCAGCCAATGCACCTACAGAAGCAGAACCTAATGCAATTAAAACTTCTGGCGTCTGTTTATCCACAAAAACCAAAATTATTGCACCCAATGCAGATAAAATGACAGCTATTCCCAATACAGAAACAACAATACGATATATCCAAACATCTTGATCTAGAGGTTTAACTATATCCATCTCTTCCAACGCCTTAATAGGATCTAATCTTAAAGCCTCTTGAAATTGTTGATTACTCATTACCTCATTTTTCAAATCTTCAACTGAATTAATTTTCATAATCTCTCCTTTGTAAAGTATTTAACACAATATATACAAAAATAATTTTGCAGATGTTCCATTTTAAATTTAGTTATGCAACATCTACAAAACATTTCCCATATACAATACAAATAGTTTAAGTTTTTAGAAATTCTCTCAAAAGGGATGGTTAGAGAAAATGAGTCAAAAAATAGTAATACTAAGTCTATTTTTAATGCTACTTATAGTGATAGTTTTTGCATTGATAATAACTCATTTTTTATTCTAGTAAATTTTTACATATAAATAAAGGAGAACTATTATGAATCAAACTATTATGTCATATAAATTCAATAATCCAACACTAACGAGTAGTAGTGGGGATTATCCCATTACTTTTTCTAATACAAAAGTTATTAAAGGACCAGGTAAAAGCCCACTTGGAAAACTTAATAAAGCATTAGATCTATCCCAAGGTGGAGTAGGAATTACTTCAATTAAATCTCTAAAAGCAGATAGATCAAGATTTACTATTAGAATCTGTTTTAATGCAACAAATAGTGTTATATCCAGACAAAATTTAGTAGAAAGCAACTTTCTTCCATTTTCTATTTATTTGCTACCTAGTAAGAAAACATCAAAATTCAACCTAATTGCAACAGTAGGAAATGCAACACATGGATGGAATGGCGTTTCGACACAATTCAAAAAAGAGCTCAAAAAGAATAGGTGGTATACAGCCTCATTAGTTTATGATATAGATACTGTCGCTCTATTTATAGATGATGAAATCATCGGAGTATATGCATTTCCAAAAGGGATACTTGCAAAAAAAACTAATAATAAACTCTTTATTGGAGCGTGGGCAGATAGGAAAAGTTACAACTTTAAAGGGCTTTTAGCTGCCTTTGAGTGGCAAAATGGAATTTCAAATAAATTACAATCCATCATTGATGATCAAAAAACTTTTGCAGAGTGGTTTATTACAAGAAAATATGAATCTATACGAAAAAAAATATATCTTGGCAAGAGAGAAAAAGCGATCTATTTCGACCATTCAACTGGTTCACATATACAATATTTTACATATGGTGCAATCATGTATCATAGTAGTATCGGAGTTGCACTTGAGATGCATGGAGCAATATATAGGTATTATAAAAACTCCAATAAAAAAAGTTCATTTGGATATTTAATTGGAGATGAAATTAATACAACAAAATCTGGTGGTAGAAAAAGTTTATTCTCGCGTGGGGCTATATATTGGTCTAGAAATATAGGTGCCGTTCCTATATTTGGTCAAATTTATATTGATTATGAATCCTTGGGAGGATCCAAAAAACTGGGATTTCCAATAAAAAAAGCCAAAAATATACCTCAAGGAAAAGAACAACTTTTTCAAAAAGTAAGAATGTATCACAAAATAGGAGAACCACATGCATTTGAAGTACATGGGGCTATTTTGTTACGGTATATTCAATCTGGAGGAGTTCAAAGATGGGGCTTTCCCGTTATAAATGAATCTGATATAAAAAAAGGTCATTCAGTAATAGGTAAATTTTCAGAGTTTGAGAGAAGTACTATATATTGGTCACGACAAACTGGGGCGTGGGAAGTACATGGCGATATCCGCAAAAAATATATGCAAATAAAAGGACCTTTGAGTGAATTAGGTTTTCCAACATCAAATGAGATTAATATTCCAGGTGTTGCTGGATCAGGGAAAATGAATACTTTTCAGAAAGGTAGTATTCTATGGTATGGTAATTATAATAGTATTGTTGTTGCAAGAGCATTTAAAATTTACTTAGGAAGATTAAGCACAAAGGAGAGTGAAGGTTGTTGTAGAGGGCAAAATGACCTTTATGTAAAAATAAAAGTAACAGAAAATTCATCTACAAGATGGAGTAAAAGAATGCCTAATAGTGGAGATTGGGGAGATCATAACAATAAAGATATCAATTACACAATACCTTATGAATTTATACCAAATTCACCAAATAAAGTAATTTGGTATCGCCTAAAAGCTTGGGATAGTGATGGAAGCCTAAATGCAAATGACTATTTAGGAGCAGTTAGCAAAACACTAAACGCCACTAATGGGTGGGGACTAAGGGAAAATAACGGAATTTTTACGCTATCATCCTCCAAAATCAAATCTCTAACTACATCTATAAAACCAACAATAGATCCAAAAGATTTAACTAATTCTGAAAAATGGTGGGGAACATACAATAGGGGTACATCAAAACTGTCTTGGAGTCAACATGCAAAAGCATTTAGAGATATTGATAGTGAACCTGAGACATGGGATGTAACTGATTGGTTAGATAAGGCATTTTATTCTCTAGTTATAAAAGATATTGCAAAGAATGGAAACTGTTTTGGTATGTCTTTGGAATCTATATATGCAAAAAAATTAAACAGTATCTTTTCTTTACCTCTATGTAACCATAAGAACTGGAATAGTATTAAAAATGAAATTAATATTAAACAAGCCTATCAAGCAAGTGCAGAAGCAATATACTGGTTTTTAGGAGAGTTTATTACAGGAAATACCCATAATCCAAAAGATGTTTTTTTTGATAGTTATCGTGCCTTTTCAGAGGGAAGGAATCCTATTTTATGTGTTGCACAAAATTATGATTTCAGTGGTAAAGCTCATGCTATTATACCTGTTGAGTGGGATACAAGTTCAAAACCTTGGAAAATTACTATATCTGATCCAAATTATCCATCTAACTGTTCAAATAACCCCACTAGAATACTAAAAATCAATCCAGACAACAATACATTTAACTATTTAGGAAGATATAAAGGAGGTAGATGGTCTGGAGGAAGATTACATTATATACCATTTAATGTCCTCAACAGAACTCCACGCACACCATTATGGGATCTTATATTATTACTCTTGGGTGGGACTATTCTTATTGTTGGAAATGATGCAAAAACTACATCAATTACAGATGAGAAAGGGGATGATCTTAGTGCATTTGGGAAAGGGGCAACTAAAGAATTAAAATCAAATAATACTCCTGATCGATATTTCTGGGGATTTAAAGGATTTGATACAAGAGCTGAATCTGGACCAGGAAATATACTTATTAGAAAAGAGATAGAGTCTAAAGTTGCAACAAAAGATGGAACAGCTATGCTTACTGATCTTAATCTTGGTGAATTAATCAAAAATTATCGAGTATTAAATCATAACTCTAAAACATTGCAAAAAGAGAAAAAATTATTTAATACAATCAAAAACTTAGCACCACACTCTATAGCAACTAATGATAATATAATGAAAAAACTACCAAACGATATAAAAAATATGATTATAAATATCATAAATGCGAATAATAAACAGAACTTTATACATAAAATAAAAGGTCTTAAAGATGGTGGAAAATTTGAGTATGCCTTTAAACATCAATTAAGTGAAATTAGAGTCAAATCTACTATAGACAAGCGTGAAGTTATTGATGTTAAAATGAAAAATGTAGGAACTAATAAACAAATTATGCACATAAATACAGTAAAAAACAGAACAGCAACAATAATTATCAACAATAAATTAGGTATACATAATGATCATATTCAAGTTACATTAAAGAGAGTTCCACTACAAAAAGAGAAGGGATTTGAGATTAATATAAAACCAGGCTTAGGAGATATTGAGATAATAACACCAAATATAAGTACCAATATACCTATAAATGTTGAATCTATAATTGATGGAAAAAAAGTTACAAGAGACTTTAATCTACCTATAAATGGAGGAGCAAGATTAAACAAAGCACTTTTATTAGATCAAAAAATTGTACATTTTTCTAAAATAGATCATGTTTTTGGTCAAGTAATAGAGCGAAAATTTTTAAAATAAATAAGGAGTATTTTGTTATGAAAAATCAAAAAAATATCTTTTCTACTATAGCAATAGCTTGTAGTTTATTTTTTACTATTCCAACACAAATGTGTGCGGCACAATCCATCTATGGAAAAGTTAGTTTTATTGGCACAATCAAAGCTAGTAGCTTGTCAAATGTAGGTGAAATTGGTTTTAGATTTCGGCTTAGTCAATCGACTTGTGGATCAAATAATATCAAAAAAGAGAGGTGGATCACTGTTAAATCAGGAAGAGTAGATGGAAAATATGAGGCAAATGGCATTAACTATAAAACAGCCTATAGCACATTATTAACATCCATGCTTACAGAAAAACATGTACAAATTGATAATGTTCCAACTTGCAATGGTGGTTTAGTAAACCTATCTCAACTCCAGATAGGAATCTATTAATAATAATCAAATATACTTGTAGAAGTTTTATCTTCTATAAGTATAAGTACTAAGGAGAATAAACATAATGTATCAAACAAAATTATTATTTATTAGATTTATAACTGTCTTTTCATTTAGTGTAATATTTAATATCAATATTTTTGCCTTATTAAATACAAAATACCTTTCAGTAGAGTTACCAAATTCAATATATATGACGCTATCAGATGATATAAATTTAGATCTAGATAAAGATGGGTTAAAAGATAGTTATGAAAATATATTAGCAGATACATGGAGACCCTACTTTATCTTTGATGAAAAAGAGAATGCCTATCAACAATGCCATGATGTTGTAAAATTTGTTGAAACAGTAGCCTATAACTCTTGCGTTGCAACTGGATGTGCTTCAGTAGCGGGTGTTGGTTGTGTATTGAAATCAGTAAGAGAAAGAATCAAGAAGGGATGTCGTTATTTTGGAAATATTACAAATAGAGTCTGTAAGCCAAATATTCATGATAAAAGTTTACAACCCTTTGAACCAGTTGTGATTTTTCAAGTTCGCCCCATAGGTAATCCTGATAAATCACCAAAAAAAATTAAAATACAATATATCTTTTTATATAGGCTAGACGGAGGTTTTAGAACATCCAATATTTGCACAAATTACCATTACGGCGACACTCAATCAGGTAGTTACATTCTATCTAGTAAAGACAATATACATTGGAAACTTCAAATAATTAATCTCTGGAGTGGAAATAATAGTGATATGCCAGCAACTTCAAACAACATTCAATGGACAGCACCAAGAAGTACATATTATGGACAAATAGATCAATACCCCTCTCCAATCATATACGCTTCAGCAGGTAAACATCACCAATATATAAATACCTATACTTGTGAAAATGAAAAGGGTTGTGATGATGATTGTGGTGGAGGAGTAAAAAGATTAGCAAATCTAACTCCAAAAGGCTCTTTTACAAATGTAGGTGAATACAAAAATCCTCTTCTTAATAATCTTACACATTTAGGATATACAAATGAATATGTATGGTTTGCAAACTACTACTGTAATTGTGGAGACGGCAAAAAAGAGTGTTTTACAGGAGGATTAGGCAAAAACTGGCATGCATCTGGAGGTCTTCAAAAATGTGATACCCCAACACCTATATACAAAATTTTGGATACTACTCCAATACAAAAACCCAAACTACAATTAGGTACAGCTATACTTGCAATTTTAGGAACACTATAATTTCAATATCTCTTTTTTTAGAGATATTGAAGCCATTATAAAACATAATTTTTAATCAATGCAACAGTTAAAGAACTTTTTACATATAAACTACAACTAGAGTAAAAATTTAAATACCATTTAATAATATTGATTAAAGTTAAGGAGTAAAGAAATGGCAAATATATCAATACCTAATTATGAACAGAGAGCTTTTTCGCAATGGAATGTAGCAGAATATCGCTATAGTGAATCTGAAAAAACTAGAAGAGACAAACTAGATCAAGCAAAAGAGAAGAGTGTCTTAGAGATTGAATCTTTAAAGAGAGTTGAGTTAAGAGAGTCTCTTTTTGAGCCAAATGATGCTTTTGCATTAGAGCGGGTAATTGGAACAAATGATCTACTGCAGATCAACTATCTTAGTAGGGGATTGAAAGCTGGTCAATCAGTTTGTCGTATCCATATCCATCAACCAAATGGTATACCAGAAGGATATGGCACTGGTTTTATGGTATCTCCTTCACTACTTCTTACAAACAACCATGTACTCCCCTCTTATCTGTTTGCAAAAAGAAGTCTTGCAGAGTTTAATTTTGAATATGATGAAGATTTTGAACCAAAGCTAACACACTATTTTCAACTCTTCCCAGATAGATTTTTTTATACTAATAAGGAACTAGACTTCTCTCTTGTGGCTGTAAAACCTTTGAGTAAAAGTGGAATATCCCTTAGCTCTTTTGATTTTTTACAGTTAACTGAATCATCTGGTAAAGCACTTATTAATGAGAGAGTCAGTGTAATACAACACCCTTCAGGGGCGGACAAACATATTATTATTCGAAATAATCGTATTCAAAACCGTTTTGAAAACTTTATACATTATGAAGCAGATACAATGCCGGGCTCTTCTGGATCACCAATTTTTAATGACCAGTGGGATGTTGTAGCCCTACATCACTCTGGCGTACCAAGAAAAGTTGATGGTCGTATTATTAAGATAGATGGCACAGAGTGGAAAAGTGGTGATCCTGCTAATCTAATAGATTGGGTAGCAAATGAGGGTATTCGTATTAGTTCAATATTTGATAATCTCAAAGAGAAAAAAGATTGGAGCAAAAATGAGATAAGAGTATTGGAAGAATTTGGAACATTTTCAAATAGTAACCTCAATGAGTATCTAATCAAATCAGCAAGAGGAGGCGCTTCAATAATACTTGATGACTCTTTTATAAAAAGACCAAGAAATCCAGCAAGTCCTAGGCTTAAAATATCTGAGCTCATGTCAAAACTAGAGGATGAGAATACAACAGAAAAAGATCTTGCCCCATACTTTACACTCTCCACCAAATCAAAAAAAGGTATAGATCCACTATTTGAAATTAATCAAGAACTAGTAACAATAGATGCTCCCGAACTAAGAGAGAGTGCTTTGTTATTAAATTCAGCAAACTGGATATGTAAACGATTTAGACAAAAAGAGTACAAACGACAGAAAGATGATCCAAATAAAATTCGTATCATTTCAGAAGGGGACTCTTGGTTTCAATATCCATTTATATTAAATGATGTAATAGATCATCTTATGGCAGAGCCAAATTTTGCTATATTGAGCTTTGGTGAAGCAGGAGATTTAATTCGAGATATTGTAGCAAAATCAGAATTTTTAAGTGCCCTAAAAACAGAAGAGCCTCATTTTTTTCTTATCAGTGGGGGAGGAAATGATCTCGTTGCAGGAGGGGGACTCAAAAATTATGTAAAAAAACCAACCTCTAGTTTTGATCCCCATCAATTAATAGATCGTATTGCTTTTAATAGATTCAAATCAAGAATAGCAAATGATTATACAAATCTATTTAGTATAGTACTAAAGGCTACTCCTAATATTAAAATAATCTGCCATGGATATAGCTATGCGATTCCAAACTCTGGTAAATGGCTAGGCAAACCTTTAGAGGAGATAGGTATTGTGGATCATCAACTACAAAATGAGATTGTAAAAATTATATTTGATGAATTAAATGATATTATTCAAAGAACTGCAGCATCATTTCCTGAATCAATACACTATTTAGATTTGAGAGGTGTTGTACCTGAAAGAGGCTGGTTTGATGAGTTACATCCGACTAATCCATTTTATGGAGATGTTGCCTCTGTATTTAAAGATAAGATTTTGGAATTAAGTAAATAAGTACTATTTCTGTAGTATCAATCCACTCTATCTTAGAAGTGGATTGATAAATACTATTTTTCTGTTTATATCGCTAGCAATGTGTCAAAATAGTTCTATAACTATTCTATTTTTTTAAAAAATAAATCAAAAACCATAAATAATTTTAAATTTTTTTAATTAAGTTTATGATAAAGTTTATAGTGTTCGTATAAATTAAGAGGTTTTTTCAAAAAATTAAATTATTTGAATTTTTAACTTTTTCTTTAACTAAGAAGGTAACAATTTATGAAAAACTATAAAAAAATATTAATTGTAGAAGATGAATTTATATCTGCCGAATACCTAAAAGAACTTTTGGAAAAAGATGGTTATGAGGTCGTAGATATTGTAGATAATGGACCAGAAGCAATAGAAAAATGCAATAAACTAAAACCAGATATAGTACTTATGGATATTATGCTTAATGGACAAATGAGTGGTTGTGAAGCAGCTGTAGAAATTTATCAAAGACATAAACACTCATGCGAAATACTATTTTTGAGTGCCTATACAAGTAGCGAAATGGTCAATTATGCCACGGACGCTCATGCATATGGATACCTAATGAAGCCATATAGAGAAGGGGAAATTTTAGCAACACTCAAGCTTATAGCTACCCATGAAGATACTCAACCCGAGATAAAAACAGAAAAAGAGACTATTGAACTAAATCATGGTTATCTCTTTAATACAAAACTTCATCGATTATTTACAAAAAACAGAGAGGTTCCACTAGGCAAAAGACCATTAAAACTAATTGAGTTACTTGCTAAAAACAAAAATAGTAGCGTATCACATGAACAAATTTGTCACTACATTTGGGGTGAAAACAA
>CAZLLE010000102.1:0-5211 GCA_964560425.1 uncultured Campylobacterales bacterium
TTTATATCGCAATAGATTTACATTACAGAGTGATATGAAAGATATTAAAAAGAGAATTCTTACAAATCTATCTGTTACCTTTCCCGAATTTGAAAAATTTATCAATCCATTTACTAAAAGTGGATTAGCTTTAATAGATAAATACCCTACAGCAGATCACTATAAAAATAGTAGTGTTGATAGGATAGTTAAGCTCTTTAGGCATATTCAAGGTAATAGTTTCTCTAATGAGAAAGCCTTAATGCTTTTAGAATTATCTAAAAAATCTGTATATTCAGGTAAAGCCAAAGATGCAAGGGCTATAGCAATTAGAAGCTCTGTTCGTCTTCTTAGATTTTATCAAGATGAGATAGAGATATTAGAACAAGAAATATCAACTCTTTTAAATACTCAAACTCTTTCTCAAAAAGAGATCCAAAATAATCTTGATCTTGAAGAGAGAGCTAGTACACTTATGATAAATCTAACATCTATACCTGGTGTGGCACAAAAAACCATTGCTGCTATTATTAGCGAGTGTGGTGATTTAACTAGATTTCCTACTGTTACTAAATTTATCGGTTTTTTAGGACTCTTTCCAACAGAAAATAGTTCTGGTAATTATAAATCTTCTGGTCATCTTAGTAAACGAGGCTCATCCTTAGTTAAACATGCTCTCTATGTGAGTGCTGTAAGTTGTCTTCTTCATAATCCTGAGCTTAAACACTATTACGACATCAAAAAGTCTCAAGGAAAATCAAAAAAAGAAGCACTTATTGCAGTTTCTAGAAAACTTGCTGTTATTATATATGCTATATTTAAATACAACACACCTTATGATCCAAATCGTGTATCCTAAAGTCATGAACAATGAAAAATTAAAGATCTCAAATTATTACTTCAATCACTAAATAATAGCTATATTATAAAATGCTATTACCATATTAACTGTTAATCAAAATATAGCCAATTAGATAAATTAGTAAAAGGTGTGGTGAGGACACCACAGCCTACTTTTATCATACTACATGAAAGTTAATAATTCTATCAAATCCAATACAATTAAATTATTTTCGTAGGGTGTAGTGTCTTCACTACACCTTAAAACTAAAACTTCTTATTTGTATTCACCGATATATCTTTTCTACTAAGATCATCCATCAATTAGAAATTAGAGATAAAAACTACTCCAAGATTGCTATTATTTTTAATCCATATCTTCAAATCTCAAACAGAGTATATTCACTATCTTTTTTTGAGTCATAAAATTATCAATAGAAGTTAATTTTTTGATTAGTCTATTTTTGGATATAGTTCTAATTTGCTGACAAAGTAAAATTGATGGTTTTGGAAGTTCTCGCTCTAATAATAACTCATTTGGATATATCCTCCTACCCTCTTTTTTAGAAGTTATGGGAATAATAGTGACTACATCAAGCAAATTTTCATAATTATTTGAAATAATTAAAACAGGTCTTTTACCAAACTGTTCTCTACCAACGGTTGGATTTAGATCAGCCAAATAAACATCATATTGATTCATTTAATATCATCAAAATCTGAATATTGAAACTCATCTTCAATAATTTTCATATCTTCGATATAAAGTTGATCTTTTGAAGCTTCAATCATAGCCAATTTATATTGCTCTTTTTTCTGTTTTTCAATCAAAAGTTGCAAAGCATTTGATACTAATTCTGAAAACGATTGATATTTACCAATAATATGATTCAACTCCAAACTCTGGAAAAGATCATCTCTAATAGCTACTGTTTTTCTTACCATTTTCAACTCCTCCAAGTAAAAGGTGTGGTGAGGACACCACAGCCTACTTTTATCATACTACATGAAAGTTAATAATTCTATCAAATCCAATACAATTAAATTATTTTCGTAGGGTGTAGTGTCCTCACTACACCTTAAAACTAAAACTTCTTATTTGTATTCACCAATATATCTTTTCTACTAAGATCATCCATCAATACTTTAATATTTCTCATAGAAAAAAGTTTCAATTCCTCACCTTTCTCTTTTTTGAGTTCATTTGAAAACTTATTTTTGGAAAATATAACAAAAGTATCAATATTGAGTTCAGCCTTTTTGCAACTCTCTTTTAATTTACTCAATTCACTTTTACCAGCCTTAGCTTTAGAATATTTACAACTCCCTGCAATCATTCTTCCTGATTTAGTTTTTGCCAAAATATCTATCTCAACATTTTTATCCCAATAAGAGCCAATACTCACAATAGGATCATCATTAAAACTATTTTTTACAAGATCAAGAACAAGCCTCTCCAAAATATAATCAGAGAATCCACCTTGCTTAATATGAGTCCATTGCTTTGTAAACTCATCATAATCATTACTTTTAATACCCTTATAATAAGGCGACACACAAGAGAACCAAAAACGCATAAAAGGTTGAACAAAAAGAAATTTATCTGATACCTCTTCATTTTCATCTATAGGCTTCTCTTGAGGCTTATCAAGCACCAACATACCCTTCTCAAGTAGAAAATCTATAGACTTTTCACCCTCAATTCTCCCCAATTTAGCCCTCTTAAAAGCAGAATGTTCCCGCCTATCCCCGACAGAAAGAGCAGAAAGCAATCTATGATGAGTTTGGTTACTCTGCGTAATAGTAGTAATCTCTGCATGAATATATCTATAATTATTCAATACTTTCTCTTCAATCAATCTATCCAAAGGTTTAGAAATATCAATATACCACCCCATTCCACCAAAAACAGCAAAATATTCTACCGCCTTTTCAAGATCAGTGATTTTATTTTGAAAGCAAAAGGAGCGAAATTGTTGGAGAAGAGTAGGATGTTGAGACATAATTATAGACCTTTGTTTTTTGAAAGATTATAGCGTAAATTATTTTTTTAAATGTATATAAAATTTTCCTATCTACTAATCAAATCCAAACTCTTATCTATACTCTCTTTCAAAAACTTATGTAATCTATTTTTATTATTGATAGCATCCAAATATCTATCTCTATGATCATTTTCAATAAGTGGTGGAACAATACTATTTTGAATAGCTTGATAAGCCATCAGCAATCTCCCTACCCTTCCATTGCCATCTGCAAAAGGGTGAATCCTCTCAAAAAGTATATGAAACTCTGCAATATCCAACAAACTCATCTCATTACTTTGCATACGATAAAAAAGATTTTCAAGATCTTGTGAAATCATATTTGGCAATGACAATCTAATATCTACACCTTTAATATATCTCTCGTCCAATCTATAAGCCCCTATCGGTTTGGATACAAACTCTGGCGACACCTGCAAAGCATCTTCAAACATAATAGAGTGAATATCTTTGACAAAACTACAATCCAAAATATTTTCTCTATTTGAAGCCTCACGAACTATCACATCATAAGCCTTTGCAAAACCCAATATTACAAGCTGTTCACCAAGTGGTTTATGCCCTGCCGTATGCCCCAATTCAAGAAGCTCTTTTGTCTCTCCAAAAGATAAAGTAGTCCCTTCCATTGCATTTGAATGGTGAGTGATTGAGATACGAAGCTGCCTAAAAAGTTGTTCTTTTTGTTTTAGTGTTAGGGAATTTAAGTTTTGCATATTGTTAATCCTTTAATAAATCACTCTATAGGTATATTTAATTTTTTACAATACTCTTCAATCTCTGAATCATTATCAAAATAATCATCACAAAAATCACTAAGCTCTTTCTCAATAGATTTATAATATCTCTCTTGAACAGACAAAGATTTTTCAGTTAATTCTATAAAGTTTTCATATTTTTTATTAACTCTACACAATTTATCAATAGTTCTAAAGTCTAATTCTCTATATTTTGATTGAAATAGTATCTTACTTTCATAAGGATTTGATTTCAATTCAATAATACCAATCCCAAAAGATTGATTTAATCTCTCCATCTCTTCTTGTAAACTATTAGCAATTTCAAAGGCAACCAAATAACCATAATTTGCCCAACTTGAATTTGAAACAGCTTGAAAATAATATTTCTTTAGTTCATAATCACTATTTATCTCTTTTTTTATTTCATAAGATGTAATCTTAAATGTATCTGCTTTATTCAAGATTTTCATAAAAGCTTTATTTACTTTTGAGGTTAAATTCAAAAATTCAATACCAATCAAATCAGGATGTATCCATTTTTGATGATTATCAACACTATTTTTTGACTCTTCATGAAGAATTGTTTTTGCATAAATATTTTTACTTTTGAGATAAGTACTCAAAAGTTTATGTAGATCTCTCTCTTTATAACTATTATTACTTTTTATTATATCTGTAGAAGCTAGACTATTAACAAGATCTATTTCTTGTTCAAATTTTGATAAATAATACAAATAAGATCTTCCATTACCCTTAACTCTTTTTACCCTAGAATCACCATCTCTAATAAAATCTCCAAGCAAAGCAGAAATTGTTGATTCTGGTGTTTTACCTTTTTCAAAAGAGTAATATTCATTACTTACTATATTTTGATAAACATCTCTTTTGTTAGATGCTCTTTTTAAATCTTCCAAACTTTTTATTATTGCTTCTTTAATTCTCATAAATTAACCCCTAAAACTCAAACATCTCAACCAAAATAGCTGAAATATCTTTTGCTCTCTCCTCTTCTACTGTTCCTATTTTTTTGACTAATCTACTTTTATCAACTGCTCTTATTTGATCTAATAAAACTAATCCATCTCTATTTTGAAAGCTGATCTTCACTCTAAACAAAAATTCAAACCCTTTGCTAGTTAAAGGAGCAACAATAACTGTTTTTAAAATATTCATCTCATTTGGGGATATGACTATACATGGTCTAGTTTTTTGAATTTCAGAGCCAACAGTAGGATTTAATTTGACCAAATATATCTCAAATCTATTGATTTTCAATTACCACTCCCAATCATTTAAATCACTATCATTCAAAAAATCATCTAAAATCGCTTCATCTTTTTTATTTTGGTTTTTGGACAAAATTTTTAAGATATTATCTTCCCAATTTATACGAACTCTTTTTTTGATTGGCTTAAGCAATAAACCACCCTTTACTATTTCAAATTCTATTTCACTATTTTCTAGTTTTGCTTGTTTGATAATAGGTTTTGGTATTCTAATACCTTGCGAGTTTCCAATTTTGGTGAGCATTGTCATGACTAAACTCCTAAAGTTATCTATATTTGTAATTATATTGTAATAACATTTAGAAGTCAAGAATATTTTATTTT
>CAZLLE010000103.1:0-86242 GCA_964560425.1 uncultured Campylobacterales bacterium
CTCTTGGTGGAATGGCTATTCGTCGTTCACTTCCACTTAATCGTGCTATTGATATAGAGAATATCTTGATTGATGGTGTAAAAGTGGCAAATAGTAAAAAAGATGAGCTTTGTAAAAGATTAGAAGATGAAAAGTTGGTACGAATTTCAGATACTATGTTAACAAAATATTTAGACATGTATGCATCTGATGAATCCGTTGAACTTTCTGATTTACAACTAAAAGCCCTCGATAAACTTTATGCTTTAGGATTTGAAAAAGGGATTTTTACAGAGCCAATAAAGACAGAAGATTATCTTATTCCTAAAGAGTATGAGGCATTGAGAAATTCTTGATACACCACCCCATAAATGAGGTGGTTTTACGCTATAAATTGATAATAAAGTTAGCACATTTGTGCTAACTTTTTATTCACCAATCGGTAATCCTGAACTTTTCCACTCAGACAATCCACCTTTAATATGAGCAACATCCATAAATCCATTTTCAACTAGAAGCTTTGAAGCTTTAAGTGTTCTTGATGATGACTTACAAATTAAAATAATAGGTTTGCTTCTATTATCTTCACAAAGATCCAAAACTTCAGATACAAATTCACCTCTTACTTCCCTATCTTTTTCACCCTTTTCATCTCTATACTCATAAACAGCTCCATCAACAGAACCTTTTGCATAATTTCCATCTGCTCTTTCCCAACCATTTCTTATATCCAAAAATAGAGTATTTTCAGAGATATTAAAGTCACCATCTACCTCAATAGTATCAAATGTAGCAGTTGCTAAATTTGCATCTTTCCAAGCAGATAAACCACCAACGATATGCTCTACAAAAGTAAAATTATTATCAGAGAGTAGCTTTGAAGCTTTTTTTGTTCTAGAAGAACTATTACAAATAAGTATTAATCTTTGATTCTTATCATTATTAGAGATAGCTAAAACTTCATCAATAAACTCTTCTCTAACTTTTTTATCTTTATCACCTTTTTCATCCCTATACTCATAAACTGCTCCACCAATAGAACCTAATGCTAACTTTGAATTATTCCAGATAATTTTACCATTTTTGTCACCCTCTTCTCTCCACTTTTGAACTCTTTCCCAATCATTTCTGATATCTAAGAATATTGCATCTTGAGGAATTTTATATCTGCTATTAAGATCAATCTTACCAAACTCACCCTGTTTATATGGCTCTCTAGTAATATTACTAAAAAAACTAGTAGTATTTAACTCCTCATTTAAAATATCACTACTACTATTATCATTAGTAGTAGTACTAATATTATTTTCAACTAACAAAGTTGACCTATTATCTACATTGCTACTACTACCACACCCCACATTAAATAAAATAACTATTACCAAAAAAGGTAATATACACATTTTCTTCATTTTTTCCTCATCACATAAAATTTTTAATGCATTTTATAACATAAACTAAATAAATAATATATAAAACTTAATATAATAATATATATGTTACTCTTCATCTTATGAGTAAAATTATATTGGCAATTATATTGTTATTTGTCTCCAATCTATTTGCAACAACAGAGATAGATAAATCACAATTATTTAATAAAAAAATAGATAGCTTTATCAAAAAAGTTATTGTTGAAAATCAAATATTTTACATAGAGCAAAATGGAGATCTGCTAGATGAAGATATTGCAATAATAACATCTAATCCATATTATGCAAAAAACTTCAGCTACTCATTCCAAAGATCCAAAAATATACTTGCAAAAACAGTTTATGATTCTCACAAAAAGCTATTTTACAGTGGATGTAAATATGTTATTAAAAAAAATAGACTTATTCCTATTCATAAAAGCTGTGGTTTTAAATATAGAAAAAATAAAAGAAGAGCAAAAAGAGTTGAATGGGAACATATAGTACCTGCATGGCACCTTGGACATAAATTAAAATGTTGGAAAAGGGGGGGCAGATTAGAGTGTCGTCTAAAAAATAAAAAATTTAGACAGATGGAAGCAGACATGCACAATCTAGTACCAGTAATAGGGGAAATAAATGGAGATAGAAGTAACTATCCATACTCCCTTATAAAAGGAGAAAAACGGATATATGGTAAACCTGATGTAGAAGTTTCATTCAAACTAAATATCTTTGAACCACCCAAAAATAGATATGGTGATGTAGCTAGGACATATCTATACATGAGAGATAAATATGGTATTAAATTATCATACAAACAAGAGCAACAATTTATAAAATGGAATAATCAAGATCCTGTGGATAATTGGGAGAGAGTTAGAAATAGATCTATAGCAAAAGTACAAGGGGATCAAAACCCTTATATAAGTAATAGTAAAAAACTAAAACCAAAAGAAAATCCAACACTAAAAGAGGAGTTTGAAGAGATAAAAGCAGATCTTCAATATAGATATGGGGAATTTTTAGAAAAACTTTTTCCAAAATATGCACTACTTATTATAACAGTAATGGCATTTCTTTTACTTATTTTTAGAAAGTGGATGAAGAGATAGTTATTTATTTTCTAGCTCTTCAAAAGCTTTTTTAATATTAAAAGCATTTTTAGTTTCATCATTCCAACTATCAGAAGCTAAACTAATAGATGGCTCTTCTACTACGGCTTCAGATGCAACAGTTGGTCTTTGTCTTGACTCAATTTTTGATCTTGGATACTCAACCACTTTTCTATATCCCTCTTTTTTTAGAGCGTTTATAAACTCCTCAATTGAGGCAGTTTCATATTTGAGTTGAAAAGATTTGAGATATACAAAATCTATATCTACTTGATATTTTTTTTGTATATACTTTTTTAGTTGTTCCTTAAATCTCTCTTTACCTTTGGAGGTAAAGAGATCTTCAATGTAGAAGCTACTAAGTATAATATTTAGAGCATCAACAATTTTATATCTATTAGTTCTTAAATTTCTACCCTCAAGTTGGAGTGAAATTTCAATTTTTTTAAGTCTATTTCCCTCTTTGGAAAAAAGATCACTCTGTAGTTTATCAATATGAATCGTATCTGAAAATAGAGATGAAACTATCAATAAAAGATAAGCGATCTTTTTCATAAAATTTATCCTAAAGTGAATTTGTTACAAGATCATTTATTTTATCAGTAAAACTATTAACATCATTAATCTTCATACCTTCATTAAGTTTGGCAACATCCAAAAGCGTAAATGAGATATCTTGAAGTTTAACAAAATCTTTTGTCTCCAAAATCTTAGTAAAGATAGCATGGTTTGGATTAATCTCTAAAATTGGTTTAATTTCAGGTAAATTATCTTGTCCCATCTGTTTTAACATCTGTTGCATTGCAAAATCGGGATCATCTTTATCATATACTAAACAAGTTGGAGATTTTTCAAGACGAGAGCTTACTTTTACATCTTTTACTTCATCTTTCAAAAACTCTTTCATTTTGATTAAAATCTCTTGATACTTCTCTTCATTTGCTTTAATATCTTCTTCATCAGAATCTAATTTAACACTATTAGCCGCTACAAGTGGTATCTCTTTATAGACTCCAATTTGAGGAACAACAATAGTATCAACCTCTTCATCAAGTAATAAAACATCAATACCTTTTGTCTTAAATCCCTCAATAAGTGGAGAGTTTTTAAGCATATTTACATCTTCACCTGTAAGATAATAGATCTCTTTTTGATCTTCAGCCATTGACTCTTTATATGTAGCAAGATCAATTAACTCATCATGTTGTGCAGATTTGAAAAGTAGTAGATCCAAAAGTAGATCTCTATTATCAAACTCACTCATAAGCCCCTCTTTAAGGACACGACCAAAAGTCTTGTAGAATTCTAAATATTTCTCTTTGTCACTCTTCTTAAGTTTTTTAAGCTCAGTCAAAATCTTTTTCACTGATGCTTTTTTTACCTTTTCAAGTATTACATTTTGTTGTAAAATCTCACGACTAACATTTAGAGGAAGATCTTCAACATCTACAATACCACGAACAAATCTTAAATATGTAGGTAATAACTCTTTATCATCATCACTAATGAAAACTCTTTTTACATAGAGTTTAATACCAGATTGATAATCTACACGAAAAAGGTCCATTGGTTGAGTTGTTGGAATATAAAAAAGTGTAGTGTACTCTAATATACCCTCCGCTTTTGTATGAATATAAAGTAGAGGATCACTATTATCATGAGAGAGAGTTTTATAAAAATCATTATACTCCTCTTTTTTAATCTCACTTTTACTCATTCTCCAAAGTGCAGAAGCTTTATTTATTTGAGTTACTTCAAGTTTCTCTTCTACCTCTTTATCTTCTTCACCCTCTTTTGGCTCCTCTTTTACTAGAGTCTCCAAAAAGATAGGGAAAGGGATATGATTTGAGTATTTTTCAATAATAGATTTAATTCTATACTCTTCTAAAAACTCCTCTTCACCCTCTTTTAGATAAAGTTTAATAGTTGTTCCATGGCTATCTTTCTCACTCTCTTCGATCTCAAATTCACCACTTGCATCACTACTCCAAAGATAAGCTTTATCTTCTGTAGCTTTTTTTGTAAGTACTTCAATCCTATTTGCAACCATAAATGCAGAGTAAAAACCAACACCAAATTGACCAATTAGTGAAGCATCTTTTGCCTCATCACCACTCATCTTTTCAATAAAAGATTTAGTTCCACTTTTTGCAATTGTCCCAAGATTTGCTTTTAAATCTTCCTCATTCATACCAATACCATTATCACTTAGTGTAAAAGTTTTGGCATCACTATCAACTTTAATAGTAATATTTGGATTGTATGATAAACTTTTATAGTTATCATCTGTAATACATAAATAGTTTAATTTATCTAACGCATCTGAAGAGTTAGAAATCAGCTCTCTTAAAAATATCTCTTTATTAGAATAAAGTGAATGTATCATTAAATTTAACAGATCACTTACTTCAGTTTGAAATTCATATTTTGACATCTATTCTCCTAAAAAATTTTAAGAGAGATTTTATCATAATATTTTTAAGTTTTTAAAAACTATAACTCTTTATCTAAAATTTTTTGCATATCTGTTTTCATATTTTCAAACCAATTAGGGTCATTTTTGGGATTAACAGGTTCAAGATAAGTGATTGTAACCGTTCCCTTTTTTGCAAGAAAATTTTGAGAATCTACGATATTACGGGTATTTGTTATAACAGCAGGTTGAACTAAAAGATTAAGTTTTTGAGCAACAATTTTTGCCCCTTGCTTAAATGGTAAAAGTTTTGTACCATCTCCTCTTGTACCTTCAGGAAACATGGCAATTACACGATCATCTTTGAGAAGTTCTTTAGCCTCTTTGATAATTTGCACGAGAGATCTGCTACTCTCTCTATCAATAATAATCATCTTAGGAAGTGTTAAAATTTGACCAAAAAAGAACATATCAGCAATCTCTTTTTTTGCAACCCATGCAACATTTTGGGGATAAATACCCTCAATAATTACAATATCTAATAAACTTTGGTGATTTAGCAGTAACATTTGAGCATTAATATCAGGTTTGCCATTAATGATAAGTTTATATCCTAGCAACTTAGCTTGCATCTGAGCCCATTTTCTTCTAAAAAACCAATGATATTTATTAAAAAATTTCATAAAAATAATTACAACTGTTACAGTAATAACAAATTGAATTAAAATAAGAACTGCTTTACCTCTTTGTAATATCTTCATTTTTTATCCATCCAATCTTTTTATTTGGTAATAAAACCTTTGTATATCCATCTTTTTCAAGCAAAATATCAGCAGTAACTTTTTGAAGACTTTTATAAAATATTGTAGAATTTTCTGTAGGCAAAATTTTCAACTCAATACCTTTATCAAAAGTAATTTTATGTATCGGTGCACGAGTCATAAAAAGATAGACCAAGATAAAAATACCTAAAATAAACCAATAGATTTTTCTATAAACAAAAAACAGAACAAAGAGAATAAGGGCAATTAGACCAATTGTAATAGTCTTATATAGATAATATTTATTCTTTTTTGGATTAAGATCTGTTTGTGTACTAAGTGTTGTATCTCCATAATCCATGTTAAAAGATACTATATTAAATTTATTGCTAATTTTATTAAAATATTTAAATTTAAAAACTTTTAAACTCTTAGGAACAATAGCATAATAATAGATACTTTGATTCACACCTACTCTTTTATGAGTATCTATTCCATCTCTTTTACTAAAAGGTAGATGAAAATCGCCCAAATTTGAATTAGAAGCATTTATCTCCATAACAACAATGGTTGAGTTATCATCATATTTCTTTTCATGATGACTTATAAGTGTAAAATCCTGAGCAATTACAGAACAAAATATATCATCTGCTTTAAGAGCCACTATCTTTGGTCTAGTTGCCAAGAGAGTTTCACTTGCACTATAGAGATCACTTTTATATGATACTTTTATATTAGGTAGTTTTGATTTTGGCGATAATAATTTAAAATATAGTCTATTCCTATAAGTTTTATCACCAATTTTTGCCCATGTTGATGCCTTTTCAAAAACTTCAAAATCTTTTCCACCACTAAATGTAGTATCAAGACTTCTAATATTATCAGCTGTAATAACAGCCTTAACATCAATAAAAAACTCCTCTTTTAGATATACCTTATCTCTTTTGCTAAGATAAAATAGAAAAATTGTCTTCTCTTTAACATTTGATACCTGCTCTTCTGCCTCTTGAAACTCTTCAGCAAATGGATCATCTTCGACAAATATCTCATTCACATTACTATTATCTTGCGAAGGGAGATCTTCATCAAAAAATTCATCAACACTAATAACTTTATTTTCAATCTCCTCTTTATACTGTTTGCTACTCTCTTTATCTGGTGTTTTAAAATCAAACAGATCACTAAAAAAGTTAGCTTCTAAAGAAGAAGTTATCAAAAAAGTAAAAAATAGTGCTAATGAAAAATATCTCATTATCCTATAAACCCTTCTAACATTTTGATTCCATCAGAAGAGCCAAGTATACTCTCCATAGCTCGTTCAGGATGAGGCATAAGACCAAATACATTTTTATTTTTATTACATATTCCAGCAATTGAGTCTACTGAACCATTTGGATTTAACTCTTTTGCATTGGAATCACAATATGTCAAAATAACTTGTCCATTTTTATATAACTCTTTAAGTGACTTATCATCAATATAGTAGTTACCTTCACCATGAGCAATTGGAATATTTACAATATCTCCATTATTAAGTTTTCTTAAAAATTTATTGCTATTGTCTTCTACTTTTAGATAGTGATACTTAGAGACAAAATGAACATTTTGATTTCTCTTCATAGCCCCAGGTAAAAGCCCTGCTTCAAGTAAAATCTGAAAACCATTACAAATTCCCAAAACATATCCACCATCATTGGCAAATCTAATTACATCTTGAATAATTGGTGAAAATCTTGCAATAGAACCACTTCTAAGAGCATCTCCATAACTAAACCCTCCAGGCAAAACAACCAAATCTATATTTTCTGGAAGTTTCTCCTCTTTATGCCATACCAAAACGACATCTTGATCTAGTTTTTTATAAGCATACTCTGTATCATATTCACAGTTTGTACCAGGAAAAACTACAACAGCTACTTTCATTTGAGTATCTCAATAGTATAATCTTCTATTACTGTATTTGCTAATAACTCTTCACACATTTGGCTTACAGACTCTCTTGCTTTTGCTTCATCACTCTCATCTATTTGCATTACAATTTGTTTACCAATTCTAACATCATCAACACTATTAAATTTTAGAGCACTTAATGCATGGTGAACTGCTTTTCCTTGAGGATCAAGTACACCCTCTTTTAATGATATATTTACAACTACTTTCATGATTTATCCCCCAAAATTCTTTTTAATACCTCTTCATAAGCAACTTTTACATTTCCAAGATTTTGTCTAAATCTATCTTTATCCATCTTTTCATTGGTATCCATATCCCAAAATCTACAACTATCAGGACTTATCTCATCACTAAGTAGTATTTCACCATTTGAATCAATTCCAAACTCCACTTTAAAATCTATTAAATTCAATCTTCTATCAGCAAAAAACTTTTTTAGTACACTATTAATTATCAATGCTTTTTCTCTAAGAATATCCAAGACTGCACGATCATCTACCAATTTTAAAATTATACAGTGATCATCTGTAATAATAGGGTCATTAAGATCATCATCTTTTAGATAAAATTCGGTCAAAACAAATGGCAACTCCAGACCATCTTCAATACCGAGTCTTTTACTAAGTGATCCTGTTGCAGTATTACGAACAACTACCTCAATAGGAATAATCTCAACCTTTTTTACAAGTTGATGATTATTATCTAAAGTCTCAATCAAATGAGTTTTAATACCATTCTTTTCTAATAATTTAAAAAGATTTGTGCTAATTTGGCAATTTAAAGCACCTTTTCCACTCTCACTCCCCTTTTTTTCTGCATTAAACGCAGTCAAATCATCTTTAAACTCAGCAATTAACTGATCATCATTATCAGTAAAATATAGCTTTTTTGCTTTCCCCTCATACAATAAGCCCCTTTTCTCCATACTCTCTCCTCCTATTTTATACTTTTTGTAATTGATAAAACTTTCAAAATATCCATTGCTGTTTTTAGCTGAATATCTTTTAAAATATTCTCTTTTAATATTATTTTTTTATTTTTTGTACTATTATCATCTTCTGATTTTACATTATCTTTCTTTGCATCACCATTGACTTTTTTTAGTTCACCCTCAAGATGTTTTTTAAGATCTCTCTCTTTTATAGAAAATTCATCTTTTTCCACAGGAACCTCTCCCGGAAAGACCTCTACATCAGGAATAACACCCTCAGCTTGAATAGTTCTACCACTAGGAAGATAATATCTAGCAATTGTAATACGCAGGGCTTCTGATTGTCCTATTGGCAAAATAACTTGAACGCTACCTTTTCCAAATGTCTTTTGACCTACTAATACAGCTCTTTTCATATCTTGCAAAGCACCACTCACAATTTCACTAGCACTTGCACTTCCGCCATTAACTAAAACAACAATTGGTATATGTTTATTTGTACCAACTTTTGTTGCTGAATAGATCTGATTTTCACTCTCAATCCTCCCTTTTTGAGAGACAATTACACCCTCATCAACAAATAAATCTACTAGACCCACTGCCTGATTCAAAAGACCACCAGGATTATTTCTAAGATCTAAAATTAGACCTTTTGCATCTTTATGTTTACTCAATGCCTCTTTTACACCCTTGACAACTTTTTTATCAAAGCTTGTAACTCTAACATAGAGTACATCACTACCTTCTATAGTTTTTGTATACACTGAATCTATCTTAATAATATCTCGTATAATTTCAATACTTAAAGGCTTTGGCTCTTTTTTTCTAACTACTGTCAATGTTATTTTTGTTTTTGGCTTACCTCTCATGATACCAACAGCTTCATCAATAGTTAGATTAAGCGTTGATTTATCATTAACCTTCAAAATAATATCTCCAGCTTTAATACCAGCTTTATCTGCTGGTGTGCCTTCAATAGGAGCAATAACTGTCAATGCTCCATCTCTCATGCCCACAGTAATACCCAATCCACCAAACTCACCATTAGTTGAAATCTGCATATCACTATATTTTTTCTGATCCAAAAAAGAGGAGTGTGCATCCAAATTTGAGAGTAATCCTGATAAAGATTTATTTATAATATCTGTAATATTAACATCATCGACATAATACTGTTCTACTGTTTGAATTACTTTTGTATACTTAGCTAATGCCTGTAAACGATCTTTTGTTAGTTCATGTGTTGTTGGTGTTTTTGCCAAAACAGTTGTTGTCGAAAAAATTGACGCAGCAACAACTGTTGATAAAAATCCTAAAGTGATATATCTTTTTTTCTTCATAATTATTTATTCCTTAGTTTCTCATTTTTACCTATTGTAGTCAATTTTATTCATTTATTGACATTTACTATTCTAGAATGAGAGATTTTTTTTACTATTGTTTCAGACTGTGACCTCTTTGATCTCTGCAATCTCTCTAAAAGCATTATATATTGTAGCAATTAAATTTTTTCTATTATTTTTTACTGATATATCCTCAACATTTACCATAACCTCATCAAAAAATCTATCAATAGATGGTTTTAGTGCAAAAAGAGACTCTAATTTTTCGAGATAACTATCAAAACTTTTTTTATCTACTTCCATAAACGCTTCAAATAGAGCTTTCTCAGCATCTTCACTAAAGAGTGTAGGATCAATAGTAAGTTTACCTTTTACATCTTTGACGATATTAGCAACTCTTTTAAAAGTTGATGAAACCTCTCTAAAATCTTTACGACTTACAATAATATTGAGAGCTTCTATCTTTTTGGATATCTCCACAATATCTCTCTCTCCACTCTTAAGCACAGAGTGTATAACCGAAGGATTAACATTAAAATATTGTACAAATCTCTCAATAAAGAAATTTTCCAATATAAGAAAATCAAAATCTTTATAGGAAGCTGATAGTTTTTTTAGATCCCTCTCAATATCAAATGAAAATCCTCTATCTAAAACTATTTTGATAATACTAATAACCGCACGACGAAGAGCAAAAGGATCTTTTGTCCCTGTTGGAATTTTACCAAGACTAAAAAGCATAAGTATAGAATCAATTTTACTACTCATTGAGACAATAGCACTAAAATCATTGGAAGGTAGTTCACTATCTTCTCCACTAGGCAGATATTGCTCTTTTAGAGCCAATGCAAGAGATTCATCCTCTTTTGCCGCTGTGGCATAGTAATAGCCCATTATTCCTTGAAGCTCAGTAAACTCATAAACCATATCACTTAGAAGATCTGATTTACTCATCATGATTGTCTTTTCTAATAAAGAGGAGTCCTTAACATCATGTGAAGCTTGATATTTTTGGTGTAGATATTCCCCTATACTTGCTTCTCTTACAACTTTATCATAGATAGATCCACCATCATGAATAAAGGTAACATTTTTAAGCCCCTCATTATTAAGACCATTTTTGAGATCATTTTCATAAAAGAAAAGCCCATCACTAAGCCTTGCTTTTAGAACTTTTTCATTTCCTGCAATAATTTTTTCAAAATTATCACTCTTAGCATTTGAGACAACTATAAATTTATTGACTAAAACACCATCTTTAAAAACAGGAAAATATCGCTGATGCTCTTTCATAGATGCAATAATTACCTCTTGAGGCAATTTAAGAAACTTCTCATCAAAACTACCAAGTAGAGCATTTGGATACTCTGTAATAGCGACAACCTCAGCAAGAAGCTCTTCATCAAGATCAATAGTGAGAAAATTTATAGTTTCAATCTCTTTAAACTGTTTTAAAATATGTGATTTTCTCTCATGAGGGTATAAAATTACACCGGCTTTATCTAACTTACAAAAATAATCACCACTACTACTATACTCAAATGGTTCATAAGAGATAGTACGATGTCCATAACTTATATTAGAGCTATCAACGCCATATACATTCATTGGTACAATCTGATTATCTAACATACAACCAAGCCATCTAATAGGACGAATAAATGTATAATCATAATTCCCCCACCTCATAGACTTTCCAAAATTAAGTGTTTGAAGTAGTTCCAAAATCATATTTGAGAGCAAGGATTTAGAGTCTAACCCTTTTTGCTCTTTTTTATAATAAAGAACCTCTTTAGAACCCTTTTTTGTACTACTAAGTTCTTCAAGAGTAACTCCACACTTTTTTGCAAATCCCAATGCAGCAGGAGTAGGTTTAGAATCTTTATAAGCGATATCAATAGGTGCTCCAAAAAACTCAACAAAAGAGTCCTCTTGTTTAAGAGGAAACTCTCTATGCCAAAAAACTAATCTTCGAGGTGTATAAAAAAAATCAAAATCAGATTTCAAACCATTTTTTTCTAAAATGGATAACCATTTTGTAGTAATATTCGGAAGTTCTTTCAAAAATGGAATAGCAGGAAGTTCTTCAACACCTATCTCTATTAATAGAGGTTTTTTCATATAAAAGTGCCTTTAATGTATTTAAAGACAATATTCTATCTAAGAAGTTTTAAAAGTTAGATATTTTTCCACAATGAATTATCTATACAAATCAAAAGTATAATTATAATCTAAGACAACTCAACTATTTTTTATTATAAGTATCACGATTTTTATCTTTAGCTTGTAACATAAAGCCCCTCACCATCCAAACCATAAAAAGGACAAACAGACTAAGCATAATAACATCAAAAATTTCTCTCAACTTAAAAACCTTTTAAATAAACTATCTCTCATACAATAAGCATGAGAGATGATTCATTATACTATTCAAAAACTAAATCAAATGCACAAACAACTCTTTTTTCAATAAGATTAATTGAAAAATTTTCTATTCGTCTTTGAATTAACTCTTTGCTAAACTCAGGAACTGTATTTAATATAAGAAATGTAATTGTACGATTATCTTTATCTATAAAAATATTATCATACTCTCTGACGATTTTTCTAATATTATAATCATCAAGATCTAGTTCTGCTTCATATTCATAAGTGAGGAGTGAAAAGAATACTTTTCGCTCAAGAAGAAGATCTACTTTTTTCTGTAGATCCTCTCTCTTATTGTATAAGATATCTTCTTGATCATATAGATCAAAAAGTCTTTTTGAATAAAAATTATTTCTCAAAAACATCTCAGTGGAAATTACAAAATCTTCCATCAAAAAATCTCTTTTGAACAGTTTATCCACACCACTTGTATGGGCTACTAAGAGATCTTTTTGTCGCAAATATTCTGCCGTACTAATTTCAAAAAATTTGATTGGCAACTCTTCTATCTTGATAGTTTGCAATAACATATCTTTAAGAGCTATATCATCTTTATTAAAAATAACAATATCCATATCTTGCAACATTGAGAGATCATCATGTTTAAAAGAGTCAATCATATAAAAATCAACATCTTCAACACTACTAAATAGATAATAAGTAAGCTTTTTCAATTCATCATTATTACTCATTAACATAATTTGAACTTTATCATTTACTTTGCGGATTAGATGACTAAGTTTTGGCATATAGTTTTCATCTTTTATTAATTCTACAGTTTCAATTTTTTCTTCTTGCTCTAGTGGCATTAAAATATCCTTACATATAAGTTTTATATTTTCTAATGCTTAACATATCGGCTAATTGATAAAAATATTTACAATAATTTGAATTATTTATTAGTATTATTTTTCTATTCTAATAATTTTACTCATATCAACATCAATTTTTAGAAGATTAATAAAATGTCTCTGATAGATACCAGAATCTAATCCTATCCTATCTAGCTTCATCATTGGTTTACTAAAAGGGGTATGACCAAAAATAACGGTATATTTCATTTTAAGAGGAGAGAAGATAAAAGGATCACGAATCCAGTAGATAGTACCTTTTTTTGCTTGTGAAGATAGTGAACCACCTTTTGGATTTACTCCTGCATGAACAAAAAGGAGATTCATCTCTTTATCCAAATAAAAGGGATGTAGATCTTTTAGAAAAGTAATCAAAGACTCTTTAAAGGTAGAATCTTTTTCAAAAACATGCTCCAAACATGTAATAGCATCTCTAAAAAAATCATACTTATCATAGGGATTATCATTTCCATCAATGAGATACTCTTCATAAAAAGTTTCATGATTTCCCCGTAAAAAAATCATAAACCTTTTCTCTTCTTTAGCCCATTTTTGTAGTTCCAAAATATCACGCATGACGAGATAAGAACCAACATCATCAAAATACTCTCCATCAAGTTCACCACTCTCACCTCTGTCCATATAATCACCCAAAAAGATTATTTTTCGTTCAGGTTCAATATCATTTTTAATATATTTTTCGACTTTTTGATATATAGAGTGTACGCCATGCAGATCAGGAATGACAAGGTATTTACTATTTGAAGGAGATGTTTTGTGAAATATATTTTTTGAGATTTCTTGTAATTTTTTCATATAAGTACCAACTTTTTAAGATAAACTAGAGTCCACCTTTTTGCATATTATACCACCGATTTTCTCATTTAGAGCAGTTGCCACAACATTACATTTGATTTTTAACAAAAAGAATATTGGATAAGAGGTTTCATTACTAAGACACTCAAAGTTTCCCATCCCCTTAGAGATAATAAGATCAGCACTATTAAATAACTCTCTTGCTCTATCATTCATAAGATCAATTACAATACCAGGGGTAGGTACACCACTATCAATAACAGTAGCAGTTTTGTGAATTTCATCGCCCTCTAAATCATCAATAGTAATATCATTAATAATTGGATTACCTCTTACAAAATAGAAAAAATCAATATCTTTAAATTCACTTTTGAGATATTCAATATAGAGTCTATCAAAAACATTTTCACCAGCATTATCAGCCAAATAGATAACTTTTTTTGCATTGATAAGCTCATAATGAAGAGTAGAAGTATCATCAATTACAAACTTATTATCCATCACCTTCTCAACCTCTTCATCCAAATCAAACATCACTTCAGAAGCTAAATCAATTACATTTCCAACTACAGCAATTTTTGTGGCAGTCAAAAATTTATTATCACTTTGAGCTAAAATTTCTCTACATTTAGGAATAAGTGTTGTAGCTTTTTTAATAGAGCTCATTTTAGCCTCTTTATAGAGATCTTTTTTATCTAAAAGCTTAGATATCATCTCATACATTGGTGTTGCATTTTGCGGAGGAGTTTGTGAGAGGGAGAAAGATGGAATCATCTTTGCACTCTCATCAAGTACTTTTTTTGTATCTTTTTCATCCAAACCAAGCTCATTAGCTACTCTAAGAGCTTGATTAAAGATACATGTTATGCACTCAGTAGATATATTCAAAATTATCTTTTCTTAGCAGCACTCAATGAATCTGCAAGCAAAAATGAAAGCTCCAAAGATTGAGAAGCATTTAATCTTGGATCACAATGAGTATGGTATCTTGAACTTAAACCATCTTCTGTAATCTCCTGAACTCCACCAGTACACTCTGTTACATCTTTACCCGTCATCTCTAGGTGGATACCACCTGCAACTGTACCTTCTGCTTTATGAATATCAAAGAAATTTTTCACCTCACCTAAAACACTATTGAACTCTCTTGTTTTATAGTTGTTACTAGCTTTGATAGTATTACCATGCATTGGATCACAACTCCAAAGTACATTTTTACCCTCTCTTTGAATTGCACGAAGAAGTCTAGGAAAATCATCTTTTACCTTCTCTTCACCCATTCTTACAATAAAGTTCAATTTACCCTCTTCATTATTTGGGTTAATTACATCACAAAGATTTAGTAGATCATCTTCACTCATAGTAGGTCCAGCTTTGATACCTATAGGATTTTGAACACCTCTTAGAAACTCTACATGAGCTCCATCAAGTTGTCTTGTTCTATCTCCAATCCACAACATATGAGCAGAACAGTCATAATAGTCATGACTAATGCTATCTTCTCTTGTCAAAGCCTCTTCATAGTTTAATAAAAGTGCTTCATGAGAAGTATAAAGCACTGTTTGATTAAGTGTTGGCGTATTATCACTATTGATACCACACGCATCCATAAATGCCAATGCTTGTTCAATATTGTGTGCCAAATCTTGATATCTACTATTTGATGTACTTCCCTTTGCAAAATCTAAATTCCATCTATGAACTTGATGAAGATCAGCAAAACCACCTCTTGCAAAAGCACGAATAAGGTTTTGAGTTGCTGCTGATTGATTATATGCTTGAATCATACGCTCAGGATCAGGTATTCTACCTTCGGGAGAAAACTCTATAGAGTTGATAATATCACCTCTATAACTTGGCAAACTCACTCCATCAACTGTCTCAAAGTCACTTGATCTTGGTTTTGCAAATTGTCCTGCAATTCTTCCAACTTTAACAATAGGTTTACCACTTGCAAATGTCATAACAACAGACATTTGCAATATTACTTTGAAAAAATCTCTAATTCCATCAGCATTAAACTCACTAAAACTCTCAGCACAATCACCACCTTGAAGTAAAAAAGCATCTCCTCTACTAGCATTAGCTAATTGCTTTTTGAGACTTCTAACTTCCTCTGCAAATACAAGTGGTGGATACTGTTTTAGTTTCTCTTCACTACTTTTTAATAGTGCCTGATCTTCATATGTTGGCTGTTGTAATATAGGTTTATTTCTCCAGCTATTAATGTTCCAATTACTCATGTTTATCGCCTTGAAAAATTTTTGGCTTATTATAGTGGGATATTTATTTAAAAACAAATTCAGAAGGTGAAGAAAAGAAACTACTCTGTTAATAAATCGACAAAAAGTAATTTTCCAACACTAAAAAACTATATTTTATTGTACTATAAGAATAAAAGGTAATTTTAAAATGACTAAAAAGATATTTATTTTACCAATATTGGCTTCATCTTTATTTGCTACACCATCTTATGAAGTTGCACTAACTATTGGTAAACAAGAGTTCCACAACCCTGCAATTGTTGCTTATGAGAGAATTTATGGAATACGAGGAAGCATCATTAATGATAAACTTTATGAGTATGGATATGGTCTACAAATAGGGTATGAATGGAGTAACAAAATCAATTGTAAAGATCTAAGTGTAGGACGAGCTTATGCTAATTTTCTAGTGCAAACTAAAGATTTTTATAGTTTAAAACCATATTTTATAATGGGTTTAGGACATGAGGGACTAAATCAAAATATAGATAGTGAACCTAGTCAAAATATTTTTCAATATGGTATTGGAGCTAAATACTTTTTTAGACAAAATATCAATATATTTTTAGAGACAAAAGCAATTAGAAAGTTTAAAACAAAAGATAGTGACCATATTACAAATATAGGTATAGCCTACATATTTAATAAAAACAAAAAAATAGAGCATTATTATCAACCTTCTAGTTTTAATATCAAAGAGGATTTACCAACTATTGATCTGACACATACAGTAAATAATAGTAGAGTAGAGGAAAAAATTACACTAAAAAGACCGCAACAGATAGTAGCAATACCAACTAAAAATTATAATAATAGTCTATCCATAGATAGAAATTATTATATACAGATGGCAGCCTACGCATCTACAAATCCAAACCGACTTAAAAATAGAATACATCGTAGAGGCTACTCTAATATCAAATTACACACTATACACAAGAGAGGAAGAGCTATAACATTAATATTGGTAGGTCCTTATAAAAGTAGAACAGCAGCCTCAAAAGAGTTAAGGAACTTAAGAAAAATAGAAAAAGGAGCCTTTATTTATAAGATGTAAAATCTTGAACCATAAACTTTGCCATAACCCTTCTATTTTGAGATCTTCCCTCTTCATCTTTATTTGATGCAATAGGTGAAGACTCCCCATATCCAATAGCTTTGACTCTTGATAAATCAATTCCTGCATCAGATAAGTAAGATTTTAGAGCATTTGCCCTCTTTTGAGATAGAACTTTATTGTATCTATCTGAGCCAATGTTATCAGTATGTCCCTCAACAATTAGTTTATAGTTTGGTTTTAGACGCAAAACTTCTGCAACTTGTTGGAGATCATAATAGTATCCATCTTTAATATCTGCCTTATCATAATCAAATAAAATATTTAATTTATATACTTTATAACAGTAAGGGTCATTAGAATCTTCACACTCTTGCATATCTTTAATCACTTGAAAAGATTTGGGCATATCTCTAACATGCAAAGAGAATCTCTCTTGCACTATCTCTCGATCCACATGTTTTGCCAATTTAAAATCGTCATCCAACATCAAAGCAAATCCAAGTGTAGATATAAAATCAAGATCATCTGTTCTAAATTTTTTCAAAGCACGAAACTCAAGAGCTACATTTAGATAAGAGTTAATACTATATTTAAATCCAACACCAAGCTGTCCAAAAGTTTGACTCACCTCATTTTCAGACTCTTTATCCAACGATTCATACCCCAAACCAACAAGTAGATATGGCAAAATATCATAATCTTCAATAACTCCATCAAAGATAATATTTGAATAAACTCTCTGTAAATCTATATAACTACTATGATCTTTATTAGGTATTGTGTCCATTCTCTCATAACCCAACTGAATACCCTGCCAAGAGTCAATATATTTTGTACCTCTAATACCATAAACTATTTTACTCTCATCAAGGGTAGAAGCACTATCAAAATTGTTCTGTCCAAAGTACATTGTTGTTTGATAAGTATAGTCATGATTTGCATCAAGTAAAGATAGCCATAAAAAACAGATAAATATTAAAATTTTATTCATTATATTTTCCCAATTGTAATTATTAAAATTAGATCGTCTAATTAAAAAAAAGTTGTAATTTCGTCAAAATAGATTTTATTCGATATAATCCCAATAAAAATATAAAAATCTCTCTTTTGTCTACACAAAAGAGGTTAGAAAAGGTAAAAAGTCATGGAACTATTATCCGCTGTACTCATAGGCTCTATTATGAGTTTTTTGGTATATCGTAATCTCTCAAAAATCACTCAAAGTATTGATGAAAAGAGCAATAAAGGTAATTTTAGCTCTTATGCTGACTTTAGTGTAAAGATACAAGAGCATATTAGACAAATCAAAAAGGATTTGGATGATGATTTGGACTCTTCAGATCCAAAATATATCAAAAATGAGGATTGCAATACAAGAAATGTTACAAAAGAGCTAAATGATCTTATTAGAAAAGCCTCTTTCTATGAGACAGTTTTATCAAAATCAAAATCAAAAGAGGAGATAGAGAGTGGCTTTATCAAAATTTTGACAAAACTAGAAAAGATTGTTAAAGAAAACTGTATTGATGGTGAGGAAAAAGCAGAGGAACTCAAAGAAGAGTTTTTTAAATATTACCAACAACTATAAGTTTTTATAGACTTCATATTATGAATAGATCACAACTACAAGATAAGAATATTATTGAATTCTCCACACTAGAGACCAAATGTGTCTATTTGGCTAGTGAACGGATGAAAATGGAGTATAAATATATTAAAGAGTGTCCATTAGAACTCAATACTAAGCTTGTACAAAGAGGATGGAGGCGTTTTGGATTTTACTACTCTCGCCCAACATGTCAAAGTTGTAGTGAGTGTTTGAGTCTAAGAATTGATGCAGAAAATTTTAAATTTTCAAAATCAATGAGAAGGGTCATGAGAAAAAATGAAGAGACTCGTATTCTAATCAGAAAACCTGCAATCTCACAAGAACACCTCAAACTATATGAAAAATATCATAGATTTATGCAACAAAAAAAGGGTTGGGACTACTATCCTGTAACTGAAAACTCATATTATGATCTATATGCTTCAGGTGCGGGAGAGTTTGGATATGAGGTCTTATATATTAGAGATCAAAAATTGGTTGGGGTAGATCTAATAGATTTTATAGAAGATGGAGTATCTTCCATATACTTCTATTATGATCCAGATTATGCCTCTTTGAGTCTTGGTAAATACTCCCTATACAAACAGATAGAGTTTGCAAAAAAGAGAGGACTAAGGTGGATATATTTGGGCTACTATGTCAAATATTGCAATAGTCTAAACTACAAAGCAGAGTATAAACCATACGAAATATTAATAAATAATCCATCATTAAAAGAAAAAGATATATGGCAAGCAGAGAAATAGAATATAAACTAAACAAATTTTCAATTAACTACTCGATTTTAAATCCAAATCAAACAAAAGATCTAATTATTCTTCATGGTTGGGGAAGTAATAAAGATATCATGATTGGAGCATTTAAAAATTATCTCCAAGATTTTAGACATATATATATTGATATGCCAGGATTTGGTAAAAGTCCAAATCAAACAATACTAAAAACAGAAGATTATGCAAATATTATAGATATTTTTTTACAAAATATATCAGCCCAAAAAGATAGTATCATAGGACACTCTTTTGGCGGGAAAGTAGCAACACTTATGCAACCAAAACTTCTAATCTTATTAAGTAGTGCAGGAATAAAAGTACCAAAACCTCTCTCTATTCGTATAAAAATAGCAATATTTAAACTACTAAAACCATTTGGATTTGCAAATATATATAAACTTTTTGCATCAAAAGATGTAAAAGGGATGAGTCAAGAGATGTATGAGACATTTAAAAATGTTGTAGACGAAGATTTTAGAGAACATTTCCAAAATTTTCCAAATAGAGCTCTTATATTTTGGGGAAAAGAGGATACAGCCACACCTCTTAGTTCTGGGAAAAAAATAGACTCTCTAATCAAAAATAGCCACTTTTTCCCACTCGATGGAGATCACTACTTTTTTATAAAAAACGCAGACTTTATACAAACACAAATCAATAAGGCAACAGATGAATAAATACTTTATATTTTTTGAACTAATTTCACATATTTTTCTCACTCTAACTCTAGGATATTACCTTATGAGTAACCTGCAATGGTACAACTATAAGTTGGAAAGAGTGATATTCAAACACAAAAAATATCAATGGCATTTTTTATACTTTTTGGTTCCACTTTTTGCATATTATATAGCTGGTAAATTTTATTGGATATATTTCTATCTAGGACTACTTCCTGCCCTATTCTTTTGGTATAAAAGGCTTGATAAACCATTACTCTTTACTCCAAGAGTCAAACGATTTTTTCTATTTCTATTTTTGGCAACTATTTTTCAAGATATACTCTGCATGGCAAGTGAAAAATGTCAACTTTTTGGCTTGATTTTACCTATATTTATGGCACTTGGAGTTAGTTTTTTGTATGAAAAAATTCTCTTTTTAGGATTTAAAAAAGAGGCTATAAAAAAACTAGAAAGTATGCAAGATTTACAAATAGTAGCAATTACGGCAAGTTATGGAAAGACTAGTATGAAAAACTTTTTATATCAAGTAATATCCCCATATATAGAGACATATATGACACCAAGAAGTGTAAATACTTTGGCAGGATTGGTAAAAGATGTAAATATGGATATACCCTCTTCTACCAAAATATATATAGCAGAAGCAGGAGCAAGAGTAAGAGGAGATATTGATGAAATTGCTAAATTTTTAAATCACCAATATGCAATAGTAGGCAAAATTGGACCTCAACATATAGAGTATTTCAAAACATTAGAAAACATCAGAAATACAAAAATGGAGATTTTAAACTCCAAAAATCTAAAAAAAGCATTCGTTCATGAGAGTGCTATGATAAAGCCAACTAAAAAAGAGGTAGTTTTTGGAGAAAATATCAAAAATATAGATGCTTCACTAGAGGGAACAAGTTTTGATTTAGAAATTGATGGAAAAATAGAACATTTTCAAACTCCACTTTTAGGATCATTTCATGCCACAAATCTAACAGCAATAATCTTAGTAGCCAAAGAGCTAGGAATAGGCATAGAAAATATTAAAAAAGAGCTAAAAAATCTAAAACAAGTAGACCACAGACTCCAAAAAATAGAGGCAGGAGGCAAACTAATAATAGATGATAGCTTTAATGGAAATTTTGAGGGAATGAGTGCATCTTATGAATTGGTAGATAGCTACAAAGGCAAAAAAATTATCATCACCCCCGGAGTAATAGAGAGTGATGAAAAGACAAATATAGAGTTGGCAAAAAAGATAGATGAAGTATTTGACACTATTATTATTACAGGAGATGTAAATGCCAAAACACTATATAAAAATATTTACAAAGCAAAAAAAGTTATACTTGCAGATAAATCAAAACTAGAACAAGCACTAATAGAACATACAAAAGCTGGTGATTTAGTACTATTTTCTAATGATGCACCAACTTTTATATAGAAAGATCATAACAAATAAAAAAAGGCAGTAATGACATACAAAAACTTTGCAAAAAAGATGCCATCCTTTACAATTTTATATGTAGAAGATGATTTAGGTATTCGTGGCTATTTTGTAGAGTTTTTGAAGAGGTATTGCAAGAATATTTATGAGAGTGACAATGCAGAAGAGGCACTAAAGCTTTATCATAAATATAATCCTGATATTTTACTACTTGATATTAATCTACCTGCTATGAGTGGAATAGAGTTAGCTCATATTATTCGTCAATCTGATAAAAAGATACGAATCCTTATGTCTACAGCATACACTAATACAGAGTTTATGCTCAAAGCTATTGAACTTGATATTACTAGATATTTAATCAAACCTGTTACAAGTCATGATCTATTTGAAGCCTTTGAAAAGGCAATAAAAGAGATTGAGGAGAGAACCCCCAAAAACTCAGTAGATTTGGGAGAAGGTTTTATCTATAACAAAATAGACAATTCCATCACTCATGATAAAAAAACTACTATTTTACGAAAGAGAGAAGTTGAGTTATTAGATTTTTTTATCAAAAACTCCAATAAAATTATAGATTATAATACTCTTGAAAATAGTATTTGGCAAAATAATATAATGACTCAAGATGCAATAAGAGGTCAAATCAAAAATTTGCGTAAAAAAACATATCATGAACTAATAGAAAATATTAGTGGTATTGGTTATAGGTTTAGATGTGATACAACTTAAAGATATTGCACAAAAAAAGTATTTTTCAATTGATTTTAGAGCTTCACTCAAAGATAGTATGAAGCTTATGCAAAAAAATGGTGATGGTTCTATTATCCTACTCAAAGATAACTATCCCATAGCAATATTAACACAGAGTGATATAATCAAAACACTTAATAATAAAATTGATCTAAACCAAAAAGCATACAATTTTGCTACAAAATGTGTAATTAGTGCAAATGAGAATAGACCAATAGAGTTTGCTTTTGATTTTTTGAACCAACATGATATTAGAAGAATTATTCTAGTAGATAATAAAAAGAGATTTTCAGGTGTTATTTTACAAGGAGATCTTTTTGATTATTTGGAGTCAGATGTATATAAAGTAGATCTAAAAATATCAAATATTATTAAACAAAATCAGAAAATAGAGACCATTCATGAGAGTGCAACAATTCAAGAAGCATTAAAAATCATGCAAACAGTGCATATAGGCTCAATCATCATTGTAAATGATTATACTTATATTGGTATATTAACAGAAAAAGATATTTTATCTATCACATATTCAGAGGTAAATATAGATGAAAACATATCAAAATATATCTCCAAACCACTAATTGGCATTCATAAAGCAACATTGGTAACTCAAGCAATAGAGATCATGAAGTCAAAAAAAATCAGACATATTGCAGTCACTGATTCAGATGATAGATTGATATCAATTCTAACCAAAAGAGATATATTAAAACATATCAAAGGGAACTATACTAGAATATTACAACTCAAAATCAGACATGCTCAAGAGATTATGAATCTTCTACCTGAAGCAATTATTGAAGTATTTGATAGTAATCATGGTCAAATTATCGGATGGATGAACTATAGAGCAAAAGAGATTTTTGGAAATAGATTAATTGATAATGATATAACAGAAATATTTACTCAAAAAGATTGGAGTAAAATATATAGTCAATTAAATAGTAAAAGTGTTATATCAAACAAAAAAGTACATATTAAAAATAGTATTTATGAGATATCAGGAACTCTTTCAAAAAGCCTACACAATCGCTATGTCAAACTTATTTTCAATGATGTAACTCAACATGAAAAGACCAAAAAGAAACTAAAACAAGAGATTAATAAACAGATACAAAAAAGATTAGAAAATGAGTATCTACTAATGCAACAATCCAAACTCGCAACCATGGGAGAGATGATAGGACATATTGCACATCAATGGAGACAACCACTCTCACAACTTAGTGGAATTTTTATGAATTTAGAGGCATCTTATGAGTTTGATGAACTTAGCCCAATATATTTTCAAGAGAAGATTCAAAAAGGAAATGAGCTTCTAAAATATATGTCTTACACAATAGAAGATTTTAGAAATTTTTTTGAACCAAATCGAGTAAAAGAGTCATTTGATCTAATTCAATATATTCAAAATGCTATCAATATTATACAAGCTACACTCACCTATCATCATATACATCTGAAATTTAATCTACCAAAAGAGAAGATATATATTTTGGGATACCCAAGTGAATTATCACAAGTAATCTTAAATATACTAAATAATGCAAAAGATATTTTGGTTGAAAAAGAGATCAAAAAGCCAAAAATTATAATTGATATCAATAAACATGAGAAAAATATCATATCTATAGAGATAAAAGATAATGGTGGAGGCATTGATGAAAAAAATATTGATAAAATTTTTGATATGTATTTTAGTACAAAAGATAAAAAAAATGGAATGGGATTAGGACTCTATATATCTAAAATTATTATAGAAAATAAACTAAAAGGTAAAATATATGCAAAAAACTATCAAAATGGAGCGATTATAAGTATAAATATCAAAAATGACCCTTATATTTAATATTACATTATTTGTACATTATTTTTTGATAAAATCTCTCACTATCATTGGGGAGTAGTAGTATGAATCAGGTAGATAAAATCACATTAAAACAGTGCGAAGCAATTATAAATGAGGGACTAAACACTCTATCAAAAATAGATCAAGCATTAAATATAATTAAAAGGTTTCAACTCTTTGAAGAGGAGTATCCAAACTTTGAAGATTATTGCCAATCAAAATGGAACATCAATGAAAAATATAACTATATTTTTATAGATAGCAAACTAAAACTTTTACAAACAAACAACTACAAAAGGAGCGACTATGAGTCAAGACAATGAGTTTCCAACACTCCCAAAAGAGTGTACATCTATGTTATGCAAACATTTAACTAAAGAGGTATTTGAAAAGCTAAAAGATAAAAAAACTAGCAATGGTTTTACAATTTCTCAAGCAATTAATTCAGGTGTAAAGAATATAGATAGTGGCATTGGAGTATATGCAGGAGATGAAGAGTCTTACTCACTGTTTGCACCACTTTTTGATCCAATCATAAAAGAGTATCATGGATTTGACAAAAGCGATATGCACAAAAGTAATCTAAACCCAGATGATTTAAATGCACCAAACCCTGATCCAGAGGGTAAATTTATAATCTCTACAAGAATTAGAGTAGGTCGAAATGTTGATAACATGCCATTAGGACCAGCTATTACAAAAGAGCAGAGAAACCAAATAGAAAAAGATGTATCAACCTCTTTAAAAGAGCTAAGTGGAGCATTATCAGGAAACTACTATCCATTAGCGGGAATGAGCGAAGAAGTAAGTACAAAACTAATACAAGACCACTTTCTATTCAAAGTAGGTGATAGATTTTTGGAAGCTGCTGGACTTAACCGTGATTGGCCAGAGGGGAGAGGAATCTACCATAATGATGAAAAAACTTTTTTGGTTTGGGTAAATGAAGAGGATCAACTTCGTATTATATCTATGCAAATGGGGGGAGATATAAAAGAAGTTTTTACAAGACTTACTACTGCCATAGGGGAAATAGAGAAAAAAGTACCATTTTCATACAATGACCACATCGGATATATCACAAGCTGCCCTACTAATCTAGGAACAGCCATGAGAGCGAGTGTACATATTAAATTACCAAAACTTGCAACAGATATGGAAGCATTTAAAGCAATCACTGATAAACATCATCTTCAAATTCGTGGTATTCATGGAGAACACTCAGAGAGTGAAGGTGGAATCTATGATATCAGCAATAGAAGAAGATTAGGTGTTACAGAAGTAGAGTGCGTACAAGATATGTATAATGGCGTTGTAGCACTTATAGAGGCAGAAAAAGCCCTATAGATAGAATAATGAATATTTTGAGTAAAAAATTACTCAAAATATTCTAGTTAAGTTTAAACTCCACAACATGAGGCTTTTGAAAATAGAAATAATATATGATATAGATCACTAATCCAATATAAAAAGTACCCATTCCTACAAACATCCAACCGACACTAAAAAGTTTCTTTTCACCTTTTAGAGTATCTTTTGTTTTTTCCACAATATCATATCTATTACCATAAAGCATATCTTCCAAAAGATCTATCTTCTCTTTTTGGCTCATTACTTTATCTTGGTCTACTTTTAGAAAAAAATCATCAAATATTGCTTGATATTTTTTCATCGCCTTTTTCTCTTGAAATAGTATATAAATACCAATAGGCAATGCAAATATCATAATAAGAGTATTCATAAATCTCCTTAAGATTCATCTTTTAGAAACTGATCAAAATCTTTGAGATATTGTTCTATATCAATATCATCTAAACTTATACCATCTTCTTTTTTCTTAAGTATACTATTTTCCTCTAGCCATTGATGCATGTTTTTTATATTTTCTAATATTTTTTCACTTCTCTTATCAAAAGATATATCCAAAACTCTCTCATCTCTTTGAGCTATCTCTAGTTGAAACTCCTCTTCTTGGGCTATGCTTTGGGTTTGCATCAGTTTTTGAATATCTTTGGCACTCTCTAGTGTGGCTAATACTTGATATCTATTACTCATGTTGTACTCTAAGATTTTCTTTTTTACTATCTCTATACAATCATCATCAATATTACCCCAAAGATGAAGATGAGGGGTTTTCATAGTTGAATCATCTGTGAGATGAGGCTCTATGAAGATATCCTCTTTTTGATGATCTATAAGTGTTTTTTGGATATCTCTCAAAAAGGTTCTCAACTCTTTGGCACTAAGATTATTTAGATTTTCAGCCCAAAAGACCTCTCTATAATTTCTATTATGATCTTGGAGATATTTCATAATCTCTGTTTTTCGCCAATTAGCAAAAATTGGACTTGTCATATATGTATACTCACGAAACCGCAAAAATGAGCGACTTTTATCACCCATTTTTTTCATTATTGCCTTTTGCCTCTTGATATAATTTTTTTAACTCTATTAGCTCTTTTGTAAGAGTCTCATTTTCACTCTCTAACTCTTTTATAAAATTTTCACTCTCTTGGAGTTGCTCTTTGATATCTTGTATAGTTACATTTCTATCCATGATAATATTTTTGGCTCTCTCCAAATCTACAAGAGCGATCTCAAGAGATTTTTGAAACTCTACTCTTTTATTTCTCTCTTTTTCAAAATTTTCAAAATGAGTCTTTCTAATCTCTTGCGATCTTTGAAGATTTTTTCTTGTAAGTTCTAAATCACTAATAGTCTTTTTGAGATTTTGAGTAGTTTGAGCAATAATCTCATCTTTTTGCAAAGATAAAATAATCTCATATTTTGCATCTTCTAATACAGTTTTGACGGTAATATTATTAAACTTTTGAGCCAAAAGTGCTTGTGTAGCCTCATCAATACTCATGCCATTGGAGAGAGATTTGATAAAGACCTTTTTGGCTTGATCTTTTTGTCTTCTTGCTTCCTCTATTTTTACTTTGAGTAGCTCCAATTCTGCCTTTTGTTCTGCCTCTTTTTGAGCAATCAAATTTTTGTAATGATCTTCAATCTTCTCATTTTGGCTTTTGGCTATTGTTTGGGCTTTGGCAATAGATGGGTTGACCTCTATCTCAGATTTGATACGAGGTTCAATACTATTATCTTTGATAATAGTATGCATCTCTTCTACATTTGTATGAGCTTTTTGAGCCTCTTTTTTATCAAGCTCTTTTAATCTCTGCTCAAGAGATTTACTTCTCTCCAATTTTTCAATCTCTTCATCACTAAGAGTATCTTTAAAATGAATCTCTCTTACTTCATTGGAGATATTATCATCTTCAAATCTTCCAAAATCATCAAGTCTAGTTTTCAAAAATCTATTGATAGCTCCTTGCTCAAAGAGCCATTTGACCTCCTCATGAAGGAAAAAATTGAGCTTTGCAAAATCTTTGATTTTAATCAAAGCATTACCAATAGTTCTATTTGTAAAACCAAATCTAATAATCCCACCACCAAGACTAACAACCTCTACCATTTTGAAAAAAGTTTGATCTTCAATTTTGCTATGAGCAAACCTTGATGAGTATGTGGTAATCATCAACTCTTTCTCATTTGACTCTATAGCCTTAAAAATAGCACCACTTTTCAAACTCTTCAAAGAGTCCAAAATTCGCTTAAACTCCTCCCCACTCTCTGCCAAATATGTATGTTTTTGAATATCTGCAAAACTAGGCTTGATATTGACTCTCTTTAACTTAGAAATAAAATCTCTATTTTCAACTGTGAGTAACTTTTGTAACTGTATATAAGATTTGATCTTACCATACTCAATAAGAGCCAATTTTGGACTCTTTGGAGAGAGGACAAATTTGGAAAGTTCATCTTCATCTAAAATCTCTTCAAAAAGATATCTTAGATTTGAGATAATTTTCATATCCTTTGAGAGTTCAAAACTATCTACAGATATTACAGAGGTTAACTTATCCTCTTTTGAAATTTTTACTCTTCTATCATCAATTAACTTCATATAATCTTCTCTTTTTTAAGATAAGCGATAATAAACTCACCAAATGTCAAATTTTGTTCTTCCAAAAAACGATTAACTTTCTCAAAATCCTCTTCTACTAGATTTACAGCTTTTGCCTTAAAGACTTTTTTACTTTTTTTGGTAAACTTTCTTTTCTCTTTTGGCTCTTTTATCTCACTATCTTTAATAGGTGTAGCTTTTTTAATTTCACGATTGTTTATATTTAATTTTTTCATCTCAAAAGTTCCAATATTTCATTTTTAAGTTTTAAAGAGGCTGTTTCAATAGGGGCATAAGTTTTTCTAAAGAGTCCACCCTCTGCTAAAAGATCTGATATAGATACTTTTCTATTCTCCAAAGTCTTTATAGCTCCAGAGTAGGCAAATGATGTAAAAGAGATATTTTCAGAGTTTAAATCCTCCAACATTTGAGATAACATACCCCCAGCAATATCAATCTCTTTTTGATTTCTCACTTCATTTACCAAAAAAAGTACACTTTTAGCCCAATTATACATACACAAAGATACCGCACTATCGGCAGTAGTTTTAAGACTTCTATACCCTACTCTAGTCATGAATACAAATAGATCAATATCCAATGTCCTAAGCCTCTCATCCAAAAAACTACGAGCATCTAAAATAATAAAATCTTCATCTAACTTCTCAATAATATTGGGAAGATTAGTATGAGGAAGGATATTTATAGTCCTAGCACTATTAAAATCTTCTGCATCTTGGTAGGGATCAAGATTAAGAATAACACTATTTTCCAGTTTATTACAGAGAATATTAGCAATAGTACTCTTACCAACACCACCTTTGACACTAGCAATAAGAATGATTTTCTGCATGTATTTACCCCTCAGGTAAATAAGTTTTATTTACCTAGACAAAAATTACTAAACATTTTATCCAAAATTTCATCTCTTTCAAATGATTTAGTAATAGAAGAGATAGATTCTATAGATTCGTTAATATTATACGCAAAAAGTTCTAACTCTCCAGATATCAAAACCCCTCTAGCCTCTTTTATTGCTTCTAAAGCTCTCTTAGTTGCATCTATTTGGCGTTTGGATATGAGCATCATCTCATCTTCCAAAGATTGAGTATCCAAAAACTTTTTGAGTCGTTGCATAATTACTCTAGTTTCACCTTTACAACTAATAGATATAGAATCAAAATCATCAAATCTACTTTTTTGAATTTTTTGTTCCAAATCAGCTTTGTTAATAGCAATGATAATCTCTTTTTGATCTCTATATTGATTTAGAAGTTCAAGAATTTTTTCATCATCTTCACTAAAATCTTCACTTCCATCAAAAAGAGCAATCACAATTTCACTCTCCTCTATAGCTTCAATAGACCTCTCAATACCTATCCTCTCTATCTCATCATTTGCATCACGAATACCAGCCGTATCTACTATTTTGATTAGATGTGTGCCTATCTTGATACTCTCTTCAATAGTATCTCTTGTAGTACCTGCAATATCACTTATAATCGCTCTATTATAACTAAGTAGAGAGTTTAGAAGTGAGCTTTTTCCAACATTTGGCTTACCAATGATACTTACTCTAAAACCATTTAACAGACCTTGACGAGATTGACTTGCATCTACACTTTTTTGTAGTAGATTTTGGTTTTCAAGAAGTCTATCTAAAATTTGATCTTGCAAATCTTGTGGTAAATCCTCCTCTGCATAATCTATATTTACCTCTACAAAAGCCAATATCTCCACAAGAGAGTCTCTAAGAGTATCTACAAACTCTTGTAAATCCCCTTTTAGCTGTTTGGATAAAATCAATGCAGCATCAATACTTTTACTCTCAATAAGTCCTGCAACAGCTTCAGCTTTACTCAAGTCCATCTTGCCATTTATTACAGCTTTTTTGGTAAACTCTCCCGGAGTTGCCAAAAAAGCTCCATGAATTATACAAGCATCTAAAATAGCATCAGCAACAACCAATCCACCATGACATTGAAATTCTACAATATCTTCGCCAGTAAAACTAAATGGTGATTTAAAATATATAACAATAGCTTCATCTATAAATTGATCTTTTTGTGTATAAAGAGGTGTAAGAGTCGCATATCTAGGGGTAAATGAGGAGCGATGAGTAATCTTAGTAGCAATCTCTAAAGCTAGAGAGCCACTAAGACGAACAATCGAAATACCACCAACTCCATGAGCTGTTGCAATGGCACAAATTGTATTTTTTATTGTTCACTCTCCTTTCTATAAGAGTTTACAACAATAATTTTTCTACCATCTTTTCTAGTCTTGATCGCTACATACTTATCAGGATATGCCGCACGAAGTTTTTCTAAAGATAACTTAATCATAATCCCATCAAGCGGTTTAGTTTGAGCTTTTCCCGTATCTTCAACTCTCTCTTTAATGCTTACTAAATAGTTTTCAATAGTCTCATCTTGATTTTTCAAAAACTCTGCAATCTCTAAAGAGATATTTCTACCATATTTAATTTTGATCCAATTGTGCAAAATATAAGATATAGCTTTATATCTATAACCCTCTTTTCCAATCATCAATGCAGCATCAGCACCATCAATTTTGATATCAACCAAATCATTACTCACTTTTACATAAATAAGTTCGATATTAAAACAGCTAGCATCCAAAAGTTTTTTGATCCCATCTTCTATTTGAGATTGAACTAACTCTGGTTTTTCATATGGAACCGATATCTTTTTGAAAGCTGGTTTATTATCTACGGTAACCTTTTTTTCAACTTTTTTAGGATATGCAAAGCTCTTTTTTTCCCTCTCTTTTTTTTGAGGTTTTGATTCAATAAGAGTCTCTTCTGCTTTTTTTACAATTTTTAGAGTAGGCTTAACATCTTCTTTTAATAGTTTCTCATCATTGCTCAAAAGAGAGGCTTTAATAATCGCCTGTTTTGCAAAAAAACCCAAAAAACCAGCAGAAGGATGTTGAAGTACTTCAACATCCAAGTCAACAACAGAGCAATTTAACTCTTTTGCCGCTTTAGTGTAAGCTTCATCAAGTTTTTCTGCTGTTACTTTAATCATGACTTAGATACTTCTTTCACGGACTCTTTTTGTGCCTTTGCTTTTGCAAAAATTGAGTTTACATAATATTGTTGCAATACAGAAAACATATTATTTACAAACCAATAAAGTGTCAAACCAGCAGGAAATGTTACAAAGAAAAATGTAAAAATTAGTGGTAAAAACTTCATAATTTTCTCTTGCATTGGATCAGTAAAGTTTGTAGGTGTAATTCTTTGTTGCCAAAACATACTAGCACCCATCAAAACAGGCAATACATAATATGGATCCATCACAGAAAGATCATGAATCCAAGCAGTCCATGGAGCATGTTTAAGCTCAATAGAGTTTAATAATACCCTATAAATTGCAAAGAAAACAGGAATTTGCATCAACATAGGCAGACAACCACCCATAGGATTTGCACCCTCTTTTTTATAGAGTTCCATCATCTTAGCATTCATCTTTTGAGGATTACCCTTATGATCTGCTTGAATCTGCTTGATTTTTGGAGAGAGTTCTTTGAGCTTATTCATAGATACCATACCCTTATAAGTAAGAGGATATAAAATAAATCTAATAATAAGAGTAATCAATACAATCGACCAACCCCAGTTACCTACAATACTATGAATATATTTCAAAAAGATAAAAACAGGCTTAGCAATAAAAGTAAAAAATCCATACTCTATAATAGAGGTCAAACGAGGATCAATAGAGTCTAAACGATCATACTCTTTTGGACCAATATAACCATTTACGCTTAGATCACTATTTCCTTTAATAAAAATAAGAGGATCACTTTCGCTATCTTTTGTCACAAAAGCATTCATACTATTTTCAAAATCATAAAAAGCTGTCGTATAATATTTATCTGAAGCAGCAACAATAGTTGCACCATTAAAAACTTCATTACCTTCAGCATCACCATCTGCTATTGTTTCTGTAGCTTCATTTGCTTTTCTTACAATTACACCCTTAAAAGTATACATATCAGACTCTACATCAGGTCTAAAACCAGGACTCATGAAATAGTCTTGATTTTCACTAAGCTTAACATTAACATTATAACTTCCATTTTCATTAAAAGAGATAGTTTTTGTAACTGTAGTTTTACTAAGCTTTTGAGTCAAAACTATAGAAGCCTTTGAGTTTGTTACATCAAGATCCGAAACACTTGCAGTATAAGGAACTTTAAAAGCCTCCGCGTTTAATGCAGCATCAGAAAAACGAATCTCTAAAGGTTTTAGAGAGTTATTTGCAATAACATTTGGATAACCACCATCTTTAGAGTTTTTAAAACGCTCCATAAGTACTTCAAACTTTGAAATTCTACCAAGCTCATCAAACTGAGCAATAAAATCTTTAGATTTAACTGTAGATATTATATTACTTTGTGAAACTGGTGCACTATTTACTGCTGTATCAGCACTATTAGTTACAGGGGCTTGTGTAGCACTATCAGTTGGAGCAATAGGTGCAGCTGTATTACTGCTTTGCGATAGTGGTTGTGATTGTGTAGTAGCATTTTGATCATGCATCACTCTTTGTGGCTTTGGCATTATAAAATCATATACTATAAAAAATAGTAAACTTAGTGCAACTGCTAGCAACATTCTCTGTTGTTGGCTCATCTTATCAATCAAGGGTATCCTTTTCAAATTTTTTGATTAAATAGTAATTATTGTGATCTTTTGGAACGAGGTAGAATTGTACTACAATATCTTTTTTATCTTGTTGATTATGACTACAAATTTTTTTACATCTACAATCTTTTTTGACTATAGGATAGTCAATACCACCATCAAAAAGTTGATTACATTTTAATATTCGTATAATTGTATAAAAAATTGCTTTGAAAAATGAGTTTTTTTGAAACTGCCACTTAGCATACTCAGAGCAAGTAGGATAATAACGACAACTCCCATAACCAAGAAGTGTAAAAAATTTTTGGTAGATTTCTAAAAACTTAAGAGCGATTTTTTTCATCTCTTTTTTAAAGCACCTACCCTTTTGAATGCGTACTGCATATCTTTTTGTAATTTTTTATAATCACAAGTCAAAATCTCTTTTTTTGCCACAAAAACAAAAACACCATCTTCAAGATTATCTTGAAAATCCAAAAAACTAGCTCTTAATCTTCTTTTTGAGAAATTACGCTCAACTGCGTTTCCCACCTTTTTACTAGCAGTAAAACCAACTTGCTTTTTATCTAGTTTTTTGTAGAAGAGTAAGAGACTATTTGTGTGAATTTTTTTGGCTCTATTATATATAAAGCTAAACTCTTTTGTAGTTTTTAGAGTATTATAACTACCTAAACTGCTAATCTTTTTCTACCCTTAGCTCTTCTAGCTCTAATTACAGCTCTACCATTTTTAGTCTTCATTCTTGTTCTAAAACCATGAGTTCTCTTCTTTGGCGTATTATGTGGTTGAAACGTTCTTTTCATTTCGATATCCTTCTGATTTGTTATATTTTTAGTGGCGGATTTTAGCTTATTAATGCTTAAAATCGCTATAAACTAGCACTCTTTAGAAAAATTTTACCTATTTGGCAAATTTAAACCAAACTCTTCTCCATCTTATCCACAATTTCTCTTTGCAAGAGTTCCCTATCTTCATTTTTGATATCTAGTACATGAATATATAGATCATTATTACTTTTGAGCTCAATCGTAATTGTTCCGGGAGTTAGGGTGATTGCATTTGCCAAAAGTAGCTTATCATAATCACTTTTTAGTGAAGTTTTTAGTTTTACTATTCCTGTATTTATAGGGAGTTTTGGGTTTAGTACAATACGGGCTACTTCAATATTTGATTTGATTAAACTTTTGAAAAATAGAGGTATAAATTTGATATATTTTTGGGCAAAAAGTTTTAGATCTATATCTTGTTTTGGAGTAAAAAAATGAGCAATGATATAAGATACTACAGCTCCTACAAACAGCTCTTGGATATCAAGAGAGTTTGTGAGACCAATCCACACTATAAAGAGAAGTATAAATTTTCCTAACATTATTTATCCTTTGGCATATATAAAAAATTATTACTATCAGAGTTTGCCCAGATACAATCATCTTCCAATTTTAGTGAATCAGGAGGGCATACATCAGTACATAAACTACACCAGCAACATCTTCCATAATCTATTCTTGGGATACAACCACTACCATTTTTTGGATTTTTTTCCTCATCTATAGTAATCATATCAATAGCATCATTCATGCATACATCTTGACAATTTGCACAACCGATACAAGCTTCAAGAACATTTGTATGAAAACCTCTATATCCATCTATTTTCTGCTTTTTTTCATCAGGATAGCAGATAGTATTTGGATGCTCAAACAGCTTTTGTACTGCACTAAAAGGGGATACAACCCCTTTTACATCTAAATCAAATTTCATCTTTTTACCTCTCAATCTCTGGTGGACATATTCCCAATGAGTTCATAATCATGGCTACATTTGAAAGCTCTTCGTCTATTAATAAATTTTCTAATAGAGTAAATCCATGAATTAAAGATGGTCCTTTTACCTGCATTCTTCTTATCTTTTCACTTCCATCTCCTGCCATATAATATCCAAACTCACCTCTTGCTGATTCTACACTTACAAATGTATCATCTTTTGGAAGTTTAAATTTTCGATGTTTTGGAATTTTTTGCATAATTAATCCCTCTTTTGGCATTTGAGCTATTACTTGTCTTAAAATTTTTATAGACTCTCTTATCTCTGATCTTCTTACTAAAGCTCTCGCATATACATCACAACCTTCAAAAGTTGGGATTTCAAAATCAAGATTTTCATACATTAGATAAGGGTTATCTCTTCGCACATCTCGTTTGATTCCACAACCTCTCAAAGCTTGACCAACATATCCATTTTTGAGTGCTTCATCTTTATTAATAACTCCCACACCTATGGCTCTTTTTTTAAATGAGCCATTATCAAAAAAGATATTGTCATATTGAGGTAATTTCTTCTCAAAATAGTCCAAAAATTGGCTCAATCTATCCAAAAATCCATCTGGTAACTCTCGTCTTACCCCTCCTGGATAAATATACATATGATAAACTCTTCCACCTGTTAGCTCTTCAAAAAGATCAAGAATCAAATCTCTATCATATATACTCCATTGAGCAACTGTTCCAAGACCAACAGAACCACTTTGACCACCCATCCACAACATTTGAGCAGCTATTCTTGACATCTCAAGAACCATAGTTCTAATATATTTGGCTTTTTCACTTATCTCAATTCCTGCCAAACTCTCAACAGCACTTGCAAAATTCTCTTCATTTGGATCGGGTTCAGGTACACAAATTCTACATACAATTGTAAAAGCTTGTATAATTGTTCGTCTCTCAATCAATTTTTCAAACCCACGGTGAAGATAACCTACATGAGTTCTAGCCCCTTTGATAGTTTCACCCAAAAGATCAAGCTCTACACTCATATTTCCTGTAATACCGGGATGCTGAGGACCATGATAAATTTTTATTAATCTATTTTTACTTTGTTGCATTTAACTCTTTTAACCTCTTCGCTTCTGCTCTTCTTCTTTTTGTCTCTGCTTTTACATCTTTGTTGTCTTCTCTACCTGCTCTAAAATTGAAATGTTCATTTACATAAGCCAAAGTATCAAACTCTCTTCTTAGAGGTGGAGTATTATTCCAATTTTCAAGAGCAAAATCATATAGAGTTGGATTTCCAATAAAATCTATTCCATACATCTCATGAAGATCTCTCTCCATCACCTCAGCTTGTGGAAATATATTTAATAGCGTTGGTAACTGAGTATCTTCTCTACTAACATTAATCTCTACCATAAGATTTTTATCTCTTTTTTCAGTTGTCAAAATATAATTTAGAGAAAAAATCTCATCTTCTATCCAATCTGCACATGCTATTTGAGCTAAAGTTATAAACGATCCATTTGAAGATATAAAACTAATGGTGCTAATTAGATCTTTTTCTTCTATTTTTATCTTCCATAGAGTAGTAGTTTTCTCTATTACTTCATATTTATCTTTCAAAAAATCTATCATTAATTCATTCCTGCAAAATTCTCTTCATAAGTAGGAGCTATATTGTCACCAAAAACTTTCTCTTGATTTTCTTTATAAAACTCTCTATTGTCTCTATATTTAATATAACCTGCCTCCTCTTTTGAGTTTTTAATGCTATCTTGAAGCTTAACAAAACCTTCAATCAACGCTTCAGGACGAGGCATACAACCATTTACATACATATCTACAGGAAGATAATCTTCAAGCTTTTTAATGGTGTTATAACTATCCCAATACATTCCGCCATTAATCGTACAGCTCCCCAAAGCTATCACATATTTTGGTTCATTCATCTGCTCATAACTTCTTATTACTCTTTTTAGAGTTTTGTATGAACAATATCCTGATACTATCAATATATCTGCCTGTCTAGGAGTAGCCACTCCAACTACTCCCAATCTCTCAATATCATATCTACTTGTAAAAGTAGGAGGCATCTCAATAGCCCCACAACCAGTACCATAAGCCAATACAAACATACTCTTTGATCGAAACCAATCAACCGCTTTTTGAATTACACTTTGAGTACTTTTTATCGCATGTTCTTCACTATCCAAAACTTTTTGATAATCTATAAATCCCTCTTGCATCTTCATCCTTTAAACAAACAATAAGCCCACAACTGCAATAGCACTTGGGACTCTTACTAGAAATTCAACACTCTGAATAGTTGTAAATCTAGCATAAACATTTCCTACCAAAACAGCAGCCAAAAATAGTATAAAAGTTTTTACAACCAACTCAAATAGATTACTAGCTCCACCAAAAAATAGATTTACCATTAAAAGTAGTTTCGCAAATGAAAATATTGCACTTTGAGACAAAGCCAAAGCAAAAAACTTACCACTAAATTCAGTAGCAGGACCACTATAAACCTCTTGAGGAGCTCCAACTACATCAAAAGGTGATTTTCCCATAAATCCCAAGAATGAGATAAACGCTCCAATAAAAAGAAGAGGATGAGAAAAAGCATTATAAGTTTCACTCTGAGATGCCATAATCTGTCCAATATCAGCACTTCCAGCCGATATCATAATCCCTATAGAGGCGATATAAAAAGGCAATTCTAATCCAATAAGTCTAGTCAATCCTCTCGTAATTCCCATCACACCAAATGGATTTCCATTACTTCCTATTCCCATAGCATTACCCAAAGGTCCTAAAACCATGAGATATAAAACTACAATCAAATTTCCATATTGACTAAATCCAACCAAATATTGACTATCATTTAAATATGGAATAAAAAGCACAGTCATGATCGCACCAGTAGCCATAATAATTGGTCCAGCATAAAACATCCAACCAAAAGAGGTTGAGTTCTCTTTCATAAAAAGCTTAATACTGTCAAAAAATGATTGAGCAATAGATGGACCAAAACGCCCATGAACTCTTGCACTAATATTTCTATATAATCCATAATATAAAAAACCAAAAAAGTAAGCCAAAAGGATCATAAAAATAGTATCTAATATCATGACGCAACTCCTATAAATAGTAATATTGTAAAAAATAGTATAATGACTAAACCAACATGGGAGCTACTCAAACTATAAAATCTTCTTACTATCATTGAAATATCTTGTGTAACATTCACAACTCTCTGCCAAATAGCACTTGAACTATTTTTTAAGATAACTTTAATAAAACTAATTCTCTTTAACTCTTCTCCTATTCCATAACCATAATGAAGATTGATATCTTTATCAGGCACTTCACCACAATAACTAATATCAAATCTATCTCTTACATTTACCACTCTATTTTTCATAGATATTACCATGGCTAAAACAACTACAAATACCACACCAAAAATAGCCATAAGAGCTCCACCATTAAATGAAGCAAATGATGAATTTAATTCAAATAAAGAGCTATAAGAGGTCGTATCTAATCCTAAGGAAGACAAAATTGGATTAAATTCTAATGTACCTAGAGATGGTAAAATACCAAGAACAATTAAAATTGTTGCCCCTACAAATTGTGGAATATAAAATCCCAATGGAATTTTTCTATACTTATCTTTTATCTGTGTTGGTTGCCCCAAATAGATACCATATATCAATTTATAACAATACAAAAACGCAGATGCAGAACTAAACATCACAGCAGCCAAAAGTAGACCTTTTTTTTCTTCAAGCAGTGTAGTATATATCAAAAACTTACTATTAAATCCACCAAGAGGAGGCATACCAGCAAGAGCAATAATACCTATGAGAAGTAATATAAAAAGTGTTGGATAGTGATATAATAATCCTCCAAGCTCACTAAATTTTCGTCTACCTGTAATATATATAATTGAGGCAATATTGATAAATAACAAAAGTTTTACAAATGTATGTATTACAGTATGATAAAGGGCTGCTTCAACTCCACTTCCACTTAAAATTGCCAATGAGGTAACAATATATCCAAGCTGAGCAATTGATGAATAAGCTAATAACCTTTTGAGATCATCTTGTGATATCGCTTTAAAAGTAGCAACAATAGAGGTAATAACACCAAACCATGCAACAATATCAAAAAGTATTTCATCTAATAACTCATATCCAATAATTTTTGTAAAAAATAGAATAAATAGAAAAATTCCAGCTTTGGAGATTATTGCACTCAAAATTGCACTAAAAACATGGTTTGCCTCTTCATAAGAGTCTACAACCCAATAATGAAAGGGAACCACACCAGATTTAATAAATATAGTAATCAACAATAAAATAGATATTGGCATATATAGATAGTGAGGAATTTTGGAGATATCAATCTCACTATAGATAACACTTTGACTAAAACCATAAATCAAAGCAATAGCAGCCAAAAGAGCAAAACCAGCAGCCAAATTAAAAATTATATATTTTTGCAAAGTCTTTATATTTGCATTCTTGGAAATTATAAAATAACTACTCCAACTCATAACTTCCCATCCAATAAAAAGCGTAATCAAATCACTAGCATAAAATATAAAACCAAGTGCAGTTAAAAGCAAAATATGTAATCTAATATCTCTATTTTGATTTTTTACAAAAAACAGAGATATAAAAACAATTAAACTAAGTCCAAAAAATAGATTTCCTAAGTGTGTCATTTCAAAATTAAACATTTCCTGCTCCTGCTAATAGTGATGAAGCAACATTTTGACAAACACCCAAAAGATCATTAGGGAAAATACCAAAATAGACGATCATAGTCGCTAAAAAGGCTAAAACACTCTTTTTTAGTAGAGGTATTTGAATCAACTCTTTTTGTGAAGATTGTTGAGTAAGAGCTAAAAGTCTAAAGAAATAGACCGCCTCAACCAATGAAACAATCAAAATAACACCTATCATCATATAAGCTTCTAATGAAGCTAAACCTTTTAAAATAGTAAGCTTGGCTATAAATCCACCAAATGGCGGTAAACCAAGAAGAGACAAAAATCCTATAGAGAATATTAAGAGCAAAAATATAGATCTAAACTTACCAAAAATATCTACTTTTACACTATTGAATCTATCTTTGAGAATATCAAGAGCAAAAAAGAGCATCACTTTTGTAATGGAGTGTAAAGCTATCAAAAATATAGCTCCACTAACCACTGTTATATTTCCATATGATAGAGCAATAAATAAAACACCTATTTGTCCCAATGTAGAGTATGCAAATATTCGTTTCATATCTCTACTACTAAGAGCTGATAATTCAGAAATAGCAAATGATATAGCTCCTATAATTGCAACAAATAGTAAAAACTTTGGCTCTATTTTTAATGTATATGCAATATGAAAAAATAGAAAGATATAAGCTTTTGAAATAATCGCAGAAAATAGAGCATTGACTCTATTTTGACTAGCTTGATAAATATCTACTACCCAAAAATTGAGAGGAAAAATTTCGGCTTTGATTCCAAAGCCAATAAACAAAGACAGAAGAATCAAAAACTGAATATTTAAATCCATTGAGCCAAATCTTTCACCTATTGTTACTAAGTTTAGAGTTCCAATATTTATATAGATACTCATAATAGCAATAAGAAGAAATATAGAAGCAACAGAACCAATTATCATATATCTTATTGCTCCACTATAAGCTTGTTTGTCCCTATTGAGCGAAGTAAGAATATAAGCTACAATACTCACTATTTCAAAAAAGATATAGATATTAAATATATCACCACTAAGAACCAATCCTAAAACACCACAAAGCAAAATATTACTCAAAATAAATATATCTTTTCTATTCTCATTTTGCAAATTATAAATAGAGAAAATAAGCATAATAGATATAAATAGTATCACAAAAAATGCCGAAGCTTCATCAAATACAAATGAGATACTAAGAGCAGAATCAAAAGCTATATTTTCAACTAGAGGAGCAGAACTAACAAAACCTATAGCTAAAAATAGCAATAAAAGATTTACACCAATGGATATATATTTAAGATAATTTTTATAAAAAGGTGTCAAAAATGAAGCCAAAAGAGGAATAACCACAAAATATATTAGACTCATCTACTCTCTCCTAACTCATCCATCTCATCTATTCTTAAATTATTTGTCAATTTAAAATAGTTAATAACAAAAGATAGAGCCAAAGATAAAACAGCAATTGCAATTACAATAGTTGTCAAAATCATAGCTTGAGGCACAGGATCAACCATGTTTGAGCTAAATTTATCTACCTCTTTTGAAAGAATAGGAGCAACCTTTCCAACTTCAAAGTGCATTCCAATAAAATATATAAATAAACTAGCCTCTGCAATAGACAAAGAGAGAAATATCTTAAATAGATTTTTCTTACTCAATGCACCAATCAAACCAATAGTTAGAAGCAAAAAGGAACCAATAGTAATAACACCATGTAAAAATGGTGTTTGATTAAAACTATCCAACATCTTTAATCCTTATAAAATATTCTACCAAAGCAGTTATTTCAGCAGAGACTTTGATACCTACAAATATATATATCAGAGGTATCAATCCACCACTAAAAAGATCACCAACACTACCCAATGGCAAAAAATTACCAAAAAATCTATCAGCCAATAAAACACCCAAAATACCAACCAAAATAAATCCAGCTCCACTAAAAGATTCACAAAGAGTGATTATTTTGTGATTAAGTCTAAAATCATCATTTTTTGCCAAAAACATCAATAAAAAACCACTAGCAATAATCACACCACCTTGAAATCCACCTCCAGGGCTTAAGTGCCCATGAATAATAATATAAAAGCCAAAAAGAATAATAAGAGGAAATAAAACCTCTACACCTATCTTTAAAAGTCTATTTTCATAACTAAAAATATTACTTTTTTTGTTCATATTATCTAGCCCCAAACTAATACCAAAAATCGATAAAAACAAAATAGTAACCTCTCCCAAAGTATCAAATCCCCTAAAATAGGTTACTACAGAAGTAACTGCATTTGCACTTTGGGTAGTAGATTCATTTATATTCAACAATTCACTTCCCAAACTATTAGTAGTGCTAACATCAAAATTAAGTAAAATTGACAAAAGCAAAATAGTCATTAAAGATATTACAAGTGATACAACAATAGTCTCTATCCTAATCTCTTTTTTTAGATTCATTTTTTTAACTCCCTTCCTCTAATTTGAAGTAAAGTCACCAAAAGAACAACTCCACTAACTCCCGTACCAATCACCGCTTCAGTCAAAGCAACATCTGGTGCAGAAAATAGAAAAAATAGTATTACACTACCAAGACCAAACCCCATAAACAGAATAACACTATGAGATAATTCCCGATTGGCAATAATAAAAATAGAGAGAGTTATCAAAGTAATAAATATAGATATTATAATTAATCCTATCATACCTTCTCCTTCAAATCATCAATTCCACTCTTATTCAAAAAACCTCTTTTTAGATAACTGCTTCTAGCAAGAATAGAGGATGAAAGAGGATTTGTAATCAGTATAAAAAAGCCCAATAAAGATAGTTTAAACCACAAAGATGGTTCCCAACATATAGCACCTACAATCACCAAAAGAGTACCTAGAGTAGAAGCTTTTGTTCCTGCATGCATTCGAGTAATAGTATCTGGCATTCGTAAAAGTCCTAAAGAACTAATAACCAAAAGTAATGCACCAAGAAATATAAACATAAATCCCAAAAAATCAAACATTATCTTCCTTTATTACATTAAAACGAGCAAAAATAATCGTACCAATAAAACCAATGAGTGCAAAAACAAATGCCACATCAAGATATATGCTATCTTTTATAGAGACAGACAACAAAACCAAAAGTGATACTGCTATTATTCCCATAGTATCAAAAGCAACAACTCTATCACTCAAATTTGGACCTATTAGAAACCTAATAAATGCCAAAAATACTGCAAGCAAGATCAAAAAAAACAGAAATTCAACCATAACAAAACCTTAAAAAAATAGAAGTATAAAATAATGGCGATAATAGTAGCAAAAACCACTCCATATCTAGGTAAGTTAAAATAATTAAGATATGATTTATATAAAAAGGGTCAAAAAATGGATGAAAAACTAAATTTAGAATCTTCATGGCTAAATGAACTTAAAAATGAATTTAATCAACCATACATAAAACAACTAAAAGATTTTTTACAACAAGAGCAAAAAGTAAAGACAATACTTCCAAAAAAAGAGCTATATTTCAATGCCCTCAACTCAACACCACTATCATCACTAAAAGTAGTAATATTAGGACAAGATCCATATCCAAACAAAATATATCCTCATGGACTCTCTTTTTCTGTACTACCCGAAGTAAACACACTACCTGCATCACTAAAAAATATCTATAAAGAGCTACAAAGTGACTTAAATATAGATAATTCACATACAGGATATCTACAATCTTGGGCAGATCAAGGAGTACTATTATTAAATGCAATATTAAGTGTAGAAGAGGGAAAATCAAACTCTCATAAAGGAAAAGGATGGGAAAAACTCACAGACAAAATTATAGAGATAATAGATCAAAAGTGTGAAAATATAGTATTTATATTATGGGGAGGTTACGCACAAAAAAAGGGAAAATCAATTGATGCAACAAAACATCTAATAATAAAAAGCCCTCATCCCTCACCCCTTTCAGCATATAGAGGTTTTTTTGGAAGTAGAGTATTTTCAAAAACAAACGATTATTTGCAAAAGAGTGGTAAAAAACCTATCAATTGGCAACTTTAGCCATATAATCATAAGCACTAATCTATTAAAATGCTACAAAAATCTCAAAATTAAAGGGTTTAATAAGATGAGTAAGAGCAAAGATTTTTTACGAAGAATAGTTGAAGAAGATTTAAGTTCAGGCAAATACAAAGAGCCTGTTACAAGGTTTCCTCCTGAACCAAACGGGTTTCCACATATCGGACATGCCAAATCCATTAGTATCAATTTTGGTATCGCCAAGGATTATCAGGGACATTGTAACCTTAGAATGGATGATACCAATCCAACTACAGAAGATACAAAATATGTTGAGGCTCTCAAAGATGCCGTGAAATGGCTTGGTTTTGAGTGGGGTAATAATATATATCATACTTCTGATTACTTTCATAAACTATATGATTACGCAATTCAACTTATTAAAATGGATAAAGCTTATGTTGATAGCTTGAGTGAAGATGAGATACGAGAATATCGTGGGAGTGTTACAGAGGCTGGGAAAAGAAGCAAATATGCAAAAAGAGGTATTGAAGAAAATTTAGAGCTTTTTGAGAAGATGAAAAATGGTGAGTTCAAAGAGGGAGAGCATGTATTAAGAGCCAAAATTGATATGAGTTCAGCCAATATGAAAATGCGAGACCCACTTCTGTATCGTATTAGACATGCACACCATTTTAGAGCAGGAGATGAGTGGTCTATCTACCCAATGTACGATTTTGCTCACTGTTTGTCTGATTATATTGAGGGTATCACTCACTCCATATGTACGCTAGAGTTTGAAAATAATCGTGATATTTATAATTGGGTATTGGATACTTTAGAACTTGAACCTCCAAGACCCTATCAACATGAATTTGCACGATTGAATATTAACTATACGGTTATGAGCAAAAGAAAACTTTTAGAGTTAGTTGAAAAAGAGGTAGTGAGTGGTTGGGATGACCCTCGTCTGCCTACCATTGCAGGATATAAGAGAAGAGGATATACTCCAGAATCTATCTTAAATTTTTGCGACCAAATAGGTATTGCAAAAGCAAACTCAACAGTTGATGTTTCACAGCTTGAATTTTGTATTAGAGATGATCTAAATAAAAAAGTACCACGAGTAATGTGTGTACTTAATCCTCTAAAAGTCACTATCGAAAATTATAATGCTAATGAAGAGATTGACGCTTCATACTATCCTCATGATGTACCCAAAGAGGGATCAAGAAAACTACCTTTCTCTAAAGAGATTTATATAAATAGAGATGATTTTATAGAGAATCCACCAAAAGGTTACTTTCGTCTCACTCCCAAACAACCAGTAAGACTTAAATATGCATATATCATCACTTGTGAGGAAGTTATTAAAGATACTAATGGAAATATCATCGAGATAAAAGCCAAATATCATGCCAATTCTAAAAGTGGATCAGATACCAGTGGTATCAAAGTCAAAAGTGCTATCCAATGGGTAGATGCCTCATTTGCAAAAAAAGTTGAAGTAAGACTCTATGATAGACTCTTCAAAGAGGAATTTCCCCAAGGTATAGAAGATATAAACCCAAATTCTCTAAAAATCATTAAAAATGCTCTTATTGAACCTTCTGTTATAACAGATAGACCTGATGTAAGATTTCAGTTTGAGAGAGAAGGATATTTTTATGCTGATCCTATAGACTACAAAGATGAAACACCAGTATTCAATAAAATTGTATCTCTCAAAGACTCGTGGGCTAAAAAGAAAAAAATAGAACCTAAACCTCAAACAAAAAAAGTACATATAGATGGAGAAGTAACACCTATGAGTGAAGAGGAGCAGATACTTTTTGACAAATATACCAATAAACTTAAACTAAACAGCGAAGTAGCCAATACACTAGCTAGAGATAAAAAATTATCTAAATTTTATGAAGAGACACTACTTCTATTTAATAGCCCTATAAGCATTGCTAACATTGTTGCAAATGAAGTAGCTAGAGAGTTAAAGCAAAAAGAGATAAGTGAGCTAAAATTTAGTGCTAAACAGATAGCTGAGCTTGTTAAAATGGTTGATGATGAGATAATTTCAAGTAAAATTGCCAAACAGGTATTTGAGCAGATGAGCAAAAATGGGGAAAACCCAGCTAAAATAGTTGAATCTAAAGGACTCATACAGATAAGTGATCCTTCCAAAATTTTGCCTATTATTGATGAAATCATTGCAAAATATCCAGAGAATGTAGAGAAATTTAGAGCAGGTAATCGTAAACTTTTAGGCTTCTTTGTAGGTCAAGTATTGAAAAGTACAGGCGGTAAAGCAAATCCAAAAGTTGTTAATGAACTTGTAGCTAAACAGTTACAGCCATAAATTAATTACTCATTACTTTTATTTAAGTTTTTGATATACTGTAAAAATGGTAGAGATAGATAAAAAATTACTAAATATATTGTTTAACTACAATTTTATCAATTTTGCCCTCTTATTTGGTTCTTATTCTAATAATACTCAAAAAGAGTTGAGTGATATTGATGTGGCTATTGGGGTAGATAAAGATATAGATATATTTATGATGGGTGAAATTATCGCTATATTGGAGGAGTGTTTAGGGAAAAGAGTTGATTTGGTTATTGTAAATGATCTATACAAAGAAAATTCTAAATTAGCCTTTAATATCACAAATAATCACAAACTTATATTTTGTAGGAATACTAAAGAGTATATAGAGTTCAAAACAAATAGTTTAAAATACTATTTTGATATGCGTTATATGTATGAAATGTTTGATAAAGAGCTCTTAAAAAGGTTGGATAATGGAACTTTTGGAAAAACTAAAATCTCTTGAAGAGAATGTAAAAATACTCAAAGAGATTAGAAATAGTGTCACTAAAGAGGAGTTGAAATTAAACAAAAGATATGAATGGGAGATAAGATATGGTCTTTTTGAATCCATTCAAATAGTTATAGATATCTCATGTAAAATTTCATCAACTTACAACTTGGGAAATCCTAAAAGTTATAAAGAGTGTGTAGAACTTTTGGCAAAACATAAATATATTAGCCAAAAAATGTTACCAAAACTTGTATCTATGATTGGACTTAGAAATTTATTAGTTCATGAATATGTGGAGATAGATAATGATAAATTATATCAATTTTTGGATTTTTTGGGCGATTTTATCTCTTTTGTAGATGAAATAAAAGATACAAATATATAGGGAGAGGGGAGTGTAATATATCTATTATACTCCCAAATAAAATCTTATTCTTTCAACTCTCCATCCAATTCATACTTTTTCAAATATCCTCTTGGTGTCAAAACTAATCCATTTTTTGTCATTCTTGTACTTGAATTACATACGATAATAAGTGTACTCATGGAAACTAACTCATTATCAATATCTTTTGCTACTAGATCAGAGGAGGAGGTTACTGTGATTTTTTCTGTATCTCTTCCTACATTTGAGGCTACTATTACTATTCTTTCATCTATTTGACTTAAAGAAGATAGAAATTGTTGGTATGGTTTGATTCTTGATTTTGATTTTGGATTATAAATTCCTATTACAAAATCTGCCTCTAGGGAATTTTTGACTCTTTTATCAATTACGGCTATGTCAGTTAGACGATCTGATAGGGAGATTACAGCAAAGTCTTGGCTGATTGGAGCTCCTATTCTACTCGCTGCGGCAAAAAATGAGGTTACTCCAGCTATTGAGATCATCTCTATTTCATCCCAACAATCTTTTTCATCCATAAGTTCTACTACAAGAGTTGCCATAGCAAATACATTTACATCTCCATTTGAGATTAGGGCGGTGGTTTTTCCAGCTCTTGCATACTCTATAGCTTTATCACATCTCTCTATCTCTTTGGTCATTCCTGATTTATATAGCTCTTTATCTCCGATGAACTCTTTTAGCTCTTTAGCATATTTGGTGTAGCTAACTATCATCTCTGAATCTGCTAATGCCTCTTTAGCCTCTGTTGTTAGGTATTTTGTGCCACCTGCTCCGCTTGATACTATGTATAATCTTTTCATCTATATTGCTCCTGCTATTGTTATTTCTCTGTTGTAGACTTCTTTTTTTATTATTAACTCTCTATATTTTGATACCAAAATGGCAGATGGTTCTGCCACTCCTTTTAATCCAAAAAACTTTTTGGCTTGTGAATGGCTAAAATTTTCTTCTAATTTATTGATTTGATCTTTTTCAAAAAATTGAATATCAAAGTTATATTTTGAGGCAAACTCTAATAACCCCTTTTCATCTTTTTTGGCTTCAAATGAACCGATATTTTTGATTTGATTAAACTCCAAATTATACTTTTCCAAAAACCACTTTACACCCTCTTCTATCACCCTTGCACTTACTCCACGATTACACCCTATTCCCAAAAACAGATCTGGTTTTATATGTAGATGAGAAGATTTAAAAGGTGTTATATTTACACAAAGTCCTTCATGAGGCTTATCTACCAATTTTATATTTTTGTACTCTTTAATCTTCTCAAATATTGATGGATATGTCCAAACTTTTACCTCTTTTTTATTGATTAGGGCATTTGATATTGGGGCTAAGTGTTTGATATTTTCTATTTTCAGATTTTCCTCTTTGGCAAATAGATCAAAAGCTAGAGAGGATGTTTGATCTGTAGCAGTAGTAAGAAAATTGATACAGTTTGGAATATTAAGACTCAAATACTCCGCTAGTTCATTTGCACCACCAAGATGCCCACTCAAAAGAGGTAAAACCCTAGTAAGATCAAGATTGATAATCAATACTGCTGGATCAGTTGTTTTATCTTTTAAAAGTGGTGCAATTTTTCGCACAACTGCCCCAGTTGCTAATATAAATATGATAGCATCAAATTTGCTCCAAGCAGGAGCTAAAATATCATCTAATTTATTAAAAGTCTTTAGATTCTCTCCATCATATTTTAATCCACTTTTAGAAAAAATAGCAACTTCATAGTTACCCAAATACTCACACAATTTTGAGGCACTATCTAAGCTTGGCTGATTAATCGTAACTATTGCTATACTACTCATGAACTCTTCCTATATAGATGAGACTCTTCACTCTCTTTTTGGTGCAAAAACTCACCAAATAGAATCAATGCAATACCTTTAATATGTGAAACTTGATCTTTTATATTATCAATAGTACCTCTATATATTTTTTCATCTTCCCATGTTGCTTTCTCCACTACCCAACATGGGGTATCTTTAGAGTATCCCATATCTAGGGCTTTATCTTTTAGTTTATCAAGTAGAGTGATAGATAGATAAAATACAAGTGAAGAGTTTTTGCATGAGAGGATATTTTCTAGACTTTCAGGATTTGGGGTTCGCCCCTCTATTCGTGAGAGAATCAATGTTTGTGAAACTCCCGGTATTGTGTACTCTATTCCAAGAGATGAGGCACTTCCAAATGCGGCACTAACTCCCGGTATTACTTTGTACTCTATGTTCTCTTTTTTCAAAAACTCAATCTGTTTTGCAATAGTTGAAAAAATTGATGGGTCGCCTGTATGAACTCTTGCAAATTTTTTGTCTCGATATTTTTTGAGAAATGCAAATATTTCATCATAATTCATTCCTTGAGAATCCTCAATCAAAGCATCCTCTTTGCACCATGAAAGAACCTCACGAGGCACAAGAGAACCCGTATAAAGGACTATATCTGCATCTTGCAAAATCTTTTGAGCTTTGATTGTCACCAATTCAGGATCACCTGAACCCGCCCCTATAAAATAGATCATTTTGTTACCTTTATTTGGAATAGTTGTCTCTCTGGTTCTACTAAATCAAGTTTGCCTTTGTATGTAGTTAGAGAGATAGAGTGAACTTCATATTTGATACTATTAGAGTTTAAAATTTCGATCATTTTAGATAGATGAGAGAGTGTAATAGCATTTATAAGCATTACTCCACTCTCTTTTAATCTCTCATATAAATATGGTAATTTCTCAATCACCTTCACACCTCCACCACCAACAAATATTCGTTCGGGATCATCACTAAGAGTCTCAAAAAGATTTTGTGCCTCTCCTATCAATAATTTGGTATTTAAAACATGATGATTATGTAAATTTTTGAGTATAAAATCAGATCTAAGAGGATTTTTTTCAAAAAAAACAGTAGAGACTCGATATCTTTTAAAAGCCTCAATCCCACAGCTTCCACTCCCTGCTCCAATATCCCAAAGTAGTTGATTTGGCAAAAGATCAAGATTTTGTAAAGATAGGTGTCGTTTATATTTTTTGGTAATCATTCCCCTCTGTGTCTCAAACTCTAAATCATCACAAATTGGGCTTTTATGTTCATACTCTCTATCTATCAAAAGAACATAAGGAAAAGTTAAATCAAATGAGAAATCATCAAAAATATCAATCTCTTTTATCTCTTCATCTTCATAACCTAGTTTATATCCTATTGTGATTTTGATCTGATCTTTGACAAAAGAGAGAGCCTCTTTTAATCTATCTATAGTTTTATCATCACATAGAATAAATGTATATTTTTGAACCAACAAAACTTCTAAATCTACAAGAGTCCTACCATGAAGTGAAAAAACTCCACATGACTGCTCAGATATAAAAAGTTTTTTTAGAAGATATTTTTTAGAAGATTCATTGTCAATAATTTTGACACTATTTTTGGGTAGTTTATTGGCTATCAAAATACCAGCCGAATAAAACAGAGGTGAACCACTCACCACATATAATATATTTTCATCATCAAAATGATCCAAAATATACTCTTTAGCATCTTTGAAACCAAGCTTCAAAACATTGCTACCGCTATCAATAAAATTTTTGTCACAGACAATCTTATCAAATTCACAAAAACTTATATCAAGATTGGAGAAGTCATACTTCCCCATCCCATTGCCTATAATAGTAACCATTTTTTTTCCCTCCCTTATACTAAATAGGAGGGGAAATATTACTTAATTTAATCTTTTGGTAAAATATGTTCCAAAATATAATCGGCTACTTTATTTAATCCATACTCTGAAAAATGAATAGGGTCTCTATGATCTGGTTCTTTCTTTGTAGGTTCTAATCTATACCAATCTTCAAAAGCAATAGAAGTACTATTCTCATCTTGAACTCTTGGAGGCATAATATTATCTACATAATCAATAAATGGAAGCTCTAACTCTGCCGATACCTCTTTATAAACTTGAGCATAAATTTCTGATCCTTCAGTCCAATCAAGCAAAGGACTAGGAGAGGTTAAAACAAAATTAATATCGGGCTTAGATGCCTGTATCAATTCTATTGCTTGTAACAATCTATCTTTGATTATGCCAACAGCATCTGCCATATCATCTTTCGTATGAATATTCAAATCCCAAAGATCATTGATACCTAAAGCCATATCTACGATAGTAGTTGCACCACTACCAGGTGTAGCTAAAATTACATCTCTATATGTTGGTTTTCTGACTTTTCCATTTTCTAATTTTAGCTCCAAAAAATGAGATAACTCTTGAGAACCTCTAGCTTTTAATATAGAGTTAACCTTATAAGTATCCAAAGTAGCTTTAACTCTCTCAAACATTTTATGAGCTTGATCCTCTTCAGATTTGGCTCTTGTACTATCACCAACACAAATATAGGTTACATCACTAAGTAATCCATCCCTAGATTTTTTAATCAAATCTTGAATTTTTGCAAATCCCGTAAGCTCAACAATAGTTTTTTCTTCATTTTGAACTGATTTATTATCATCCAAAATAAGTTTTCTCTCGCTATCATTTGTATCACTAACAACTGCTGTACTACTATTTGAATCATTAATAATTGGTTCATTACTACTAGAACCACCGCAACCTATAAATAAAAACATTAAAAAGAGTAAAAGTACCATTCTTTTCATAACAACCAAACCTTTTTTAGAAAATTTCTAGTGAAGTATAATATAAGACATTTGTTACTTAAATGTTAGCAGAAATGCTATATTAGAAATCGATTATACTACTTTTTCTTAAGCTTATCAAGAGTTTTTATGATTTTTATAAAAAAAACAACACAAATAAAAACTACTTTTATAATTTCACATTTACTTTTTATTATATTAAGTTAAATATATTTAATTTTTAGCTAGAATTCTCAACTATTTTTAATAAAGGAGATGCAAATGACTCAACAATTAGTCTTTGATACTCCTATGTTGGTTTCAGCCATTATTATGACTTTTACCTTCATAGGTATTTTTACAGAAGGTTTACATGGATTTCATCGCACTAAGTTTGCTATGCTTGGTGCATTATCAATGATTTTAGCAGGACAATATTTCGGTTTTTATTCGCCTGAACTCGCACTTGAGGCGATCGACTGGAATGTTGTACTACTTTTAGGTGCTATGATGACAATCGTAGCTATTATGATTCCTACTGGAGGATTTGAGGTAATAGCCTACAAAGTTGCACAACTTAGCAAAGGAAAGCTATTTATACTTATGCTCTTAATGGGTACAGCTGTCACAGTAATATCACTACTACTAGATAATGTAACAACTGTTGTCATTTTTGGACCATTAGTGGTTTTAATCGCACAAGCTCTAAAAGTAAGCCCTATTCCATATCTTTTGGCAATAGCTCTACTCTCTGATACTGGTGGTGTAGCAACACTTGTAGGTGATCCTCCAAATCTTATGATTGGTTCTGCTGCAAATATTGATTTTAATACTTTTTTATTACATATGGGAAGTATTGTATTTTTAGCTTGGTTAACAGTCATTTTGACACTCAAATTTTTATTCAAAAAAGAGTTAAGTGTTATACCATTCAAACCAGATTTTTCAAAAATAGCAAAAATAAAAGATACCAAAACTTGGAATGCTGCTTTGAGTGTACTTGGGATGATGGTTATACTATTTATTTTTCATCACCATTTTGGTTGGGATGCATGGGTAGTTGCTGCTATTGGATTTACTGTTCTTCTCTTTCTTGCACCAAAAATTGAACTTGATGGAGCATTTGAGAGTGTTGAGATAACACTTTTGACTTTTTTTATCGCTCTGTTTGTTCTTGTAGGAGGAGTTCACAATAGCCATTTTCTTGAATATCTAGGAACATTAATCTTACCATTTGTAGAGAAAGATCTACTAATGGCTTCTCTTATTTTGATGTGGGCAGCTGCAATCTTATCCGCAATGATTGACAATATCCCTTTTACAGCTGCTATGATTCCTGTCATACTAGGACTAGAAGCACAAGGCATCAATATCACACCTCTTTGGTGGGCTCTTGCCATTGGTGTTGGAATGGGTGGAAATGGTTCACATCTAGGATCAACTGCAAATGTATATATTGTAACACTTTCTGAAAGAGTAGCAAAAGAGAGAAATGACCCATCTTTGGCAATTACTCCAGGTCTTTGGTTTAAAAAAGGAACACCTGCGATGATTGCAACATTGGTTATATCATCTGTAACTATGTGGATATTTTTTGATTTTTTTGCAAAACCAATATAAAGAAGAGAGTCAATCTTTCAAGATTGACTCTCTATCATCTCTACTTTCTCTTCAATCTCCAAAAATCGCTCAACCAACTGTTCATACTCCTCTTCCATTTTGATTAGCTCTTGACTAAGAGTATTCAACCCCTTTTCATTATAACAATCTGGATTTTGCAAACAATCATTTAGAGACTCTATCTTATCTTCAAACTCTTCTATTTTAATAGGTAAACTCTCATACTCCATCTTCTCTTTATATGAGAGTTTAATAGCTCTATTTGTAGTTCTAGCAACACTCTCTTTTGAACTCTCTTCTTTTAGACTTTTTTCAAAAGTATCTATATTTCCCAACTCTTTTTCTATACTCAAATAGTCACTATAGCTTTGATAACTCTCCTCTATAACTCCATCACCCTTGAAAATAAGAAGTTTTTGAGCAATCTTATCCACAAAATAACGATCATGACTCACAAATATCAATGCACCCTCAAAACTTTGAAGATACTCTTCTAATATATTTATCGTACTAATATCAAGATCATTAGTAGGCTCATCCAAAATAAGACAATCATACTCTTTGGTAAACAAAAGAGCCAAAGCTACTCTATTTCTCTCTCCACCACTAAGTAAGCCTATCTTTTTTTCTAAATCCTCTTTTGGGAAAAGAAAGTTTTTGAGATATCCATATACATGGAGATCTCTTCCTTTTACCATTACTCTATCCCCACCATTTGGACAGAAAGTTTCTAATAAATTATCTTCATCATTGAGCATTCCACGATGTTGATCAAAATATCCTACAGCAAATTCACCCTTTTGTATTTTTCCACTATCTACTTCCATTTGACCCAACAAAAGTTTTAAAAGGGTTGATTTTCCACTTCCATTTTTACCAACTATCGCCATACTATCTTTTTGTAAAATTCGCATTGAAAAGTTTTTGATTAAGAGTTTATTTCCTAAACTTTTATCTATATGTTCAATATCAAAAAGCATTTTTTTACGATTTTTACTCTCGCTTTGGTTAAAACTTTTCTGCTCTCGTTCAAGCTCTATTTTCATCTTATTTATCACAGAAGGATCATGTTTAGCTTTTTCTCGCATCTGCATGACTCTCTCTTTACGACCTTCATTTCGTTTGAGTCTAGCTCTTACTCCTCGATGGAGCCACTCCTCTTCTACTTTTAGAAGTTTCAAAAATGTCTCATGAGATTTTTGCATAGATTTTAAAATCTCCTCTTTCTGAGAGATATAATCACTATATCCACCCTTAAAGTATCTAATCTTTCCATCTTCTATCTCTATACTTCTAGTAGCAATATTATCCAAAAAATATCTATCATGAGAAATAAAGAGTAGAGTAAATTTTTCACGAAGTAAAATCTCCTCCAAAAACTCAACCATATAAACATCAAGATGATTGGTAGGCTCATCAAGAAGTAAAATATCAGGTTTTTTCAAAAGCAACCCAGCCAAAGCCACACGCCGTTGCTCTCCTCCACTCAGAAGATTTACGGGACGATTTTCAAACTCTTTAAGATGAAACTCTTGTATAACTCTCTCTACCTTATCATCCAAACTCCAAGCATTATGCGTATCCAAAAAAGTTGTCAAATAAGCCTGACGATCTAAAAGCTCCTTATTATCATAATCCTCAACAAGTTTGGCACTAATAGAGTCATACTCATCTTTTGCATCTTTTAACTCTTTGAGTTCATTTTCAATTGCATCTTTTACATAAACACCATCTTCAAAATGTGGCACTTGATCGAGCATCTCTACTTTTATATTTTGCTGAACAACTCTTCTACCGTCATCAAAATCCAAAGAGCCATCAATAATACTCATCAAAGTAGATTTACCACCACCATTTTTGGCAATAATAGCAACACGATCACCTTCATGAATACTAAAGTTTATAGATGAAAGAATCTCTTTAGATTCGTAAGATTTACTTAATTCTATTAAATCTATTAATGCCATTAAATAAGATGCTTTTTAGGATATTCAAAAAAGAGTGGCTCCCCACTATTATAATTCACATCTTTCCAAGAGGATAGATCAAACTTGATAGCAAAAACTCCCATAGTTGGTAAATTATCTAATCTTCCACTTCCTGAGAGGACATTTATCACATCTGTTAGAGCAGGATTATGCCCCACAACTGCCAAAGATTCTACCTCATCACTCACAGAGTTTATAATATCAATAATATTTTGGGTTGAAGATTCATAAATAGTCTCATTAAAAACAATAGAATCTTTATCATAACCGATCTCTTGGGCAATTAATAAAGCAGTTGTTTTTGCCCTTTTAGCAGGACTTGAAATTATTAAATCTGGTTTTACACCTTTGTTAAAGAGTACATGTCCCATCATGGGAGCATTACTCTTACCTCTACTATTTAGAGGGCGATTTACATCACCCTCCATACCTTTCCAACTAGACTTCGCATGTCTTATAATATATAATGTTTTCATACCCTAATATTAACATACTTTTGATCATAAATATACCTTATATCACAGCCTTAAAAGGCGATGGTTTACAGTATTGTTGCTAAAGTGCTTCGGTCATATTCTCTTCCATGATTGAAATCTCTTTAATACCACTATATAATATATCAGGATCAATTTCTAAAAACTGATTATCTATCTTATCGGGATAATCCACACTTGATAAAATATGTTTGATACAATTAATACGAGCCTTTTTCTTATTATCAGACCTAATCACAGTCCATGGAGCATGTGGAGTATTTGAAGAGAACAACATAGAGTATTTAGCTACAGTATAAGCATCCCATTTGGCTTGAGCTAGCTCATCTACTGGCGAAATTTTATACTGTTTCAATGGATCTTGTCTTCTTTTATCAAAACGCCGAGCCTGTTCATCTTTACTCACTGAAAAGTAAAATTTTAACAATATAATACCAGAACTAACAAGCATCTTTTCAAACTCAGGAACTTCTCTAAGAAACTCTTTATGCTCCTCTTGAGTACAAAATTTCATAACAGGTTCAACCCCCGCTCTGTTATACCATGAACGATCAAACAATACCATCTCACCAGCACTAGGAAGATAATTTGTATATCTTTGAAAATACCACTGTGTCTTCTCTATATCAGAAGGCTTCTCAAGTGCAACCACTCTTGCACCCCTAGGATTTATATGTTCCATAACTCTTTTTATTGTTCCACCTTTTCCAGCTGCATCACGACCTTCAAAAAGCATCAAAACTCTAATACCCTTATCTTTGACATGATTTTGAAATTTAAGCAGTTCAACTTGAAGACGCTTTAACTCTTTTTCATAAGCCAAAGTCTCCTCTTTTACCCAAATCCGAACCTTTCCTTCCCTATTTTTTTCCCTGACCTCTAACTTACCTTCGCCACTCTTTTGATCTTTCTCCACCGCTTTTACAATAGGAAGACTTTTACCTTTAATATCTTTTTTTATCATACAAACCCTTTTATTAGATTTACTTTTGCAAATAAATCTATTTACCTAATTTTAGTATATTTTTAATAAAATGAATAATAAAAATTTATTACTTTTTCTCTTTCATTAACTTATAACTCATTCTATAGAGATGTTATATATGCAAAATCTTTAAAAGAATATTAAGGCATAATATCTATATATTTTGCTTAAATTAAAAATTTTAAAATGAAAAGTTATTATGAAAAAAATTGTTTTACTATCACTTATATTTTTATTACCTATCTATTCATATGCAGTAGATCAAAAAATTTATTTTACACAAAAAAAAGAGGTTAAATTATTTATTACTAAAATGGTAAAAAAATATAATTTTGATAAATCTTATTTAGAATTTTTATTTTCACATGCCCAACTTCAACCCAAAGCCCTAGAGGCATATACACAACCAATAAGAGCATATAAAACAGATGCTGATTGGGTAAAATATACAACCAAAATTCTTACAAAAGATAGAGTTGAAGCAGGTAAAGAGTTTTTGAAAAAGTATAAAACTACTCTAAATAGAGCGGAAAAAATATATAAAGTACCAAAAGAGTATATAGTTGGAATGATTGCGATAGAGACATATTTTGGACAATTTTTGGGTAAGCTTCTAGTATTAGATTCACTTACAACTCTTGCATTTATAAAGAATAGAAAACAGAAATTTTTTAGATATGAACTTGAACAATTTATCATTTTAATACATAAAGAGAACCTCACACCTTTTTCACTAAGAGGCTCAATAGCTGGGGCTATGGGTTGCTCACAGCAGTTGCCAAGTGTTCATCTTAAATATGGTGTGGATTTTAATAAAGATGGAGTAAAAGATCTATTTGATATGGAAGATTGTATTGGAACTTTGGGTAATTTTTTACATCAAAATGGTTTTACAAAAGATCCAATTGTGGCAGTACAAACAAATTTTGAGGGTAAAAACTTTAATAAACTAAAAACAGGATATAACAAAATATATAAATTGAAATATCTAAAAAAGAGGGGAATTAATCCCCTCACTAAATTTCCTTATAAAAAAGCTTCTCTTTTAAAATTAAGATATAAAGATTACCAAGAGATTTGGCTAGGAAATCATAATTTTCAAGCCTTAACTTCATATAATCACAGTACAAACTATGCTATGGCAATTCATAACTTTGCAAAAATGCTAAAGAGTCCCCTCTAAAACAACCCTAAATCCAATATTATAATTGGAACTTTGAGGAGTTCTCCAGTCACGGTTTGAAGATTGAAGCCACTTTGCATAACCATACCAACTACCACCACGAAGAACTTTATATGATTGATTTATATCATACCAATCTTCACACCACTCTCTTACATTTCCATGCATATCATATAGCCCCCATGGATTTGGTTTTTTTTCTCCAACTAATTGTGTTTTTTTGCCTGAGTTTTTTTCATACCATGCATAATGAGTAGCTAATTTATCATCATCTCCAAAACTATATTTACTTTTTGTTCCAGCACGACATGCATATTCCCACTCTTTTTCAGTAGGTAGTCGATATTTTTTACCCATTTTTTTACTCAAATACTCAGTATATGCTCTCGCATCATACCAACTTACATATATTACAGGTCGTCTACCTCTTCCCCAACCCTCATCACGAGGCAGTTGTCTATTGGTATCTTTACAAAATATATCATACTCATCAAAAGTCACTTGATATCTACTCATACAAAAATCATAATTTATAAATTTGCTTCTTGGAATCTGTACAAAATCTTTTTCATGTGGTAATTTTTGATTGGAGTTTCTCTTTGTTGAGTGAAAAATAGTAAAAAGCTCTCTAATGAATGTTTTATTTTTCCTAATATTTGGTGATAATATAGATAGATCAGGATAGCGAAGTAGTAATCTTTTTTTCTCTAATTTACCCATAGATAGATAACTTTTAGGATAGAGACTATATCCAGAACATCGTAGATTATAGATATATAACTTTTTTTCAAAAACTGTTATAGATGCAAAAAGGGGATATTTTCTGGAGTTGTTATATAAACTTTGGGCTTTACTTCTTGGTACTTCTACAAGCCATTTTTCATCTATGATATTACTATTTTCTATCTTTTCATCAAATATATTAAACAGTATAGCATCTGCAATAAAGTATGACTCTTCCGCATCATACTCTAAAAGTTCAATATAACCAATTTCAATGGGATCTAAATTATGTAGTCTATCTCTATACTCATCAAATGTTTCAAACATTGTCTTATCAAGTGTTTGAAGCTCTAATTTTTCTTCATCTTTCTCTAATCGTTTCAAACATTCATGACAAAGTTTTTTATCTTCATCATAAAGGAAAGGAGGAACATCCTCCTCTTTACACATCTTACAGATATGTCCCCTCATATATTACTCCCATTCAATAGTTCCTGGAGGCTTAGAGGTGATATCATAAACCACTCTATTAATACCATCCACTTCATTGATAATTCGACTACTTATCTTCTCTAACAACTCATGAGGAATATGAGCAAATGTAGCAGTCATGCCATCAACACTCTCAACCATTCTCACACAAACTGTATTATCATAAGTACGATTATCACCCATAACACCAACACTTTTCACATTTAATAAAACACAAAATGCTTGCCATACTTTGTCGTAATAACCATAAGCTTTGAGTTCATCAATCATGATAGTATCGGCTAAACGCAACATATCTAAATCTTTTTGATTAACTTCACCCATAATTCTAATAGCAAGTCCTGGTCCGGGGAATGGATGTCGTGCAATCATATCTTTTGGAAGTCCAAGTTCAAGACCCAATTTTCGTACTTCATCTTTGAAAATCTCACGAAGTGGTTCAATAAGTTCAAAACTCATCCAATCAGGAAGCCCACCTACATTATGGTGTGATTTTATTGTTTTACTAGGTCCTTTTACTGATACTGACTCAATTACATCTGTATATAGCGTACCTTGTGCAAGAAATGAGATACCATCATGCTTTTGAGCTTCTCTATCAAATACTTTGATAAAAGTCTCTCCAATAATTTTTCTCTTTTGTTCAGGGTCTACAACACCCTCAAGGTTATTAATAAACTCTTCACTTGCATCAACAGTAATAAGCTTAGCATGAAGACGATTTTTAAACATCGCTTCTACTTGCATTCTTTCATTGGCTCTCAAAAGTCCTTGATCGACAAAAACAGGAATTAATTGATCTCCAATTGCTTCATGAAGAAGGGCAGCTACAACAGAGCTATCAACCCCTCCACTCACACCACAAAGAACTTTTTTATCACCAACTACATCTCTAATTTTTACAATTTGCTCTTTTGCAAATCCACCCATATTCCATGTACTTTCACAACCACAAATATATTTTGCAAAGTTTTTAAGAAGCTTAGTACCAAATTCCGAGTGATGAACTTCAGGATGAAATTGGAATGCATAAATATTTTTATCTTCATTTGCAATAGCAGCATAAGGGGAGTTATCAGAGTAAGCAATTTTTTCAAAACCTTCAGGAATCATATCTACACGATCACCATGACTCATCCAGACAATCTGTCCACTTGGAGTATTTTTTAAAATTGGGGATTCATTATCAAAATAGAGTTTAGCTTTACCATATTCATGATGATCAGCAGGAATTACAGCACCACCAAAGTGTTGAGTAATAAGTTGCATACCATAACAGATACCCAAAATTGGTAACCCAAGATCAAATATAGCACTATTAGGATGATATGCATCTTTGGCATATACAGAAGATGGACCACCAGAGAGTATAATCCCCTCTGGTTGTTTTGCCCTAATACTTTCAATATCTTCATTATAAGGGACTATCTCGCAATAGACCCCACTCTCTCTTAATTTTCTTGCAATAAGTTGTGTATATTGTGATCCAAAATCCAAAACAACTATTGGTACATTTTTCATGCTATTCCTTACTTTTTCTATAAGAAATCATTTTAGTTAATTTTATCTAATAAACTACTAGTAAATTCCTAAAATTTGAAACTGTACATACCAAATAATCATAGAGACAATATAACCAACTAAAATCATCCAAGCATATTTCATATGTGAACCAAAAGTATAAATACCTCTAAGTCTTCCCATTACACCAACACCAGCAGCAGAACCAAAACTAATTAAACTTCCACCAATACCAGCAGTAAGAGTTACTAACATCCACTGATCAAGACCCATTTCAGGATTTGCCTTAAGAACTGCACTCATTACAGGTACATTATCTACTACAGCAGACAAAAATCCAACACCCATATTTCCAGCAGTTGCACCAATAATACCGTATAAATCAACAATATATTCCAAAAATCCTAAAAAGTGAAGTGCTCCAACAGCAGCAAGAATACCAAAGAAAAATAGAAGTGTATCATTCTCAACTTTTTGCATATTTACAAAAACATCAAATGTTTCACCCTCGACCTGTTTGAGCTGATAAGAGTAAATTTTAAGAACAGATAGACCAAACATCATACCCCACATTGCTGGAAAGTGGAAAAACTGGTGTCCCAAAACTGCAACTATAATTGTTCCTATACCCAAATAGATAACTGTTTTTGCACCTGGTTTTAGTTTTTCAACTTTATCAGTCTGTGCTGAAAAAGGTGGTTTTCCTTCTGGAACAACTTTTGATAAAAGCCATGCAGTAATAAGCCAACCCACAATAGAAGCAGGAAATAGAGATATAAAATCAATAAAAACACCTTTACCCGCAGTCCATGCCATCAAAGTAGTAATATCACCAAATGGGCTCCAAGCTCCTCCTGCATTTGCAGCAACAACAATATTAATCGCACCTGGTACTAAAAACTCTTTATTTGTCTTATCAATAGTAAAAAGAACTGTTGAGAGAATTAATGCTGTTGTCAAGTTATCTGCAACTGGTGAGATAAAAAAGGCTAAAAGCCCTGTTAACCAAAAGAGCTTTTTAAAAGTGTAACCTCTTGAAACCAACTTATATTTTAATACATCAAATACATTTCTCTCTATCATTGTCTCAATAAAAGTCATAGCAACAAACAAGAAGAAAAATATCTCCGCAATCTCTAAAATAAGATGTTTCATCTCAACATGAAGATGATGTACATCTATGCTGTTAAGTGTAAAATAGATACCAATCAACATGAACATAAATGTACCTGTAAAAAGTGCTGGTTTTGCTTTATTTATCTCATACTTCTCTTCCGTAGCAATAAAATAATATCCAGTAACAAACACTATCACAGCCAAAATACCAACCCAAGTCCCCGTATAACTTGCGTTTTCCACAGCTGTAGCACCCTCAGATGCAATACCAAATGTTGTTAAATACATTAACATAAGTAAATACCTCATTCTAATCCTTTTTTTTAAATATTTATAATATTATGAGCACCTAGAGACTCTTTTCTATAGATCGCACTTTCTACGATATTTTTTGATACCTTTAGACGCAATCTTAATAATTTACCTATATCTTCATGCAAAAGTGTATTGATTTTACTCAATGCCTCTTGCAAATCACCCTCATTTCTAACAATTGAGACACTATTCCACATAACCGAACGCAAAATATCTTTACGATAAGCATCCTTCTCTTTTACTAATACCTCCTCTGTTTCATCAAATTTTATAAGTTTAAAATAGATACTTCTTCTAAGAATATCATCTACTGCTCTTTTAGAAAAGACTAATCCTTCCAAAAGGGAGTTACTTGCCAATCTATTAGCACCATGAACTCTTGTAGAAGCAACCTCTCCAACAGCATATAAATTTTCAAATCCTAAAACTTTTCCATTGATATCTGTCTCTATTCCACCCATGGAGTAGTGAAAAGCGGGAGATATAGGAACTCTATCTTCAGGTAAGTTTAGACCAATATCACGCATATTAAAATATATCGTTGGAAATCTCTCTTTAAAATGCTCTTCAGTAAAGTTTGAAAAACTCAGATAGACCTCTTTTCCTGTTTTGGCTTTCCAATCAAAGATGGCTTGACTCACTTTACTTCGTGAACTTAATTCTCCTCTTTCATGATAATCAAAGAGAAATCTATAACCATCTTCATCAACTATATGAGCACCTTCACCTCTAAGAGCTTCAGTAAGTAACTGTTTTCTTGCCCCTTTATTATGAATAAAAACTGTAGGATGAAATTGTGTCATCTCCATATCACGAAGAGTTGCCCCATGTTCGAGACAAATTCCTTGCAACTCCCCACTTATACTTCTAGCATTTGTATGAAACTCATACAAAGAGCCAATACCACCACTTGCAATAATCACACTCTTTGCATAATAATTTCTAATTTCACCAGCATGAGATACTTTCACTCCATGGCAAATATTATCTTTGATTAAAAGATCTGTAACAGTTGAGTTATAAAGTAACTTTTGCCTATTTTCATGCATCAAAAAGAGGTGTATATACCTACCAGTAGCATCTCCTCCAGCATGTAAAATACGATTTTTGGAGTGAGCTCCCTCTTTTGTATAGTGAAGTTTTCCCTCTTCATCTTTATCAAATTCAAAACCTCGTTTGATAAAGTTGCGAACCTCTTTATAACCATCTTTGCATAGAGTCTCTACAGCTTTTGGATCACAAAGCCCTGCTCCCGCATTAATAGTATCTTCAATATGCAAAGGGATATCATCTTCATCTGTTGCAACAGCAATCCCACCTTGGGCATAAAAAGTATTACAATCCCATGAGTTCTCTTTGCAAATAATGAGTACTTTCTTGTTCTTACCAAATGCAATAGCTGCATTTAATCCAGCAATACCTGAACCTATGATAATAGCATCATAAATCATAACTTCTCCAAAACAGTACTTGGCTTATAAATAGGATCCCCTTTATAACCACAAGATACAAAAAATGTGAGTAATAGTGTTATAATACCCACATGAAAAATTCTAAATATATAATTAATCATTTAATAAATAAACCTCAAAATAGTAAGATTTTACAAAAAATGTGTTTTGAGAAGTTAAAATCTCTTTTACCCCCTAGATTAACTAAATCTATACTCTTTATGTATATAAAGAATAGCACACTATTTTTTGTACTAAATCATCCAGGGATGAAAATGGAGTTTGATTATAAGAATAATTTAATAAAAAACTTATTAAAGAAAATTAAAGATTTTGATACAAGTTGTGTGGATATTGAAATAGATGAAGTAAAAACATTTATTAGTAATAAAATAGAACCATCAAACACCTATTCTAAGCCTCCTCGCAGATATAAAGAAAAATCTGATGCCTCATTTGATATATTATCTAAAAACCAAGATATAAAAGAAATTTTTCAGAAAATCAAAGAGGAGATAAAAAAAAGAAATGGAAACGGAACTTGAACAGAAGATAAAAGAGATTCCTCCCCAAGCAGGTGTCTACCAATATTTTGATAAAAATGGAAGATTACTCTACATAGGCAAAGCTAAAATTCTCAAAAATAGAGTCAAAAGTTATTTTAAATTTACCCCCTTTCAAGCCTCATCAAATCTAACTCCTAGAATTTACAAAATGATTAGCGAAGTAGCAGATATAAACTATATCATAGTAGAGAATGAACATGACGCACTAATACTTGAAAACTCTCTCATAAAACAGCTACAACCAAAATATAATATTCTTCTTCGTGATGATAAAACTTATCCATATATTTGTATTGACCTAAATAAACCTTTTGGTAGATTTGAAATCAGTAGAAAAATTATTAATGATAAAAAAATAAAATATTTTGGTCCCTTCTCTATTGGAGCTAGAGATATATTAAACTCTATATATGAGATTTTTCCCCTTGTTCAGAAAAAAAGTTGTTTAAGCAGTAAAAAAGCTTGTCTATTTTATCAAATAGAGAGATGTAAAGCCCCATGTGAAGGTAAAATTAGCGAGGAAGATTATTCCAAAATTGTAAAAGATGCAATTGCAGTTATAAACGATAAGAAAAAATTGATCCAACTACTCAAAGAGAAGATGTATTACTACTCAGAAAAACTACTCTTTGAAGAGGCAAAAGAGATTAGAGATCGAATAAAACGAATTTCACAAACACAACTTGTAAGTAATTTGGACTTAGCTTCTTCTAAATCTTATGATATTTTTGCAATTGAAATAGAAGAAAATATTGCATGTAGTGTACTAATTTTTGTTAGAGAAGGGAGAGTAATATCAACTTCTCACTCTATTTTTAAATCAGAATTTGGATTTGATAGTAGTCATCTTTACCGCAGAGTTTTGGTCGATTATTACCAAAAAGATGTACTACCTGCTTCAGAAATTTTGGTTTATGAACCATTTGAAGAGATCAAAGCTGTAGAAAAATTTCTATTCTATAAAACAAAGAAAAAGATAAAAATCACAGTACCTATAAGAGGAGATAGAAGAAAATTAACAACTCTAGCCCTTAAAAATGCAAAGGAGTTGATAAGATTAGAAAAAAATAAAAATTATGATATACTTATAAAAGTAAAGAATCTTTTTTCATTAGAGAAAATACCTTATGTAATAGAGGCGTATGACAACTCTCATTTACAGACTCAAGCTACAGTTGGAGCAATGATCAAGTGGGAAAATTTCTCTTTTGTCAAAAAGGATTATCGGCACTATAATTTAGAGGCGAAAGATGAGTACGCTCAAATGTCCGAACTCATCACAAAAAGATGTGAAAGTTTTGCAAAAAATCCTCCCCCAGATTTAATAATTATTGATGGGGGAGAGACATTATGGAAACTAGCCAAAAAGATTATTAATCAATATGGCATTTTCGTCGATATTATTGCAATAGCAAAAGAGAAAAAAGATAACAAAGCTCAACGAGCCAAAGGAAGAGCTAAAGACACTATTATTTGTGAGCTTGGAACTTTTAATCTCCAATCAGATGATAAAAGGTTACATTTTATTCAAAAAATGCGTGATGAATCTCACCGTTTTGTAATCAATTATCATCGAAGAGTAAAATTAAAAAGAGATAAAGAGATTCAACTCTTAAAGACAAAAGGTGTTGGTGAAGCAACAATCAAAAGGTTGATTCAATATTTTGATACTTTTGAAAATATTGAAAATGCTTCTATGGCTGAGTTGGAGAGTGTTATTGGCATCAAAATTGCTAGAAATCTTAAAAAACAATAACTTGTAAAAGAGTTAACGCAGGAGTATATTTTGGTTTTATACGATAAAAATCACAAATTCATAGGAATTAGTTCAAAAACACTTAGTTATTTAGGATACGAAGATATCAAAGAGTTTTCATCAGTACATAGTGATTTTGCCAATATACTTGTTAATCAAGAGGGATATATATATAATTTTAGTAACTTTTCATGGATAGACTTTATACTCTATAGTGGCTCTCCAAATAAGAGTGCATTAGCCACCTTAAAAAATGGACGAGAAGTAGAGGTAAAACTTAGCATAGAGGAGATATATCTACCACAAGAGATTAATGGCAATAGCAGTTTTTTTGCTGTTCATGTTACTGGTGAAGTAGATGTAGGTGAAGAGAGTTATGAACATACTGCACCAAAAGGTATTTTTAATCTAGACAACCTAATGCCAACAACAGATAAAGAAAATAATAAATTAGAACCTCAACGAATAGAAGATCCAAAACCAATTGAAACTCTTAACAATAATGATTATAAACTAGATATACCACAACCAATACAAACAAATGAGTTTGAAAATAGAGAATTTATTCTGGATAGCTCTTTTGAAGAACAAGTTAACCCCACCCCTCAACCAAAAGAGGAGACAAAAAAAGAAGATATACCTACAAACTTTGTAGAACCAATAATTGGAAAAGAGATTCAACTAGAAACTAAAGTAGAAGATAAGAGAAGTGAAAAGGATGATTTTCAACTAAACTTCCTAAAAACAGAAAAACAAGAGCTTCCTACCTCAGAACCAAAAGATAAGATAATAACTCCAATTGAAGAGGAGAAAAAAAGTACCAAAGATGATTTTCAATTCAACTTCTTAAAACCAGAAAAACAAGAAAAGCCTATCTTAGAACCAAAAGAGGAGACAGAAGAGCTCTCTCTAAATTTTTTGAAACCAACAACTCAAAAAGAGACTCAACCAGAGCCTAAGATAGAAGAAGTAAAAAATAGTGAAGATGATCTTCAACTAAACTTCTTAAAAACAGAAAAACAAGAAGAGCCTAAAGTAGAAGTAAAAGAGGAGATAGTAACTCCAATAGAAGAAAAAAGTACCAAAGATGATTTTCAACTAAACTTCCTAAAAACAGAAGAAGAGAAAACTATTACACCACCCAAAGATGAAGTAGTAGTTCAAAAAAAGGAGGAAGAGAAAGCAGAAGAGCTATCTTTAAATTTCTTAAAGCCAGAAAATGAAGAAAAAATTCCATCAAAGCCTAAAGAAGAGGATAAAAAAAGTGGTGAAGATGATTTTCAACTAAACATCCTAAAAACAGACAAACAAGGGGAGTCTATCTCTCAACAAAAAGTGGAGATAGCAAATCCTACAGAAGAACAAAGTGTTGAAGATGATTTTCAACTAAACTTCCTAAAAACAGACAAACAAGAAGAGATAGTAAATACAATAAAAAAAGAGGAAAAAAAAGAAGAACTCTCCCTAAATTTCTTAAAACCGACAACAGAAAAAGAGATTCAAACAGAACCTAAAATAGAAGAGAAAAAAGGTATCAAAGAGGAAGAAGATTTTCAATTTAATTTTCTAGAGACAGAAAAACAAGAAGAACCTATTACTCAAGAAAAAGAGGAGATAATAGATCCAAAAGTGGAAGAAAAAAGTATTGAAGAGGAAGAAGATTTTAGACTTAATTTTTTGAGATCAAATCCCTATAAAGAAGATAGTGAAGATATTAAAGAGGATACTTTAACACCAAAATCTGAAGAGTCTAAAGAGGGGATGGTTCAATTCAACTTTTTGCAAAACCTAAACACAGAAACTGAAGAACAGACAATAGATACAGATCAAAAAGAGCAACTTATTAACCAAATTAAAAATGATATTAAAGAGATAGATACAAAAGAAGATCCAATAAAAGAGGATTCTCAAACTGGTCTAAAATCTCTATCAAGTAGCTTAAAATCAATATTTTCAAGAGGAGAAAAAGAGAACAAAAAAGAGGAGACAACAGCAAATTTTTCTCTAAAATCAGAACAGAAAAATATAAATCAACAAAATAGAGACTCTCTAGAAGATACATCTATAAATATCATGAATCAACCATTAGAAGAGATAGAGTCAAACTTAAACTTAGATTTGAATGAACCATTAATTCAAGAAAGCAGTGAATTAGCAACAGTAAAAAAGAGTAAACCAAAAATAGAGATTCAACCACAAAACATATCTGTAGAGTTACAAAATTTAGGACTTACACAAGAGGATGAGTATGATCTGATTAATGATTTTGTAAATGATATTAGTGTTCATCTAAATCTATTTAATAAGCTAATCGCTAATAAAAATTTTGATCAAGCACAATATTCTCTTATCAAAGTAAAAAGTTCTGCCGAAATTTTAAATTTAGATGCTATAATCATCAGCCTAAATGGTATAAAAGAAGCATGCGATAGGAAAGATGAACAAAATATCAAAGAACTTAACCTTCATCTAGAAAATCAAGTACAACAACTAAGAGACTATCTAAAAAACGCTACAATTTGACCAAAAATTTTTGGAGTAATAATAGATGAAAATAAAAAGTAATCTGAAGTTAATAACAATAATTCCTATTTTGTTATTAACTATACTCTCTAGCTACCTTTTATATGATGCTTATATTAAATATGAGAGCGTAAAAGGGACACAGAGATATCTTAATGAGAATAGAATCCTCAAAACACTCTCTCAGCAGTTATTGACAGAGAGAGGCTTAAGCACGCTGTACCTTCTTGAAAAAAAAGAACAAACAAAAGAGTTACTTAAAAAGCAGAGAGTTAGTAGTGACAATGCAATTAACTCAATTATGCGTTTATATAATAGTAATACACTAAATAAAACACAATTTCGTATTATAAATAAACTCAAAAAACTGATATTAAAACGAGAAAAAGTTGATAATGCGACTATTACCTTCGATGCTCTATACTCATATTTTGATACACTAAATTCAGATACCCTTAAACAATTAAGAAAAATCTCAATCTCTTCAAATAATTCAAAACTAGATAATCTTTCAAGAGATTATGCAAATAGTGTTGCACTTATACAATCTATTGCAAATGAGAGAGATTATATATCTAATATCATAAAAAAAGATCTAAAAAAAGATCCATTTTCACTAATAAATCTTTTCAAAAATGGACAAATTGCACCAATACTAAATCATCTATCTCCACAAATCAAAAAAAATCTAAATTCTCAAAAATTTAAAGATGCACTAAAAGAGACAAGAGAGATAAAAAGATCTATACTTGAAGGCAAAAATAGTCAAGATATAAATATCATCAACTGGTTTGCAAAAGAGAGTAGAAAAATTTCAGAAATTAATAAAGTATCCAATGAAATCAGTAGTGAAATAGAGATAACATCAGAAAAAGAGAGACAAAAAGTCTATATACAAGCAGCCATTGCACTACTTTTACTCCTTTTGAGCTTCTACATGATCTATATCTACAAAAAACTCTATAGTTATCTAAATAGCACAAAAGGGTTAGAGGGTATCTTAAATAAAATTCTTGATTATGCTCTTATTGATGAGAGTATAGATTTAGGAACTATAGAGGGAGTTAATAAAACATATTCACTCATAGAGGATACTGTAAGTAAAATTGCCATAGAGAAGAAAAAAGCAGAGAGAGCTAATGCTGCTAAGAGCATATTTTTGGCGAATATGTCACATGAGATACGAACACCTATTAATGGTATTATCGGTTTTACAGAACTACTCAAAAAGAGTAAGCTCAAAGAAGATGAGAGAGAGTATGTAAATATTATAGACAAAAGTACAGAAAATCTCTTGGAGATAATAAATAATATCCTAGATTTATCCAAAATAGAGAGTAAAAAAATAGAGGTAGATGATGTACTATTTTCACCTGTTGAAGAGATTGAAAATATTGTAGAGGTATATAAGCCAAAAGCGGCAAACAAAGAGATAAATCTTTCACTTCTAATTGATAGTGGATTTGATAACTACCTTCTTGGAGATATTGGCAAAATAAAAGAGGTATTACTAAATCTAATCAGTAATGCTGTCAAATTTACACCTACAGGTGGACAAATCACAATATTAATCAAAAATATTAGCTCATACACTCAAGACCACCAAAAAATCTATTTTGAAGTAAGCGATTCTGGTATTGGTATGAGTAGACAAGAGATGAAGGATATTTTTAATGCCTTCTCACAAGCTGACTCAACTATTACAAGAAAGTATGGGGGAACAGGACTAGGTCTTACTATATCTTCAAACTATATATCTGTTATGGGTGGAAAATTAGAGGTTTTTAGTCAAAAAGATCATGGTAGTAATTTCTTCTTTACACTTGAATTCAAAAAAGAGAAACCAATCAAATCTATCTCAAAAAATAGATTTCCAAATCTCTCTGTACTACTTTTAAGTGAATCTATAGGGGATAAACTAACAGAAAACTTATCTCATAATCTAGACTATTTTGGAGCAAAAGTTAAGCCATTAACCAAATCTCAACTTAGAGATGTAGCCAAAAAACTAAAAACACAGCTATTAATTGCTCAAAAAAAGTGGATATCACCAAAAGATATCATGACATTAAACAATTTGGATATACCAACTATTCTTATTCTTCCAACAAAAGAGCATCTAAAAACAAAAGATTATCAAAGTAATAAAATATTTCCAATTGTAGAACCTCTTAGTTTGGAGAAGTTTTCAAATCTTATAGCAGAGATAAATCGTATTTTTGATTTTAAAAATCATACAACTATAGAAAAAAATCAAACACAAAAGAAGACAAATAGAGTCCTTGTAGCAGAAGACAACGAAATAAATCAAAAATTAATCACTAAAAATATTGAAAATTTTGGATTAGAAGTAATAACTGTAGACGATGGAAAAGAGGCTGTATATGTAACTAAAACTAATACTTTTGATATTATCTTTATGGATATTGCAATGCCTGTAATGGATGGTGTAACCGCTACAAAAGAGATTTTGGAGTATGAGAGAGTCAATAACTTAAATCATACACCAATTATAGCCCTCACCGCCAATGCATTAAAGGGAGATAGAGAAAAATTTTTAAATGATGGACTTGATGACTACATTGCAAAACCAGCAAAAGAGAGAGATCTAAGAGATGTTTTGATCAAATATGATATTATCAATGATGATAGTGAAAAAATATTATATGATCAAAAAAATATATTTTCATCTTCCAAACCAATTGAGATTCACAAAACAAAAGATAGTTCAAAAGAGAGATCTAAACAGAGTATAAAAGATATACTTATATTCAAAAAGAGCAAAGTAGAGACCAAAATTTTTGAAAAAGTTTTGAAAAAAAACTATAACAATATAGATACTGCAAATAACTTAGATGATTTTTACTATCTACTAGATACTAATGAATATAGAGCTATTATGTTAGATAAAGAGATACCTGAACTAGATATTGAACGATTCTTCAAAAAAATTAAAAATAGAGAACAAACAGCAGTTTTACTCTTTAGAAGTTTTGATTCAATTATAGATGATGATATCAGAAGAAAATTTGATGAAGTACTCATAAATAGTGCAGATCAAGCATATCTAAAAACTATTTTAGATAACTATCTCTCATAAATTGATATATATCATTACAGCCCTAAAAGTGGAGGCAACTCCACTAATAGTGCATCTAAACCTAGAGAAAATCAGATCCAAACCTTTTGAAATCTACTCAAATCAAAATATAATCCTCATTATTTCAGGTATAGGAAATATAAATATAGCAATAGCAACCACCTACCTTTTATCAACATTTCAAACAGCTAAAAGTGATAAGATATATAATATAGGAATATGTGGAAGTAAATCTACCAATAATGATATTGGAGAACTTTATACCATCAAAAAGATAGTAAATCAATCAACAAACAAAGTAGTACACATAACCAACAATTCAGATACAAGAGAGGAAAGTATTACTACTACTCCAATTGCTCAAAATAGTTCTCATAAAATCAAAACCAATCTAGTAGATATGGAGAGTTTTGGATTTTATTCTAGTGCAAAACTATTTTTACCAAAAGAGAGTATCATGATAATCAAGATAGTTTCTGATAAAGTTGATGATACTATTTTGGGTAAAAATATAATATACTCTCTACTAGAGAATAAGATAGAGGAGATAAAATCATTAATGCTCTTATAACTGGTGCATCTAGTGGAATAGGATTAGAGTGTGTCAAAAAGCTTATTAAGTTAAATTATAAAGTTTATGGAGTTGCAAGAGATTTTACAAAATGTAAATTTTCAGATCCAAATTTTATAAAAGTTGAATCCAATCTAACAGTAAATCAAGAGTTTCCACAAATTAAAGATATCTCCATCTTAATAAACTGTGCAGGTGTCGGATATTTTGAACCTCATGAAGAGCTAAGTATAAAACAGATCAAAGAGATGATCAATCTAAACCTCACTGCTCCACTACTACTAAGTAGATACTTTTTGAGAGATCTCAAAAAAAATAGCGGATATATTTTCAATATCAACTCAATTTCAGGAGTTGAACCAGCACCATTTGGAGCAGTTTATGGAGCAACAAAAGCAGGACTCAAACACTTTAGCACTTCACTATTCAAAGAGGCAAGAAAAAGTGGATTAAAAGTAATTAATATCAATCCAGATATTACAAAAACTCCATTTTTTGATAATCTACATTTTAAAGAGTCTAATAATCCATTGAGCTACATAGCACCTCAAGATATAGCACAAATAATTGAAGATATCCTATCACTAAGAGAAGGTACTGTTATTACAGACATCACAATCCAACCACAAAAATTTCAGATACAAAAGAAAAAAAAAATAACTCTATAACCATTATTGGATACAATACCATCTAAAAATTTTTCCTAGAAAGTCTACTTAACATGAAAATCATAGATAATATAAAACTAACAGGTGATAACCTAGAACAAAAAAGAGAAGAGATTAGAGACTATTTTATAAATAGTTGGGAAGCTTATGAAAAACTTTTTGAAATTATCAAAGATGAACGGGCTTATTATCAAAAAGCAAACAATCTTAGACACCCTATTATCTTCTATTTTGGACATACTGCTACATTTTTTATCAATAAACTCATATTAGCCAAAATCATAGACAAGAGAGTTAATCCAAAATTGGAATCTATTTTTGCTGTTGGTGTTGATGAGATGAGTTGGGATGATTTAGATGAAAAAAACTACGATTGGGCTTCACTTCAAGAGACAAAAGAGTATCGAAATCTTGTCAAAAATAGAATACTTAATCTCATAGATAATTTACCACTTACACTACCAATATCTTGGGATTCTCCATTTTGGGTTATATTAATGGGAATAGAACATGAGAAAATACATTTAGAGACATCTTCTGTGCTTATTAGAGAGTTACCTATAGAATTTATTACAAAATCATCTGTTTGGAAAATAGATAAAGAGGATAAAATAGTACCAAAAAATAAACTAATCCCTATCAAAGAGGGAGAAGTAAAACAAAACAAAACAAAAAATAGTGATTATTATGGTTGGGACAATGAATATGGCACTCATGAAGCCTCTGTTTCAAACTTTAAAGCTTCTAAATTTTTGGTAAGCAATAGTGAATTTCTAGAGTTTGTAAAAGATGGAGGATATCAAACAGATAGATATTGGGAAGAGGAAGGAAGAGAGTGGAAAAACTACACAAAAGTAACCCATCCAAAATTTTGGATCAAGGAAGGAAATGAGTATAAATTAAGAGATATTGACCAAATTATCCCCCTACTTCTTAGTCATCCTGTAGAAGTCAACTATCATGAAGCCAAAGCATATTGTAATTGGCTTTCTCAGAAATTGGATAAAAATTTACGACTTCCTACTGAAGATGAGTGGTATAGACTAATTCAAACCAATGAGACAAAAGAAGCAAATATAAATTTGAAAAATCTATCTACAACACCTATAGATAAATTTCCTCATGGAGAATTTTATGATTTGAGAGGAAATGTATGGCAATGGACTCAAACAGCTATATACCCTTATGAGGGGTTTGAAGTTCACCCAATTTATGATGATTTTACAACTCCAACATTTGATACCAAACACAACCTCATAAAAGGAGGCTCTTTTATAAGTACAGGAAATGAGATCTTATTATCAGCAAGATACGCCTTTAGAAGACACTTCTATCAACATGCAGGTTTTAGATATGTAGAGAGTGATTATCAAGAAGAGAGTAAAAATAATATTTATGAGAGTGACTCTCTTGTATCTCAATATATAGAGTTTGGCTGGGGAAAGGAGTATTTTGGAGTAGCAAATTATCCATCTACTTGTGCATCTTTGGCACTATCTTTCATGAAAGATAGACCCAAAAAAAGAGCTTTAGATATTGGATGTGCTATTGGTAGAAGTAGTTTTGAATTAGCAAGAGAATTTGAAGAGGTAACAGGATTAGATTTTACTGCTCGTTTTATATCTATGGCAGATAAGATGAAAAGTGATAAAAAGCTAAATTTTACAACCACTATAGAGGGTGATTTAGTAGAGTATAAAAGCACTTATTTAAAAGATTTTGATCTAGAAAAAGAGGCTCAAAAAGTAGAATTTTGGCAAGGAGATGCTTGTAATCTCAAACCAGTTTATAAAGATTATGATCTTATCTTTGCAGGAAATTTAATAGATAGATTATATAATCCAAAACACTTTTTAGACGATATTTCACACAGATTAAATAGTGGAGGACTCTTTATTATGACTAGCCCATACACATGGCTAGAAGAGTTTACTCCTAAAGAGGAATGGATTGGAGGCTATAAAAAAGATGGTGAAAATTTTACAACGCTAGATGGATTAAAGATAATTTTGGATAAAGACTTTAAATTAGTAGAGAGTAGAGATATACCTTTTGTAATTAGAGAAACAAAAAGAAAATATCAACATACTATTGCACAAATGAGCGTATGGGAGAAGAGATGAACTTTGATCTAATTATACCCAGAGAGGGATCACATTGTGAAAAATTTGATTCAAAAGTTGAAAAATTTGGAACAAACGATCTATTTCCACTATGGGTGGCAGATATGGATTTTGCCACTTCAAAAGCTATTCAAGAAGCTATTACAAAGAGAATAAAACATCCAATTTATGGATATACATCTTTTTACGAATTATACTTTGCAGCTATAAAATATTGGATGAACAAACAACATCAATGGCAAATATCAAATAGAGATATCATTCCAATCAATGGAATCGTTCCAGCACTTAATCTAGCAGTAGAGCAGTTCACAAAAAAAGGTGATGGAGTTCTTATTCAAACACCAATCTATCCGCCATTTATGAATGCAATCAAACACCAAAGCCGAGAGATATTAGAGAATCGACTTCAACTAATAAATGGAAGATATGAGATAGATTTTGTCGATTTTAGAGAGAAAATAAAAAGAGCAAAACTTTTTCTATTTTGCTCACCACACAATCCAACAGGAAGAGTATGGCAAAAAGATGAACTAGAGGAGATTGCAAAAATATGCTATGACTACAAAGTAACTATAATAAGTGATGAAGTTCATGCTGATCTAGTATATAGAGGACATAAACATACCCCTATTGCTATGTTGGAAAAAGCAAAAGATATTACAATCACACTAAATGCACCATCCAAAACATTCAATGTTGCAGGAGTTGTAAATGCTTATGCAATAGCACAAAATAGCTCACTAAAGAGAAGATTTGAGGCAATTTTTACAAAATATGCACTAATAAATCCAAATCCATTCTCAATAGAGATTACTATAGCAGCATATCGACAGAGTGGTCTTTGGCTAGATCAACTACAAAACTACCTAGAAGGGAACCTAAACTATCTCCTTCATCAACTAGAACAGACCCCAAAAATAAAACCAATCAAAGGGGAAGCTACATTTTTACTATGGCTAGATTGTAGAGATCTAAATCTAAATGACCATACTATGTCTAATTGGTTTATAAAAGAGGCAAAATTGGGACTAAATAGTGGTATTAGTTTTGGAGCTATTGGATCTGGATTTATGAGAATTAATTTTGCACTTCCTCGCATTGTATTAAAATTAGCAATCAAAAATCTAAAAGATGCTTATGAAAAAAGGGAAAAAACACTTATAGAAAAAAGTATTGAGTTTCCATTCCTCAAGAAAGCTCCTTAGCCAAAAATTTTCCCGTATAACTACCACTTTTTTTATAATGCTTTGCTAAATCATAAGGAGAACCAGTAGCAACTATTTTTCCTCCACCACTACCTCCTTCTGGTCCCATATCTATAATATAATCGGCATTTTTCACAATATCAAGATTATGTTCAATTACCAATACACTATTACCAAGATCCGTTAAATGTTGCAAAACATTTACAAGCCTATCTACATCAGCAAAGTGTAACCCCGTAGTTGGTTCATCAAGAATATAGAGGGTATTTCCAGTATCTTTTTTACTTAGCTCTTTTGAAAGCTTAATCCTCTGAGCCTCTCCACCACTCAAAGTTGTGGCATTTTGTCCAAGAGTGATATATCCAAGTCCTACTTCATGAAGTGTATGTAGTTTTTGATAAATTTTTGGAATTGCTTTAAAAAACTCCAAAGCTTCATCTACATCCATGTGCAATACTTCAGAAATATTTTTACCACGATAAAATACCTCCAATGTTTGAGCATTATATCGTTTACCTTGACATGCATCGCATTTGACTTGAATATCTGGCAAAAAATGCATTTCGATTTTTATCTCTCCATCACCTTGACACTTTTCACATCTTCCACCTTTGACATTAAAGCTAAACCTTCCGATTTTATAGCCCCTAATCTCTGCCTCTTTAGTTTTGGAAAAGAGTAATCTTATCTCATCCATAACACCAGTATAAGTAGCTGGATTACTTCTAGGAGTACGACCAATAGGACTTTGATCAAGATATATCACTTTATCCAACTGCTCCAATCCAAGACACTCTACACCCTCCACTTTTTTTACTTTTCTAGCACGATTAAGAAGCTCTTTGGCAACAGGCATAAGAGTTTGTAAAATAAGTGAACTTTTACCACTTCCGCTAACACCAGTAATACAAACCAAATTTGCAAGAGGAATTTTTACACTAAGATCTTCAAGATTATTAAGAGTAACGCCATTTACCTCTATCCACCTCTCCTGTTTTCTCCCTTTAAAATAATCAATTTTTTTACGCCCATATAGATAATCTGCTGTTAAAGTTTTAGCTTTTTTTAGCTCCTTTAAAACACCACTAAATACAACCTCACCCCCAAATTTACCAGCCTTAGGACCAATATCTATAATAAAATCAGCAGATTCAATAGTCTCTTTATCATGCTCTACAACTATTACGCTATTGCCTCTTTTTTGTAGATTTTTCAAAGTACGAATAAGTCTAAGTGTATCTCTCTCATGAAGCCCAATGCTAGGCTCATCTAATACATACATTACACCCGTAAGTCCACTTCCAATTTGTGAAGATATACGAATTCTTTGAGCCTCTCCTCCACTAATTGTTCTAGCATCTCTCCCCAAAGATATATAACCAAGTCCTACATCTACTAGAAAAAATAGTCTCTCTTGAAGCTCTTTTAAAATTGGTGCAGCAATAATAGATTGTTGTCTATTTAGGTGAGAAAAGTTTTTTTCATCTATATAAAACTGATAACTTTTATCAATTGGCATATCCAAAATAGAGGCTATACCCTCATCAGCAAATTTTACAGCTAAACTCTCTAGTTTAAGACGATGTCCACCACAACTATCACACACCTTTTCCGTCATATATTCGCCAAGTTCTCGCTCATCTTTGATCATATCATAAGCAATTTTGACAACACCTTCAAACTTTCTTTTGAGATTATGGCGTTTCCATGTAAACTCTGCAAACTCTACTCCACCATGCAAAACCGCTTTTTTTTGATGTGATTGTAGATCTTCAAATGGGATAGTTGTATCAATTTTTGAGGCATCACAAAAAGCCTTTAAAAATTTTGCATAATACCCCTTGTTAAAGCCATAAAAGAGTTTAACAGCTCCATTATCAATACTTAAGTGTTCATCAATCACTTTACGCATATCAATTACATATCTAATGCCCAAACCATCACAAACAGGACATGCACCTTTTGGAGAATTAAATGAAAAAGAGAGTGGTTCAAGTGGATCAAAAGAGATCTTACAATCAAAACATGCAAAGTGTTCACTATAGTGAATATGTTCACTCTCTAAATTAACCTCTTCATGATTTAATATATCTATCTCCAACTCACCATAACTCTCCTTGAGAGCTTTCTCTACATCTTCTGCAACTCTTTGACGATTATCCTCTTTTATAACAACCCTATCAACTACCAATTTGATTGTATGTTTTTTAGTTTTACTAAGCTCAATTTCATCATCAAGCCTCACCATAACACCATCAATCATAGCTCGTACATAACCCTTTTGTCTCAATGACTCTATCAAATCATGAAAGCTTCCCTTTTTATCACGAATAAGGGGAGCTAATAGTACTGCTTTTGTACCATTTGGAAGTTTTTGAACTTGTTTAATAATATCAGCCGCACTCATTTCAGAGATAGGTTTTCCACATTTATGACAATGTTGTTTTCCTACTCTTGCATATAAAAGTCGAAGATAGTCATAAATTTCGGTAATTGTTCCAACAGTAGAGCGTGGATTTTTGGAAGTTGTCTTTTGATCTATGGCAATAGCAGGAGTAAGCCCCTCAATCTTATCAATATCAGGCTTACCGATACGATCCAAAAACTGTCTAGCATAAGAGGATAAAGACTCTATATAACGCCTCTGCCCCTCTGCATAGAGAGTATCAAATGCCAATGTACTTTTACCACTGCCACTAAGACCTGTAATAACAACTAACTCATTTTTGGGAATCTCAATATTTATCGATTTTAGATTATTTTCTCTAGCCCCATAAACTTTGATTTTATCCATATCTACACCAATTTATTTACAATAAGTGCTAAAATTATAAAATTCAAAATTAAGATAAGATTTTTATGCCGTTTAGGGTCAGTTTTGTGAGCCAAGTGTATACCCAAAAATACACCAATCAAGGAGGCTATACCAATAATCAACCCACTATTATAATCAATATATCCATAAGTAGATAGACTAATCAGACCAGCAGTAGATGAAAAAACTACAAAAAATAGAGCAGAAGAGACAGCCTCTTTAATTGGATAGTGAAGCATTCCCACCATAATTGGAGTCAACAATAAAGCCCCCCCAATACCTACGCTTGTAGCAAAGATACCAATCATTATACCAATAATAAAAAAGAGAACTCTATTTTCAATAGGTTTTTTATCAGATATAGCAGGAGCATTAAAAAAGCGATAAATAGCAAAAATAATTACACCCAAGAGAATGTAAGTTAATGTTTGAGAAGAGAGGAGATGGACAATATAACCACTCAACAAACCACCAAAAAAGCCACCAATACCAAAAAATATTGTACTAGATACCTTGAGTGAACCTTTTTTATAGTTAAGGTAAGAGCCAAAATAGGAGCTAAAGACCATCTGAACCACAGAGATACCGATAGCTTCTTTGATATCAAACCCCATATAAAGCAAGATTGGTACAAGAATTGTCCCACCACCAACTCCAAAAAAACCAGAAATTGCTCCAACAAATATACCAATTAATATTAGTTCAAATACCATAATAAACCTCTCTAAAAGAAGAGAGATTGTACAAAAAAGGTTCTTAATACCTAGTGAGAGGTATAATTTAAAAATTTATTTAACTAGAGAGAAAAAACATGGAAGAAGAGAATCAAAAAGAGTTAGATAACATGATGGATGAAAATGGTCATATTGTTATTAATTATGAAAAGTTGGTGGACATATCTGTCACTCTTGTTACAGACTTAGGTTCTACTACACTCAAAACAAAAGAGTACCTAAAATTAAAAAAAGGCTCAGTCATAGATCTACAAAAACCAGCAGGTGAAAGCGTAGAGATATATGTAAACAATAAAATCATCGGAAAAGGTGAGGTTATGGTATATGAAGATAACCTTGCAGTGAGGATAAATGAGATATTAGATTCTAGTGCAATCATTCAATATTTGAGAAAAGAGAAGATATGAGATATCTAACTCTTTTAATAATATTAAATACATTTTTATGGAGTGCAAACCTTACAAAACATAGAATTTCAGAATCTGAAGATAGAGTAGATATCATGCTCTATTTTGATACCCCCTATGACAGACAGATTATCAAAAAGCGAGAATCTAACTCAATACTTATAATACTCCCCCAAGTAAAATCAAAATACAAAATATCCAACCATATTAATTCATCAATTATTCAAAGTTTCAAAGCAATCTCTTATAAAAACCAAACTATGTTAGAACTACATGGTGCAGATAAATTTAGCGTTAATGCAATGAGTACAATAGACAACTATGGATTAAGATTGAGAGTAGAACCTCTTTTAGAGACAAGTACAAAGTTATATCCAAATAAAAACAAAACACAAAATAGAGTAACTGAATTTAGAACAAAAGACGATACAGATATGGTAAGTGAATCTATTAAAGTTCTTTTAGCTCTTTTTTGGGTTTTTGCAGCACTTTTTTTACTCAAAACTTGGGTTGCAAAAAAAAGAGGTAAAGATATAGATATATCAAAATGGTTTCCAAAAAAAACTAAAGAAAAAGTTAAAACTAAAGAGATTCAAGAAGTTAAAAAAGAGCTAAAAGAGAAAAAAGAGGAACCCAAAAAAGAGGAGAAAAAAACAGATGAAGTCATCATAGTAGAAGCTAAAAAAGAGGAGAAAAAAATTACTGAAGTTGTTGCAAAACCAAAACAAGAGGAGAAAAAAGCCACTGAAGTTGTTGCAAAACCAAAACAAGAGGAGAAAAAAGCCACTGAAATTGTTGCAAAACCAAAACAAGAAGAGAAAAAATCGCCACCTCCCGAAGATCCCTTTCAAATAGTATTTCAAAAACATATTGATAAACAAAATACAGTTTCACTATTAGAATACAATGGAAATAACTATCTAATCCTTACAGGAAATACAAATATGCTACTAGAGATGAATGCAAAAACACAAGCAGGATTACAAGGACATGATCAAGAAATTCAAAATATACTAAAACAAAACGATAAAAATTTTAATGATTTTATACAATTACAAAATACAAAGTTTAATGAATATAAAAGGAAAGCAAGTCAAGATGCCCCTATTAAAATAGGAGCATCTTCATAAAATTATTATTGTTGAGAGATTAAAAAACCCTGCTGAACTTTAGGTTTACTATCTAAAAATGGAAATATCTTCTCTACAAATGTTTTATGAGTAAACTTCTTTTGCTCTTTTTGTAGTTTAGCTTCTAATTTTTTTGCTCTATCTTTTTTGCCAAACCAATAAGAAGCTTGATCTGGGTCATAAGCTACACCAAGACCATTATTCAATAACACACCCAAGTTTTGCTGTGCAATAAAATCATCACACATAGCCGCTTTAGTAAAACTATTTGCTGCTGCCTCATAGTTTTCTACCTTCACTTGTTCTAAGCCATTTTCCAACTCTCCTGCTACTAAAGAGAAAGAAAATGCTACAACCAATATAATAAAATATTTCATATTAACACCTTGTAAATTTACAATTAGTATATCGGCAATTCCTTTAATAAAATTTAGGAATAATTAACTAAATTTTTCAATGTTTTTTTTAAAAATATTCAATTTTTTAAATTGCAAAATAGAGTGCTTCTTTGTGATGAACTACCAAAGCACTAGTAGTTTGCTCTGGATGCATCTGAAAAGTTTCACCCAAAACCACTCCAAACTCTTCGGGTTTTAATAGATCAAAAATCACTCTATTATCACTAAGTTCAGGACAAGCAGCATATCCAAAGGAGTATCTAGCTCCTTGATATCTAGCCATCTTAACATCTCTTAAACTATGCCCCTCATTTTGAGCAATATTAAGCTCTAATCTAATCTGTTTGTGAATCACCTCAGCCAAAGCCTCTGCCAAATCAACACTCATGCCATGAAGATAGTGATAATCTGTAAATTTCCCCTCATCATAAAGCTCTTTTTCTACAATACTAAATTTATCCCCTGCACTAGCAAGTGTAAAAGCTATCACATCATGACGGTCACTTCTAAAATAATCAGCCAAACAACGGTGAGGTTTTCTAGTCTGTCTTGGAAATTTTATTCTGTATTTTGCTCTTTCTCTCACCACTTCTAATGGCTCATGATTAATCTCTTGATCATTAAACCAACCTTCACTCTCATCAAATATAAGAAGGTAATCGCCATCACTTCTACATGGATAGTATCCATAAAGTTTTACAGGCTGATAGATATCTTTTTTCAAAATTTCACTTTTTAGTTTTTCATAAAGAGGCCAAAGCTTATCATCTATCTGTTTTTGCTTCTCCTCTTTACTCATACCTTTTCCTGCATATCCCCATCTTTGAGAAAATAGTAATTTATGATTAATCCAATCAAAAGTAATCTCTTTGACCTTAGCATCAAGCACTCTTCTACCCCAAAATGGCGGATTTGGTATAGTGATATCACGAGAAGGCATTTTGATATCTTCAAAATTTGGCATAATTACCTCTTTTTTCTCTTTGATAACTATCTCTTTGTCATTGACCTTATCGGATCCAAGAGAGGTATCTAGCTCTCCACCCTCCTCTATTCTACTCATAGCTACAATACCATCAAAAGCATCTCTACAATAGAATATTGATCCATCATATTTAGGACGACAAAACTCATCAACAAACTTTCTAGTCAACGCAGCACCACCCAAAAGCACAGGAGCATTAATACCAGCTTTTTTTAACTCTTGCATATTTTCCATCATAACAGCAGTTGATTTTACCAACAATCCGCTCATGCCAATAGCATCAGCTTGATATTTATTAAATGCTTCAATAAATTGTGAAATATCAGCTTTGATACCTATATTTATTACCTTAAAACCATTGTTTGAGAGGATAATATCTACAAGATTTTTACCAACATCATGAACATCACCTTTAACTGTTCCAATAATAAGCGTAGTTTGACTCTCCTTCTCCTTTTTTGGTAGATATGGATTTAGAAAATCTACAGAAGTTTTCATAGTTTCAGCAGATTGAAGCACAAAAGGGAGTTGCATCTTTCCACTTCCAAAAAGCTCTCCTACCTCTTTCATAGCATTTATCAAGATTTCATTTACTATTTTTTCAGGCTCAATCTCATCTTTTGCACTAAACAAAAGCTCCAACATTCTCTCTTTATCTCCATCAAGAAGAAGTTGGTGAAGTTTTTCTTGAGTATTAAGGGCATTAAATGCTTCATCTTCTGCATCTTTATCAATCTCTTTTGCATCTGCAAAATAGTCTATAAATTTAAATAGAGGATCACCATCTTCTCTATTATTAAATAGTAAATCTTCACAAACTTTAATATCCTCTTGACTCATTTTGTGCATAGGAATTGTATTTTTGACATTTACAATAGCCATACTCAATCCAGCTTTGACACAGTGATACAAAAATACAGAGTTTAGATATTCACGAGATAACTTATCCAAACCAAAAGAGATATTAGATACACCAAGAACAAATCCAACTTCAGGGTGCATTGAGTGAAACTCTTTGATAGCCTCTATTACTTCAATAGCAGCAGTAAAATACTCCTCATCACCACTACCAACAGTAAAAGTAAGAAGATCAAATACCAAATCTCTAGGGTCTAATTCATGACGATCCACACAAAGATCATAAATCCTTTGTGCAATTCTTACTTTATCATCTTTGGTTTTTGCCATTCCTACTTCATCAATAGTAAGACATACTAATGCCGTTCCATATCGTTTGGCTAATCTACAAACCTCATCAAACTTCTCTTCACCATCTTCAAGATTTACAGAGTTGATAATAGGTCGCCCACCAATCTGTTTGAGTCCCGTCTCTACAATTTTGGTAACAGTAGAATCAACCATCAAAGGTAAAGTAATCTTTTGAGCATACAAAGATGAGATAATTTGCATATCTTTTGTCTCATCTCTCCCTGCAAACCCTACAGAAATATCAATACCATGAGCTCCACTTCTCACTTGTTGTTGACCAACAGAGAGAGTCCCCTCATAATCCTCAGCCAATAAAAGCTCTCTAAATGCCTTTGAACCTGTAGCATTACTCCGCTCTCCAATCAGAAATGGAGCAGGATCTTGTAGAAGTTCTTTTGTCTCAAAAAGTGAAGCTAGAGCTTTAGGATGTGAACCTTTTGGAGGTTTTGGAATATCTGATTCTATAAGCTTTGATAGTTCCAAAATATGTTGAGGAGTAGTACCACAACACCCACCCAAAAGAGCAACACCATCAAATTCTAAAAAACTCTTTTGAAAATTACTAAACTCATTAGGACCCATAGGATAAAAAGTATGCCCTCCTCTATTTTGAGGAAGTCCCGCATTTGCATGAACACTAATTGGCTTATTCCAAACCTCACTCAAACTCTTGACATGTTTTTTGACCTGCTCAGGACCTGTACCACAATTAAACCCCAATGACAAAATATCAAACGGCTCCATAATCGTCGCAATAGTCCTAGCATCAGTACCAATAAGCATACTTCCACTAAGCTCAATAGTAACAGATACCATAATAGGGATATCTCTATTTTTCTCTCTTGCCATATCTTCACAAGCATGAAGAGCAGCTTTGATCTGCAACGGATCTTGACAAGTCTCCAACAAAAACAGATCAGCCCCACCATCAATCAAGCCACTAGCTGCAATTTTATAACCATCATACATCTCATCATAACCAATATGCCCAAGACTAGGAAGTTTAGTCCCCGGTCCCAAATCACCAGCCACAAAACGAGGCTTATTATCACTACTAAACTCTTCACAAGCCTCTTTGACGACCTTTGCACCAGCATAAGCCAACTCATAAGTACGATCTCCAATATCATAATCATCCAAAACCCAAGGAATCGCCCCAAAAGTATTGGTTTTGATAATATCCGCACCAGCTTTGAGATAAGCTTTATGAATCTTACTTATCCCCTCACTAAATGTTACATTCAAAAGCTCATTACACCCCTCGTTACCTTCCCAAGCACTTTGAGGAATATCCAAGTTTTGAATCTGCGTACCCATTGCCCCATCAAGAACAAGAACCCTACTTTTAATTAAATCTTTTATATTTTTCAACTATACTTCTCTCTAATAATATTATTTTTATTAAATATTTTAACACATTTTGTATAGGAAAACACATGATCAAATATATTAAAATCACCACAACTCTAAAACCAAACAATCTCCAACCCCTACCATTCATAGGCTCAACACTAAGAGGGGCTTTTGGACACTCTCTAAAAAAAGTGACATGCATAAATCCATCTTATGAGTGTCAAGGGTGTTTTGCTAAAGATAGTTGCTTATATTACGATTTTTATGAAAAACAAAACATAGCACATAAATATAGATTTGATTTTGAACTAGATCAAAAAAATTATGATTTTTCACTATATCTCTTTGAAGAGGCGACACAAAAACTTCCATATATAATTAGTGCTATCCACAAAATGCTAACAGAACAAGGATTGGGTAAAAATAGAGAAAAATTAAATATAGAGTCAATAAAATGCAACGATCAAGAGATATATTATCAAGGAGAGTTTGATCTATCAAACATCAACCCAATAGAGTTTAATCCTACTCCAACTCCAAAAAGTTCATCTACTCTCAAATTTGTTACACCATTTCGCACAAAATTTCAAAACAGACTCCTAAGACAAAAACCCGAACTAAAAATAGTTCTAAACTCAATACACAATAGATTAAATGAACTAAAAAACTTAGATAGAAGTAAATTAGATCATGAAATAGTATACAAAGAGACAGATCACCAAATCAATTTTTATGATACTACAAGATTTTCCAACCGCCAAAAAAGCAAACTACAAATAGGAGGAGTTTTAGGTTATATAAACTACACCCAAATAGATATAGATAGTTTAAGATTATTAAAAATAGGTGAAATTATTGGAATAGGAAAGCAAACAGTATTTGGACTAGGAAAGATAAAAATTTTGTAAAATAGAAAAATTATGATAGAATGAGAAACAACTGGAAAAAATTCACCAAATCTCGATGATTTGGGGCTCTTTAACATATCACTGTTATTAAAAGTGCCTAGTTTTCTTCATTTTGACCCGACATATAGGGGATTGAAACATATTCCTTCTGCATTTCTGTAATCAAAACCCGCAAATTTTGACCCGACATATAGGGGATTGAAACTCATTAGATTTACTTTCAAGATTTTTAATTACTTCAATTTTGACCCGACATATAGGGGATTGAAACTTAGCATCAATAAGCACATCTTTCAAATAGGTTAAATTTTGACCCGACATATAGGGGATTGAAACAAGGATGTTGGAAGTGCTGGGAAAGCTTTAGCTGGATTTTGACCCGACATATAGGGGATTGAAACTGCTGTTCCGGTACAAAATAGAA
>CAZLLE010000104.1:0-5425 GCA_964560425.1 uncultured Campylobacterales bacterium
CATCTTATCTATCTGTTTTTGTTGTTTTTCTATGTAGTTTGCATATTTTGATTCAACTAAGATCTGCTCTTTTGTATCTTTTTCAAAGGTTGAAAATTGTGGGAAAAACTTATCTAATTTTTCTAGTGTAAAACTTTTTCTGCCTACTACACTCTTTAGTGCAATTTTATCAGTAGCTGGTTGTTCATCAATCTCTTTTAGTTTTGCACTATTCTCTTTTGATGGTGTAGTATAGTTTTCACTTAGATAGAGTTTGGCATATGCTAAATCTTTTGCTTTTTGTACTATTTTTTCATAGTGATTATCATCTATCAATCCTATTTGATGTCCATAATGGCTTAGTCTTAGATCGGCATTGTCTTCTCTTAGTAGTAGTCTATATTCTGCTCTACTTGTAAACATACGATAAGGCTCTTTTGTCCCTTTTGTAACCAAATCATCAATCAAAACACCAATATATCCCTCATCTCTGCGAATAATTAGAGGCTCTTTATCTTCTAGTGATAGCACAGCATTGATTCCTGCCATGAGTCCTTGTGCCGCCGCCTCTTCATAACCTGTTGTTCCATTTATTTGACCTGCTAGATACAATCCTTTGATCTTTTTGGTTTCGAGAGTGTGTTTGAGTTCAGTGGGATTAACATAATCATACTCTATTGCATATCCATATCTTACAATTTTTGCATTCTCTAGCCCCTTTATAGTTCTAAGCATTTGGAGTTGTGTATCTACAGGAAGTGAAGTTGTAAGACCATTTATATAATACTCTGTTGCTTCTGTTGTTTGAGGTTCTATAAAAAGATGGTGTCTATCTTTTTGGCTAAAACGATTAACTTTATCCTCTATACTAGGACAATATCTCGGACCCACCCCTGCAATTTGTCCTGTAAAAAGTGGTGCTCTATGAAAATTACCCTCTATAATATCATGAGTAGTTGTGTTGGTATATGTGATAAAACATGGTAGTTGTGTAGGATTAAAACTATTCTTGTTGGTCGAAAAACTAAAAGGTATAGGCTCTTCATCTCCCGCTTGCTCCTCCATGACTGAAAAATCTATGCTTTTTGCATCAATTCTAGGACAAGTACCAGTTTTTAATCTTCCTACATCTAGTCCTAAAGATTTAAGACTTTTACTAAGCCCATAAGCTGCAAACTCACCTTGTCTTCCTGCTTGTTGGGTATGTTCTCCTATGTGGATAAGACCAGCTAGAAATGTACCTGCGGTGATAATGACTTTTGGAGCATAATATCTATTTCCAAGTTGTGTAATTACCCCTTGTGTCTCACCACCTTCACTAATTATCTTCTCTACAATCTCCTGTTTGATTGTAAGATTTGGAGTAGTTAGACAGATATCTCTCATGTAGATAGAGTATCTATCCATATCAATTTGAGCTCTACTGCCCCTTACCGCGGGACCTTTAGAAGCATTTAAAATACGAAATTGGATACCTGTGGCATCTGTAGCCACTCCCATATGTCCGCCAAGTGCATCAATCTCTTTTACCAAATGCCCCTTTGCCAATCCTCCAATAGCGGGATTACAACTTACTGCGGCTATTCTCTCTACTAATATTGTGATAAATAGTGTTTTTTTACCCATTCTAGCACTTGCCAATGCCGCTTCGACACCTGCATGACCACCACCTACAACAATTACATCATATTTTGTCATTTATTTTATTACCTAGTTTTTTTGGGTATTATAGCTCAAAAAGTTTAGGGAGAAAGAGTATGTACAAAAAAATTATAACAATAGTTATCTCATTGTTATTATCAGGTGGGGCATTTGCCTATTCTAAATATCAATCAACAAGTAATAAAGTATCAACAGATAATCTTTTGGCTTTGAGTTGGCAAAATACATTTTGTCAAACACATCAACAAAAAAGAGAGTGTAGAAATGTAAAACCAAACTCATATACCGCAACACACTTCACACTACATGGTCTTTGGCCTCAACCTAGAAGCAAACAAAATTGTCAAGGCAAAAGAAAAGTATATCTTGATAAGCCACTATACAATGAGCTTTTGAGTGTTATGCCTGCTGCAAAAAGTGGACTACAGCATCATGAATGGAAAAAACATGGTACTTGTTATGGTACTAGCCAAGATGAATATTTTAGAGACTCTATTTTACTTATTAAAGAGTTTAATAATTCACCAGTTAGAGATTTTTTTGCTAAAAATATTGGTCAAACTATCACAAAAGAGCAACTTATGAGAGCTTTTGATAAAGCTTTTGGAAAAGGGAGTGGTAGAAAAGTGAAAATGATGTGTAATAAAGGGATGATTAGTGAACTTCAAATCAATCTAAATGGAGAGATTAAGCCCACTTCCAAAATAGCAGATCTTTTAAAAGGAGCCAAAAATGCACAAGGTGGATGTAGAAAAGGGAGAGTTGATAGAGTAGGGTTTTAAATAAGTAGAGAGATAATAATATATCTCAATGCCTTTGCAATAAAAACAATAGTAACAAAAAATTTAAAACTATATTTTGTTACCCCTGCTATAAAAGTGATTGGATCACCAATAATTGGCATCCATGAGAGTAGCAGGGCAAATCCACCATATTTATCAAAGATATTGTGAGCTTTTAAAAGATGAGAAGATGATACATATTTTTTATCTACTAAATATTCAAAACCCTTTTTTCCGATGAGGTAATTTATAATTGACCCTAGAGTATTTCCTAATGTTGCCGTAATTAATAGGGCTAGTAGATTGTAGCCTTGTGAAATATCATACAAAAGAAGAGCTTCACTACCCCCCGGAATCAGAGTTGCTGAGAGTAGGGAGAGTGTAAAAAGAGTTATATATATCAAGTTATTTGGTAATAGTATGAGTCAACTCTTCAAGAAGAACAGTTGCATAAGATCCTTTTGGAAGTGTAAAGTTTAGCTCATATTGAGCCTCGTCTTCTCTATATTTGCCGACTAAATCTTCTGCCCAAATCCATGCAAATCTTCTTGCTCCATTCATTTTATTGGCATAATCTTGAGCCTCTTTGGAGATATCTTTTTCGATATTAAAAGCCATACCTACTGAGTTTTGAGCTTTTTTACCACAAAGAAGACCTGTAATAGTGATATCTTTTTCAAAAAACCGTTGGCTCTCAATTTCCAAATCTTCACATAAAAATACTCTTCCATGTGGATAATGATGAAGTAGTTCACCTGGTAACATTTTGAAAAAGTTTGGTTGGGATTTGATCTGTTTTATTAGCTCTTTTGAGTAATTAAATAGTGTAAAAAGCTCTTTTTCATCAAATGAATCAAAAAGTTTACTCATCTCTACCCTTTTTGAGAGCCATAAGTTAAAGAGGTGGCTTTGATATGCACTTATAAAAAACTTGTACATTTTTTTATTTCTCTCTTTTACTTTTCCTGCTAATATATCTCTACCTCTCTCATAATTATCTCCATCTCGTCCAAATCTTTGATATCCAAAATAGTTTGGAAAGCCCTGTTTGCGTACAATTTGAATTGCTTGATGTAGCTTTTTTGCCCCTACAGAATCAACTTTTTTTAATCTTATAAAAAAGCTATTTCCCTTTAGATGTCCAATTTTTAGTTTATTATTATGGTAGGTTCTCTCTAATATTTTTATTTTCTCATGTTTTAAATTTTCCAATTTATCTTCAGATTTTTTTGGCATAGATATGTATTGTATTGTCATACCATCTTTATCTTTGAGTCCTGCATATCCAAAATCTCTCTGCTTTACTCCTGTAACTTCACTAAGTATTTTTAACATTGCCCAAGTGGTAAGATCTTTTTTTCTGATTTTTAGTACAAGATGTTCACCCTCCCCACTAAATGAGTACAGAGGTACTTCGCTAACTACAAAATCACTAGAATTTTTGGTAAAATGAAAATTTATTGGGGTATGGTTTAGATAAAAAAGACGATTCAAATTAAGCTCCATATATTATATAAGTACCTGATTCTATCAGAAAAAGATTTTAAAAATGGTTCTCTTCACACTCACTTTGATATTTACCCTCTATTGCCTGAGCTATAATATTAATTTTTAAGTTATGTTTTTTTGCTATCTCTTTAATCTCTTTTTCATCAAGAGGATAAAATGAAAAAAGTATCTCATACTCTTCTCCGCTACATAAAATATCTTTATCAAGTTGGGAAAAAAATTTAAATCCAATATTATTTAGTTTAGAAAGTCTTGAAAGATCTTTGCTTAATCCATCAGATATATCTAATGCTGAGTTGATTAAATGTGATGCTTCATAAAAAAAATTACCTCTCAATTTGGGTGTTATAAATTTGGAATCTTGGGATATAGATTGATCATTTAGTAGTGCATCTAAATCTTTTTTGACAGAACCTAAATCTCCTGTATAAGCGATCAGGCTTCCCTCTTGTATATTATCTCTTCTTATAGGCTTTTTACTCTCAGATATAAGAGTGATAGATATGTCTAGTTTATCTCCCGCAACAGTATCCCCGCCTATGATCTCAAAATCAAACTCTCTAGATGCTCTTACAAAACCTTTACTCAACTCTTCCATCTGAAAAGGGGTATAAAATGATGGAATTTTAATTCCAATTAGTGCATATTTGGGATGAGCATTCATGACAATAGCGTCAGAAATATTGATAAGCATACTCTTATAAGCTATCTCTTGTAAACTCATCCACCCTTTTTTGAAGTGTATATCTTCACAAAATAGATCTTTTGAAAAAATTTGATCCCCTATAATAGCACCATCATCACCAATATATTTATTTTTAAATAGAGATATAAAAAATGACTCTTTATCTTCCAAACTAATATCCTTTTGATTTGGTGCTATTTTATCATGAAAAATTTATACCAATCTCTAATTATTATTCCAATGGATTCACAACTCTTCCTAAAAATAGAACTGTTTTAGTCTCTTTATGGCAAAGTGCAAAAATAAATGGTCTATTAAACCTTACTGTAATTGGCTTTTTAACATTTGTAATTGCGATAGTTGTTGCAGATGCTGATGCCGCTTCTGTACCCTCTTCATCAATTTTAAATAGAGTTTTTTGCACAATATTTGAGATATGTAGACCATGATTATCTGTAATTGCTGAAAAGTTTGCATCTAAACTAAATGCTTTTATTATTCCTGTTTCTTGAAGTGCTGATGTTAAATTTAAAATGTTAGTTTCTGTTGTAAATTTAGGGTAATATAGATCTATATATTTCTCTTCCAAATTATCGGTTATCTCTTGAAAATAGGGACAGCTCAAATTTTGTTCTACATTTTCAAACTCTCCTTTATCTGGTAAAATACTCATGATTCTATAATCACTATCTTTATAATCCATAAAAACAATTTGTGCATTTGGCACTCTTTTGTATTCAAAACCATTCTTTTGATGCATCATTGGTATTTTTATCTTTTGATTATTTAGTGTATAAAAAGTTTCTAA
>CAZLLE010000105.1:0-5459 GCA_964560425.1 uncultured Campylobacterales bacterium
AGATTAGATTATTAACATAGCGTCGCCATAAGAGTAAAATTTGTACTCTTTTTTGATGGCTTCTTTATAGAGCTGGAGAGTCTTCTCTAGCCCTACAAAACTTGCTATTAGCATGATAAGTGTTGATTTTGGTAAGTGAAAGTTTGTTAGTAGGTAATTTACTCGCAATGGTCTATTTTGTGGGTGTAAAAATAGATTTGACTCTCCTTGTTGTATATTTTCTCTTTTATAATACTCTATTGTTCTTGTAACTGTTGTTCCTACTGCTAGAATATTTTGTGAAGAGTCTAGGAGTTTTTTTGTATTATCTGGAATATTATAAAACTCTTTGTGCATTATATGTTCATTTATACTATTTGCCTCTACAGGTTTAAATGTGCCTGCTCCCACATGCAGAGTAATAAAGTGAGCATCAAATTTTTTTTTGACTCTTTCGTATAGTTCATCTGTAAAATGAAGGGAGGCTGTAGGTGCTGCAACGGCTCCTATATTTTTTGCAAAGAGTGTTTGATAATCAATCTCGTCATCTTTTGAATCTTCTCTTTTGATATAAGGAGGGAGTGGAATATGACCTATTTGTTCTAAAATTTGGTTTAATTCTTCAAAATTTAGTAGAGATTTTTTATGAAAAAAGTTTACTACTCTTGTTCCATCTTTATTTAATTTTTTAATTTTTGCTTTTAATTGATGATTAAAGTATAGTTCCATATTCTCTTTGACTCTACCACGAATATAAACTAAAAACTCTCTATTTGGAAGTGGCGAATTGATAAGTAATTCTATCTTTCCACCACTCTTTTTCTCCCCAAAGAGTCTTGCTTTTATCACTTTTGTATCATTTAAAATGATTTTTGTATTTTGAGGGATAAATTGCTCTATATCTCTAAAGATTGCATGAGTGATAGTATCTTTTTCTCTATTATAAACTAGGAGTTTTGCACTATCTTTTGGCTGTGCTGGTGATGAAGCGATTAGCTCTTTTGGTAGTGTGTAGTCATAAGACTCTACCAAAAGAGGATTAAGATTGTTCATCTTCTTCTTTTATTTCTGGATTTATGGTTCTTGCTATAAGGATAGATAGACCATAAAGTAAAATCATAGGTCCAGCCATAAGAAATTGTGTCAAAATATCAGGAGGGGTTAGAAGTGCCGCAACAATAAATATAATAATTAGTGCATATCTAAAAAATCCAATTAGTGTTTGGTCTGTTACAAGTCCCATACTAGCAAATAAAAATGTAAATACAGGAAGCTCAAAAGCTATACCAAAGCCCATGATTAGTTTTGTAAAAAAGCTGACATATTCACCAATACTAGGTAGTGCTGTAAAGAGTTGTGACCCAAAGTTGATCAAAAAATCATAACCAAAAGGGATAACTACATAATAACAAAATAGCCCACCAATGAGAAACATAACTGTTGCACCTACAACAAAAGGGATAACCATCTTTTTCTCACTAGCATATAGTCCAGGAGCAATAAAAAGCCATATTTGCCAAAATATAATAGGAAGAGCCGCAATAAAACCTGTAAAAAATGCAACTTTCAAAGCTGTAAAGAAAGGCTCTTGTACTTTTGTAAATATTACACTACTTCCTTCTGGTAAAACCTCTATAAGTGGAGCAGTCATCCATGAAAGAATAGGTTGCCAAACAGAAAACATTACGAAGAAAAGGACAACCACAGAAGCAAGAGATATCCCTAACCTTTTTCTAAGTTCATATAGATGTGGTTTTATCTCCTCAAACATTTTTGTCCTTTTTAGGGGCATCTAATTTATTTAGAGAATCTTTTATCTCGTTGCTACTTTTGTTTAATTCATCTAAAGCACTAAAATCTGCATCTCTCTTAAAATCTGATACTGAATTTTCTAATTTATCTTTATATGAGAGAGCCTCTTCCTTTAGTTCTGTTAGGTGAATTTCATGCTCAATTGTCTCTTTTGCATCATGAATACCCTTTTTGAAACTTTTGAAAAATTTAGCAACTTTCACCATAGCATCTGGCAATTTCTCAGGCCCTAAAAACAGAATAGCAATTATTGCAATTAGCAATATTTCACCGAAACTCATTCCAAACATATAAACATCCTACAATTTTTTAGTAAGTGTATCAAAAAGATTATCTTACTTTCATGAGAATAGTATAATTGGTTATTATTTTTAGTTAAAGAATCTATACTTTTTATTTTATATTTGCATAACTCAAATATAGGTACAATATTTTTTTACTAAATTTAAAAATGGAGATTATTATGGCAACACAACCGAAAGCTAAAGTTGTACCTGGTGCAAAAAAAGCTGAAAAGATAAAAAAATATACAGCAGATATCCAAAAACATTATGGTTCTGTAGATGAAGCTTTTTTGGAAATTATTGTAAAAAATCTTGGACCATCTATATATTTACGAGATGCAGAATCTGTATCATGTGGAGATCCAAAAGAGTTGGATACTGTTAGAAAAAACTTTTTGATAAAAAAACTTGGTTTAACCTCTAGTGATGATGAATTGAATCTACTTATTGCGGAAGTTTGTAACGAGCTTAAAGATCAAAGAATTAAATATAGAGCTACATTTTATTACGCACTTGCGAAAAAACTTAAAATGGAATCAGCACTTAGCTAATCCTCTAAAGGATGCTCTTTTGGCAATTAACTGTAAAGAATGGTTATACTCAAAAGAGTATCTAAATAATATCTTACTAATTAAAGATTAATTAAGTTTTTATTTACTAAAGTTGGTTTAGTGTTAAAAAAAGTAGTCTTTATTAAGCTTCATCATTAAGGAAATATATGAGTTTTATTGAAATTGTAAGTGACGCCTTGTCAAATCCGATTAACATTGCTTTTGTTGTTGTTATTGTGCTGTTGGCTATCTATGACATAGTAACAAAAAAGGATTTGAAAAGTCATATTGTGAGTATTGGTGTACTTGGAACTTTTGTTGGTATCTTTATCGGTCTTCAAGAGTTTAATCCATCAAGTATGAAAAGTAGTATTGAACATATTCTAGTTGGTCTTAAAACGGCATTTTTTACCTCTATTGTGGGTATGGGTGTCTCTATACTTTTGAGTATAATAGAAAAAATGACAACTAAACAAGCTGGAGATGATAAGAGTATTCTTGTGGATATTTCAAACAAGCTAGATAATCTTGATAATAGTAAGTTTAATTCACAACTTATTCAAGAGTTTGAAAAATCGAGAGATGTACATCTTCAACATATAGCAGAGAGTAAAAAAATTAGTGAAGGTATAAATCTCTTTCAAAATAACTTTAAAAATGATAATCAAATATTGATAAAATCTTTGAATAGTAATTTTGATAAGATGAATAGTTCACTAGAGGTTGCAATTGAGCATCTATCCAAAGGTGCAACACAAGAGATTATTAATGCTCTTAAAAATGTGATAACAGATTTTAACAAAGAGTTAAATAGTCAATTTGGTGAAAATTTTGTCAAACTTAATGATGCTGTAGGAAATCTAGTCGTTTGGCAAGATCAGTATAAGGGGCATTTAAAAACCATGGAATCTACACTAAAAAGCTCCATGAAAGCTATTGAAAAATCTAATGATAGTTTTAGTTTAATAGCTTCTAGAAATGGTGAGGTTTTGGATACTTATAGTAAATTACATAGGATATTAGATATCAATGGTAAACAGATAGATAATCTTAATAGCTCCCTCAAAACATATAGTGATATGAGTCTTGGTGCTAAGAGTATGGTTTCTGCTATGAGTGCAAATAGTGTAAGTTTGGAAAAAAGTCGTAAAGAGTTTGAGCTTATGGCTTCTCTATTTAAGCAATTAGGAGAGGAGATCCCTAGAGCATTACAAATTTCATTAGATGAGTTGGATTCTGGTTTGTCCTCTATTACTTCGGAGTTTCAAAGAGATTATCAAAAAATATTGGATGAGTACAAAGGTAACTTATAATGAAAGAGCATAATAGTGAATGGTTGAGTATTTCGGACATGATGTCTGGCTTAATGTTGATATTCATGTTTATCTCTATGAGCTATATGCTTCAGGTAGAGAGTGATAAAGATAAGATGAAAGAGATTGCTGTAGCCTATAATAAAGATAAAAAAGAGCTAAATAGAGATCTTAATAAAATTTTTGAAAAAGATCTAAAAAGATGGAATGCTGAGATTACAAAAGATAATATTGTAAGATTTAATGCTCCAGAAGTTCTTTTTGCTACGGGTAAAAGTAATCTATCTTCAGAGTTTCAGAGTATACTTGATCAGTTTTTTCCAAAATATATAGATCTTTTGAGTTCTAAAAAATATAAGAATACAATTGAAGAGATTAGAGTAGAAGGGCATACTTCCAATAAATGGGAGAGTGTTGAATCTCCTGCAATGATCTATCTCAAAAATATGAAACTCTCACAACAAAGAGCAAATGAGGTACTAACATACTGTTATGAGCTTAATAGTTCAAATATATTAGATAAACGAAGTTGGCTAGAGAAGAAGTTTCGTGCTAATGGAATGTCTTCTGCTAAGATGATATATAAAGATAATGGACAAGAGGATGATGAGAAATCAAAAAGAGTTGAGTTTACAGTGAAAATGAAAACTGAAGATAAAATTTATCAAATTTTAGAGGCATCAAACTAAGATGAAACTCTCATTTGGCAGATTTAGTGCATTTTGGAAAGCTGTTCGTGTTGTAACAAAAGAGGAGTTAAAAGCTATATTAAAACTCCTCAAAAGCTATGGTAAAAGAGTTGAATCATTTGATGATTTGGTTGTAAACATGGATGGTATATTTTTTGATCATTTGCCAGATGGAACATTTATCAAAGTTAATCTATATGAATCAGAGATTGAAGTAGATGACTCTTTTGATTCTCAAAATATATCACCAAAAATATTAAAACCCTACCATATCTACCAATGTAGTAGAGTAGTCAAAAAGCTCAGAGACAATCCATCTCAAATATTTACAATAAATAATAGAGATAATGGTCTTTTTCATGTCTCCTTTAGACAAAACAACAAAGAGGTATTTCATAATAAAAACCAAGAGTTACCAATTTGCAAAGAGTGTTTAGCACACTTCAACTCACTACACAGAACAACATATAGTGTTGCCAATTTTAGATTAAAAAAACATTACCAAAATAGAGATACAATCTTCAATTTCAATACAACAAATCTAGAGAGAGGAGAACAACTAAATTTCAACACAAATACTATCCTATGGGATAAAATCTCCAAAAAAATCAAACTAAAAAAAGAGTACACATGCGAATATTGTGACTTTACCCCACAAAATGAGTACGACAAAAAATTTATCCACGCACACCATAGACGATGGAATAGAGTAGATTATGCCGATAATCTAAAAATCCTATGTATCAAATGCCACACCAAAGAGCGACACCACTTAGATATGCAAGATAGTGCTGATTATAGAGAGTTTGAAGAGAAATTTGGTGAGAAAGT